>NZ_JBGCVY010000026.1:0-76875 GCF_041088075.1 Mucilaginibacter sp. | reverse complement strand
TCAACGACTGCCTGGTGGCCTGCCAATAGCTCTTTAAGCTTGTTGTATCCCCTGTAACCGTCTGTTTGGGCCGTTGCGCCGGGCCCCACATTCTTACCAATTGCCTGGTTGATGCTGTCTGCTTTCAAACCTTCCATCACCTTCATTTTCAGGTAACCGGCTTTGCGGGCCGGCTTTCCCTTTTTCGCTTCGCCTCCAACAGGCTTGGATTCTACCATGACCAATACCTTGGTTTGCCTTTCACTTCCACGGCCGCGTTTGTTCTTCTTTTCATCGTCCGATGCCTGTTTTTGCTTGTTTTCAGCGATAACGTCCTTATTGTCCGCCCGTTCAAAAAAGCCTTCATCTATTTCGATGTAACCGCTCAACTGATACTTATCGTCCCTTTTGCCCATCACCCGGCGGGTCTTGTGCATCATATACCAGATCGGTTCATATCGTTTATGACCGATCAGCCGCTGCATTTCGAGTGCCGAAAACCCTTTCTTGGTCACCGTCATCAAATGTATGGCCATTAGCCAGTACCGGATGGGCAGGTTCGTGTTTTCCATCACCGTCCCTGCACGCAGGCCCTGGCGGCTATGGCACTTCTTACATTCAAACTTTAAGTCCCCTTTTCTAAAATAATGTTCTGTATGACCGCATTTTTTGCATTTTACCCCCATCGATAAACGTTTTTCCCTTACAGCTTCTATACAACTGGACTCGTCAGGATACTTTTTGCTAAATTCGTCTATGTTCATTTTATCCCCTTTTTTCTACTAAATTTAAGCATTATTTATCGTTGGTACAAATTACGGATAGTCATACTTAAAAAAATATTTAATTTTTGTGTTGTTACCAATAATTGCAACAACACAAAAGCAGCAAAAGCAAAAATATCAGGCATAAAAACAGTATGTAATAAAATACGCCAAAAAGCACCTGCTTTAATTACCTTTGAATTTTAAGATATTAAGATGGTTATAACAGAAGTGCTGGATAAAAAAAGCCGGAAAGCGTTTTTAGATGTTGCCAGGATCATTTACAAGAACGATCCGAATTGGGTTTGCCCTTTGGATGAAAACGTAGAAGCCGTTTTCGACCCAAAAAAAAATAATTTTTTTGCGCACGGAAAATGTACCCGTTGGATTGTGAAAGATGACAGCGGAAAATTAATTGGCCGTATTGCTGCTTTTATCAACGAAAAAAAGGCTTACCAAAACGAGCAGCCAACCGGTGGGATGGGTTTTTTCGAAAGCATCAATAATGAAAAAGTTGCCTTTTTATTGTTTGATACCGCTAAAGAATGGTTAAAAAACCAGGGCATGGAAGCTATGGACGGCCCAATTAATTTCGGCGAAAACGACAGCTTTTGGGGCTTGCTGATCGAAGGTTTTACGCAGCCCTCCTACGGCATGAACTACCATCACCCTTATTATAAGGCTTTTTTTGACCATTACGGCTTTTATACCTTGTATGATCAGATTACCAACCATTTAGAAGTTTACAAACCTTTTCCTGACCGTTTTACGCAAATAGCCAATTGGGTGGCCAAAAAGCCGGGCTATGATTTCAGGAGTTTTGACGTTAAAAAAATAGACAGATTTGCGGCCGATTTCATCGAAATCTATAACGATGCCTGGCATGACTTTACTGGTTTTACGCCCATCAACAAGCAAACTATCCTGGAGAGCTTCGAGAAAATGAAAGCGATCATGGACCCAAAATTGATTTGGTTTGCCTACATTAACAATGAACCAGCCGCGTTTATACTTATTTTACCAGATGCCAACCAGATGATAAAAGGCCTGAACGGCAAATTAAACCTGATTGGCAAACTAAAATTCCTTTACCGCAGGTACCGCGGCGTAAACAGGATGAGGGCAGTGGTGATGGGGACGAAGCAAAAATTCCAGAAACACGGTTTAGAATCAGCCATATTTATCAAACTGAAAGAATATGTGTACCCCTTAAACCAGTACCATGAGCTGGAACTTTCGTGGGTTGGAGATTTTAACACAAAAATGCTCGCCCTGCATGAAGCTATGAATGTAAAATTTGGAAAAAGGCATGTTACGATGCGCTATTTGTTTAAATAAACACAATCGGAAACCACCAAAAGTACAGCTTAGGCCATAGCCTTCGGGTGTCTTAATTCCTCGTACAGTTCAATCACCTTTTTTTGCAGGTCAATCACTTCTGCTTCGCGCTCTACCAGTTTTTTCTGGATAGATTCAATCTCCGATGCTGATTTTTGCTCTTGCTCCGCATCGTTAAAAGTCAACAATTGAACGATCGTCATTTCGTACAATTTTGAAATCTGCTCCAGCCGGGATAGATTAATATCCGTAATACCGGTTTCGATTTTTGAAAACGCAGGAATGGATATGTCCAACTGTTTGGCAACATCTTCCTGGCTCCAACCTTTTTGATGGCGTAACAACCTAATTTTTTTTCCTAAAGATTTCATACTGCTTAATTTATAATTGAAAGCGATTTATAATACAACATTTTATACGGCTATTCTGATAATTAGTTATTATAATATTTATTTTTTAATTGTTCTCTAATATATTTTCCGTAAGTTTTGCCATGTCTGAGCCTGCGAAAGTCCCCGAACTCATCATTAATAAATTACTGTCCTTAAAATTTAATTGGTTTAGATACCGGAACAATAAATTCGCATCGTCGAAAAATATTAAATCTTGTTTCTCAAATGCTTCTTTTACCACCGTATTTTCATAAGGTTCCATATTTTTTTGCACAAAAGTATGCCGGTCTATAAACACAATCGCCTCGTCTGCTTCGTCCATCGTTCCTGCGTATTCCTGCAAAAACTTTTTGTTCAAACTGCTGAATGTATGCAGCTCGATACAAGCTATTAATTTCCTTTCGGGAAACTGGCCTTTTACTGCTTTTATCGTAGCCAAAAGTTTGGATGGCGAGTGCGCAAAATCTTTATAAATATTTGTACGGCCGTTGCTGCCAATCAGTTCCAAACGTTTTGCCGCTCCTTTAAAACCAGTGATGGCTTTATAAAAAACCCCCTCATCAATTTGTAGTGCCATACATACTGCTTTTGCCGCTTCCAAATTCAACAAATTATGATCGCCAAAAACCTGCAAAGGATATTCCTGATTGTTGTTGATCAATATAGTGATACCGTTTTTGATTTTATGCTGAGGCAAGCGGTAAGCAACTTTTTTGATTTCGGTTGGATGGTTTTCGACCAGATTTTTCAGCACCTTGTCTTCTTCGCAATAAATCAATTCGCCGCCTTTTTCAATCGTGTCAATAAAAATCGAAAACTGTTCTGCATAATTTTCAAAAGTCGGGAAAACGTTGATATGGTCCCAGGCAATGCCGCTGATGACCGCAATATTGGCTTTGTACAAATGAAATTTCGGCCTTGGGTCAATCGGCGAAGACAAATATTCATCGCCTTCAATTACCATCAGTGGCGCTTCGTTTGTAATTTTGACCATCGTATCAAAACCATCCAATTGCGCGCCAACCAGATAATCAAAATCCAGCGATGCTTCTTTTAGCACATGTAAAACCATGGAAGTGATGGTGGTTTTGCCGTGGCTCCCTCCGATTACTACGCGCGTTTTATTTTTAGCTTGTTCGTAAACATATTCCGGGTAAGAATATATTTTGATGCCCAGGTTTTGCGCTTTCAGCAGTTCCGGGTTATCGGCTTTGGCGTGCATCCCTAAAATTACGGCATCCAAACCGGGCGTAATATTTTGCTCGTCCCAACCAGAATTTGCGGGAAGCAGACCGTATTTATCCAGCCTTGATTTTGATGGTTCGGTAAAAACATCATCAGAACCGGTTACCGTAAAACCTTTTTTGTGCAAAGCAATGGCCAGGTTGTGCATCGCACTTCCGCCCATAGCAATGAAATGTATTTTCATGTAAAAGCCTTAGCAATTTAATTTATAATTATAAGAATAAAGTTTGGGCTATAAAAATAGCATCAAGAGAAAATTACATTACCTTAACGAATAAATTTTGCAGAAACCCAATCCTGCATTTTCTTCTTTACTAAAAATTGTAAACTGTATTTTTCGGCTTCAGATTTTAATAGGTTCAAATCCGGGTTTTCGTAAAAACCGCTTAAAAAAAGCTGGCCGTTTGATGAAAGGCGTTGCGCGTAGGTTTCCATCTGGTCCAACAAAATATTACGGTTGATATTGGCGAGGATAACATCAAAAGTTTCGTTGGGGATGGCTTCTTTTGACCCGCAAAAAACAGCAATATTTTCAACTGAATTTAGGACGGCGTTTTCGATTGTGCTTTCGCAGCAAATCGGATCGTTATCAATCGCAGTGATTTCTGCCGCGCCTTTTTTGGAAGCCAAAATAGCGAGGATGCCCGTGCCGCAGCCCATGTCCAACACTTTTTTGCCGGTAAAAACAGTATCCAGCATAAAATCCATCATCATGGAAGTGGTTTGATGATGGCCGGTGCCAAAAGCCATTTTCGGGTCAATCACAATTTCAAACGGGAAATCCAGGCGCGGTTCGTGGAAAGTGGCACGTACCCAAATCTGGTCTTTGATTTGGATTGGCTGGAAATTGCTTTCCCAAACCGCGTTCCAGTTTTTGTGCGGAATCAAATTGACTTCGTAAGAAAAAGTTAAAATTTGGTGCAATGGTTCCAAAGTTTCGTCCAAATCTTCCTTATCAAAATTAGCGGCTGGAATGTAAGCTTTAAACCCGAAATCAACTTCTTCAAACGTATCAAAACCAGCTTCTGCCAAAGCGTTCATCAGCAAATCCTGCTGAAAATCTTCCTGGTAAAGCGTGGTGAAGAGGAGTTCGATGTAATTCATGTTGAAGGAAGTATCAAGTATTTAGTATTAAGTAAATTGCACCATTAAAAACAGTATCTGTGTAATCCGCCAAATCTTGATACTTGAGATTAAATACTTGCTACTAATTAACTCAAGTTGCTAATAAAGGGATAAATAAGTAAGCATCAAAAACAAGAACTTTGGTTTACCACAACTAAAGAACCGATGATGATGCTTACAAAGGATAAAATTATAGGAATATTTTGTTTTATAGATGATTTATTGAAAACAAGTAATCATTATGAAGACGGTCGAAGGCAGGTAAGCGACAGTGAGATCATCACTACGGCAGTTGTATCGTCGTTGTATTTTGGAGGTCATCAGGATAAGGCAAGGCAGTTTATGAAAATGACAGGAATGATACCGGGAATGCTGGATAAAAGCCGTTTTAACCGCAGGCTACATCAGGTTGCAGAGCTTATATACAGCCTTTTCATGCAGATCGGTTATTATTTCAAATATATCAGTTGTGAGATGAGCTACGTGCTCGATTCGTTTCCGGTGGCAGTCTGCGATAATATCCGGATTGCGAATTCTAAAATAATAACCGGCAAGCAATGGCATGGCAAACAAACCAGTATGCGCCGTTATTTTTATGGGGTAAAAGTACAGTTACTGGTTACTAAAGATGGTATTCCGGTAGAGTTCGGTTTTGTTCCGGGTAGTGAACATGACGCGCAGGCTTTGAAGAAACTACCGTTGGAACTGCCTGCCGAAAGCGAGGTGTTTGCTGATTCAGCTTATACCAATTATGAGATCGAGGACCAGTTAATGGAAACCGATCTGATCGCTCTGAAAGTACATAGAAAATCAAATGCAAAAAGAACAGACAGCGTAAGTGCAGCCTTTATAAAAGAATGTAGGAGAAAAAGAATTGAAACGACAATTAGCGAGATCAAAGGATTGTTTCTCAGAAAACTTCATGCCGTAACTTTCAAAGGATGGTTGTTGAAAATTACATTATTCGTGTTTGCTTTTACACTTGACAAAATAATACCTAACTAACAACTTGAGTTAATTAAACGCTTTAACCACATCCACAAAATCCCTTGATTTTAAAGATGCGCCACCGATCAAGCCGCCGTCAATATCCGGTTGGGAGAAAAGTTCTTTTGCGTTTTTTGGGTTGCAGCTTCCGCCATATAAAACGGTGGTTTCATCTGCAACCGGCTGTCCAAACTGGGTTGCAATTTCTTTGCGGATAAAAGCATGGATTTCCTGCGCTTGTGCCGCCGTTGCTGTTTTCCCGGTGCCAATGGCCCAAACCGGTTCGTAAGCCAACACAACCTGGCCAAATTGCTGCGCATCCAAATGAAACAAACCTTCGCTGATTTGCGATTTGATCACGTCAAAAAACTGTCCGCTTTCGCGTTCTTCCAACGTTTCGCCCACACAAAAAATCGGTTTCAAACTGTTGCTCAATACGGCGTTTGTTTTTTGCGATAGAACCAAATTGGTTTCGCCAAAATGCTGACGGCGTTCCGAATGGCCCAAAATCACATATGCTGCGCCAACAGATTTGATCATCCGTGCCGAAATTTCGCCGGTATAAGCGCCTGCATCTTCCTGATGGCAGTTTTGTGCGCCCACAGAAACCTTGGGCTGATTTTTGGCCAGTTGCGACAAGCTGTGCAAGTAAGTGTATGGGCAACAAACGATTACGCTTTGCCTGCCGGTAACTTCATCGTTTACCATGTTGATAATTTCAGAAAAAATGGATAAACCTTCGTTGTAATCCAAGTTCATTTTCCAGTTGCCGGCAACAATTTTTTGTCTCATATTAATTTTAATGGTGTAGGGTTTGTCAGTTCAAATATATGTTTTAAAATTTCAGCTTCTGCTTCGCCGAAACTTCTGTTCTTGCGTTCAAAAACTAATTTGGCGGTTTCTAATGCTTTTTTTATCGCATAAATTTCAGTGTATTGAATTCCGCCCCATGAAAAATCAGGAATAAATTTTGGCGGATAACCGGCACCGAAAACATTGGCACTTACGCCAACTACGGTTCCGGTATTAAACATCGTGTTGATGCCGCATTTGGCATGATCGGCCATGATCAACCCGCAAAACTGTAGGTTGGTGTTCCGAAGTTTCTGCGTTGGATAATCCCACAATTTCACTTCGGCATACGTATTTTTTAAATTGGAATTGTTAGAATCGGCACCGATATTGCACCATTCGCCCAAAACCGAATTTCCCAGATAACCTTCGTGGCCTTTGGAAGAATAGCCCCAAATCACCGAATTTTTGATCTCGCCACCAACCGTAGAATGTGGACCAATCGTTGTTCCGCTGTAAATTTTGGCGCCCATTTTTACCTGCGAACATTCGCCCAAAAAAAAGCTGCCGCGAATATTGGCGCCTTCAAAAACTTCAGAATTTTTGCTGAGGTAAACCGGGCCTAAACGCGTATTAAACGTGGCACATTCGGCCGCTGCACCTTCTTCTGCAAAAAACTGGTCGCCTAAAATGGTATTGGTTTGGCTGATTTTTGCACTGGTTTTTCCTTTGGTTAGCAAGGCAAAATCTTTGCGTAACTCTTGATCGTTTTTGCTGAAGATATCTTCGGGATAAGTAATTTTTACAAAAGCCGAGGCATAATTTATGCCGGTAAAAGAAGCATGTAGCGTTTGAAAATTTTTAACGTCGCCTGCTTTAACTTTTGCCGCGATGATGAATTCCTGTTGCTTTAAAACTTCGCCTTCCTGCAATTTATTTACGGCTTCCAACAAAGTTTCGTCCGGACAGACACAACCATTAATCAACAAATTTTGATCATTAATTTCTAACGGAAACTTAGTTTGTAAATATTCTTGCGTTAAAAAAGAAACGGGCTGGTTCAAATACCGCTGCCATTTTTGGGCGATGGTGAGCATACCGATGCGCAAATCGGCAACCGGACGGGTAAACGTAAGCGGCAATAAAGTTTGATGTGCTGCTCCGTCAAAAAAAACAATTCCCATTCAGCAAAAATAAAAAAAGTCCCGGTTGCAAAACCGGGACTTTTGAATATCTAAAAAACGGGTTACTTTTTGTTGTAGCGGTTACGAAATTTATCAATCCGGCCGGCGGTATCAACCAACTTCATTTTGCCGGTATAAAACGGGTGCGAAGTGTGGGAAATTTCTAATTTGATCAACGGATATTGTTGTCCGTCTTCCCATTGAACGGTTTCTTTGGAATCAATACAAGATTTAGTGATAAAAGAATAATCGTTAGACATATCTTTAAAAACCACTAATCTATAGTTGGAAGGGTGAATTTCTTTTTTCATTTCGGTAGGGTTGTTTCAAAAACAGGCGCAAATATACTTCTTTTACCACTAAAAAAAAATGCCGTTACAAAATAACACCAATTGAAGTATAAATTGTTTAAATTTCAACTTCAAAACCAAAGCAGTTTCAGCGTTTTTAATATTGCAGGAACATGACTTTGAAAGCTGATTTTACTAATGTTTTTGGAAATTTTAGCTAAAACATTTAATATATTTGCATCAACATTTATACTTAATCTAATTAAGAACATGGATCTTCCTATCTATCTCGATAACAACGCCACTACGCCGATGGACCCACGGGTTTTGGATGCAATGGTTCCGTATTTTGTGCAAAAATTTGGCAATGCATCCAGCCGCAACCACGCTTTTGGATGGGTTGCCGAAGAAGCTGTTGACTACGCCCGCGAGCAGGTTGCACAGTTGATTGGCGCAAACGAAAAAGAAATTATTTTTACTTCCGGTGCTACAGAATCTGACAACCTGGCTTTGAAAGGTGTTTTTGAAATGTACAAGGAAAAAGGTAATCATATCATCACCATGACTACCGAACATAAAGCTGTTTTAGACGCTTGTAAACATTTGGAAAAATTAGGTGCACGTGTTACTTATCTCACCCCAAAACCTGATGGTTTAGTTGATTTGGAACAATTGGTTGCCGCCATGAGGCAGGAAACAATTCTGGTTTCGATCATGTATGGCAACAACGAAATTGGCGTTATCCAACCGGTTAAAGAAATTGCCCGGATTGCACATTCTTTTGGCGCGTTGTTTATGACGGATGCTGTACAAGCGGTTGGCAAAATCCCGGTGAATGTTATTGAAGACGGCATTGATTTGTTGGCTTTATCCGGACACAAGATGTATGGCCCGAAAGGCGTTGGTGCTTTATATGTCCGCCGTAAAAACCCTCGGGTTAAAGTTACGGCACAAATGGACGGCGGCGGCCACGAGCGCGGAATGCGTTCGGGCACGTTAAACGTTCCCGGAATTGTAGGTTTAGGCAAAGCCTGCGAACTGGCGCGTTTAGAAATGGATCAGGATGCGAAAAGACTTTCTGCTTTACGCGATAAATTAGAAGCGGCTTTAACGCAATTAGAAGAATCGTATGTCAACGGAAACCGCGAACACCGTTTGCCGCACACCACCAATATTTCTTTTAAATATGTAGAAGGCGAAGGTTTGATGATGGCGATGAAAGACCTGGCTGTTTCTTCCGGTTCGGCTTGTACTTCGGCATCTTTAGAGCCTTCTTACGTTTTAAAAAGCTTAGGTTTGTCGGATGATTTGGCCCACTCTTCCATCCGTTTTGGTTTGGGTAGATTTACGACCGAAGAAGAAGTTGACCGTGCCATTGAAGTAACCCGGAATGCCGTAACGCACCTTCGCGAACTTTCCCCGCTTTGGGAAATGTTTAAAGAAGGCATTGACCTGGATTCCATCGAGTGGGCAGAACACTAATTTTTATCCGATAAAAACAGTATTGCCAAACTGACAAAAAATGCAGAGCGGCAGGATATTTGAACTAATTAAAACTATTAAAACATAAAGCTATGGCTTATTCAGATAAAGTAATTGATCATTATTCAAACCCACGCAACGTTGGAACTTTGGATAAAAGCAGCAACAAAGTAGGAACCGGGTTGGTTGGCGCACCAGAATGCGGCGACGTAATGCGTTTGCAAATTGAAGTTGACGAAAACAACGTGATCAAAGACGCAAAATTTAAAACTTTTGGCTGCGGTTCGGCTATTGCTTCTTCTTCTTTGGCCACCGAATGGCTAAAAGGAAAAAGCATTGACGATGCTATGAAAATTGACAATATGGACATTGTGGAAGAACTGGCTTTGCCGCCGGTTAAAATCCATTGTTCTGTTTTGGCAGAAGATGCGATCAAAGCTGCTATCAATGATTTCCGTGTCAAAAATGGCCTTGCCCCGATTGAGTCTGAGAAAGTACACCATTAATTAGTAGCAAGTATCGAGTATTTAGTATCAAGACCTCATGCTAATATGAGGCATATTCTTGATACCTGATATTTTCTACTAAATACTAAAAACTAATACCATGATTACCGTAACCGATAAAGCAAAAAGTAAAGTAGAAGAGCTAATCCGTTCATCAAACCTGAACGAATCTTATTTTCTGCGTGTTTCTGTTGCCGGAGGAGGTTGTTCGGGTTTATCCTACAAGCTTGATTTCGACAATGAAATTAAGCCCGGCGACCAGTTTTTTGAAGATAAAGGTATTCGGATTTCTTTGGATATGAAATCCTTCCTTTACCTTGCCGGCACCGAACTTGATTTTTCTGATGGTTTAAATGGAAAAGGCTTCAACTTCCATAACCCGAATGCCAGCCGAACTTGTGGTTGTGGAGAGAGTTTTTCTGTGTAAGAAAATTACAAAAATAATTTGAAAAGGGATGCTTCTTTTAGCATCCCTTTTTTTGTTTTAACCGTTAATACATTTAAGTTTGATGGTCTAAAATTTATCCTTGTAAACCTGTTGCTTCATGAACCCGGTAACCGAACACTCCACCGTTCCAAGTCTTCTGCAAAATATTATCCACAACATTCATCCGGAAGACACTGTTTTTCTGACTCATAAAGTAGATGACCGCTGGGAAGAAATCACTTACAAACAAGCTTTAGAAAACATCAATGCCATTTCGGCTTATTTTTTGGATATTGGCATCAAGAAAAACGACCGATTGGCTTTAATTTTAGATAACGGCCCGGAATATGTGTATTACGATCAGGCGTTGCAGCAGATTGGCGCGGTCAATACCTCCATCTATCCTACCCTTTCCGAATCGGAAATTGAATATATTTTGAATGATTCGGGCGCAAGGACTTTGTTAATCGGCAGCCCGTTTCTGCTCAAAAAAATCTTAAAGATTGCGAATAGTTGTGCCGAATTGATCCGCATCATCCCCATTTTCGATGATTATCAAAAGTTTACCGAAAAATCAAAGTTTAATACGGGTATCATCTCCTTAAATGCTTTGATTGAAGAAGGCAAACGCGTTTACAATCAATACAAACAAACAATCAACAGTTGCCGGGAAAGTATTTTGCCTACCGATATTTCTTCTTTGATTTATACTTCGGGCACCACAGGAACGCCAAAAGGCGTGATGTTGACGCACCATAATTTTACCCAAAACGTACGTGCAAGTTTAGATCAGATTACGGTGATTACCCAGGATGATGTTTTCCTTTCTTTTTTGCCGCTTTCGCATGTTTTTGAACGTACGGCTACGTACCATGTTTGTTTGGCAACCGGTTCCAGGATTGCATTTGCCCAAAGTTTAGAATTGCTGGCGAAGAATATGGCCGAAATACAGCCAACCGTAATGAGCTGCGTACCGCGTTTATTGGAACGGATACATGACCGCGCCATGAAAAGCGGACAAGCAGCAGGCGGCATTAAAACCAAGCTTTTTTTATGGTCGTTGGATAAAGGCCGCAAATTTAGGCTGGTAAAAGAAGCAGGCAAAAAACCCGGTATCATTTTAACCACCGAAAAAAACCTGGCCGAAAAATTAGTTTTCAGCAAGATCAAAGAAAAAACCGGCGGAAGGTTAAAGTTTATGCTTTCGGGCGGAGGTGCTTTACCAAAAAACATTGGAGAGTTTTTTGGTGATCTGGGCATTAAAGTATTGGAAGGTTTTGGGCTGACAGAAACTTCGCCCGTGATGGCCGTAACCGAATATAACCGGCAAGTTTACGGAACGGTTGGACGGATTATTCCGCGGATAGAAGTGGCTATCCAAAATATTGACACGCATAAAATTTATACCATCCAAACACACGAAACTTTTAAACCGGATTTTCAATCGGAAGAAGGCGAGATTATTGTGCGCGGCCATTGCGTGATGAAAGGATACTGGAACAAACCCGAAGAAACCCGCAACGTAATTGACGAAGATTGTTGGTTCCACACCGGCGACATAGGCCGCTTTTACAAAGGCAACCTGCAAATTACCGACCGTTTAAAAAACATGCTGGTCAATTCTTTTGGTAAAAATGTATATCCAACGCCGGTTGAGAACACGTATTTAAAAAGCCCGAAAATTGAAGGCGTTTTTTTAATTGGCGATAAGCGCGAATATGTTACGGCTTTCATCATTCCTGCCAAAGAATTATTGCAGGAAACCTTTAACCTGGACGAAGCCTTTTTTGAAAAACCTGATGTTTTTATTGAAGAACAACCGGTTATTGATTGGATCAACGAAGATGTAAAAAAGCTTTCCAACGAACTGGCCAAGTTTGAGCGCATTAAAAACTTTAAAGTAAAACGCAACTCTTTTAGTATGGAAGCCGGTGAAATTACGCCTACTTTAAAAGCGAAAAGAAAGGTAATTGAGAAGAAGTATGCGACGGATATTGATAATTTGTATTTGCAGGAAGCGGATTTGATGTGATGGAATTTTTAGTGGTAAAAGAAGCATTTTAAACCATTTATATTGTGTATTGCCTTATACATACAACTACTTAAAAAACCATATCAATTATGATGAAAATTTCTTTATTTATTATTTTCTTATTAATTGTTAAAACTAGTTTTCCCCAATCAAACTTAGTAAATTTTCATATCCAAAAAGATGCAACCTACTTACTTGATTCAGTAAAATCTAACGAAATTCTAAAATCATTGGATGTATTTTTAAAGAGTAATGATCATAATCGTGACGTATTGACCAATTCTGCAATTTTAAAAGAGAACGTAGAACCCTTTTTTTGGCTCAACAACTTTGAAAGAGTAAACAAAGAAAAAAAAGGATATCAGCCAACTTTGTTAGCTGTTCTTCCATTGCAAGAAAATCAATATTTAATTAAAATATCTTTTTTAAGCACTAACAATGATGGTTCTCAAGACCATTTATTTACTTACACTTTAATCTTAGACAAAGTTAATGATAAGTATCTATTTTCTAATTCTATAAATTACAATTCAAAAAACTGGAATACGCAACAAGTAGGATCAATTAAATATATATTTCCTAACAAGTTAAATTTAGAAAAAGCAAGAGAGTTAGATAAATTTAATATTGATTTTGCAAAAAAATTTAATTCTGCAGTAATACCACTGACTTATTACAAATGTTACAATCCAGAGCAATTATTTAAATTATTAGGATGCGATTATATTCCAAACATGTATTATTCAACGAGTGGAGGTATTGCTGAATCTTGGCATAATACGTTATTAGCAGGAAACAATTCAGAGTTATATCAGCACGAAGTAGTACACTTTTACACTCACAAATTATTTCCAGAGTACAACAGAATTGTTGATGAAGGTTACGCAACATATATAGGAGGTAGTGGAGGAAAAAATATAAATGAATTAGCTCAAGTGGCTGATGAATATTTAAAAGCAAATCCAACATCAGATGTAATTAAATTATTTACGAATTTCAGCAGAGTTCAGGGTGGCGTACCATTTACGTATATTGTAAGTGGATTGATCTGCAAAGAAATAGAATCAAAAAAAGGCTTTGGAAGTATTTTGCAATTGTTTAAACTTACAAAGGATGAAGATTCGTACTTTCAACAAATTGAAAATATTATACACATCAATAAAACTAACTTTCCAAACTTTGTTAAAAGTTTGATTAATAGCTATAAATAAGATTGGAATCAGTTAGATTACCCAATCACTTTCCTTGAATTTCCTGCTAAACTTTTTAATTTAATACAATATCAAAGCAAAAAATAAATTTCAGCAAGTTCCCGCCCAATCTGTTGCCGGCCTTGCAATATCCTTTGTGTTTGATTAGCTGATGGCTTTTTGATGCCTTTAATATATTGCGCCAAAAGGCTTTGGTTCATGCCTATGCGTTCTGAAAGTGCCTTTGGCATTTATGACATTGTAAAACTCAAAAAATTGCGGCAAATCTAAAGATAATTTTAAATCCGTTTCTATTATAGTTTTGTCTTGTTTCTCAAAATAAAGGTTAATGGCTTCCAGCATTTTAGCTTTTAATCCTTCTAAAGTTGTACCAACCGTATAAACCAGATATTTTTCAGCATAAGTAGTATATTCAGTTTTGATTTTTTCAACAATCATTTCAATTTTCGTAACTACAACTTGTTATATAAAAAACGAACATTGAAATTTAAGGCATAAAAAAAGTATCAAAAAAACGTAAAGATAAAATTTTAAAATACTTCATTTTCTATTGATACTTCTTTTACCACCAAAAAATTAGTATCTACTTATAGCTGTTATTGTCTTCTTTTTAACAATTTGTTTGCTAATGAAATACCCGGATTTTCAATATACTTTTCGGTTATTTTGGCAAGTACAAAAGAAATTGTCAAGGTTAGTAAGAAGTCGCTGGTGAAACCGATATAAAGGTTTTTGGTAATTCTATTATCGAAGTACTCGTTTAAATTGGGAAAGATATACCAAACTGTAATCCAATGTAAAATGTAAATAGAAAAACTAAGCTGGCCAATCCGTTCTAAAATGGGAATCCTGAAATAGAAGCTTTTTAAAAAAGAACCCAAGGAAAAAAAAGCCATACCGGCAAATGCTGGAATCAAATAAAATGAAAACGACCAACTGTATTTTCAATTTATATAGATCCCCAATAAACCGGCAAGAAATAAAACAAGATTGTAAATTTGTTTTTTAATAAGATTGCCCTTTACATCTTTGTACAATAAAAAGCCCCACAAAAAAACCGGTAATTGGTTAAAAAGGTTGTTATAGTAAAAATTATTCTTGTAGATAAACCTAAGATGACCATACAAGTTTAACGATACAATTATCAATAAAGATAACAATACATAACCCATCAATACTTTAAATATATACCTGGCTGTTTTACGATTCAACCAAATATAGAGTAACGGAAAAATACAATAAAAAGCCATTTCGGCCCCAATAGACCATCCTCCCGGAACTATATTATTGTTATAAGCTGGCACAAAACCATGTACAAACAATACATTTGCTGATATACCTTTTAAAGAATAGTTATTTAAACCATTGGGCATTTGAAGGCTGGCCAGCAACAGGTTTATACCTAAATATATTAATATCCCGGTATAGTATAGTGGCGCAATCCTAAAATATCTACGGATAAAAAAACCTTTTATTTCCGTCCAATTGTATCCCCTTTTTTCCATTGAAAGGC
Source organism: Mucilaginibacter sp. (assembly GCF_041088075.1). Lineage (GTDB taxonomy): Bacteria > Bacteroidota > Bacteroidia > Sphingobacteriales > Sphingobacteriaceae > Mucilaginibacter_A. Next base: position 61,608 of record NZ_JBGCVY010000026.1, on the reverse strand, counting down.
ACAATGTTAAAGCAGATGCAACAAAGAAAAGTTGTACCCCAAGCTGTCCATACTTGGTTTTGCTTTCTAAGAAAACGCTTTTTTGCATTTCCCCAGCATGGATAAGTATTACGCCAATGATAGCAATACCACGCAAAGCATCTATGTAATGATACTTTTTAACTGGTTTATTCGAAGCAGACAATTTAATCAGGTTTACAAATGACAAGGGCCAATATAACACCTCATGCCCTTTCATTGGTTTATCAGGTACAAGTATAGTATCTTTTAAACTTAAAATTGGATTTTGTGCTGTTTGCAATAAATGCTTGTTCTTTATACTGCAATAAAAAAATTTATCTATTGTTACCATGCTTCTTTTATGGCATAAAAATCATTAAGTTTATTTAGCTTTTAAAGAAAAAAAACAAAACATTTTCTGATTTGGATTTGCACTCAGTTTGTTCGAGTTCAGATATTCAATCTTGTTATCTTATATTGAAGTAACTTTGTTAGATGATTACAAGTTAAATTTCAAAGCAAAAAACGAATCTCCGCCAACTCACGCCCAATTTGTTGCACGCCCTGCAATATCCTTTGTGTTTGATTAGCTGATGGTTTTTTGATGCCTTTAATATATTGCGCCAAAAGGCTTTGGTTCATGCCTATGCGTTCTGATAGTGCTTTGGCATTTATGACGTTATAAAATTCAAAGAATTGCGGCAAATCAAGTGTTACTTTTAAATCTGTTTCGGTTATAGTTTTGCCTTGTTCTTTAAAGTAAAGATTCAGTGCTTCCAGCATATTAACTTTCAATTCCTCCAAAGTAGTGTCAACTGTGTAAACCGGATATTTTTCGGCATAAGCAGAATAGCCCGTTTTGGTTTTTTCAACAATCATTTCAATTTTCATAACAATAACTTTCTATACGAAAACGGACATTGAAATTTAAGGGATAAAAGAAGTATTTCAAACAAAATCAATAATTTAAACTAATTTTGTATGAAATAGTTAAACAGTTATGAGTACTAACGAATTAAAAGTTTACGAGATTTTTAAAAGAAAATTAGGCGAAGCAGAAGCCCAAACTGTAATTGAGTATTTTGAACAAAAATCTGAAGAAAAAATCAACTCAAAAAAAGATATTTTTCTAACAAAAGAGGATAAGACAGACATGATTAAATGGATGTTTATCTTTTGGGTTGGACAATTGGCAGCGATGTTAGCCATTGTTAAACTGATGTAATTCGTCGTTTAAAGCATCTTTAGTACAAAGCTTTCATTTATACTTCTTTTATCCCCTAAAAATTAGCATTAAAACCTATTTTTGCCAATACAGTTATTGGTAAGATATGAGTACAAATTTATCCGAACAGGAAACCCTTCGCCGCGAGGCACTTCAAAATATACGCAGCCTCGGCATCAACCCTTATCCGGCCGAAGCTTTTGCGGTTACAACCACGGCGCAGGATATTTTGCAGAACTACAAGCTGCACCCCGATCAATACCAGCAGGTGCAAATTGCCGGCCGTATCATGAGCCGACGCATTATGGGCAGTGCTTCTTTTGCGGAGTTGCAGGATTCGACCGGCCGCATTCAGGTTTATATCAAACGGGACGATATTTCTCCGGGCGAGGACAAAACGTTGTACAATACGGTTTTTAAAAAGCTATTGGATATTGGCGATTTTCTGGGCATAAAAGGTTTCGTTTTTACCACGCAAACCGGAGAAATTTCGGTGCATGTACAGGAAATGACCATCCTTTCCAAATCCTTAAAACCATTGCCGGTTGTTAAACGCGACGAAGACGGCCACATTTACGACAGTTTTACCGACCCGGAATTGCGTTACCGTCAACGTTATGTGGATTTGACCGTAAACCCTGAGTTTAAAGAAATCTTTATCAATCGCTCTAAAGTGGTTAAAACGATGCGCGGCTACTTCGACAGCAAAGGCTGGATGGAAGTAGAAACGCCCATTTTACAATCGGTGCATGGGGGTGCTGCTGCGCGTCCGTTTAAAACACATCATAATGCCTTGGATGTCCCGCTTTTTCTGCGGATTGCAAACGAGTTGTACCTGAAAAAACTGATTGTTGCCGGTTTTGACGGCGTGTACGAATTCGGCAAAATGTTCCGCAACGAAGGCATGGACCGCACGCACAACCCGGAATTTACTGGTTTGGAAATTTACGTGGCTTACCAGGATTATATCTGGATGATGGGTATGGTAGAAGAATGCCTGGAAAAAGTTGCCTTAGCCATCCACGGAAAAACGAAAATACAAGTCGGGCAAAATGAAATTGAATTTGCCGGCCCTTATGAAAAATTGTCTATGTATGATTCTATCCTGAAATTTACCGAGATAGATGTTTCTAAAATGGACGAAACAGCGTTAAGAGAAACCTGCAAAAACCTGCAAATTGAAGTGGATGCTTCGATGGGAAAAGGGAAACTGATTGATGAAATTTTCAGCGAAAAAGTGGAAGCGCAACTCACTCAGCCAACTTATATTACCGATTATCCGATCGAAATGACGCCGCTCGCCAAAAAACACCGCACAAAAGAAGGTTTGGTAGAGCGTTTTGAACTGTTTGTCAACGGAAAAGAAATTGCAAACGCTTATTCGGAATTGAACGATCCGATTGATCAGCGCGAACGTTTTGAAGAACAATTGTTGCTGGCCAGCCGCGGTGATGAAGAAGCGATGGTGGTGGATGAAGATTTCCTTCGTTCATTAGAATACGGCATGCCGCCAACCGCCGGATTGGGAATTGGGATTGACCGTTTGGTGATGCTAATGACCAACCAAAATACCATCCAGGAAGTTTTATTTTTTCCGCAAATGCGGCCGGAAAAGAAAGCCAACATTTCTTCCACAGAAGATTTTGTGAAAATTGGTGTTCCGGCTGAGTGGGTTCCGGTAATCCAAAAAATGGGTTTTAACACAGTGGAAGAACTGCAAAAAGCCGTGCCAAACAAAGTATTTAACGATCTGGGCGGAATGCGTAAAAAGCTAAAATTAGACATCGCCATCCCGCCGAAAGAAACGGTGATGCAATGGTTTTTGTGATGCTGTTTTTATTCATCATTTCTTAACAAAAAATTAAAGGCCGGTTAATAACAATTGCCGGTCTTTGTTTTTGAATAAGATTTAATTTAGAAAAGATGACCAACTCCAGCTTTGAAATAAAAGACAACGAATACCTGATCAAATTTAGCAAACACCAGTTCGACCTCGAGTTTGTAAAAAGCCTTTTCTCTTTTATCAACCAAAAACTATCGGTAAAAGAAGCATCGGCAACTTCAAACGTTAAAGATGTTGATGAAGATTATTTTTTTAAAGACGACTATTTCAGTCATTTAGACGAGAAATAAAACCGGTTTAAAACTGCTGCCGGAAACCGCCGCGGCCAACTTGCTGCTTGTCCATTTGCGCCATTTGGCCTTTCATCATCTTGATCTGCTCGGCCAGCAGCTTGTTTTTATCGGCTTTTTGCGCTTCCGACAAATACATTTGTGCTTCGCGTTTATTGCGCTTTGACATCGAAATTCCGGCTAAACTTAATTTGGCCAACGCAATATTGTGCGACATGGTCAACCCCAATGACAATGCTTTCTTAAAATATTTCTCCGATTTTAAAGGCGCTTTGTTGGATTCGATCAAACCCAACAGCAAGTTGTAATAACCGTGCTGGTTGCGGATCAGTTGCTTTTCGTAATCCGTAATTTTCAGCAAAGATGCTTCTGCTTTCGGCATGTTTTCTTTCCGCATAAAATATTGCGCCAACAGCATATTTTCGTTAAAAAAGAAAGTCAGCAGCACCAGTCCGCCAATCAAAAACACCAAAACCGCCCACCACCAAAAGCCAAAAGCGGCCAGGGTAACCGCCGCGCCCAAAATAACACAGGCAACAACCAATCGAACAATATTACGCATTACGTTGTATATAAATTGAAGTACAAATATCTGCTTATTTGCGTGTTAAATCAATAATTCAAAAATAATTTATGTCAATTGCATTAGAACCTTCGTGGCTTGAAATTTTAAAAGATGAATTTGAAAAGGATTACATGGTGAAATTAAAAGCGTTTTTGCAACAGGAAAAAGAAGCCGGCTACACCGTTTATCCAAAAAGTAAAGACATTTTTAATGCTTTTGCCAAAACGCCTTTTGATGATGTGAAAGTGGTAATTATCGGTCAGGATCCTTACCATGGAGCCGGACAAGCGCATGGTTTATCGTTTTCTGTACAAAAAGGTGTTCCGCCGCCGCCGTCGTTGCTTAATATTTTTAAGGAGTTGAAGCAGGAATTCCCAGAATATAAAATTCCGCAAAACGGCGATTTAACGTATTGGGCCGAGCAAGGCGTGCTTTTGCTCAACGCAACTTTAACCGTTCGCGCAAATCAGGCGGGTTCGCACCAGAAAAAAGGCTGGGAAATTTTCACCAACAAAGTTATCCAGGAAATTTCTGACCGAAAAGAAAACGTCGTTTTTTTGTTGTGGGGGAAATTTGCACAGGCAAAAGGCGAGCTGATTGATCCGCAGAAACACCATTTGCTGATGTCGGCGCACCCTTCGCCATTGGCAGCGCATAACGGTTTTTTCGGCAACGATCATTTTTTGGAAGCCAACGTTATTTTAGAAGAAAACGGCATCGAACCAATTGACTGGCAAATTAGCTGATGCTTCTTTTATCGGGCAAAAATTGGTGGCGCTGTTTTTTCGCTCCGGAGGGAAAAATCTTCTTTCAAAAACACAAGCTGAAAACTGCTTTGAAGAAAATCCCTCCCTTTGGGTCGGGATGACAGAACGAGGCGCATAAAAAACATCGGTAAAAGAAGTATTTAGTGTCATTTCGACCGAAGGGAGAAATCCTATTCAAAGCGAAAAGCTGTAATGCTTCTTTTATCGGGCAAAAGTTGGCGGCACTGTCATTTCGACCAATGGGAGAAATCTTATTTCAACAAAATGGATTTGCGCTTTGAAGAAGATTTCTCCCTTCAGGTCGAAATGACAGCAACATCAATACTCCAGCGGCACTGTCGGTTCTTTTTTATTGGTTGACATGATGATCATCGTTTGAAAAGTCTTCACCACCGTAATCCTACTGATTTTTTGCATAATCAATTGCTCGTACGATTTAATGTCTTTCACATAAATTTTCAGCAAAAAATCGCATTGGCCTGTAACGTGGTGGCATTCGGTAATTTCTTTGATTTCCTGGATCTCGTCCAAAAAAATTTGGATTGTATTGTTTTTGTGGAAATCCAGCGAAACCTGGATAAATGTTTTGATGCCCAGACCCAATTTTTCCTCGTCCACTAAAGCGTGATAGCTGAGAATGTAGCCGGAATTTTCCAATTTTCGAACGCGCTCCAACGTTGGCGCAGGCGAAAGCCCGATTTCGTTGGATAACTGTAGGTTGGTGATCCGTCCGTTTTGCTGCAAAATTTTTAAAATCTGCAAGTCTGTTTTGTCTAATTCCATTGCCATAACGCTACAATAATAGCTGTTTCTGCCGCATCAAAATAATTTAAGTTTTTTCAATCAAAACAGAAATAAAAATGTTATTTTTAGACTAACCTAAATTTATTATTAGGCATTCCAAAAATGGATACTTCTTTTACCGAGGAAAATTACCTGAAAGCTATTTACCACTTATCTGCCGACGAAAGCAAACAGGTAAACACCAACCAGATTGCCATGGTTTTGAACACCAAAGCCGCTTCGGTTACGGATATGCTGAAAAAGCTTTCGGGTAAAAACCTGATCAATTATGAACGTTACCAGGGTGTAGAACTCACAGATTCGGGAAAACAAATTGCTTTAAAAATTATCCGGAAACACCGTTTGTGGGAATATTTTCTGGTAGAAAAACTGGCTTTTGGCTGGGACGAAGTGCATGATCTGGCCGAACAATTGGAGCATATCCAATCGCCGGAATTGGTTGACCGGATGGACAAATTTTTGGGTTTCCCAAAATACGACCCGCATGGCGACCCGATCCCCGATCAAAGCGGAACGATTAAATGTGTAGAAATGAAATCTGTCGCTGCATTAAATGCAGGCGATGCGGGAATCATCTCAGGGATTAAAGAACATTCCTCTTCTTTTTTACAATACCTCGAAAAAATGGATTTGAAAATCGGAAAAAAGATTTTAGTGGAAGAAGTTATTCCTTTTGATGAAACGGTAATTCTGCGTACCGAAAACGGCGGAAAAATAAACATCAGCAAAGCTGCTGCAAAACACATTTTAATAAACTATGAGCAACTATAACGAATCTTTGGCCGAAGTGCATGGCTCGGTAAGCACTTCGGGCCGGGTTGGCTGGAAAAGGATTCTGTCTTTTTTAGGACCGGCTTTTATGGTGAGCGTGGGTTATATGGATCCGGGAAACTGGGCAACCGATTTGGCAGCCGGAAGCCAATTTGGTTACCGCTTAATTTGGGTGCTTCTTTTATCCAACCTAATTGCGCTGCTTTTGCAATCGTTAAGTACGCGTTTGGGCATTGTGCAAGGTTTGGATTTGGCGCAGGCATCGCGGCAAACATATTCGCGTTTTGTGAATTTCTGCCTTTTCATCCTGGCACAAATTGCCATTATCGCTTGTGATCTGGCCGAAGTAATCGGTATGGCCATCGGTTTGCAACTGCTTTTTCATTTGCCGCTGATCTGGGGCGTTTCGGTTACACTTCTCGATACCATTTTGCTGCTTTACCTGCTCAACAAAGGGATGCGTCATCTGGAAGGCTTTATCGTTTCGATGGTTTTTATCGTCGGCCTATCGTTTTTGGTGGAGATGTTTATTGTCGAACCAAACGTCAAACAAATTGGTTTAGGCTTGATCCCGCATAATCTAAATGGCAGCGCGCTGTACATCGCGATCGGTATTATTGGCGCAACGGTGATGCCGCATAATTTGTATTTGCATTCTTCTTTAGTGCAAACCCGGAAGATTGAAAGGACAGAAACCGGCATCCGCGAATCTATCAAAATGAATTTTATTGATACGACCGTCGCCTTAAACCTTGCTTTTTTTGTCAATGCGGCCATTTTGATTTTGGCTGCGGCGGCTTTTTTCAGAAATGGGTATCATCAGGTAGCCGAAATTCAGGATGCGCATAAATTGCTCAACCATATTTTTGGTTCGTTGGCGCCGGTTTTGTTTGCGGTGGCACTGATTGCGGCCGGACAAAGTTCTACCGTAACCGGAACGCTGGCCGGGCAAATTATCATGGAAGGCCACATCAACTTGCGGATTGCGCCCTGGCTGCGCCGGTTGTTAACCCGTTTGCTGGCCATTATACCTGCTTTTTTTACCATCCTTTATTCGGATGAACGCGCTTTGGGAAGTTTGCTGGTGCTGAGCCAGGTTGTGCTGAGCTTGCAACTGGGTTTCGCCGTGATCCCATTGATCCATTTCACTTCCAACAAAGAAAAAATGGGCGTTTTTGCCAACAAAACCTGGATCAAAGTTTTGGCTTGGATTGCAGCCATCATTATTGTTGGGTTGAACGCCAAATTAGTGGTCGGGCAAATTGCAGATTGGGCCGAAGCATTTCCACAGCACCAGAAATTGATCCATTTCACCACCGTTCCTTTTGCTATTGCCATCTGCATACTTCTTTTATACGTGTTTTTTAAGCCGTTTTTTAGGGTTTCTGCAGAAGTTGCCACGCGCATCCCGCATGGCCAGGCTTTGGAAATTGAGGCCATTGCCCCTGTTGCTTTGAAACGGATTGGTATCGCCGTTGATTTCACCAAAAACGACCGGGACACCATTCGCCACGCTTTGATGCAAGGCGGAAAAAGTGCCGAATATTTCCTCATCCATGTGGTAGAAACGGCCGGCGCAACTTACCACGGCGATAAAATTATGGATTTTGAAACCCAAAGCGACCGCGAAAACCTGGAGAAATACCAGTTGCGTTTGCAGGAATTAGGCTACCGTTCTAAACCATACATTGGTTATGGCAAAGTGGCAAAAGCCATTGCAGGCGTGGTAAACCAGCAGGATTTGGAACTGTTGGTGATGGGCGCACATGGCCATAAAGTTTTTAAAGATCTTATCTTTGGCACCACGGTCAATTCGGTGCGGCATTTGGTAAAGGTGCCGGTATTAATTGTGCAGTAAAAGAAGCATCAGGAAATTACTGATCAGGACGAAGCGCAACCAGATCAAGCAAAAATGAAAGAACAGGCAGAACAAAAAGTATATATCAAAAATAAAAGGGCTTATTTCGATTTTCACATTGATGATAAATATGTGGCTGGCATCAAGCTGTTGGGGACAGAAATTAAGTCAATACGCGAAGGAAAAGCGAACCTGACGGATTCCTTTTGCACGTTTATCAACGGCGATTTGTACGTCCGCAACCTGCACATTTCCGAATATTCGCACGGCTCGTTTTACAACCACGAAGCCAAACGCGACCGTATTTTATTATTGCAGAAGAAAGAATTAAAAAAGCTGCAATCCAAAACCGAAGAAAAAGGGTTCACCATCGTTCCGTTGGCTATTTTTATCAACGACCATGGTTTTGCCAAGATTGAAATCGGCCTCGCCCAAGGTAAAAAGACGTTTGATAAACGCGAAACGATGAAAGAACGGGATTCTAAAATTGAAATGGACCGGGTGATGAAAAGGTAAGAAGTTAGTATCAGGTACGGCTCAAAGCAGATCGAACTATTGCTTGATACTTGATACTAAATACTTACTACTTTCTTCAACTCCACGCCTGATCGCCAACCAACGGCACAAAACGAAACGTATCCAAACTCACTTTCTCAAAATCGTTTTCCGCAACGCGAAGGATGGTCGTCATCAACTGGCTTTTTTCGTCGCCTACGGGGATCACCAGCAAACCGCCAATCCTCAACTGCTTCAACAAAATTTCGGGGATAAAAGGAGCACCGGCCGTAACCAAAATCTTGTCAAAAGGCGCATGTTCGGGGATGCCGTTGGAGCCATCGCCGCAAAAAAAATGTGCCTGATAACCCATAAAAGGCAACACTTTGCACGTGCGTTCATACAGTTTTACTTGCCGTTCAATCGTAAAAACTTCAGCGCCCAACTCCAGTAAAATACAGGTTTGGTAGCCGGAACCCGTGCCAATTTCGAGTACTTTATCTTTTGGTTGAATGTGCAGCAACTCCGTTTGATAAGCAACCGTATAAGGCTGCGAAATGGTTTGCCCGTCGCCAATTGGGAAAGCAATGTCGCGGTAAGCCTGGTTCCAAAAAGTCTCGTCAAAAAAATAATGGCGCGGCACTTTCGCCATGGCTTTCAGCACGCGTTTGTCGCCAATCTTTTTCACGTCTTCCAGAAACTTCACCAACTGTTTCCGCGCCCCTTTTTCCCGGTAATTATCCACAAACTTGTACGCCATGCGCTGCAAAGATATTTTTTAACAAAGATTTTCCTGACTTTTATCCAAATTAAAATCCGGTAAAAACAGATGCTTCTTTTACCGGTAAAAAATCAATGTAAATGGAATTAAACCTCTTTCAGCCTAAAAAATACCCGATAAAAACAGTATGCCTTTTGCTGCTTTTGATTTTTGCGGGAAATAACCTTTCGGCACAAGCTTTAAAAGTTGCGGTTGCGGCAAACTTGCAAGGCGTAATCAAAGTGCTACAGCAGGATTTTACACGGAAAACGAATATTCAAATGGAACCGATAGTTGGTTCTTCCGGCAACTTATCCAACCAAATTAAAAACGGCGCGCCTTTTTCAGTTTTCCTTTCTGCGGATATGGATTTTCCGAACGAGTTGTACAAAACCGGCTTTACCACTTCAAAACCAGCAGTTTATGCTTTAGGCAGTTTGATTATTTGCAGCAATCAAAACCTCAATTTCAGCAATTGGGAAAAGCTGTTGCAAAGCGGTCAAATCAAAAAAATTGCTTTGGCAAACCCGGCAACGGCACCTTATGGAAAAGCAGCGACGGAAGTTTTGCAACGAAAAAATCTGCTGCAAAAAATCCAACCGAAACTAGTTTATGGAGAAAGTATTGCGCAGGTCAACATTTATCTAAGCACCGGCGTTGCCGAAGTTGGTTTTACTACTGAAGCTTTGGTGAGCGATGCCGCCAACAAGCAAAAAATTTACTGGCAACGCATTCCTGCTGCTGATTATCAGCCGATCGAGCAAGGCATGGTCATTATCAAACAAGCAAACGGAAACCAGCAACAGGCCGAAAAATTTTACCAGTATATGCAAAGTGCCTCGGCCAAAACGATTTTGAAGCGATACGGTTACCGATAATAGTCCGAAAGACCGGAAGTCCGAAAGACTATGTGCGGGGATGATAATTCTAATAATTTAACTCTAAAACTAAAAGCATTTGATCGACTGGTCGCCCATTTGGCTTACGTTAAAACTCGCGGTCATCAGCACTTCCATTTTGCTGGTGCTGGGTTTGCCGGTGGCGTATTGGCTTTCCAAAGGGCATTCGTTAATAAAGGTGATTTTGGAGGCGTTGTTTACCATGCCGCTGGTTTTGCCGCCAACCGTTTTGGGCTTTTATTTGCTGCTGGCTTTTAGTCCACAGCAAGGTTTGGGCAAATGGCTGCTGCAGCATTTCAACCTGCAACTGGTTTTTTCTTTTGAAGGATTGGTGCTGGCTTCGGTGATTTACAGTTTGCCGTTTATGATCAGTCCGGTAAAATCCGCTTTGCAGCAATTGCCGGTTTCGCTGGCACATGCTTCTTTTACCATGGGAAAATCGGAACGGGAAACGTTTTTTAAAGTGCTGCTGCCAAATATCCGCGCATCACTTTTGACCGCAACCGTGATGACTTTTGCACATACTTTGGGCGAATTTGGTGTGGTTTTGATGATCGGCGGAAACATTCCCGGCCTTACGCGCGTCGCTTCCATCGCCATTTACAATTCCGTAGAAAACATGGATTACCGAAGTGCTAATTTTTATTCGCTGGTACTTTTTGGTTTTACTTTTATTTTGGTTGTTGCTGTTTTTATCTACAATAAATACGCGTCTAAAAATTTGCCCGGATGATCCGCATCGAACTTGAAAAAAAGCTGAACACGTATCAGGGCAATTATCCGCTCCATGTTTTGCTGGAGATGGAAACCGGCAGTTTGGTTAAAATTTCCGGTCCTTCGGGTGCGGGCAAAACTACTTTTTTAAAATTGATTGCGGGTTTAATGCTTCCTGATGCTGGCCGGATTTTGGTTGATGATGAAATCTGGCTGGATACTTCCTCCAAAATCAACCTTTCTCCTCAAAAAAGAAAATGCGGTTTTGTGTTTCAGGATTACGCGTTGTTCCCAAACATGACGGTGCAGCAGCAACTGGAATACGCCACCAAAGACCAGGAATTGATAAAAAGCTTGTTGGATTTCGGAAGATTGAAACCTTTTGTAAAACATAAACCTTTACAACTTTCGGGCGGACAACAGCAACGGTTAGCCATTTTGCGCGCGCTGGCCATCAAACCAAAATTGTTATTGATGGACGAACCTTTTTCGGCTTTGGATTTCAAAACAAAAACCAATTTGATCGAAGAGCTCCAAATTTTACTCGATAAAAACAGCATCAGCACCATTATTGTAACGCACAATCCGCAGGAACTGAAAGGTTTGCCGGGACAAAATTTGGTGATTGGCGAGGAAGAAAGTGAAATTTAATCCGCCTGCTTCACCTCAATCTTACTCAAATTATGCAAGTATCTTCTTCCGGTTTTAAAATCCAGCATCGAAGCCATTTGGATATTTTCTGGCATTTGTGCTGCTTTGATGCCGTTCTTTTCCATCAAAATAAAAACCTGGTCGCCCACCGGCGTATTGTACAATTCGTTCCAGGAATAAACTACTTTGTAACCATCGGCACCGCTGCAAACAAAGTATAATTGGCTCATCAGTTTCGGGCTGCTTACATCAAAAGTTGTATTCCGCAACACATCTTTCAGCAAAACACCTTTTAAGTGTTCGTCCTGGTGTTTAAACTCGCCTAAATGGTTGGTAACTTTGATGTTTCCAATTTCTTTTAACGGGATTTTGTTCAGCGAATCCATCGTCATCACCGCTTCTTTTTTCACTTTTCCACTGATCGAAAAACTTTGTGTCGGCTTTAAAACTTCCTGGCCAAAAGCCGTGGCAGAAAGGAACAGCAAAATGAGAAATTTGTACATGCACAAATTAAAACTGATTTGGCCAAAATCCGAAGTATTTTTAAAAATATAACGTTTGGCAATGGTTTAAAATGTTCGTTCCGTTTTTTCCCCAAATACTTCTTTTATGCCTTAAAAAACAATGCCCCGAAAAGGCAGTTCTTTTTTAACCGGAAAATTAAATTGATGGACAGCACTTTTATAAAAATACTTGGATTGGTGGCGGGTGCCTGTACATCGCTTGCTATTTTACCGCAGGTAGTTACTACTTTTAAAACTAAAAAAGCCAGCGATGTTTCTATATTTATGTTTATTGTGATGCTTACCGGCAACATATTATGGGTTGTTTACGGCGTTGCCAAAAGCGACATTGCTATTATCATTACCAATTTAATTACGGTTGCCTTAAACATCACGATGCTGGTTTTTAAGGTAAAATACAAAGAAAACAAGTAAAATTAAACGTTACGCGCATTCCGGGCATTGGGATTTTTAAAAATATATTAAGTTTGCAATATGGAAGCACACGAAGAACACCACCATGAAGAAACCAAGGTTATCGGCCTGGTTCCGGCCATTATTTTTTTGGTTGCACTTGCTATTGTAGTAGTTTGGTACTCGATGAAAGGTGCCGGGCCAAGCGCATGGTAAAAGCATTAAATTTTATAAAAAACGCCTGAATGCTTTTATCTTAAAAAGCAAAACAGGCGTTTTTTATTTGTGCACGAAACGTTTATTGTTTCAGGTTTGGCCCTTTTTCGTCCTCTTTGTCTTGCGCTCCGGCCACATCCCCGGCAATATCACTTTCATAGTTTAAGGTGAAAGAAGGCTCGGCAGCCTGCACGGCGTCGTTGATACGGTCTAATTCTTGGTTGTCGTTTGGTGTGGTTTGGTTCAGTCCGTCATCGTTGCTTTGCTGCGGGTCGTTGGTTTGGTTATCGTCTTCCGGTAAGTTCATGGTTTTGTTTTTATTAAGATAAAACTTCAACCCAAATATTGTTTGCGCAAAACTGACAGGTAAACGCCCAGGCATCTTTTTAATCACGGTTTAACGTTTAAAAAATATTTTTAGCATACTGTTTTTATAGGCATAAAAACAGTATTGTATTGCCATGACCAAATTTTAAGCGGCAAATTTGTACATTTGCAGCCAAACGGATCACGAACCACTATCCCTGGTTGTTTGCACGCTTATCCATTATAAAATTTATAAAAGATCAGCATTCATTTTTTCTTGCTGTTTTACCGTTAAAGCAAGGCATTAATGTTAGGTTCTCTGGCAAAATACGTTGCAAATTTTGCAGCAAAACTTTTGTTTGAAGCAGGACAGGCAAAACCAGTAGGAGTTTAAATTAGAAAAAACATGGCAAAGTCGCAGGCAACTTTTATGAAAAAGCAGTTGGAAAAAAACAGGATGAAAAAGAAGGAAGATAAAGAACAACGCAAATTAGAACGTCAGCAAAATTCGACCAGCGGAGACCTGGAAAACATGATGGCTTACGTAAACGAGTTTGGCGAGATCACTTCTACTCCGCCCGAAAAAAAGTAAATTATGCTTTTAACAACAAGCCCGGCAACAAGTGTTATTTACCGTAACGCCTAATGCCGGGCTTAGCTTTTTTATCGTTTTTGCTTTGCGGAGAAAAGATTGGTGGTTTTTTATGGGAAATGAAACTGCTACAATTCCAGAAAATAGTTTTGCTACATTTGTTTATTCAAATTTACCAACCTTATTTAAAAACCAATTTACTATGGACCCAGATCAACTATTCGAAAAGTACAAAAGCAAACCTTTAGTTAAAGCAACGGCAGTGGTTGGCATCGCAGCTATTTTAATTAAAACAGCCATGTTGGGTTTTGAATTTGGCCATTGGTTAAAAGCCTAGTAAGTTATTTTATTGCTAAAAGCTTTCAAAACCTAATTCTGCTGCCTGTCAAATTGTTTTACCAATTTTTACAGGATAAAAGAAGTATATAATTTCACTTCAATAATTTAACGAAAACAAAAAACCGGTATGTTTCTAAAAATTTGTTTAAAAAACTTACCGGTTTTTTATCTGATAAAAGAAGCATCAAGCGATTCAACATTTTACTTTCCAAAACAATAAACAAGGGATAAGTTTAAAGCTGAAACAAACCTTACCCCAAAAGAATTTACTTTATCCTGCCCGTTGCTATACGAACCAACAAATTTACTATTGCCATAAACGTAACCCAACGTACCAAGTGTAGAAGTTAAACCTATTCTTTTTGTTGGGAAATAAACTATATCTAAAATAAAACCTGTGTTAACATAATTTCCCGTTTGCGAAAAATTATTATTGTTTACTTGTGGTTCTAAATAATCAACTTGGTATTTATACTTTTGATATTGTGCATAAGGGCCGGTTCTAATGCCTATCTTTTGGTTGTACAAAAAATACTTCCTAAGATAAATCCCTCCAGAGTAATATTGATTGTTATTTTTATAAGGCAAAACACTGTAAGATGTATTTGCAACAGAATAATTGTAAGTTGTTTTGTCTGTTCCATAACCTAAACTTAATCCTAAATCAAGGTTATTAGCAACAAAATAGCTATAATCAGGCCCGATTGAAAACGAAATTTCTTTACTTTTATAACTATTGTTGTAAGAGCTGTTGGTGTAATTAACATTGTCGGACTTATCGTTAGTTATTCCAAATAAAACGCTTCCACCCAAAAGCTGACTTCCTTTTTGCGTTTGTGCCTTTACAGTAAAACAGGTAGTAAACACTAAAATAATAAGGGTTAATTTTTTGTTCATATTAATCGTTATATAAATACAAGAGCTAATCTATTAATTAAAAATTGACATGTAAACTATGTTAAAATTTGTTCCTGTTAAAATTTGTTAAATCAATTTTTATAATTCAATGTGTTCAATAATTTAATTTTTTTACAGCTATTGTTTACAGTTTAGCCAACAAAGTTGCTAATGCTTCTTTTATCCATCTTTTTTTGCTTGTCCAAATTTTGGATGTTATACCATAAATGCAAAGTGCTTCTTTTATAAGAATTTTTAGCTGATAAAAGAAGCACTTGGAAAATCACAAAAAAAGAAAATGTATTAATATTTACGGAAACTTCACCGCCCGATACGTGGCCACACTTGTCAACGGAATATTAGAGTTATACTGTGCGTTGATTGTTTTGATAAACTGGTTGGCCACGATTGCATAACCCCGTGGTGTTAAATGCACGCCATCCAACGAAAATATCCCGCCGGTGATGTAGTTTGAAGTTAAAGTCAGGCCATCTACAACCAGTCCGTGTGCTTTGATGTCGTTCAAAAAGCTGTACATATCAACCACGGCTATGCCTTTAGATGCCGCTACAGTTTTGATAGTCGTATTGTA
The DNA here is from genome assembly GCF_041088075.1 of Mucilaginibacter sp. Classification (GTDB taxonomy): domain Bacteria; phylum Bacteroidota; class Bacteroidia; order Sphingobacteriales; family Sphingobacteriaceae; genus Mucilaginibacter_A. The sequence goes on along the minus strand of NZ_JBGCVY010000026.1, from coordinate 46,107 downwards.
AGAATTTACATAATCTTTGGCTAAAGCAACTTCATTGGCATCCAAAACATATAGGTTTTCGATGGGTGTATAAGGCGTTAAACCATAAGGCAGGTTTCCGGCAGGCGTGGCAACCGGTGTCCCGATTTTTGAAGTGGGGAAAGTTAAGGTGATCATGTCTGCAGATGTGGCGGGCCTTGCTGCATACGTGGTGCTGGTTACATCAGCAGTGCTTTTTGCATTGATAAAAATAGCTTGTACCGTAGGATTTGCTTTTTGCACCGAAGCCAAAACCAAAGCCGGCGTAACGGTATTGAAATAAGGAATGGCGGTAACATCCGGGATGGTTGCACAAATGCCTTTTTGCCCGGCAGCCGTCAACCGCGATAACAACAGCGTATATAACTGGGTAAAAGTAGTTTTATCGGTCAGCACATCGCCCGCGCCACCAGATACGGCATATAGCAACGCATCGTTATTGCCCATCCAATTACTAAAAAAGGTAAAAGGTTTTGCGGTAACATAATCTAAGTAAGTGGTAGAATTTGTACCTGCGTTGCCAGGCAATAATCTTTCGTAATAACCATTCAGGTTGCCGTAAGCAGCATAATTAATATGCAACAATTTCATTCCCGGTATGCCATAATTGTTGTTGTCGCCACTGTATTTGGCATAAGTGGTAACATTGCCAAAACCCGGGATTGGAACAACACCGCGAACGGCCAACTGATCTGTTATCGGGGCCAAAACCGGAGAACCGGCCGCGTTAAAACCAGTCAGTTTTACATATCCGGAACCATTTGCCTGTGCTTCGGTAAACAATGGTTGCGTAAAAGTTCCACCACCTATTTGCTGCATTTGTTTGGCAATGATAGAAGGGTAAGAGTTTTGCTGGCCTTCCAGGTACAAACCATTGTCGGCATAACCGGCCGTAAGCGAGTTTCCAACAGCGATATAACGCGAAAAATCTGCCGTGCCGCTGGTAGCGGTTGGTTTTTTAAATTCGGGTTTGCAGGCAGCAAAGCTTAAAATACCTGCCGTTAAAATAAATATATTTTTAAAGTTGTTCATTTTGGTTTGATTTTGAAGGTACTACCAGTGATAAGTAAGGGAAATGCCGGGGATATAAACGTTGGATTTGTAAGTGCCGGACAATTGCGTTTCGATGGTGGTTTGTGTACGGCTCATCAAACGCTCGTACTCAAAAGAAAGGTCTATGTCAAAGTTTTTTGTGGCTTTGTAACCCACTCCACCCGTCAGATAATAGCGGTCTGCATCCGGTACTTCCGGCGTAACATAACCATCTTGCGCAGCTTTCATGATATAACCGCCGCCAGCCCTAAAGGCCCAATTGGTTGGCAAACTGTATTGTGCGCCAGCGCGGTAAGAAAAAGCGTTTTTATAATTTCTTGGCGAATAAGTATCCTGCAAAGCCGCCGTGTTGGAAGCATAATCAAAAGCCAACGCTTTGTAAACGTCCCATTTTACAAAGTTTACATCAACCGCAAACAACCAGTGTTCTTTGTACTTGTAGCCCAAACCAAGCGTTGTGGTTGAAGGCAAAGGTATGCCAGCCTTGAAAGTATTGGGCTGCGGAAAGTTTGCCTGAACCGAAGCCGGAACCTGAAACATCGCGTTGCCATTGTTGATGGTCGTGTTTACTTTAGAGCGATAGTTCAGCCCGATGTTTAAACCAACATCTGTTTTGATAAACAAGCCCGCGTTCCAGCCGTAACCGTTCCCGCTGCCCTTTAGTTCGGCCTGTCCGTCGGCCCCGGAAGAATTGGCCAAAGGGATGGCACGCGTTAAATCAACACTGCCGCGGTTGTAAACAAAACCGCCGCCGATACTAAAATTTTTGTTGAGGCGGATACTTACCGTAGGCTGAAAATAAATGGCTTTCAGGTTCAGGCTTTCCAAAGCGTATTTGCCGACCCAGTTATTGCTCCAGTCCACCAAACCGCCATAAGGGACGTAAACGCCAAGGCCAACTTTCCACCAGGAAGCTTTGGGGCCAAAAACCGCATAACCCGAAAATGGCGTGGCCACTTTACTCTTAGAATCATAAACATCATTACTGCCCGAAGGGTTAAAAGCAGATTTAAAAACAAGCGGACTGACACCTGCCTGAACAGAATTATCGGGCAATAAAACAACCGCGCCTGGGTTAAAAAATATCGAGGCACCATCTTGCACCAGGCCGGTGCCGGTATGGCCCATGCCAATTTGTTTTTGCCCGGCCACATTCACCTGGAAACCCTGCGCAAAAGTAATTGCCGGCAGCAAAGCCAGCAACAATAGTAAAATTTTTCTCATCATCATTAAAATTGGTTAGGAATAAGGTTGTTTAAAATTAGGTTTTATAAACAAACATGGCGAAGGTAAATTTAGAATTGGAAAATCCAAAAAAAAGGTGTGTAATGCGGGTAATTTAGTCAAAAAGCCGGAATTTAACTGGATTGGTTTTCAACCCTTTTACGTTCGTTCCCCAATCCTGGTTATGCTGTTTTTATGCCCCCAATTTTTGCCTGGTAAAAGAAGCATTATAAACCAGTAATCCCAACAGAATTTAATAGGTTTGAAGGAGGAACCGTTTCGCCTGAATGAGTAAAAAAATAGCCCAATTAAGTTTTAACAAGTTTGTGGATTTGTATGCCGATAAATCCATCGGTACCGATTTTTTTATCACCGAAGAAAAACAACTGCTGGCTTTAAGCGAATATCCTTACCGTTCCGAAGGTTATATCATCGGCATTTGTACCCGCGGAAGTGCCAAAGTGGAAGTGAACTTACAGGTTTACGATGCCCGGCCGGACGCGGTTTTGCTGGCCACGCCTTTCCACATTTTGCGGATTTTTAACAGCAGCGAGGATTTTTTATGTCGTTTTTTGGTTTTTTCAAAAGCTTTTTTAACCGAGCACAACATCAACAGCCATTTTATCGAAACCTTTAGTTTTTTTAAAACTTCATCAACGCCGGTTATTTTTTTGGAGCAGCAAAACGGAAAGGTTTTGGGCGAGATTTTTTCCATCATCCAGCATAAGTTGCGGCGCGAAGAACACCGTTTCCGCACAGAAATTTGCCGAAGTATTTTGGTGGCGCTTTTGTACGAAATTGCCGCGGTTTACGAGCAGCAGCACGTGATCATCAAAAAAAAGCAAACGCGCAAACAGGAACTGAACATGCTTTTCCAGAACTTAGTTTTTCATCAGTATAAAAAGCACCGCAACGTGCAGTATTATGCTGATGAACTGTGCGTTTCCTCCAAACATTTAACCGAAAGCATCAAAGAAGTTACGGGCAAAACCGCGGGCGACTGGATTGATGATGCCGTAGTTTTAGAAGCCAAAGTTTTGCTGCGCAACCACGAAACCAGCATTGCGCGCGTGGCGGAGGAAATCAACTTCCCCGATCAATCTTCCTTTGGCAAATACTTTAAAAAACATACGGGTTTTTCGCCGTCGGAATATCGGATTAAGGCGAATAGTTAGGTACAATGCTTCTTTTATCGGCATAAAATCAGTGCCTTGTATTTTTTGTCATGCCGAAATTTTTTCGGCATCCCACGAGAAAGGTTAGAACTGTGGAAGAGGGATCCTGAATTAAATTCAGGATGACTAAAGGCCATGCTTCTTTTACCGGCATAAATTCAGTGTGTTTTTGTCATGCAGAACTTGTTTCGGCATCCCATCAGAAAAGTTAGAACCATGGAAGAGGGATCCTGAAACCAGTTCAGGATGACAACAGAATGCTTCTTTTACCGGCATAAATTCAGTACGTTTTGTCATGCAGAACTTGTTTCGGCATCCCATCAGAAAAGTTAAAACCCTGGAAGAGGGATCCTGAAAAAATTTCAGGATGACTATGCCAAATGCTTCTTTTACCACTTAAAAATTAGTGTGTTTTGTCATGCCGGAACTTATTTCGGCATCTCATTAGAAAAGTTACAACCTTGGAAAAGGGATCTTGAAATAAATTCAGGATGACAGTACAATGCTTCTTTTACCGGCATAAATTCAGTGCGTTTTGTCATGCCGAAATCTTTTCGGCATCCCACAAGAAAGGTTAGAACCGTGGAAGAGGGATCCTGAATTAAATTCAGGATGACAATGTAAATGCTTCTTTTATCGGCATAAAATTGGTGATGAAAATTGTCAATACACTTTCCCTTTTTCCCCGTTTTTTTGACCAAAACCACCGCACTCCTGCCCTTTTTTAATCGGTCGGCAAAACTAATTTTACTTTTCTAAATTAGCAGCTTCACACAATCGCATTGCTGCACCAAATTAAACCGAAAACATGAAAATATTAGTTTGTATCTGCCAGGTTCCGGATACGGTTACCAAAATCAGCCTAAAAAACAACGATACGGCGGTGGAAGAAAACGGCGTAACCTTCGTCATCAACCCTTATGATGAATGGTATGCCTTGGTTCGTGCGTTGGAGTTAAAAGAAACCGGCCTTGCCCATGCCGTGCATTTAATTACGGTTGGCCGCGCGGCAACAGAACCGATCATCCGAAAAGCGCTGGCTTTGGGCGGGGATGAAGCGATACGGATTAATGCCGATAGCACTGATCCTTACGTTGTTGCGCATTATATTGCCGCTTATGCCAAAACGGTTGGTTACGATTTAATTTTATGCGGAAAAGAATCCATTGATTATGCCAACGGTGCCGTTGGGCCGATGGTTGCCGAATTGCTGGACTTGGACCACATCGGTTTTGCAACTTCAATTGCTTTGGAAGGAAACACCGCCACCGTAAAACGCGAGATTGACAGCGGCGAGGAAACCGATAGTTGCAGTTTGCCGTTGGTGATTTCCTGCCAAAAAGGGGTGGCCGAAGCACGCATCCCAAACATGCGCGGCATCATGTCGGCCAGGACAAAACCGTTACAAGTAGTCGTTCCCGCAGCCGTAGAAAGCCTTACCATGGTTGTCAACTACGAACTGCCGCATGCAAAAGCCGGTGTAAAACTGCTTGGTGCCGATGAAATGGACGAATTAGTTAACCTGCTGCACACGGTAAGCAAAGTTATTTAAACCTTAAAAATCAAGAAAATGTCAGTCTTAGTATTTGTAGAACATATCGAAGGCGTTATCCGAAAAACAAGTTTGGAAGCGGTACAATATGCATCCGAAATTGCCAAAAAACTCGGCACAAACGCAACCGCTGTTGCAGCCGGACAAATTGAAGAACCAGCTTTGCAGGAATTAGGCGCGTATGGCGCACAAAAGGTTTTGCATGTTGCAGATGAACGCTTAAACGAACTGAACGCCCGCGCCTGTACCCGGATTTTGGTTACCGCTGCACAACAGGAAAACAGCCAGGTGATCGTTTTGCTGCACGATGTAAATGGCCGCGCGATTGCGCCCCGCGTTGCCATCCAACTAAAAGCTGGTTTTGTGGCCGGTGCCTTGGATTTCCCTAATTTGGAAAAAGGTTTTGTGATCAAGAAATCTGCTTTTTCCGGGAAAGCTTTTGCTTATGTTAATATAACCAGTCCGGTTAAGATCATCACGTTATCGCCCAATACTTTCCCGTTGGTTAAAGGCGAAGGAACGGCCTCGGTAGAAAAATTAGCAATTGCTTTTGAAGAAAAAGACTTTGCCATCCAAGTAAAAAGCGTAGAAAAAATAACCGGCGAAGTGCCGTTGGCTGATGCAGAACTGGTGGTTTCGGGCGGTCGTGGCATGAAAGGCCCGGAAAACTGGGGCCTGATCGAAAACCTGGCGCACGAACTGGGCGCGGCAACAGCTTGCTCTCGCCCGGTTGCCGATTCCAACTGGCGGCCGCACCACGAACATGTTGGCCAAACCGGCGGCACTATCCGCCCTAACTTGTACATTGCTGCCGGGATTTCGGGAGCAATCCAGCATTTGGCCGGCGTTAGCGGTTCTAAAACCATTGTGGTGATCAACAAAGACCCGGAAGCACCGTTTTTCAAAGCGGCCAATTACGGCGTTGTAGGCGATGTGATGGAAATTTTGCCAAAACTGACCGAAGCGGTAAAAAAGTTTAAAGCCGAAAATCGCTAATACTTCTTTTATGCACATATTTTTTGAAGGCCAGGTTATCTGGTCGCAAATTGATGCCAACCAGCACATGCGGCATTCGGCTTATGCTGATTTTGCCGCGCAGGCACGCGTAAACATGCTCGAAAAATGCGGGTTGAGTGCTTTAAAACTTTTTGAATTGAAAATCGGCCCGGTGTTGTTTCGCGAAGAATTGTTTTACTTGCGGGAAGTGGCGTTGAACGAGTACATTAAAGTTACCTGCGAAATTGTAAAATCGAGGGCGGATGCTTCCCGCTGGACAATCCGCCATGAAATTTACCGAAGCGATGGTGTAAAAGCAGCGGTTATTGTTGCCGAAGGCGCCTGGATTGATACCGTAAAACGAAAACTGGTTGCCCTGCCGGAAGAAATGAGCGCGCTGTTTTTAACCTTGCCGCGAAGTATTGATTTTGTGGAAGAAGCGGCAAAATTGAAAGTTTAAAATTGATCTGAAAAATGGCATCCTAAAAGAGCAATTTAAATTGGTTTGGCTAAAGTTAAGCTTTGCATCAATTTTATATTGCCGTTGACTTTAGCCAACGGTAGCTGTGAATTTGGGAACCGGCTTTAGCCGAACAGTAGAATTGGTTTTTGGCTAAAGCCGTTCGCTGCTTTTATTCTATCCGCTGGCTAAAGCCAACGGCAATGAAATAGATCAAAAAATTTGTGATACTTATTTTACACCTGTAAGCCTTGTTTCTGGTTTTATTAAACAATGTCAAGAACTTTAAAACCAATTTTTTATGTGATAAAAGAAGCATGGAAAATATTTAAACAGGCTCTTATTCATTGCCACGGCCTTTAGGCCGTGGATTTGCAAGCCCCGAAATGGCTTTAGCCAAAACCTTTTTCCGATGCTTCTTTTAGCACCTAAAATTTGGTATCGTTATCGTTCATCCAAAACCAATACGGACACCAATTTTATGCCGATAAAAGAAGCATCATCAATTCAACCAAAACAATTCGGCCCCAAACCAAAATAACCGAACTTTTGACAAATCATTCCGAAGTACAGCCCTTTTTTCTGTTGCTTCAAAATGGATATTTGTAGTACAAAACCAATAAACCAAATTTTTAAACCAGGCCGGGATTTTTCTTTACCAATGGAAAAACCGAAGTAGCTTTTAAAAGGAGACAGAAACATTACTTCTGGTTAAATCTCCCGTAAAAGATTGTATCTTGATTGCGAAAATTTAAACCTGAACCACTATGCACATCCTTAAAAAAAACCTGTTGTCCTGCTTCATCCTGTTGCTGATTTCTGCCTTTGCTGCAAAAGCACAAACCGACAAAGTGGAAGGGCTTTGGTACAACGATGCCAAAACGGCGAAAGTGCAGATCACCAAGGCTGCCAACGGAAAATTTAACGGTAAAATTATTTGGCTGAAAGACCAATTAGAAAACGGCAAACCACGTACCGACCAGTTAAACCCGGACGAGCAATTGCGCAAAAGGCCGATTTTAGGTTTGAAAATTTTGTCGGATTTTGAGAAAGAAGGCGACGACAAATACGTGGACGGCAAAATATATGACCCCAAAAACGGCAAAACCTACAGTTGCAAAATGACCTACAAAGGCAAAACCTTGGATATCCGCGGTTACATCGGTATCTCTTTGCTGGGTAGGACCACCGTTTGGGAACGGGCAAATTAATTTTCCGCTAAAAATCGACTTAAAAAAATGAATGTTAAACGAACGATAAAAAAAGTTGCCGTGCTTGGTTCCGGTGTGATGGGCAGCCGCATTGCCTGCCATTTTGCCAACATCGGCATCGAAGTTTTATTGCTGGATATGATGCCGAAAGACGCGGTGGCAAACGACCCGAAATCCAAAAATAAGCTGGTAAACGAAGCATTAACGTCGGCTTTAAAATCGAACCCTTCCCCTATTTATTCTAAAAATTTCGCTAAAAATATTTCGACCGGAAATTTTGATGACGACATGCCAAAAATTTCCAACTACGATTGGATCATCGAAGTGGTGGTGGAACGGTTGGACATCAAACAAAAAGTTTTTGAACAGGTAGAAAAATACCGCAAACCCGGCACGCTGATTACTTCCAACACTTCCGGCATTCCAATCCATTTGATGGCTGAAGGACGAAGCGAAGATTTTAAAAAGCATTTCTGCGGAACCCATTTTTTCAACCCGCCACGTTATTTAAAGTTGTTAGAAATTATCCCAACGCCCGATACTTTGCCCGAAGTTGTTGATTTCCTGCTGCATTTTGGCGAGAAGTTTTTGGGCAAAACTACGGTGCTGGCAAAAGATACGCCTGCTTTTATCGGCAACCGAATCGGTGTTTTCAGCATCATGAGCATTTTGCATTTTGCGGATAAAAACGGTTATACGATAGACGAAATTGACAAACTCACCGGCCCAGTAATCGGTCATCCAAAATCGGCCACTTTTCGTACCAGCGATGTGGTTGGTTTAGATACGATGGTTCATGTAGCAAACGGTTTGAGCCAAAATGCACCCAACGACGAAGCGAAAGAACTTTTCCAAATCCCGGAATTTGTAACCAAAATGGCGGCCAATAATTGGCTGGGCAGCAAAACCGGACAAGGTTTTTATCGGAAAGAAAAAGGCAGCGGCGGCAACCAGTTTTTCACGCTTAATCTAAAAACGTTGGAATACGAGCCATCCCAAAAGGTAAAATTTCCTTCGCTCGAAACGACCAAAACCATTGACAATTTAAAAGACCGGATGAAAGTTCTGTTTGCCGCGAAAGACCGGGCAGGCGAATTTTACCGTTCGATATTTTACCAGTTGTTCGCTTATTCCAGCAACCGCATCCCGGAAATTGCCGACGAACTGTACAAAATTGATGCAGCTATGAACGCAGGTTTTGGCTGGGAAATGGGCCCGTTTGAAAAATGGGACGCCTTGGGTGTTGAAGAAACGATCAAGGCGATGGAAGCCCAAGGTTATAAACCGGCACAATGGGTTTATGATATGGTTCAGATTGGCGCCACCAGCTTTTATAAAATCCAGGATGGCAAGCGTTTGTATTTCGATATCAACACAAAAACCTACCAGTTAATCCCCGGAACGGAAGATTTTATTTTGCTGGATAACATCCGCGAAACCAATACGATCTGGAAAAACAGCGGAACCACGATTACGGATATTGGCGATGGCATCCTCAACCTGGAATTTCACACCAAAATGAACACCATTGGCAGCGAAGTAATTGAAGGTATCAACAAAGCAATCACATTGGCCGAGCAAAGTTACCGCGGTTTGGTAATCTCCAACGAAGGGACAAATTTTAGTGCCGGTGCCAATGTTGGGATGATTTTTATGTTTGCGGTGGAGCAGGAATTTGACGAGCTAAACATGGTCATCAAAGCTTTCCAAAATACCATGATGCGGATTCGTTATTCTTCCATTCCTGTTGTTGTCGCGCCGCATCAAATGGCGTTGGGCGGCGGCTGCGAACTGTGTTTACATGCGGATAAAGTGGTGGCACACGCAGAGTTGTACATGGGTTTGGTGGAGTTTGGCGTTGGCTTGATTCCAGGCGGCGGCGGCACAAAAGAATTTGCACTGCGTTTATCGGATGATTTGCAGGATGGCGATGTGGAATTGAACAATTTCCGCGACCGTTTTTTAACCATCGGCCAGGCAAAAGTTTCTACCTCCGCAGAAGAAGCTTTTGAATTGGGCTATTTAAAAAAAGGCCGGGATTTGGTGGTTATTTCAAGAAACCGGCTTTTATCCGAAGCAAAAAAACAATGTTTGCTGCTGGCCGACGAAGGTTACGTGCAGCCGCTTCAACGTAAAAACATCAAGGTTTTGGGCAAGCAGGCATTGGGTTTGGGTTACGTTGGCGCGAATACGATGTTCAGTGGAAATTACATCAGCGAACATGATGTTAAAATCTCGCAAAAGCTGGCTTATGTGTTGGCTGGCGGCGACCTCTCTCAACCCACATTAGTAAGCGAAGATTATTTATTGACGCTGGAACGCGAAGCTTTTGTTTCGCTTTGCGCAGAACGAAAAACGCTGGAACGCATCCAATCCATATTAACAGGCGGAAAAGTATTAAGAAATTAAGGGCTTGTTTAAATTTATACCAGAAAAAAATGTTAATGCTTCTTTTACCACCTAAAAATTGGTGGTTGCATCAACCTAAAAAAATCAGAAACCAATTGCCCACCAATTTTTAGGTGGTAAAAGAAGCATCGAAAAATAAACGAACAAAATTTAAACAGGCTTTATAAGCAAAGAAAAAATGAATGCATATATAGTAGCGGCTTGCCGCAGTGCCGTTGGAAAAGCCACACGCGGCGGTTTTAGGTTTACCCGGCCGGATAATTTGGCGGCAGACGTGATCCGGCAACTGGTTGCATTGGTGCCCAACGTGGACAAAGAGCAAATTGACGATGTGATTGTGGGAAACGCCACGCCGGAAGCAGAACAAGGTTTAAACGTTGCGCGCCTAATTTCGTTGATGGCGCTGGATACCGATAAAGTTCCGGGCATGACGGTGAACCGTTATTGCGCTTCGGGCTTGGAAACGATTGCGATTGCTTCGGCAAAAATCCACAGTGGCATCAGCGATTGCATCATTGCCGGTGGCGTGGAAAGCATGAGCTTGTTGCCTTTTGGCGGCTGGCGGATTGTGCCAAACGTGGATGTTGCCCTCGCCCACCCGGATTATTATTGGGGAATGGGTTTAACGGCAGAAGCGGTTGCAAAAGAATACAACATCAGTCGCGAAGAGCAGGACCAGTTTGCTTTTAACTCGCACCAAAAAGCTATCAGCGCAATTGAGAACGGGCGGTTTAAAGACCAGATCGTACCGGTAAATGTTTCAGAAACTTATGTTGACGAAGACGGCAAACGCAAAAAAAGGGAATTTACCGTAGCAACCGATGAAGGCCCAAGAGCTGATACTTCCATCGAAGCTTTAGCCAAATTGAAACCTGTTTTTGATGCGAAAGGGTTGGTTACGGCCGGCAATTCTTCCCAAACCAGCGATGGTGCAGCTTTTGTGATGGTGGTGAGCGAACGGTTTATGAAAGAAAACAACTTGACACCAATTGCCCGAATGGTAAACTATGCCGTTGCTGCCGTTCCGCCGCGGATTATGGGCATCGGGCCGTTGCTGGCGATACCGAAAGTTTTGAAAATGGCAGGCATGAAGCAGGACGATATGGATTTAATCGAGCTAAACGAAGCATTCGCTTCACAATCTTTGGCCATTATTAAAGGGTTGGATTTGAACCCGGAGATATTGAACGTGAACGGCGGCGCCATCGCTTTAGGGCATCCGCTGGGTTGCAGCGGCGCGAAACTATCCGTCCAGATTTTTGATGAGTTGAAAAAAAGGGACAAAAAATACGGCATGGTTACGATGTGCGTAGGCACCGGACAAGGCGCGGCAGGCATATTCGAGTTATTAAATTGATCAAGAAAAATAGGAGATAAAAACAGCATGAACACAGCAACAGAAAAAAAGCAAATAAAAGGCGGCGAGTTTTTGGTTAAAGAAACTTTGGCAGAAGATATATTCATTCCCGAAAATTGGGACGAAGAGCAGTTGATGATTGCGCAAACCTGCCAGGATTTTGTGGAGCAGAAAGTTGTTCCGAATATGGTCAGAATTGATGCACAGGAAGAAGGTTTGATGGTGAGTTTGGTGGAACAGGCCGGCGAACTGGGCATTCTCGGCGTTTCCATCCCTGAAGAATATGGCGGTTTTGGCAAAGATTTCACAACCGCTATGTTGGTGAGCGAAAAAACCGGTCCCGGCGCTTCCTTTTCTGTTGCCGTAATGGCGCATACCGGCATCGGCACGTTGCCCATTTTGTATTACGGGAATGAAGAACAAAAAGCCAAATACATTCCAAAATTGGCTTCGGGCGAGTGGAAAGGTGCGTATTGTTTGACCGAACCAAGTGCCGGCTCTGATGCAAACTCCGGCAAAACCCGCGCTACGCTTTCTGCCGATGGCAAAAATTACATCGTAAACGGCCAGAAAATGTGGATCACCAATGCAGGTTTTGCCGATGTGTTTACAGTTTTTGCCAAGATTGATGACGACGAAAACCTAAGCGCGTTCATCATCGAAAAAGGTTATGAAGGATTGTCCCTCAACCCGGAAGAACATAAAATGGGCATTAAAGGAAGCTCGACCCGCCAGGTGTTTTTTAACGATTGCAAAGTTCCGGTAGAAAACCTGCTTTCCGAAAGAGGGAATGGCTTTAAAATCGCGGTTAATATTTTAAACTTGGGCAGGATTAAGTTGGGCGGTGCTGCTTTGGGCGCTTCAAAATCGGTCATCACCAGTTCTGTTAAATATGCCAATGAGCGTGAGCAGTTTGGCCGTTCTATCGCTAAATATGGCGCCATCCGGTACAAATTGGCCGAACAGGTGATCCGTGCCTACGCTGCCGAAGCCGCCATGTACCGCGCCAGCCAAAACATTGAGGATGCTATCCATGGCATGATCGAAAACGGCATGGAGCCATCCAAAGCCAAGCTCAAAGGCACCGAACTTTTTGCCATCGAAGCAGCCATCATCAAAGTTCACGCTTCGGAAGCGTTAGATTATATTGTGGATGAAGGCGTGCAAATTTATGGTGGAATGGGCTACAGCGCCGAAGCGCCGATGGATCGTGCGTATCGCGACAGCCGCATTAACCGCATTTTTGAAGGCACGAACGAGATCAACCGGATGTTGACGGTGGACATGATTTTGAAACGTGCAATGAAAGGTGAACTGGATTTGATGGGGCCGGCACAAAAAGTAGCTTCCGAACTGATGAGCATCCCTGATTTTGGCGCTTCGGAAGATGATTTCTTCACCAAAGAAAAAAAATATGTCGGCAATTTTAAGAAGGCAGTTTTATTGGTTGCCGGTGCTGCCGTACAAAAGCTGATGACCAATTTGGCCAAAGAACAGGAAGTTTTGATGAACCTGGCCGATATGCTGATCGAAACTTACGTGAGCGAATCGTTGCAGTTGCGGGTTGAAAAACTGGCCGGACAGCGCGGCGAAGCAGCGATTGAGGAGCAGATTGACATGATGCAGGTTTATGTTCGGGATGCGGCCGATAAAATTTTTAAATCCGGAAAAGAAGCTTTAAACGCTTTTGCCGAAGGCGACGAACGCCGCATGATGATGGTTGGTTTAAAACGTTTCACCAAAACCGAAGACATCAACACCACGGCAGCGCGCCGACGGATTGCAGCGAAATTGATCGGCCAAAACAAATACTGTTTTTAGCACCTAAAAATGAATGTCTAATTAAAATTTAGCGATTCCCATGAAAAAGGCAGCACGGTTATTTGATTGTTTAGAAGCACAGCAGCAGGAGCCAAAACCCGATTTTTTGAACGCCAAAATCAACGGCGAATGGAAATCGTACAGCACGGCCGAGGTGCACGAGAAAATCTATCAGTTGGCCGCTGCTTTGCTCGACATGGGAATTTCGCCGGGCGATGGCAGTGTTGATGGCCGCAGCAAAGTAGGCCTCATCAGCAACAGCAGGCCCGAATGGTTGATGACCGATTTGGCAGTACAATTGATTGGCGGGATTTTGGTGCCGCTTTATCCAAATACCAGTACAAAAGAAATGGAGCAGATTTTGGCAGAAGCCGAAGTTGCCTGCATTTTCGTAAGCGATGCCGAACTTTGCGCCAAAGTAACAGCGGTTCAAAAAAACGTACCGACGCTAAAAACCATCGTTTCGTTTGATAAAATTACGGATTGCGTTCACTTTGAAAGTTTGCTGAAACCAATCAGCGAGATTGAGAAAAAGCGGATATCGGCCATCTCAAATAGCATCACCGAAAACGATGTAACTACCATTATTTTCACGTCGGGCACAACCGGCCGGCCAAAAGGCGTAATGTTGACGCACAAAAATATTGTAAGTAATGTGGTTGGTTCAGGCAAAGTATTGTTGCAGATTCCGGTCGTTAACAAACGCGCGCTCAGCTTTTTACCCCTCAACCACATCTTCGAAAAGATGGTTACCTATATCTACCTTTTTTACGGCTACTCCATTTACTACGCCGAAAATATGGACACGATTGGTGCCAATATGCGCGAAATAAAACCCAATCTTTTTACCGCCGTGCCGAGGTTGCTTGAAAAAGTGTTTGAAAAAATCGTGATCGAAGGACAGAAACTTTCGGGCATTAAAAAGAGTATTTTCCTGTGGTCAATTAAAGAGGCAGAACAATTTGAAAATACCGGAACCAGCCTGTGGTACAAAACCAAACTCGCCATCGCCGATAAATTGGTTTACAGCAAGTGGCGCGCTGCTTTAGGCGGCGAAGTGAAAGCCATTATTTTGGGCAGTTCCGCTTGTCCGGTACGGCTCGAAAAAATATTTACCGCAGCCAAAATTGTGATTTTAGAAGGTTACGGATTGACGGAAACTTCGCCGGTAATTACCGTAAACCAATATCAGGTGAAAGGCAGAAGGTTTGGAACAGTTGGGCTTTTGCTGGAAGATGTGCAGGTAAAAATAGCATCCGACGGCGAAATTTTGTGCAAAGGACCAAACATCATGCTGGGTTATTACAAAAACTCGGAATTAACAGCCGAAGTTTTGGCGGACGGCTGGTTCCATACCGGCGACATCGGACAGGTTGATCAGGACAATTTCCTCAAAATAACCGACCGCAAAAAAGAGATCTTTAAAACTTCCGGCGGGAAATACGTTGCGCCCGTGCCAATTGAAAACCGGATGAAAGAAAGCCCTTTGATCGAGCAAATGATGGTCATCGGTGCCGAAAGAAAATTCACTTCGGCCTTGATCGTGCCTTCTTATCCAAACTTAAAATTGTGGTGCGAACAGCAGAACTTTGATTTTACTTCGGCTCGTCAAATTGTTGAACAGGATCAGGTTATCGTTTTGTACCAATCCGTTGTTGATTCTTTTAATGCCGAATTTAACCATGTGGAACAGGTGAAAAAATTCAAACTGCTTTCCGAAGAATGGACGATCAACGGCGGGGAATTAACGCCCACCGGAAAAATGAAACGCCGCGTGATCATGGAAAAATACAAACAGGAAATTGAGCATTTGTATCAAACTGATACTGTAAAAGCTACGGTTGCACATTAAATTTCGCATACTTCTTTTATCACCCTAAAATTAGTGGCATAAAAGAAGCATTGTTCTTTTTGCTGAAAAATCATCGCCATGAAAACTTTAGAAATCAATATTGAAAATAACCTTGCTGTGGTTGCATTAAACCGCGGCCGTTCTAATCCCATCAATCTGGAGATGGTTTTGGAACTGATTTCAGCAGTAAAAGAACTGGAAGCGAACGATGAAGTTGAAGGTTTGATCATCAGCGGAAAAGAAGGGTTTTTCTCCGCAGGAATTGACCTGATCGAAGTTTACCATTACAACGAGCAGCAAAGCAAAGATTTTTGGACGAATTTCCTGCTGATGCAAACCACGCTGGTCAGTTTCAAAAAGCCTTACGTAGCGGCAATTACTGGCCATAGTCCGGCTGGCGGTTGTATTATTGCGCTTTGTGCCGATTACCGTGTGATGGCGAAAGGCAGTTTTATCATTGGTTTGAATGAAATTCCGGTTGGAATCATTGTTCCCGAAGCCGTTTTCCATTTATATTCTTTTTGGCTGGGAAAACGCAAAGCTTACCAATATTTGCTGGAAGGAAAACTATTAAATGTTGATGAAGCGTTGCAGGAAGGATTGGTTGATGAAATAGTTGAACCCATTGATGTTCTGACAGTTGCGAAGAAGAAGCTAAAGGTTTATATGAAGATGAATCCTGAAACTTGGCGCCAAAGCAAATTGAATTTAAGAAAAGAACTGATTAGTCAAATGCAAACCGACCAAAGCGAAACTTTGAACAAAATGCTGGAAAAATGGTGGTCGTCCGAAACACGTTTATCTTTGCAAAAAGTAATTGACCAGCTTACCAAATCCGTAAAAAATTAAAATGGAAATTCCTGTAAATAAAAGTTTGGGCGATGCCGAAAAAGGAATGCTGCGGGATGATGCTTTCAAAGGGAAAACCATCATCATTACCGGCGGCGGAACGGGATTGGGCAAAGCCATGGGAACTTACTTTTTAAAGCTCGGCGCTAACTTAATCATCACCAGCAGAAAGTTGGACGTTCTCCAAAAAACCGCTGCAGAAATGGAAACCGAAATCGGAGGCAAAGTTTTAGCTTTGGCCTGCGATGTTCGTCGTTATGAGGAAGTTGAAAAGGTTTTCCAGGAAGCGGTTGCCAAATTTGGCCAGGTAAACGCAGTAGTGAACAACGCGGCCGGAAATTTTATTTCTCCTACAGAACGGCTTTCGGCCAATGCTTTTTCTACCATCATTGATATTGTGTTAAAAGGTTCGGTCAATTGTTCTTTGGCTGCAGGAAAATATTGGATCAAAGAAAAAATGCCGGGCAATATTTTAAATATCATTACCACTTACGCTTTTACCGGTTCGGCTTATGTCGTTCCTTCGGCTTGTGCCAAAGGCGGCGTGCTGGCCTTGACGCGTTCTTTGGCGGCAGAATGGGGCCGGCATCAAATCAGAACCAACGCCATTGCGCCCGGCCCGTTTCCAACCAAAGGTGCCTGGGAAAGGTTGTTGCCGGGGGAAATGGCAGAAAAGTTTGATTTTAAAAACCGCGTTCCGCTGAAACGGGTTGGCCAGCAACAGGAAATTGCCAACCTGGCTGCCTTTTTAATTTCTGATTATTCTGCTTACATCAACGGCGATGTGGTTACGATTGATGGCGGCGAGTGGCTGCAAGGTGCCGGGCAATTTAACGGCTTGGAAATGGTTACCGATGAAATGTGGGACGGCATCGAACAATTAACGCGTGCCGCAAAAGGCAGCTAATAAATTATATTTTTGTTGAACAACACCGATGCTTCTTTTACCATATAAATTTTGGTGCGTGTATTAATTTTCATCAACCAAAAAATAAATGTTCACCAATTTTTAGGTGATAAAAGAAGCATTTGAACTTTATAAAAAAATCCAAACAGGCCCTAAATAAATTTCATGATTGCACAATTGATCTTTCTAATCCTGCTGGCCGCAGCGGTATTTTTATTTAGCAAAAATGCCGGAAAAATACGGCGTAATATTTTGTTGGGAAAAGATGCCGACCGCAGCGACCAACCCGCATTGCGTTGGAAAACCATGGCAAAAGTAGCATTAGGACAAAGTAAAATGGGCAAACGCCCAGTTGCGGCCTTGATGCACTTGTTTATTTATGTTGGTTTCGTCATCATCAACATCGAAGTTCTGGAGATTATGATTGACGGCCTTTTTGGTTCGCACCGTGTTTTTTCCCGTCCGTTGGGCAGTTTGTATGGCTTGCTGATTGGCGGTTTTGAAATCTTGGCGTTATTGGTCTTGGTTTCTTGCGTAGTGTTTTTATCCCGAAGAAATCTGCTAAAATTAAAACGTTTTCAAGGCCCGGAAATGAAGGAATGGCCGCGTTCTGATGCCAATTATATCCTTTTCATCGAAATATTGTTGATGACTGCTTTTCTCACCATGAACGCAGCCGATTACAAACTGCAAGCCTTGCATTTCGGACATTATATCAAAGCCGGCAGTTTCCCGGTCAGTGCTTTGATTGCCCCGCTCCTGCCTTCCAGCGCCAGTTCGCTGGTGATGATCGAACGCGGTTGCTGGTGGTTCCACATCATCGGTATTTTGGCTTTTTTAAATTACCTGCCCTACTCCAAGCATTTCCACATTTTGCTGGCTTTTCCGAACACGTATTATTCCAAGCTTTCGCCCAAAGGCCAGTTCAGCAATATGGCTTCGGTTACCAATGAAGTAAAAGCGATGGTTGACCCTTCTTTCGTTCCGGCAGCTACCGAGCCCGGCCGTTTTGGCGCAAAAGATGCAACTGACCTCACCTGGAAAAACCTGATGGATGCCTACACCTGTACTGAATGCGGGCGTTGCACCAGTGTTTGTCCGGCCAATATGACGGGCAAACTACTTTCGCCGCGCAAAATTATGATGGATACGCGCGACCGGATTACGGAAATCGGCAACAATCTGGATAAACAGGGAAAGGACTTCCAGGACAATAAAACCTTGTTAGACGATTACATTTCGCGCGAAGAACTTTGGGCCTGCACCACTTGCAACGCTTGTACCGAAGCTTGTCCGGTAAACATTGACCCACTCAATATCATTATCCAAATGCGGCAGTTTATTGTAATGGAAGAATCGCAGGCACCGGCAAGTTTGAACAATATGTTCGGCAATGTAGAAAATAACGGTGCGCCATGGAAATATTCAAATGCGGATCGCCTCAATTGGGCAGAGAGTGATTAGTTTATGGTTCATGGATCATAGTAAGAATTTGCTAAGCCTTGAACCACGCTCTTCATATGAACCGTCAGCTATCCTCCATGAACTATTGCCCATGAACCTTTAACCATTAACTAAAAAACCATGAACGAACTACATATCCCAACCATGGCGCAAATGGCAGCCGAAGGCAAAACGCCGGAAATATTATTTTGGGTGGGCTGCGCCGGAAGTTTTGACGAACGTGCACAAAAAATCACGAGAAGCATTTGCAAGATTTTGCAACATGTTGGCCTAAGTTATGCCGTTTTGGGAACCGAAGAAAGCTGCACCGGCGACCCGGCAAAACGTTCGGGGAACGAGTTTTTGTTCCAGATGCAAGCTTTGACCAACATTGAAGTTTTGAATGCTTACGAAGTTAAAAAGATCGTAACCGGTTGTCCGCATTGTTTTAATACATTAAAGAATGAGTATCCAAATTTGGGCGGTAATTATGAAGTGATCCATCATACCGAGTTGATCCAACAATTGATTAATGAAGGAAAATTAAAAACCGAAGACGGCGAAAGTTTTAAAGGCAAACGCATTACCTACCACGATGCCTGCTACTTAGGCCGCGGCAACAACATTTACGAAGCGCCCAGAAGTGCGTTGCAGGTTTTGGACGCCGAACTGGTAGAAATGAAACGCTGCCGCAGCAACGGTTTGTGCTGCGGCGCAGGCGGCGCGCAAATGTTTAAAGAAGCCGAACCGGGAAAAAAAGAAATCAACATCGAACGGATTGAAGATGCGATTGAAGCCAAAGCGCAAATCGTTGCTTCGGCCTGCCCTTTTTGCATGACAATGTTGCGCGATGGTGTAAAAATCAAAGAAAAAGAACAGGAAATCCAGGTTTTGGATATTGCCGAAATTACGGTGCGGGCAAATGGATTGTGAAGTTAAATACGGAATGCTTCTTTTATCGGCATAAATTTTATCTGCATAAAAGAAGTATGCTGTTGTTCTGATTTTTGCTGTCATTTCGACCGTAGGGAGAAATCTTCTTCGAACTATTTTCTTTATACGTTCTTTTTGCTTGAACAAAAAGAACCAAAAATTCAAGAATGCCGGATCGCCTCCGGGCGGCATTCCTCCCCTCGCTCCCGGGCGCATACCTTGCAAGTTTCTCTGCCATTTCAACAAGAACTGCTTTCTCAATCCACCTAATTTATACAGGTAAAAGAAGCATGGAAAAAACATCCTTTAAAAGCGTAAAATAACGACCAAACATTCCGAAGCGGCAAATCGTCGCCCTGGTGCGGGAAGGCCGACAAAACGCCCGGAGGGATCGGGTTTGTCTTGAATTTTTGGTTCTTTTTGTTCAAGCAAAAAGAACGTTAAAGCAAACAACGAAAGGTTGTCAGCATACCGTTGAGATAACAAAACGTAACCCTACTTCATCTGTTCCTTAATAAAAGCAATCGCCTTTGCATAAGTATCCTGCAACTCGCTGCCGCGCCAGCCATGGCCTTTTCCGGGATAAATAACGTAACTTGATGGCACATTGGCCTGCTTCAACTTCACATTCAAACTGTCGCTTTCCCGGATCGGCACAATCGGATCAGCAGTTCCATGAAAAATAATCGTAGCCGGGCTTTTCTTGTCTACGTGGTAAACTGCACTGGCATCTGCATAAACACTTGGAATTGCTGTGGGAACGCCGTTCATCAACCCAGCCAGTTCGTGGTGCGCCCGGTACAAATCAACCATATCGGCGGGGCCAAACAAATCAACCACTACTTTTACTTCGTGTTTTGGATCGTGGATAAACCCCTCTACCAAAACCAATTGCGCGCCTGCACTTTCGCCCAGCAAAATCAACTGCTTTTTATCAATGTGGTAATCTTTTGCTTTGTCTTTGATAAAAGCAACCGCTTTGTCAATGTCGTCAATTTGCGCCGGCCAGGGGTTGCTCATAGTTTGCCGGTTGGCCAAACGGTAGTTTAAGTTGAAGATGGCATAATCAGGAAAGGCTTTTTGCAGCGGCCTCAGCCAATGCGCCATGTTTAGTTTATCGCCTGCAACCCAGCTCCCGCCATGGATCAAAATGATGGCAGGCGTTTTGCCTTTTTCTTGTTTCGGCAGATAAACGTCCATCTTTTGCCTTGCATCATCGCCATAAGCCACCTCTTTGTTGAAGGTTAGTGCCGATGCCATTTGCCAGCCAATCATCAAACTTAATATGGAAACTAAATTTTTCATAGATACAAACCGTTTTTTCGATACTTCTTTTATGCCTTAAAAAACCGTGCCGAACAGGCTGGCTAAACGTTTCCGTCATGCTTATTTTATGGCATCTTTTTTAGTGAAGTTAATCTTTAACATCCGGCAGGCAGTTTTCCACATCCGCCTTTTTAAAAAACCAAAAGTTATTTTATAAGTTAAATATTATAATGTACCAGATAAACACTTAAAAACAGGGGCGTTATGCTTACACAAAGACCAATAGAAATTTGGGGCGGGATTGAAGGGACCATCAACCGCGTTGGAGATAATTACATTGACCAGTCGGAGTTTTCCGGCCATTACAACCGTGAAACGGATATAGATTTAATCGCTTCTTTGGGCATCAAAATGTTGCGCTACCCGGTTTTGTGGGAGAAACATCAGCCTGAAAAAAACACAGAAATAGACTGGGGTTTTGTTGAACGAAATCTGCTCCGGTTAAAAGAACTGAACGTAGAACCGATTGCCGGTTTGGTACACCACGGCAGCGGGCCAACATTTGTCAGTTTTTTTGACGGCAGTTTTGAGCAAGGCGTTGCTGATTATGCAAGGCTTGTGGCTACAAAATTTCCCTGGCTCGAATATTATACACCGGTAAACGAACCTTTAACTACCGCACGTTTTTGCGGTTTGTACGGCCATTGGTATCCACACGAAAAAGACGCATACTCTTTTTACCGGGTACTTTTAAGCGAATGCAAAGCAACCATCATGGCGATGGCGGCCATCCGGGAAGTAAACCCGAATGCAAAACTGATCCAGACGGAAGATTTAGGAAAAGTTTACAGCACGCCGTTGTTGAAGTACCAGGCTGATTTTGAAAACGAACGCCGCTGGCTTTCTTACGATTTGCTCACCGGAACGCTTACTTCGGACAAAACAATGTACAGGTTCCTCATCGGGATGGGGTTTAAAAATGAGGATTTGGATTACTTTTTAGAGAATCCTTGCAAACCGGAAGTGGTCGGCTTTAATTACTACATCACTTCCGAACGTTATTTGGACGAGGACCTGCAAAAGTATCCGCAGCACGTTCATGGCGGAAACGGACGTCATCAATATGCTGATGTTGAAGTTGTCAGGGTTCCATATCCGCACGAAACCGGCCTTTCTGTGTTACTAAAAGAAGCTTGGGAAAGGTATAAATTACCGCTTGCCATTACCGAATGCCATTTGCATTGTACCCGCGAAGAACAAATGCGCTGGTTTTATGAAGTTTGGGAAACGGCAAACCAGTTGCAAGCCGATGGCGTGGACATCCGCGCTTTAACAGCCTGGGCTATTTTAGGCACTTATGGCTGGAACAGCCTGGTTACAAAACCTTGGGGCTTGTACGAACCGGGCGTATTCAACCTTCGTTCCGGCAAACCACGGCCTACGGCGATGGTTAAACTGATACAGGAACTGGCCCGGAATCAAAAGTACCGGCAACCTGTTTTGGAAACGCCGGGCTGGTGGAAACAGGAAAAAAGGATTGCTTATCCTGACGCCAACGTTTTTAGGATCAACCCTGTCAAACCTTCATCCCACTGTCGCCCGATTTTGGTTTTAGGCCGATTTGCTTCTTTAGAAACTGGGTTTGAAAAGATTTGCTCGGACAGAAATATTAATTGTGTTGTTCATCATCAAATTGGTATGATTGATCAAGTTGAACTGGGACAATTAATCCAGAGATTGAACCCTTGGGCGATCATTAACTTGCAGGAATATGCGGATGTGGGGCAGGCAGAACAAAACCCGGAAAATTGCTTCAAAATAAATACTGACGCAATTTTGCTTTTGGCCGAGGCCTGCAAAAAGAACACAATTAAACTGGTTACTTTTTCTTCTGCATTGGTTTTTAACGGAGAAAAAGAAGAAGCTTATTTAGAAAATGATACCGTTTCTCCTTTAAATATTTTTGGCCAAAGCAAAGCAAAGGCAGAAGAAATGTTGCTGCAACATTTTCCCGAAACCCTGATTGTCCGGGTTGGAAAGTTGTTCAGTCCCTGGGAAAATAAAAGCTTTATTTCGAGAATTTTAAACCGGATCAAGGAAGGAAGCACAGTTGTAGCAGCAAACGATAACTTAATTTCGCTGACCTACGTTCCGGATTTGGTGCACGAAACTTTAAACATTTTGCTGGACGACGAATGCGGCATTGTCCACGCAACCAACCAAGGTCAAACCACGGATGCCAACTTGGCCCGAAAAGCAGCGCAATTTGCCCGATTGGACGATATTTTGGTGCAAGGCATGCCCACAGCAAAACTACAGCAAAAAATACCCGCACCTCAAAATGCTGCGCTGCGAAGCGAAAAAGGTATTTTACTGCCCGAATTTGAAAGTGCCTTAAAACACTATTTGGAAGTTACCGACCAGGTATTTTTAGCAGACAAAATAGCGGTGTAAACATTTGAATGCTTCTTTTACCGGCATAAATTTGGCCTCCACCAAAAAAATGCTGGTAAAAGAAGCATCCTGTTGCGGCAGCTTACCTGCTTAGTTCTTCGATCCGGCTTCGTGTAAAATCTACATAAACCTGCTCTTTTACAGGCGGTTTTGCCTTGAGATATTTCTTGTAAAACTTTACGGCATTGGCTTTATCGTGCAGCCCTTTGTCATACAATCCGGCCAAATTATAATACGTAATGGCTTTCTCTTTAAAAAACAAGCCTTTTTGGTAAGCCAAAGCTTCGTTTTTAAATTGTTTGTTTAAGTCGTAGGTATCGGCCAGCTCATCATAATACACATCCGTGTTGGGCGAAATGGCTTCCATCAGCGTTTTGTTGTAATATTCTACCGCTTGTTTGTACCGCTTCAATGCCTTAAAACTTCTGGCCGATAAATAGCTGATCCGTTCCGTTTGTGCATCGGAAGGCATCGCCAAAAAAGTTTCCAAGGCACAATTGTAATTTTTGACCATAAAATAAGAAGTGCCCAGCATGTTCTGCACTTCCAAAGAAACATCGTTAAGCCCGATTATTTTTAAACAAGCGTTAATGGTTTCTTTAAACCGATCATTAACGTAAGTAAGTTTGGCCAAAGTCCGCAACAAAAGCAAATTGGTAGAATCGGCTTGCAAAGCGCTTTTCAACACAGGTTCTGCTTCTTTAGGCCGTTTTTGGTTGATGAGCATCAAACTTTAATCTGCCGCTACGTCCGCTTCTTCCGGGTTTAGTTGATTTGCCGTTTTCCAGTTGGCAATGGCTTTTTCAGTTTCACCTTTGTCCGAATACAATCTCCCCAATTGCTTGTACACCGAAAAATTAGTTTTATCCAATGCAATCACTTTTTCGTAATAAAACAACGCCTTGCTGTTGTTTTCCCGCCTGATTTGGATACTGGCCAGGTTTAACAAAACAGGAATACTGGCAGAATCCTGCTGATAAATACGCAAATAATAGCTTTCGGCGTCCAACAATTTCCCGGCCATTTGACTGGCATAGGCAAAACGGCCAAGCACTTTTAAATCGGTAACCGGTTCGGGATAATTTTTTTTCAGGTAACCCACCGCTTCTGCGTAACGCTGGTTTTGATACAAATCAATCAAAACAGCATCGTTTGGCGTGTTTGTTTGCGCTTTTATTTCATTTTTGAAAATCAAAAATGCAGCCGTAAACAACAAAAAAGTAAAGGTTTTCATAAAGCAGGATTAATTTAACTAAGCTATTAGTTAAATTGCGTTTTTCAAAATTTAATTTGAGTTTTTTGTTGATGCTTCTTTTACCATACTTTTTTTGATATTGGTTCTTTTGGCGATCCTTAAAAATCAAAAACGACAATTGCTTTTGCCAAAAAACAACCGGTAAAAGGAGTATTTGCCCAGATCAAAATAACGACAATTGCATTTTCGATTGCTCTTTTGCGGTTGGTTTGTTTGAGGTTTGTTTTTTTACAAACGATCCGTCTATTAAATAAACCGCCGTTTCTGCATCGCGCGAAGCCACAATAATTTCTGTCCCATTGGCACAACATTCAAACAGTTGCTGCACTAATTTTGGGCAATTGTTGTCTTTTGAGAGGTGCGACAACAGTAAATGACCCATAAAATCCGGCTTGTGTTCCTTGAAAACCTGCAAAGCCTGCGCATTGGATAAATGCCCTTTTCCGCCGCGGATGCGGTGTTTTAAATGGTAAGGATAACGGCCGTTCACCAGCATTTCGTCATCGTAATTGGCTTCCAAAAAAGCGGCATGGCATTGTTTAAAATGATGGATGAGTTGCTTGCAGGCGAAACCAATATCGGTAAAAATGCCAACTTTGATATGGTTGCAGCCAATCACAAAACTGTGCGGCTCGATGGCATCATGCAGTTTTGGGAAAGCTAAAATTTCCAGCCCGCCAATTTGTACTGGTCTCGTGGCGCAAAAAGGTTTGGTCAGGTGTTTTTCCAAAGCCAAACGGCTGTTCAGTTTTGTTTTTGGGGTGATGTAAACCGGCAGGCTGTATTTGCGCGACAACACTTCTACGCCTCGGATATGATCGGCATGTTCGTGGGAAATAAAAATGGCCTTTACTTTATCAAAACCCAAACCCAAACGTTTCATCCGTTTTTCGGTTTCCAAACACGAAATCCCGGCATCTACCAACACGGCTTCCTGCGCGTTGCCGATGTAATAACAGTTGCCGTTGCTGCCCGAATTTAAGGAGGAAATGAATAAAGACATGGAACTGCAAAGTAACTGGTTTTGGTTTGTTTCTCCCTATTTTTACTGATTTTTTTAGCAATAATTAAGGAATGATGACCAAATCGTACCGGTATAAAAGCCCGGCCAAATCCGGCGCGGCAAACTTTGCTTTTTTCAGGTTGTTCATTTCCGGGTCAATCATAAAGTTTTTGCACGAAGTAAAATCAACCGTGCTTAAATTGGTTTGATCGAAAACGGCTTCGTACAAATCGCAATTGGTTAATTTGGTTTTGCTGAGGTCGGCCCGGGTAAAATTTACGCTGTGCAGCTTGCAGTTTTCAAAACGGCTGGCATTCATTTTTTTCTGGTCAAAAGAAGCATATTCCAGGTTGCAATCCACAAAGGAAACGGCAAAACCAAAATCACGCGTCCGCGAAAAATTAATGCCCAGCAATTTGCAGCCGCTGAAAACAAGGTTGTTCATTTTGCAACTGTCTGCATTAATATTGCTGAGGTTGCAGTTTTTGAAAACACAATCGGTAAAGTTGTAATGCGAAAAAGAAGCGAAGGAGCAATTGACGAGTTCGCAATCTTCAAAATCGCGCCTTTCGGGTTTCTGCGAAGCAAAATCTGTGTTTTGGAAAATTTCTTTTTCTGGTGTTTGGCCTTTCATCGGCTGCAAACCTATTCAAAAAAAAGGTTGGTAAAAGAAGCATCGGTAAAATTTTAACCTTCCTTTTCCTCCAAAAAAACCTTGCTCAACATTTCGTACAGTTCCGGGTGTTTTTGTTTCAGCTTTTCGGGCTTCCCAAAAAAATATTCGGAAGTAACGGCAAAAAACTCGGCTTCGTTGGTCATGGCATACGGGTTAATATCTGATTTTCCGTTCTCCATTTTTTTAATTTCGCGGTGCACCAGTTTCATCCAAGGTTCGGCGTATTCGGGCGGCAAAAGCTGTTCGGGCACGCCGTCGGTTGCGCCGTCTTCCTGGTCCAGCAAATGCACAAACTCATGGATCCCTACATTTTCAGCCCCCGCAGAAGCAGAAAAACCTTTGCGCAGGGCAGCGCGCGAAAGCAGCATTTGCCCGTTCATAAAACCGCTGCCAACCATGCCGGCCATTTCGCCTTTTCCTTCATCAAATTTAAAATCATTATTAAAGGCATCGGGGTACAAAACAACATTGGTGAGGTGCGGGTAACGCCAGTCTTTAAACCTGAAAATCGGGATCAAAGCACTCGAAGCCACCAACACGCGGTCTAAATCTTCCAGCTCAAAACCAACGCCTTCCAAATGGGTTTCCTGTAAAAAAGCTACTGCCCTCAAAACAAAGCTTTCCTGCTGTTCCGGGTTTAGCTGCCGGTAAAAAGCCACGTGCTGCTGCAAAAGTTTTTTGTAATTTTCTGTCTGTTCGGGTTGGATAATAGGTTCCGACTTCCGCTTGTTAAAAAACAAATAAACCAGGAACAAAAGGATGAGCAAAGCAAGGATTAAATAAAGCATCAATTCTGATTTTTAGGTGGTAAAAGAAGCATTCGTTTTTGTTGAAGGATAAGCATTATACAAGCGGCTTTGTTTAGGTTGAGATCCAAAAAATACTTTTGAAAGTTTGCTTCTCCTTTAAAATCTGCTTGTTGCCGTTTTTTCGTCATCGTTGGTTTGCTTCCTTTTAAACTGTCATCACATTTTCAATTAAACGTTGCAACAGGCTTTTAAACTTAGTGCAGGTAAAAATAGTATTAGCTTTAACGCATTAAAAGTTTTGATTATGAAAAACACCGCTACTTTTTTATTATTATCAGCCGCAATTGTATTACTGGGAAGCTGCAACCATGGCCCCGGAAACATCAGCATAAAAAAGACAAAGAAAAGACAGCCAGTTAATTACGCCAATTATATAATTGAAATAATTACCTGTAAAACCAGAAAAGATATCCGCCGGGCAGAATATGTACGCCTGGACTCGTTGGTGCAGCAACTCTATATTCAAAAGCAGCCCGGCTACATCAGCAGTGAAAGCGGTGTTGACCAAAAAGGCAATTGGCTGGTAGTTTTATCCTGGGATAATTTAGCACATGCAAATACAGGCCAGCAAAAGTTTTTACAAAACCCTTTATGGGCAGGTGTACAAAAACTGATTGACACGACAACTTTAAACCGCAAACGCTTTGTGGTGAAAGAAGACCACAGCACTTCATTAAAAGACCAAAAACCTTTTGTAATTGAACTGGCCACTTTTAAAGAAAAGCGTCAGGTTGTGCGCGATACATTTGAAAAACGGGACCAGCAGGTGGAAGCCGACTACATCAGCAGGCAAACCGGCTACATCACGCGCCGCGTTGGCGTTGCCCCGGATGGCGAGCGTTTGATGATGATCTATTGGAAAACTTTGGCCGATGCCGACAACGGGATGAAAGAGTTTTTAAAAGAACAATCCGTGGCAGACTATGCCAAAATGATTGACTGGCCAACTTTAGACCTAAAGCGTTTTCAGGCGGTAAATTAGGTTTCCGGATATTTTGCTTTTATGTAAAAATTTACGGTTTTTAGGTTTAATTTCAAACAAAATATCAGTACGAAAATAAGCTGTCAGCTAATAAACTTTGGTTTAAGTAAATTGTAAATACAGCACAACTATCTGCCTGGAAAACAAGTAGAAGTGTGGCAAAAAACCTACCCTTGCCTAACCAAAACACTTTATGAACACTGCCCAACCTGTAGGTACTTGTTTACTTACCAATTTGCAAAGCTCTATTTCCAATTGTTTGGTTAGCTATGGGCAATATGTGCAAATGCTGCATCAAAACCGGTTGTACAAAGAATACGGCTGGCATAACCGCATCTGGACGATTCATGATGTAGAAGCACCGGCAAGCATCACCAACCTGGTGCTCCATTTAGAACTGGAACGAAAACTGTTTTTTGCCGCTTTGGAAAATGGTATCATCCGCCTTACCGATGCTTTGTATTCGATCAGCCTGTATGAAAAGATATGGCAGAACGCTTTGGACAAAAACGAAACCAACGCCACAACGCACGTTTACATTTACAAAATGATCAGTGCCGGGGAAGAACTGAACCACGCACTCGCCCGGCTGACCAAAGCTTGATTTAACAGGCATAAAAAAAAGCGGGCTCATATAAATACAAACCCGCTTTTAAAATTTCGTTGTTTTAATTTACCCAGTTAAACTTTGCGTGGCGGCAAATCAAAAGCCACCGCATTGTGTTCAAAATGGCCTTTGTGGGAACCATCGCAAAAGGGTTTATTGGTGGATAAACCGCAACGGCAAACCGAAACGACTGTTCTTCCCTGCAAACCGTAATTGTTGCCCTGCATGTCCACGATCTCAAAATCGCCTTCTATTTTTACCGACCCGTTGTTGTTGATGGTTAGTTTTGTTGCTGCCATAGTTTTAATATTTTGATGGCAAAGGTAAGTATTGCGGGGAAGAAGAAAAGCCTGTCCTATTGCTTTGCTGTAATACAAACTGATTCTAAATTAGCTGCGTTGGATTTTCCTTCCATGTCAACAACGTACACTGATTTTATGGCGGTAAAAGAAGCATCAGCGGTGAAAATAAAACAAACAACATTAGGCTGACATAGTGTGTTTGCTTACCCGTTTAAATTAGGTTAGTTTTGATACGTCACCTGCAACCCACCTTTACCACAATGAACAATGCCCTTATTACCAGCCTAAACGAAAGAAGGATTCCGCAACCTACTTACCAGGCTGCTTTTGCGGTTTCGGAAGCAGTTGACCTTCATTTTAAAAAACATTTTAACATAGCACGCTTAAATGCAGTGCAGGAATTGGCGCCCGAACCATCTGTAGAAGTTATTGAAGCGATTATTGATGTGGCTTTTTGGGCAAGTTTAGGCCGCGAAGAAGGCCATTCGCCCAAAATTTCCCTTGCTTTTTTGCCCGAAGAAATGGCTGGAATGCCTTTGGTGTTTAAACACCGGCTGCCGTTTAAAACACAAAATTTAACCAAACTGGCACCGGCAGTAGAGCGCCCGGGCATCCATTTAGGGATTTGGATAGAAGACGGCGAGCTGTATTTGTGGGGAACAACACGCGAAATCCCGGGTTTATGTTTTGTGCTGGAAGTGGTTGAACCGGGCCTGTTGGTAGTAAAACACCGCCGGATAGATGGTTTAGGAAAGTTTGTAAATGTGGCCACACTAAAAGGCGACCAGATTAAAGTGGTGGATGAAATCAGCCAAAACGCATCCGAAAGGCCGCCGATCATCAACTCTTTGTTAGGCTTTACTTCTCATTACAGCAACAATGATGCGGATTCCATTAATGTGCTGGTACAATTAGCCACGGCCATGCGCGCCCATGGCCGCGGCGGCGCGGTGTTGGTGGTTCCGGCAGATACTGACAACTGGCGCGATTCGATCATCCATCCCATTACCTATCCTGTGGTTTCGGCTTTTTCCGGATTATCAGACCTGACAAAACAAATTGACCAAGAAAAAAACCTGCTTTTGTGGCAAAACATGCTTCGGCAGGCCGTAGACAGCGTTGGCGGCTTGACTGCGGTTGATGGCGCAACCGTAATCAACGACAGGCACGAACTGCTTGCTTTCGGTGCCAAAATCGGCAGGTCGTGGAAAAGTAAACGTGTAGATCAGATTGTGCTGACAGAACCCGTGATCGGCAGTTCGGCCAGCGTGATCCATCCGGCAACTTTAGGCGGAACAAGGCACCTTTCGGCAGCACAATTTGTGTTTGACCAGCGCGATGCCGTTGCTTTGGTTGCTTCGCAGGATGGCCGTTTTACCGTTTTTGCCTGGTCGCCGCCAGAAAACATGGTTCATGCGCACCAGATTGATATTTTATTGCTGTAAACTTTCTTATGCCAAGTCCATCCTAAACTTGTCAAAAGCTCAACAAATTTTACCCGATAAAAGAAGCATCAACTTCGCGAAGTGTTGAAGCTTACTTTTTCCCTAAAACTTTAATTGCCCCAGCCGCCGCCAGGCCACCCAGGGTGTACCACAAAATCGTTAAAACTTTCGTTTCTGTTGTCCGATCGCTGTGCGATTGGTTCAGGTTCATCTTAGAAGGCAAAAAAACTGCCCCCACTCCTGCTGCCAATCCTAAAACCAAACTGCGCCTCAACAAATGCTTTTTCTTTCCGAAACCAATCAGGCTGTAGTATAAAGCATTGCTGAAAATATCTCCGGCCAAAGTGTAACTGTACAGTTCTTTTTGGGTTGAAGGAAGAGGCAGGCCGGCTGATTTTAACAATTTCACAAGTGCTTCTTCCCCAATCAATTGGATATGCGGCGCGTCTTTATCAATTTGCCGGTAAGTTTCATGGATCAGGTTGAGCGTTAATGCGCCTGCCAATCCTCCGGCCACTGCTGTTGCTGTTTTCATTTGTGATAAAGTCGGGCCGGTTGGATTTTGTTTGATCGCCACTTTGGTTTAGCCAACCAATCTTTTTTACATTTGTTTAAACTAATGGAAACACAAACCAACAATCCGCTGCACGGCAAAACGCTGGAAGGTATTTTGAATGATTTAGTGGCACATTTTGGCTGGGAAGAATTGGGCGACCGGATCCGCATCAATTGCTTTACGGATAACCCGAGCATTAAATCGAGCTTAACTTTTTTGCGAAAAACACCCTGGGCCAGAAAAAAAGTGGAAGATTTGTACATCCGCTTCTGCTCCAAAAAAGGTTGATACTGTTTTTATCGGCATAAAAACAGTATCAGCTTTAACAACATTTGTTACTTGGCCTTTTTCTTTGGCCCTTCTACAACGCTTTTTTCCGGAAGTTTGGCCGGTTGCTTTTGCCCGGTTGGGTCTTGGCCTAAATAAGTAAACTCTAAAATACTGCCCCGGTAGCTTACTTGTTGCGGGTTTTCTTTGGATGGGCCGGAAGAAACCGAACCGGTGTCTGTTGATAAATAAATCTTTTTTCCGTCCGGAGAAAAAGCCAGGTCGCGATAGCGCACATCGCCTTTAAAGTAACAAATGGTATCAGAAGTAACCTGGTCGCCCCGTTCGTTCAGCTTTAACCGGATCAGCTTTCCGTTTTTCAGGCCGGTCAGCAACACCGAATTTTTCCATCCCGGGATACTATTCGCCGTATAAACCTCAATACTGCTTATCCCTTCGGATGCCCATTTGGTCCCATTATTGCCACTTTTGATCTCATTAAAAAGTTTAGTTAAAAAAGATGAAGGGTTGGGGTACAATGTTTTAATTGGCGCACGATAATTTTCGGCACCAATCAGCTTTACGTTTTCCTGCTCTGAGCGGATAAAAGGATAAGTAGTGTGCCACTTGCCAGGCAAGCTGTCATGGTTAGAAACACCGGCAGCCAAACCATTGTAGTTGCCGTCCGGGTAGCCAATAATTAAAGGATGCCCGTAGTTCTTTCCTTTCTCGATAATATTAACTTCATCATCCGAAAAAGGGCCATGTTCGCAGGAATACAATCTTCCCGTTCCGTTTATAACGGCATAAAACAAGCCTTGCGGGTTGCGGTGCCCAATACTCCAAACAGCATTTTGCCGGGAACTGGTGTTGAAAGGGTTATCGGCAGGGATCCATTTATCGAAAGGGTTTTGGTCTGCGTCCGGCTCCAAATTAAAACGCAAAATTTTCCCTTCGTAATCGTCTTTTTGCTGCGCATGGTTTGGGCGGTTGGCATTTACAAACTGGCCGGCACCCATATCCCCGATAGAATAAAATAAATAATTTTTACCTTTTACGGGAGCAATCGTTAAACGGCCGCCGTTATGGTCATTGCTGCCGGGCAAAGTATCGCAAAGCGTAACCGGGTTAACCAGCTTTTGTGCTTTGGTATCGTATTCGTAACGCACAATTTTTGTTTTAAAAAAGCAGCCGCCATAATTTAACTTACAGCCGTCTTTCGTTTGGTCAACTTCTTTAAACTGGTACAAATACGACAAATAAACATAAGGTTTGCCGGTCAACAACTGCGGGTGCAAAGCCATGCCCATTAGCCCGGCTTGTGGCCAGGGTTTGCCGTTGTGCATCCTGTCGTACCGCGGAAACTGCCTTTCGCTGTTCAAATCCAGCAGCACCGTTTTATTGCCCGAAGCAGTATCAATCCGGCTTACCAGATAACCCTTTGCTTCAGTTACCCAAAGGTAATTATCTGGGCCAAAGGTAATTTCCCAGGGATCGCTTAATTTGGCAGCAACGGTGCGCACTGCAAATTTTTCGCCCATTGGCCCGGTTACGGTTTGTGCCTTTGCCTCTGCATAAATTAATGCGGTAAAAAAAGCAATTAGTAAAGCATGTTTTTTCATTGCTGATACAACCGTCAACAACAATAGAAGTTCTCTTACCAGTTAAAAAATTAATTTCTTAAAACCTGTTTAGATTTACAAAAGAAAAAAATGTTGATGCTTCTTTTACCCTATAAAAATTGGTATTCGCATCAATCCAAAAAATAAAAATTTTATACACACCAATTTTTAGGTGGTAAAAGAAGCATGGAACTTCGATAAGTGGATTCTAAACAAGCATTTAATGTTTCCGCTTGTTGTTCATTTTGGCTTTTTCGCCCGAACTGTAGTTGTAAGTTTTGGCATTGCTATCCTTTTTTTCGTGGAAAGCTGACCCCGTTTCCGGTACTTTTTGGGCTGCTTTTGCGGTTGGTTTTTCTATCTCTTTTTTAAGTTCTTTTTCGATCAGCAAACCTTCCGGCAATTCGGCAACCGGAATTTTTTGTCCGATGGCTTGTTCTATTTTCCTAACCGTTGCCAATTCCAAATCCGTGGCAAAAGTAATGGCCAGCACCTCAAAATTTTCCTGCGGCCATTGGTTAACCACATGTTTGATAAATGTTCCTTTTTCTTCCGGAAGTTCAAAATGAAAGATAAACGGGATGTCGGTCAAATCCAGGTTCGGCGTATTTTCATTCGCCACGATTAACGTACGCACATTAGAAGCCGCTTTAAACTGCTGGATGTCATCAAAACCTGCCGTATCAAAAAATTGCGGGTTGAGTATCGCGGTTTCCTCTTTAACGCTTTTGCCCAAACTCTTCAACACTTTTTCGGCGGTAAAAGAAGTATTTACAAAAACCACATTTTTGGTGAACACATCGGCATCCTGCAAAAACAGGTCGAGCAAATTCAGTTTTGTGCGAAAGTTGGGCACGTGGTACAGCAACTGTTCGTGCGTTACCAAATCCGTTTCGGTCAGTTCCTCCACTTCTACCGTTGCCGGCAATTTCATAAACGGGCCGATCATTTTCAGCAGTTTATCGTGCACCACTTCGGTAAAAACCAAATGCTGGGCTTTGTCAATGCTGTTGGCCAGCTCGGCAACGGGCAATTGCATCCCTTGTTTCACAATCTGTTCGGCATCGTCCAAAATCAGCAAATCCACTTTGTTCAGGTTCAAACCCAATTTCAGGTAAATGGCACGGGCACGGTCTGGCGTGGCCACAACCACATCGGCACCATCAGCCAAAGCGTTTAACTGCGTTTCCATTCCCAGTGCCGGAAATAAACCCACAATTTGAATGGCTTTGTTTTTGGTAAACAAATTGAATTGTTCTAAAACAGCTTCCACTTTTTCTTTGCTGTCCACCAAAATCAAAACACGCGGTGCATCGCCAAAACCTTGTTTAATGCGGTTTAAAACAGCCAAAATATACGTTGTCGTTTTTCCGCAACCTTCCGGGCCAACCACTATTAAATCCTGTCCGCCGGCTATTCTGGTTAAAGTTTTAAGCTGAATTTCTTTTGGAGTGTTGAAACCGGCTTCATTTACCGTTCGTGCTAATTGTTTACCGAGCTTTAATTTTTCTGCCCACATGGCGAGTTTAGAGTTTGAAGATGGAAAGCACAAAGGTACGTTTTGTGCCATCATCCTGTACTTACCAAAAGTGTTTACCTAAAATTAATGGTTGAAAAAGGTTTCTCTCTTTAAATTGGTTGAAATAAGATTTTTCCCTACGGTCGAAATGACAAAGCGCATATTTCAATCCCATAAAAACAAAAAACCCTCAACCAATTAAAGCCGAGAGTTTCTGATTTTTAGGTGATAAAAGAAGCATTACTGGTCAATTGAACCTAAAACGCGGCCCATAAACTGGTTTAAAGCTTCTTTGGCTGGTGTGCCTTGCTGTATTGCCTGGTGTACTTCCAAAGCGCCGTACAGGTTTGATAATAGTTCGCCTATGACGTCCAGTTCTTCATCTTTAATGGAAGAAAGTTCGGTCATGTATTCCAGCAACTCAATAGTTTCAACTACCCAATCCTGGTCGTGGGTTTCCACAAAACCCAAAACGTGTTTAATTACCGGCAGTTTCATCAATCAGTTCTTTAAGTACTTCTGTTTTGTTGGTTTGCGTTTGCTTAAACAGTTTTCCATCTACAAAAGCAGCAAAAGTTGGCAAATTGCTCACGTCGGCCAGTTTGCGCGATTCCGGGTTTTTCTCCGCATCAATTACCACAAACTCCATGTCTTCATGTTCCGAAGAAAACTTCTTGAATTTTGGTTTCATGATCCGGCAGTTGCCGCACCAAGAAGCCGCGTATTGTACAATTACTTTTTTATTGGCCGCAACAACGCTGGCCAACGTATCGGTTGTTAGTTCTGTCATGGCTTAGTTGGCTTGTAAATATTCGGCCACGCCTTTGGTGGTCGCGCTCATGGCTTCTTTTCCTTCTTCCCAATTGGCGGGACAAACTTCGCCATGCGTTTGCACGTGCGTGTAGGCATCCACCAAACGCAAATACTCGTTTACATTGCGGCCAAGCGGCATATGGTTGATGCTTTCGTGGAAAACCGTTCCTTCTTCGTCAATTAAATAAGTAGCGCGGTAGGTAACAAAATCTTCTTCGTCCAAAATGCCCAATTCTGAAGCTAATTTACGGGTCGTGTCAGCTAATAAAGGAAAAGTAACGCCTTCTATTCCGCCATTGTCTTTTGCTGTACTCAACCAGGCAAAATGTACTTCGGCCGAATCGCAGGAAGCGCCAATGACCAAGGTGTTTTTAGCTTTGAAATCTTCTAAAGCAGCCTGGAAAGCGTGGATTTCTGTCGGACAAACAAAAGTAAAGTCTTTTGGGTACCAAAATAAAAGCACCTTTTTGTTTTCATTGATGGCTTTTTGCAGCACGTTGATTTTGTAGGCATCGCCCATTTCGTCCATTGCGTTTACCGTAATATCCGGAAATTTATTGCCTACTTTTGAATTCTTCATAATAACCTGATCTGTATGTTTAATTATTTGTAACAAATTTTTTAATCTATCGCAAATTTCGCATTATTATGCAAAACACGTTTATGCAGGATGCTTCTTTTATCTACCAAAAAACGATAATTACAAAAAGCAGACACAGGAATTTGCACCGCTTTGTCATTTCGACCGGAGGGAGAAATCCTCTTTCAGTTTGATAGTTATCGCTTTGAAGAAGATTTCTCCCTTCGGGTCGAAATGACAATACTTCTTTTACCACTATAAAATTGATGCTTCCATCGAAACGGGTTCCTGCTGCGGCCTGCCGTTTTTGAAAGCTTTGCGCGGTTTCAGGCCCAGCAGCTCAAACATGGCCATGTCCGTATCGAAAGAAGGGTTGGGCGTGGTGAGGAGTTTATCGCCGGCAAACAAAGAATTGGCACCAGCCATAAAACACAAAGCCTGTTCTACGGTGCTCATTTCAGTCCTGCCGGCGGAGAGGCGGACTACTGTTTTTGGCATGATGATCCGCGTGGTGGCGATCATCCGCACCATGTCCCAAACGGAAACCCGCGGCTGGTCGGCCAAAGGCGTCCCTTTTACCGGGACCAAAGCATTGATCGGTACAGATTCGGGATGTTTTGGCAAATTGGATAAGGTTTTCAGCATCGAAACCCGGTCTTCCACCGTTTCGCCCAAACCGATAATGCCGCCGCTGCAAACCGTGATTTTTGCTTTGCGCACATGTTCTAAAGTTTGTAAACGGTCGTCGTAAGTCCTGGTCGTGATGATGCGTTTGTAGTCATCTTCCGAAGTATCCAAATTATGGTTGTAAGCATACAAACCGGCATCGGCCAAACGTTGCGCTTGTGCTTCGTTCAGCATGCCCAGCGTACAGCAAACTTCCATATCCAGCGCGTTCACGGCTTTTACCATCTCAATTACCTTGTCAAAATCGCGGTTGTCGCGCACTTCGCGCCAGGCCGCGCCCATGCACAAACGCGAAGCACCGCCAGCTTTTGCTTTTTCGGCAGCGGCAATTACTTCGTCTTTCGGCATCATGGCGTGTACATCAACGCCCGTATTGTAGCGCGCGGCTTGCGGACAATAAGCGCAATCTTCCGGGCAACCGCCGGTTTTGATAGAGATCAAAGAACTGATCTGGACTTCCGCATAATCTTTATTTTCACGATGAACCGTAGCTGCCTGATAGATCAAATCCAAAAGCGGCATGTGGTAAATTCCTGCAATCTCTTCTTTCGTCCAGTTATTCCTGATCTCAGTCATGTACAAATCAATTTTTAGGTGATAAAAACAGTATGCGGCAAATTTAGATAAATGGATTTGGGATTTGCTATAGAATTTTTTGCTTTGATAAGAAAGGTTGACAAATTTTAGGGGGTAAAAGAAGCATCAACAAAAATTGAGGTTTTATAACAGGATTAGGAAATCCTAAGCTCCAAGGACGAGGTTACAAACCTCGACCAGCAGAATTGACAACAATTGACAATTTTTATCCGATAAAAGAAGCATCAACAAAAAAGGCAGATCAAAAAAATGACCTGCCTTGATATCCAAGTTTTTGTTTTAACTCACATTTCAAACCTCACACCTGATACCTCAATCACCCTTTCGGGTTCAACGCCAGTTCGATCCGGTCGCTTAAATCCTGCAAATGATAATTGCTTAAACTATCGGAAGTATTTGGCAAAGAAGTTTTGATCAGCGCGTTGATGCTGCGCAGTTGTGCTTTGGCAACAGACATCACGTCTGTATCTTCTTTCTCCGGATCGGATGTTGGCGTTTCCCTTCTTCCGCCGCCAGCTTGTGCAAATGGGTTTGGCGTTGCCGATGATCCCGGTTTAACCAGTTCGATCAGTTTGGCCACATACATTTTTTGCAGGTTGCGCCGGTAAACATCAATTGGCTGGTTCGCTTTCAGTTCTCTAAAGATCGAATTTTGCATATCGCCAAAAAAATCGGTGATCTTGTAAGCGCTGTTGCCGTTTGCCGCTTCTGCCGAAATTAATTTGTACAGATTATGGTTGGTTACGATACGGTCTAAAGCGCTGTTTTGCAATTTGTAAACCACCTGAACCGGGCTTTGGCCGATGTCGCTCAAAATTTTTCGGTCCAACATCCAGGTTGGCGTGGTAAACAATTGTTGGTCTAAAAACAGCATTGCTTCTTTTTGGGTTGATGCCGGCACATATTCGTAAACCACACCGGATTGTTCTACCGTTTTCGGGTTTTCGTAAATGCCGCCGATGTTTTTGCCCACATGGCCCATGTAGCGGTTAAACTGGCCGGTCAACTGGTTGTACATGTTTTCCAGGTTGTCGTAGCCTTCGTTTTTCTGGCTCGTCCATTCCGGTAGTTTCACCAAAATGCGTTGGAGGTTTTTGATGCCATATGTGCTGGCTTTCATCGCGTTATCGCCTAAATCCTCGCTTTGTGAGTGCGGGTCGTCCGGGTTGCTTTCCGTTCCGAAAAACAACCTTCTGTCTTTCAAACGTTCAATTGCTATTTTGCTTAATGCAGCTGTTTGTTCTTCAACCGTATTATATTGCGGCATCACTTTGTAGCCCCATTCAATCGCCCATTTATCGTAATCTCCAATTCTTGGATAAATACCTTTTTCAGAAATGTTGTCTTCCGGCTGCGCTACGTAATTGAAACGTGCATAATCCATAATGGAAGGCGTATGGCCGTTAGCCTCCACAAAAGCTTTGTTGCGCAGCATTTCTACCGGAACCGTGGAGCTGGAACCGAAGTTATGGCGCAAACCCAGCGTGTGCCCAACCTCGTGCGAAGACACAAAACGGATCAAATTTCCCATCAGTTCATCACTAAAAACCATTTTTCGTGCTTTTGGGTCAATGGCTGCTGCTTGTATCATATACCAATCGTGCACCAGTTTCTGCACGTTGTGGTACCAGTTGATGTGGCTTTCGATGATTTCGCCGCTCCTCGGGTCGGCCGTGCTTGGGCCGCTTGCATTTTCTGTTTCCGAAGGTTTGTAAACGATGGCCGAGTGGTTGGCGTCATCAATGCTCCAAGTCGAATCTTCTTTGGCAGATGGCACCATTTTCCCGATGATCGCGTTTTTGAAACCTGCTTTTTCAAAAGCTTTTTGCCAATCGTTTACACCGGCAATTAAATACGGGATCCATTTTTTGGGCGTAGTGGCATCAATATAATACACAATTGGTTTTACCGGTTCTACCAGTTCGCCGCGTTTGTATTTGGCCATGTCCTGCGGTTTCACTTCCAGCCGCCAGCGTTTGATCAGTTGGATGTCTTTGATCCCTTGCGGATTGGCATCAAAATCAGTATAGCCAACGGTAAAATAACCAACGCGCGGATCAAAAAAGCGCGACTGCATCGGCTTTTTTGGTAAAATAACCAAAGAGGTATTCAGTTCAACAGTTGCCGATCCGTTGCCGGCATTGGCACCGGTGCCGCCGCCGGGCGTTGGCGTGGTTGGCAAAGCGCCGCGGCCAAAACTTTGCGGCGCGGTAAGCGAATACGTTTTTACCGTGTTGATCTCTACATTGTTCCTGAAACTTTTAACGTTGGAAATGTAACTTCTGTCGGCCTGGATGCTACCCAAACGGATGCGCGATTTTGCCGCTGCCGAACTGAAATAAAACACTTCGCTATCGCCGTTGATGTAATCGGTCATGTCAATCACGCTGCCTTTTTCATCAGGAGAATAAGCCGCAATGTTAAAAGCAGCGGCAATGGCCTGGATGTTGGAACGCTGAACCGATTGGTACATGGATTTGGTACTGTCCGGACTGTAAGTGCTGTAAGAAATCTTCCGCATAAAAATACGGTTGCCCGGCCCTTTTTCAAAACTGATGACCGAACTGCCGATCTGGTCGCCGGCATAACCGGAAGCGGCACGGACTTCGGCACCGGCCTTTGAAATCCGGCTCACCACCAAAATTTCGCGGTTTAAAATACTGTCGCCAATTTCAAAGTAATATTTGTCTTCTACTTTGTGCGTTTTAAACAAACCTCTCCGCGTAATGGCTTTTTCGGTAATCACGGTTTTGTAGGGTTTAGGCTGGGAGCGGGTTACGTTTCCGGCAAAACCGGTAGGAAAAGCGGTACGGCGGACAGAATCTGCCGGACGGGATTGCGCCAACAACGCGTTTACGCCAACGGAAAGCAAGAGCAAAAGTGTAAAAAGTTTCTTCATGGTGCTGTTTTTATGCTGCTAAATTTATAAAGTTTAAGTTGAGGTAATTGCTTTTCGCGTTAAATACTGTATAACTTTATAGTTACATAAAACTGGTTTTGCCGGGAATTAAAACCATTTTCCTGATACTGTTTTTACCGGCATAAAATCATTGGGTTTTTGAGTGGGAAAATGGTTTTTTCATCCCGGTAAAATTCATTCAAAATGATTTTTGATTTGTTTAAATTTTTGATGTTACATATTCTATTTTATTTACACATATTTTATGAAGGACACACCCCTTGCCCCTCTCGAGAGGGGAACCTGCAAACGACGCCTTTCTAAACACAGGAAAGGTAGGCGCCATATTTCCCCTCTTGAGAGGGGTTAAGGGTGTGTCCTTATTTTTATACCATAAAAGAAGCATTTATCAGGAAAGTTAAGTTTAAACAACTTCTTTATCCACACAAAAAACAAAATGTGAACCAGAATAAACTTTTAAAATTTAGGATAGTCTATCATCTATACATACAAGTTCAGATAAATAAACAATCAAGTGAAAAAGATAAATTCAATCCGAAAAATTGCCCTATACATGCTGTTCGCCTGTGCGATAATGCTGGCAGGTTTTTCTCCCGCCGAAGCACAACGCGGCGGCCGTAGTTTTGGAGGCGGTGGCCGTAGTTTTGGCGGCGGCGGCAGAATAAGCGGCGGTTTCCATGGCAGTTTTGGTGGCGGCAACCGTATTGCTTCCGTTCCGCGCTATGCACCGGGCAGGACTTTTGGCGGTTACCGCGGCGGCGTAGCTATTCGCCCTAATTATGGTTACAGGAATTATGGTTACCGTGGTTATTATGGCCGCCCTTATTACGGTGGTTTTTACGGCCGTCCTTACGTTGGCTATGGCGCTTACTACCGCGGCTATTATCCTAACATCGGTTTAAGCATTGGTGCTTTGCCTTTCGGATATTTTTCGTTCAACTATGGCGGCTATCCGTATTATTACAACGAAGGTTTGTTTTACCGCCAGTACACTGATGGCGGCAATTATGAGGTTGTTGCGCCGCCGGTTGGTGCCGTAGTACCACGTTTGCCAAGAGGTTCTGAAGATATTACCATTGACGGACAAAAATATTATGAAAAAGACGGCGTGTACTATGAAAAGATTAAAGATGAAAACGGCAAGAAAGCTTACCGTGTAGCTGGCAAAGACGGTGTTTTAAATACCGATCAAAACGGTGGCCAGCAAGACGGACAGCAACAATACAACAACGATAACAACACGGCGCAGCAACCAAACAACAACACCATGCAGCAACAAAGCACTTTGCCACGCGTTGGCGATGTTGTAAATTCTATCCCTGCCGAAAGCCGTAAGGTTACCATCAATGGCGAAAAACTTTTTGTTTCCCCAGACGGTGTTTATTATCAGGAAGATAACTCTGGCGACAGCCGCATTTTTAAAGTCGTTGGCGTGCCGCCGACAGAAGACGGAACGAATGCCGTTGCGAATCCTTAAATTTTGCCTCCACAAACTAAATATATAAAAACCCGGCCTGTTATGTACAGCCGGGTTTTGTTTTTTTGGTGATAAAAGAAGCATAATCGGTTAATAGGAAATGGTTTATTGTTCATTGCAAAACCTCGATCCTCATACCTCAATCCTTTTTCCCCTTCTTCAGCTCGCTTTCCGATTTCAGCACCTCGTTGCCGTTTTCCTGTTTCACCAATGCGGCAGGTTCCTCTTTGCTGGCCTTGCGTTTTACCGTGGTGCCTTTGATTTTTTTCTCAACAGGTTCGGTAAAAATTTCTTCTACTTTGCCTTCGCCTTCGCCTTTTCCATAGTTCCAGTGTACTGTTTCGCCCTTTTTCATGTTGATTTGGTTTGATCGTTTTGCCTGTATAAAGTCGGCAGCGTACAAAAAAGTTTGAAGAAATTTAAGCAATGCTTCTTTTATCGCCTATTTTTTGGTATTGCTGTAACAATATGATTGATAATTTATCTAAGCATCATTATCAACCTAAATTTTAAAAAGATGAACTGGAAATTCGGCAGCAAAAAGCAAGAAAATCAACCCAAAAAAAGTAAAACGCGCGAATGGTTTGATGCCATTTTGTTTGCGCTGGTTGCTTCAACCATCATCCGCGGATTGGTTTTTTCGGCTTATGCCATTCCTTCCGGTTCGATGGAAGGCTCCTTGCTTACCGGCGATTATTTGTTTGTGAGCAAGATGAGTTACGGCGCACGGATGCCTTTTACGCCGGTTGCCGTTCCGTTTTTAGAATCAACCTTGACCAGCGACAGCATCAAAACGTATTGGGACGGCATCAAACTGCCGTATTTTCGTTTGCCGGGATTATCCGAAATCAAAAACCAGGACGTGGTGGTTTTTAACAAACCCGAAGAAGTGGACAAACCGGTTGATGTGCGCACCAACCTCATCAAACGCTGCCAGGCTTTGCCAGGCGATGTGCTGACGATTGTAAACGGACAGGTTTTTATCAACGGAAAAGCAAACCCGAATGCACCAAACGCGCAAACTTCCTACGCAGTGAAAACAGACGGACGGGAAATGAACCCGAAAGTGTTTAAAGAGCTGCACATCGAAATAAGGCAGCAATTGGCAGAAAATACATTTGAAATGATTGTGCCAACAGCAAACCTGTCTGTTTTGAAAGGTTATTCAAACATTAAATCCATTCAACCCATTGTGGAAAGTAAAGGCGAATACAATGCACAGGTTTTCCCGCACAACGAACGTTTTAAATGGAACGAAGACAATTTCGGCCCGCTTGTTTTGCCGAAAAAAGGGATGGTTATTCCTTTAAATGATTCGACAATGGTTTTGTACCGCCAGGCCATTCAATTTTACGAAAACAACAAGCTTGACATAAAAGGGAATACTGTTTTTATCAATGGAAAAAAGGCTGACCGCTACACTTTTAAGATGAACTATTACTGGATGATGGGCGACAACCGCCACAACTCGCTGGATTCCCGCTTTTGGGGCTACGTGCCGGAAGACCATGTTATCGGCAAAGCGATGATCACTTGGATGAGTACGGACAGCGCGGCAACTGGTTTGAATAAAATCAGGTGGGGCAGGATTTTAAAGGTGATTGAGTAGGTTGATCATCCGAGCCTCGTCATCCTGGGCTTGAAGGGCCTTCTTTAAGTAGTTTTTTCCTTGTCCGTTCTTTTTTCTTGATAAAAAAGAACCAAAAAATCAAGAATGCCAGATCGCCTCCAGGCGGCATTCTTCCCCACGCTCCTGGGCAGCTACCTTGCAGGCTTCCCTTTCTTGCCGCTACTTGTGTTTGTTCAATGCTTCTTTTATCGGCTATTTTTCGTCCACCGTACATCCCGAAGCGGCAGGTATTCGCCCAGGTGCGGAAAGGCCGGACAAAACGCCCGGAGGGATCGGGTTTGTCTTGAATTTTTGGTTCTTTTTGTTCAAGCAAAAAGAACGTTAAGAAAAGCTCAGCCAGTTCTATTTCTCAATCTACTTCAACTCATCCAAAATTTTAAACATTTTTGCCTTGATCCCCGAACTACTTCCGCTGTAATTGTTAACAATAATGGAAAAGCACAAGTTACGGCCGTTTTTGGTTTGATAACCGGCATACGCTTGCACACCATTGATGCTGCCGCTTTTCATCGTCATCTCGTTGATAATTGGAAGGCTTTTATAAAAATCCGGGAACCAGGTTTCTTTTTTTGCGGATAAAAGGATTTGTGCCAAAGTAGAAGTGCTTACACGGTCGCCGGGAGAAAGCCCGCTGCCATCAACGATGTTTAAAGCGTTTGGATCTATGCCTTTTGCTTTCCAAAAATCCTGTAAAACCTGGACGCCATCTGCTGTGGCAACCGGTTTTCCGGCTTTCCAGGCCAGCGTTTTCAGCAATTGTTCGGCGTA
This sequence comes from Mucilaginibacter sp., assembly GCF_041088075.1. Classification (GTDB taxonomy): domain Bacteria; phylum Bacteroidota; class Bacteroidia; order Sphingobacteriales; family Sphingobacteriaceae; genus Mucilaginibacter_A. The sequence goes on along the minus strand of NZ_JBGCVY010000026.1, from coordinate 2,612 downwards.
TAAATTGATGCTTTTTTTATTCAGCCAAAATATGATTTCGCTTAATTTAGGCGAGGCAATGTTGGATAAAATTTGCGTTGCTTCCGGCAATGGCTTTTGCGCTGCCGTTAAGGTTTGGGTTGACGCTGGCGTTCCTTTTAAATCAATCCCCAGCCTTTTTAGCGTATCGGCCAACCGAAAAGCGGCATCATAAGCCGGATCCGGCGTGGCAGCAGCAATACTTCGTTTTTCCAGGTTATTGGCATAAGTGCCGCGAAGGTAAACGATGCTGTTTTTATCAGGTAAATAGGCAAAAGCACGGTCTCCGCTTCCGGCACTTCCGGTCAGCAGTTCGCTTTGAAAACTTAAATTTGGCATTTCCGGAATTGTTTTTACAATCCTAACCCGGCTGCCAACCCTTCCGGTTTGCAGTTTAATGTCATACTGGTTTTCGCGCCAGCACAAGCCCGAAGTACCGGCACCATAATAGTTGCCCAAATCCTGCCAAATCCAACCGTCCGGGATTTTTTGCGTGCCGAACAAAGCATCATTGCCTATAATCCTTCCGTTGATTTTTTTGATTCCTGCCTGGCGGATGACTTCGACCCAAATCTTCAAAACAGCGTTTTCTTTAGAAGAATCGTAACGCCAGCTTCCCAAAGTCGGATCGCCGCCGCCTTTGATGATGAGGTCGCCGTTTAAAGTGCCATCCGCAGCAACCGTTCCATTATAGCCCAAAGTGGTTTGGTATTGAAAATCCTTCCCCAATAAACCAAAAGCTGTGGTAGAAGTAACGGTTTTTAAAGTTGATGCAGGAGCCAAACCCATTTCGGGGTGTGCGGCAAATACCGTTTCGCCTGTTTCGGCATCCAAAACGGTTAAAGACAGGGAAGCGTATTTGCATTGTAAATCCCGTTCTAAACGGTTAAAAGCGTTTTGTAACTTTTGATTTAAACTTTGTGCGTCGAGGTTGACACACCAAAAAAACATCGATAAAAACAGTATGCTTCTTTTATCAGGCATTTTTCAGGTTGCGTTGGGAAATAAAATAAACCGGGATTCCAAGCAGCACAATGAGCAACCCGTAACCGGCAGTATCGGTTTTATAGATGAGCAGACCGATGCAAATCACGGCCGCAGCAACGATATACAAAGCAGGCAAAACAGGGTATAAAAAGGCTTTGTACGGGCGTTCGGCATCCGGCCTTTTCTTCCGAAGAATAAAAATACCGGCTATGGTTAAGATGTAAAATATCAGTACTACGAAAACCACATAATCCAGCAGCGCGCCATAAGTACCGGATAAACATAGCAAACAAGTCCACAAACATTGCGCCCACAAGCCCCAGCCCGGCACTTCAAATTTATTTAGATGTGCGGCTTGCTTGAAGAAAAGTCCGTCCTGCGCCATCGTGTAATAAACCCTTGCGCCAGCCAAAATCAAACCATTGTTGCAGCCAAAAGTGGAGATCATGATCATCACCGCGATAATAATTGTCCCGGAAGTTCCGAAAATATATTGCGAAGCGGCAACGGCAACACGATCGGCAGGCGCATGTGCAATTTCCACCATCGGCAAAACGGCGGTGTACATGATGTTGGCCAAAATGTAAATGGTGGTAACAATTAGCGTTCCCAGAAACAAGCTTAAACCAATGTTTCTTTTCGGATTTCGGATTTCGCCGGCAATAAAAGTAACGTTGTTCCAGGCATCGCTGGAAAACAAAGAACCCACCATGGACGAAATAATGCCGGCAAAAAGAGCACTTCCGCCGATGGCAATTGCGATGTTGGAATCCGCTTTCCATTGCAGCATTTTCCAGGGTTCGGCCCAGTTGGAATGCCAGATTTCGGAACGAAAAGCCGTTGTCAACCCAAAAATAATTAGCCCAAAAAGCGACAATATTTTGGTGATGGTAAACAGTGTTTGGATGATTTTGCCGTTTTTTACGCCCCGGCTGTTGATCCAGGTCAGCAGAATGATCATCAATATCGAAAGCAGTTGCGCGGCGTTGAACTGGAATTTCCCCAAAGAAAACAAAATATGGTCCGGCCCGACAGAAGGGAAAATATAAGCCGAAAACTTGGCGAAAGCCACGCCAACGGCTGCAATGGTTCCGGTTTGGATCACCGTAAAAGTTGACCAGCCGAACAAAAAAGCCACAAATTTATTGTAAGCTTCGCGGAGGTAAACGTATTGGCCGCCGGCTTTTGGAAACATGGCCGAAAGTTCTCCGTAACTTAAAGCGGCCGTTAATGTGATTAACCCGCTGATCACCCAAATCAAAATGAGCCAGCCCGCGCTGCCCACGCTCCGGGTAATATCGGCGCTTACAATAAAAATCCCCGAACCGATCATCGAACCAACCACCAGCATAGTCGCGTCCAACAGCCCGAGTTCGCGTTTCATTTCCTGTCCTTCGTTTTCTATGTTCATCGGCAAAAACTAAATTTTCCGAAGCTATTTAAAAAATAATAGTTTTAACAGTCTTTTATATAAAGTTCAATATATTTTTACAAATAGATAAAAAAGTTGTAGTTTGGCTGTATGGGCAAAGTGGCATTGACAGTGAAGAACTATACATCGGAAGAACTGAGGTCTTTGTTGCGTAAAGACGAGAAGTTCGGGCAAG
>NZ_JBGCVY010000025.1:0-84162 GCF_041088075.1 Mucilaginibacter sp. | reverse complement strand
TTGCCGGTCAATACGCTGGCCAAAGATTATTACTCAATTAATTACAACCAGCGTTCCAACGAAGGCAACTCTTATTCTGCCTTTGTGGTTGTTGCCACCGAAGATTCTACAACGGTTGAAGTAACGCCCGCCGCGCCTTTGTTGAGCGGAAAGGCAGCAAATGTGCCTTTCACCCTTAACCTAAAAAAAGGCGAACTTTACCAGGGCTTGTCGGCTACGGATTTGACCGGCACGCGCATCCGTTCCATCAGTTCTGGCACAAATGTTTGCAAAAGGATCGCGGTTTTTTCCGGAAGCAGTAAAATTTATATCGGCAATGGTTTTACAACTTCTTCGGATAACCTTTTTCAGCAGGTTTATCCAACCGCCTCCTGGGGCAGAAATTATGTAAGCGCGCCGCTCAGCCACCGGCCTTATGATACTTTCCGGATCATCATCAGCGACCCATCTACCAAAGTAACTTTAAACGGAACGGTTTTAAGCAATGCTTCTTTTACCAATGGTTTTTACTACGAATTTAACAGCACAACGCCCAATGTGATCAGTGCCGATAAACCGATCCAGGTAGTGCAATATGCTATTACGCAAACCAATTCCAGCGCAACTACGCCGCCGCCCGGTGCCGATGTGGGCGACCCGGAAATGATCTACCTGAACCCGATTGAGCAAATTGTAAACAACGTAACGCTTTATTCGCCAACGGCTTACCGTATTTTGCAAAGTTATATCAACGTAATTATTGCCGCTTCCGCTGCGCCAAGTTTTACGATTGACGGTTCGAAACCTGCCGGTGGTTTTCAATCCGTACCGGGAAATGCAGCTTATGCTTACGGGCAGTTTCCGGTTGCTTCGGGCACGCACAACATCAAGGCTTCAACTGGTTTTAACGCCATTGCTTATGGTTTTGGCAATGCCGAATCGTACGGTTACTCGGCCGGGACAAACTTGAAAAACCTTAACGAGTTTGTACAGCTTAAAAACAGCGTTGGCGACAGCATTGCAAGCACTTGTGTTGGCAACAATGTAAGGTTGGAAGTTTCGCTCCCGTTCCAAACCAAACAAATTATCTGGGACCCGCAAAATGGCGATGCTGTTTTTACCGATAATAATCCAACCTTGGTAAGCCAGACAATCAAAGACAACAAGCCTTTGTACACGTACCGTTACCCAAAACCGGTTTCTTATCCAAAACCTGGCTTATTTGATGTAAAGGTGAAAGCTTTTAATGCCATTGCGGATGCCTGCGGAACGTATGAAGAAGTGAATATTGATTTTACGGTTTATGATAATCCGGTTGCTGCGTTTACTGCCCGGGCCCAAAATTGCCCGTCGGACACTTTAAGTTTTACCGATAAAAGCACCGGGGCAGGGGCAACCATCAAAGCCTGGAGCTGGAATTTTGGCGATGGCACAACTTCAAGCGTACAAAACCCAACTCATAGTTACAAACAATCCGGGGATTTTATAGCCACTTTAATGGTTACCAATTCCAACGGTTGTACTTCGGCTCTGGATTCGCAAAAAGTACATATTTATGCCAGGCCGGTTTCCAAATTTTCCCTTTCCAGTCCCGATTGTCCCAGCAAAGCGGTTACGTTTACCGATCAATCCACTTCCGCAGAAGGCAAAATCAACAGTTGGGTTTGGATTTTTGGCGACGGAACGAAGCAGACGCAAACGAGTAATGCGCCTTTTCAGCATACTTATAAAAATGCAGGAAACTACACGGTTCAATTAATTACTTACACCGATTTAGGTTGCCGCAGCGATTCTGTTGGCGTTCCGATAACCATCCATCCGCTGCCTGTGCCTGATTTTGTTTTGCCCAAAATTTGTCTGTCAGATACGTACGCAAATTTTACCGATAAAAGCAGTATCAGCGATCATACCGAATCAGGTTTTACCTATCTGTGGGATTTTGGCGACGCCGCTGCAACCCCGGCCAACCCCAATACTTCTACCCAAAAAAACCCGCAGCATAAATATACTGCCGCCGCTGATTACCAGGTGAAACTGACGGTTACTTCTGCCGATGGTTGTTCTGCCGATACTACGATAAAATTTACGGTAAACGGGGCAACGCCAAAAGCTGATTTTACCGTTTTAAATACCGGCAGCATGTGCAGCAAACAGGCACTGATGATCAGAAATAAATCTTCTGTTGATTTTGGAAAGCTGAGCAAGGTGGTAATCTATTACGATTATGTCAACCATCCTAATCAGTTTGAAACGGACGACAGCCCCGAAACCGACAAATTGTACAGCCACCAATACCCGGTTTTTCATGCACCGGCTACCATCAACTATACTGTTTTAATGCGCGCTTATTCGGGCATCACTTGTGTAGATGAAAAAATGCAGGTGGTTACCGTTAATGCCGACCCACAGGTTTCGTTAGCCATCCCAGCCAGTACTTGTGCAGAAATTGACCCCTTTCAGGTTGTCGCCGCAGAAGTGAACGGTGTTAACGGAACTGGTACTTTTTCGGGCAAAGGCATTTCGGCTTCGGGCTTGTTCAGCCCGGCAGCGGCAGGAGTGGGCATCCAAACCATCACCTATATTTTTACGGCACAAAATGGCTGCGCCGATACGGTTTCAAAACAAATCACGGTTTATCCAACACCAAAAGCAAACGCAGGCAAAGATATTTTGATTCCCGAGGGGGAAAGTGTTAAGCTGAACGCAACAGCATCAGGAAATAATTTAACTTATAAATGGACACCTTCTGCCGGTTTAAACGCTGATAATATTTTAAACCCGGTTGCCCGGCCAACGGCAAATACCACTTACAAACTCACGGTAACTTCTGCCGATGGCTGTACTACAACAAATGAAGTTGTGGTAACCGTATTAAAAGCGCCGGTAATCCCAAATACTTTTACACCTAATAACGATGGCATCAACGATATTTGGAACATCCAGAATTTAGACAGCTATCCAAATGTTACGGTAGAAATATACAACCGTTACGGGCAGCAAATTTATTACTCTAAAGGATATGCCGTACCTTGGGACGGGCGTTATAAAGGGGCAGAATTACCAGTGGGAACCTATTATTATGTTATCAACCCCGGCAGCGGAAGAAGCAGGATGGCAGGCCCGATCACCATTATCAGATAAGCGATGAGGAAACCGATTTTTACTTTTCTATTTATTTTTTGTGCAATTGGAACGTGGGCGCAGCAAAAGCCGCAATATACCCAGTATATTTTTAACAATTACCTCATCAACCCGGCCATAACCGGGATTGAAAGTTACACCGATATCAAAGCCGGCTACCGCAACCAATGGTCGGGCCTGGATGGTGCGCCTGTAACGATGTATTTTACCATCCAAACGCCCATCGGCAATAAGTTTATTCAGGGTGATGCGATGAGCCAGCCCGGCGCAAACGATGACCCGATGAGCCGGTCGTACGTGCAGGATTATCAGGCCGCAGCACCGCACCATGGTATCGGTTTTACTTTGGTTTCTGATAAGGCCGGGCCAATCACCCAAAATAATTATGACTTGACTTATGCTTACCACCTCGGCATCAGCAGCAACTTGAATATTGCCGTAGGCGTGGCAGCAGGTTTGGCCAGTATCAATTTGAACACCAGCCAGATCACGTTGGAAAATGCGCTCGACCCGGCCATTGCAAACGGCCAAAACAGCCAGTACAAACCGGATTTGGGCTTGGGCGTTTGGGCCTATTCTGCCCGGTATTTTGTTGGCGTTTCTGCACAGCAGGTGTTGCCGCAAACCTTGTTTTTCTCTTCCAATTCCAACTACAACCAAAGCAAAACCGTGCCGCATTATTTTGTAACGGCAGGCGTAAAGCTGTTTTTGGCAGAAGATATTACCTTGTTGCCTTCGGTGATGTTTAAATATGTAAACCCGGTGCCATCTACTTTTGATGTGAATATGAAACTGGCTTTTCAGGACCGCTTTTGGATTGGTGCTTCTTACCGGCACAACGATGCCATTGCCGGAATGGCGGGCATAAATATCGGCAGCTTTTTAAATGTGGGCTATGCTTACGATCATACCACATCCAACCTAAACACCGTAAGCAATGGCACACACGAAATTATTTTGGGCGTGATGCTCAATAATTTGTACAAAGTGGTTTGCCCAAGAAGGTTTTGGTGATGCTTCTTTTACCGCACTAAATTTTAGCCGATAAAAGAAGCATTGACATTTTGCTGATTTACAGCTCTTTCCGCAACCGCGCCACCGGAATATTCATCTGCTCGCGGTATTTGGCAACGGTTCTTCGGGCGATGTTGTAACCGGCGTCTTTTAAAATTTCGGTCAGCTTTTCATCGGCCAAAGGGTGCAGTTTATCTTCTTTGGCAATGTTTTCTTCCAATATTTTTTTTACTTCTTTGTTAGAAACTTCTTCGCCGCTTTCCGTTTGTATAGCTTCCGAAAAGAAAGATTTAAGCAGATAAGTGCCATGTTCTGTCTGCACGTATTTAGAATTGGCCACCCGCGAAACCGTAGAAATATCCATCCCGATCTTATCTGCAATATCTTTTAAAATCATTGGCCGAAGGTTTTTCTCGTCGCCCGTTAAAAAGAAATCATATTGGTAATGCATAATCGCGTTCATCGTTTTCAGCAACGTTTGCTGGCGTTGTTTGATCGCGTCAATAAACCATTTGGCCGAATCCAACTTTTGTTTCACAAACTGCACGGCCTCTTTCAGCTTCTTGTCCTTTTGTGCCGATTTATCGTAATGCTGAAACATATCCTGGTAAGAGCGGCTCACGCGCAGTTCCGGTGCATTTTTGGCATTTAAAGTCAAAATCAAAACACCATCGCTGTTGCGGATATGAAAATCCGGGATCACCTGCATTTGCTTGGTGTTGATCTCGTTCGAATCGCCAGGCTTTGGGTTGAGTTTTAAAATCTCGGCAACGATTTCCTTTAGTTCATCATCGTGCAGGTTCAGGGATTTTTCAAGCTTATCGTAATGCTTGCGGGTAAATTCATCCAAATAATGCTCTACAACTTGTATTGCTTTTTTGATCACCGGAATGTTGATGTCTTTCCTGCGCAATTGGATCAGCAAACATTCTTGCAAATCGCGCGCACCAACACCGGCTGGGTCAAAGCTTTGGATCACTTTTAACATATCTTCCACTTCCTCGTCCTCGGCCATGACATTTTGAGAAAAGGCCAAGTCATCGGTGATGGACATGATCGGGCGGCGCAGATAACCGTCGTCGTCTAAACTGCCAATAATTTGCTGGCAAACCCTGAAATCTTTATCCGATAAAGGAAGCAAGTCCAACTGGTTTTGCAGCTTATCGAAAAACGAACTTTGGATGGCAATCGGCATTTCTTTGTGCTCTTCGTCATCGTCTCCGTTTTGGTCGAAGCGGCTGCCGTAGTCGTTCAGGTTGTCTTCCTGCAAATATTCGTCAATGTTAAACTCGTCGAACTCTTCGCCGCTGCTTTCTTCTTTGTTGAAATTATCGTCGTCCGGGTCGCGGTCGGGATATTCTTCCACCGGCTCGGCCATATTGGTCAAACTCAAATCTTCCAGCGCGGGGTTTTCCTCCAGTTCCTCTTTAATGCGCGCATCCAAAGAAACAGTGGGCACCTGCAGCAATTTGATAAACTGGATTTGCTGCGGCGAAAGCTTTTGAAGTAGTTTTTGTTGTAGATTTTGTCTTAACATATAGAGGCCCAAAAATACATTAAAATTGAAGATACCTAAAGTTGGAATGCTTTTTTTACAGTATATTTTTCGTTGTTATACGATGGATTTTACTAACTTTCACAATATTAATTTTTTAACTTTAAAAACAATAATTATGGGATTTTTGAGTGAATTTAAAGCATTTGCCTTAAAAGGGAATGTAATTGATCTGGCGATTGGTGTGGTTATCGGTGCCGCTTTCGGTAAAATTGTAAGTTCGCTGGTGGATGATATCATCACGCCGGCCATTTTAACGCCTGCTTTAAAAGCGGCAAAATTATCCAACTTAAGCCAGTTGGTCATCCCCGGAACGGCCATTAAATATGGCAACTTTTTATCACAGGTGATTGCGTTTTTAATTGTGGCCGTTGCGCTGTTTCTGATCATCCAAGCCATCAACAAAGTGCAAAGGAAACAACCTGTGGTGGCGGTTGAGGTGAAGGCAACCAAAGAAGAAATGCTGCTAACAGAAATTCGGGATTTGCTGGCGGGACAAAAATAGGTGGGGTAAAAGAAGTATGGGTGAGAATTAAAATTCTAAGTTTAAAGGACATCAAAAAATATAAGGCTCTGTTTAAATTTATACAAGTAAAAATGTTAATGCTTCTTTTATGCCCATAAATTCTATGCCTGGGTATTATACCGGTACAAAAACTACACAACAACAATGATTTTCAGGTGGTAAAAGAAGCATAGAAACCTTAACAAATAAAATTTAAACAGGCTTTAAAAATGATTACAAAAAAAGATATAGCAGAAAAGTTACTTGATCATCTGCAACATAAATTAACTTCAGCAGAGTTGGTGGATTGGGCAGAAAAAACCTTGATGGGCGATTTTTATGAAGATGATCAGTTTCATACAATCCGTAATGTTTTAGCACAACTTGGGCTGGCAGATGTAAAGGCTTTCGGATTGGAATATCAGGATTGCGAAGCTATTATGCAAAAATTGGGTTATACTTTAGAAGTTAAAGCTTTAGCTGTTGCTTGAACTTTTTGCTGGTCGTGATTTGCAATCCGATCATCGAACTACCGATTTTAATTTATTTAATTTTAAAAACAACCGATAAAAACAGCATTAAAAAAAATTATCACCAAAAAAATAAAATTTTATAAATCTGCACAATGGAAACTTTAATCGTTCGCCCTAAAAATCAAAAGCAAATGGCTGCTGTCGAAGCTGTTTTAAAAGCTTTAAATGTTGCTTTTCAAAAAGAAAAAAAAGCCCTTACAACCCTGAATTTGTGGCCAAGATTTTAGAAGGAAGCAAAGAAATTGCAGAGGGCAAAGGAACCGAGATTTCATTGAAAGATTTATGGAAACAATAGAATTTAATCATCGTAATTCATGACTCGATCTTTGAGCTACAGATTTACAATCAAATTCAACATTAAAAAACAACCAATAAAAACAGCATCAAAAACCCTTCGTTCCCGAACAATTTGTTACAATTACAAAATCACCCATTTTGCCCAACTTGTTCCAATCCGGTTTGTTAAAATCTTCAGAACCGTAAGCCGCAATATTTTTGACGGAAGCCTGAGGTAGGTACTTTTTAAATTGTGCAACCGCGCCCAGCTTTTCCTCACTATGAAAACCTCCGTTGATATGAAAAACGGTAAAACCCGGATGCGTTTTTAGAAAAGAAGCGACCGACCAGCCCATCGTGGCGTCCCACAGGTTTTGCGCCTGGTACATTTCCAGGCCGCCCATCGCGTGTCCGCCCATTATTTCATCAAACTTGGTCAAATAAGTGCCGGTTGCAGTATCGATAGGTAAGGGCGGAAGGTAAGATTTTCCAACTTTATCCAATTGATTTAAAGATTTCAAACCCATCCGGCTCGCCATATTGGTATAGCGCGAAGGTGCGTTTGCTGCAATCATCGGCAAATAATTGGTTTTGGCGTATTCAATTAGCGGCCGGTAATCTTTGTAGTTTGGCCAGGCTCGTGCATCAACCACAAAATTTTTCTCGCGGATCAATCCGGCTAAATATTCATTCAAAACATTCTGGCAATCGGTTTCAAACATTTCCATAGACAATGCCACTTGTTTTAAGTGCGCTTCGTTCAGTTTCTGCAGGATGGTTGCTTCCAAAACATGACTGACCGAATCGTTGTGTTCCTCGCCAAAAAATACCGCATCGGTTTTGTTCAACGCTTTAATCATTTCATCAATGGTAATGGTTTTTTTAGTGGAAGTTTGATAGATTTTGTAGGAAGAAGCATCTTGGGGAAAAGCATCAACACAAAAAGCAAACAGCAAAATAAAAGTAGCAATGCTTCTTTTAGCAGGTATAATTTTCATAAAAACGAAAAAAATGATGATTTAGCTTTGGATAAAAACCCGTGTTGAATTGTATTTTAGAAAAAACAACCCTATATTTGCGCTCTTGTTTTAAAAAGCGTATAACACTACAAAGATATGAAAAGAACGTTCCAACCTTCACAACGTAAGAGAAGAAATAAGCATGGTTTCCGCGAGCGGATGTCATCGGCAAACGGCAGAAGGGTTTTGGCCGCAAGAAGGGCAAAAGGCCGGCACAAACTGAGTGTATCTTCAGAGCGGCGCCATAAAGCTTAAGCTTTTGTTTTTTCCTGTGATCGGCAGGAAATGCTGCCAGCCGGTTTCGATTTAAACCAACCGGTTTCCTCAATTTCATGAACACTTTATCAAAAGAAGAACTGTTATCCGGCATCAGGCTCATTGCGGCTTTGTACGATAACAGCTCTTCTTTTTTGTGTTATCCGTACAAAATAAACTGGCGGCAAGAGGTTTTTGCAGATAAAGTTCCGGTAAAAGTGCTGTTTTCGGTCTCCAAAAAAAGGTTTAAGCGGGCGGTTGACCGAAACTTACTAAAGCGAAAAATGCGCGAAAGTTACCGGCAGCAAAAGCAGGAATTTCTGTTTCCGCAGGTAAAAATTTCGGAAAAGCAATTGCTGGTTTCAATGGCTTACATTGGCAAAGAAGTGGAAGATTCTGCTTTGATGATGAAAAAGATGCAAAAAGCTTTGCAGCAATTGGCAGAAAAAATTGTGTTATGAATGCGGTTGGACGATTTTTGCGGCAGCTCATCAGCGGTTTTTTTTTGTTGCTGATCCGTTTGTACCAAATCCTGCTTTCGCCAATTCTGGGCGCGTCCTGCCGTTATACGCCAACCTGTTCGCAATACGGCATGGAAGCCATTCGAAAATACGGGCCGTTTAAAGGCGGTTGGCTCACGCTAAAACGCATCGGCCGCTGCAACCCCTGGGGCGGTCACGGCCACGATCCTGTTCCTTAATTACCATGAGTTTAATCCTGCAAATAGAAACTTCTACCACGTCCTGTTCAGTTGCTTTGGCAAAAGACGGAAAGTTGCTTTCATCAAAAAGCATCAACCAAAGAAACATTCATGCCGAAGTGATTACTGTTTTTATCGGTGAAATTTTTGCGGCGAACGGTTTAACTTTTGAGGAAATGGATGCGGTTGCGGTAAGTTCCGGGCCGGGTTCGTACACCGGTTTGCGCATTGGTGTTTCTACGGCCAAAGGTTTGTGTTTTTCGTTGGATAAACCGCTGATTGCCGTCGAAACTTTGGAAGCGATGGCTTCCGGTTATTTATCCCGCATAAAAGAAGTATCGGGAGAGTTTTTGCTTTGCCCGATGATTGATGCGCGCCGGATGGAGGTTTATACTGCGCTGTTCGACCAGCAATTGAACCGGCTGGTAGCAACTTCGGCACAAATTATTGACCAGGAAAGTTTCAAGCAACACTTAGACCAACATCGAATTGTGTTTTTTGGTGATGGCGCAGCAAAGTGTAAAGCCGTTTTGGGTTATCATCCGAATGCTGTTTTTACCGATGGTTTTTTAAACCAGGCCGAAGACTTGACCCAACTTGCAGCAGCAAAATTTCAGCAAAAACAGTTTGAAGATGTGGCTTACTTTGAACCGTTCTACCTAAAAGATTTTATCGCAGGTAAAATTGGCAGCAGATAATTCATTGTAAATAGTTCATTGCTAATTGTTAATAGTAGGAAATTGGCAATGCTTCTTTTAGCACTATAAAATTGGTATTTGCAATGATCCATTAACCATCAACCATTAACTTTTTTTAACTCGCAATGCTTCTTTTAGCACTATAAAATTGGTATTTGCAATGATCCATTAACCATCAACTATTAACTTTTTTTAATTGGCAATGCTTCTTTTAGCACTATAAAATTGGTATTTGCAATTAACCATCAACTATTAACTTTTTTTAATAGTACGAGCGTTTAAAAATCCGCGTCCACATCCGGTCAAAAAATCCTTTTTCTTCGCCCATCGGGATTGTACTTGCGTTTGCCGGATGCTCAATAAAACGTCCGAATTTTGCCGAAAAACCAATAAAAGCATTGATGCCGGTAGAATTATAATTGGCACTGCTAGTTTTTAAAAAACGCGCGGATTGAAAAAGCTGCTCTGTTCCGACATAAAACTCTACGTTTGGGGATTTGTACATCAACTGCCCGCCCGCGCTCCAAGCCCGGTCTTGGTTGTAAGAAGCCAAAGCCGTAACCCACAGGTTTCGATAAGTAAAATGATTGACCAAAGCCGCCGTCAATCCGTTGTAAAACAGTTCTTTGGAAACAATCAAATTGGGTGTGAGAGAAAAATCAGGAACCAAAACAAATTTTTTGCTGATGGCCAGATCAACTTTGCCATTGATCGGCGTATAAAATGCGTGCTGGCTGCCGTTAATGCTGGTCAGGCTGTCGGTTGCTGTCAAAACACGCGTGTCGTTCTGTGTACTGCCTGTAACCCGGTTGATGTTTTGCGTACCGCTAAAATTATAAGTTACCGCGCTTTTGTTCCAACGGATAAAACCTAAATCCTTGAGGTTTCCCTGCAGTAGCAAGCCGTTATCCAACTGCGCCTGCAAACCAAAACTGACCGCAGCGCCGGGGTTTTTTAAGCCCAAAATATCCCGCTTTCTATAAGTGCCGTAATAGTTAGACTGATACTTGCCCTGCAAAAACAAGTTTGCCTTTGTATTATCCTGATTAACAGCAAACGACGAATGTTCGATATCCAGTTTGTTGTAATATATACCGAGCAACGTACTCAGCTTCAACCCAAAAGCAACATTTGCGTCTATTTTTTTCTGGAAAGTTAAACTGAACTGGTGATAAGCCTGGCCTTCCAAAAAATCGTTAAACAAATCTTGGTTCAACTTTCCGTTGTCAAAGTTTTTGTACGAATCGAGCAAAAGCAAAGTCTCGTCCGTTACGCTGCCGTGGCCTTCCGCTTTTGTTTGTGCCGATAGGCCAAACTCCTGGTCGCCGTCCAGCCGGTTGTACATTTTCAGCATAAACCAATACGAATCAGAAGCCACGCGCAGGTTGTTCAGGTTTCCCAGTCCGTTGGTCAGGTTGGCACTGTTGTAAACGTCTTTTTTGATTAGCGAATTAACCGAAGCTTGTGCATTGCCGGTTAAAATACTGGTTGCGCCAAGATTGGGGAAGAAAAAGTTGAAAGCAAACTGCCGACTCGAATCTGGGACGAAAGCGCGTTGGGCCGGGTTTTCAAAAGCATCAAACAGCGTTCCGGTATTAAAATGGGAAAATTGCTGGGCGCGGGCAGAAGTAAATGTAAAAATTAGGACCAGTCCCAGGAAATATTTCATCAAACAAAAAAATAAAAACTTTAAAAATAAAAACGAAAAACGTTGCCGAAAAATTTACGCAGATGCTGAAATTTGGTTGATAAAAGAAGCATCATGTTTTAGGTTTTTTCAGAAAGCTTCTATATCACTTTTACTGATTTTCGCCCCGATTTGTTTTAAACAAAAGTTAAGATTTTAGCTTATCAACATCACCTCAAAAATCAGTAAACGGTGCAGATGTTACGATTGCATCTTTTTTAAAATCTTTATTAGCAGTAATTATTTGTCGGGCATTTTCACTTAGCCGGTCGTTTTGAAAACTGTACAACGCAAACTTCTGCAGATAATCCAGCTTGTTGGCCTCATAATAAATGATTTCTCCTTTTTGAAAACTCATTATTAAACTGTTCTGTCCTCCAATTCCAGTGTAAATAAAATCTGAGCGGTCAAAGTAAAAAAAGTAAGTGGCGATATTTTTAAAGCTTTCGTTAAAGTTGATCTTAACATTGCTCCCGGAAATTGTAATGCCGCTTTGCTGGTTACCGCGAAAAGCAACCCGGCCGATAGATTGCTGAGGATTATCCAAAAACAATACAACCAACGAAGTTATATAACCAGCATTTCTGGCCTCATCAACCAAATCTTTAAAAGAGTTGTCGTTAAAAACAGTCTCAATCAAAACATTTTTACCTTTGGCAATCGCTTTTTTTGCCAGTTTTTTTGTCCGACTTTTATAAACATCGGTCATCAAAATTTCAAACCGCTGCAACTCATTCAAACGCGTTCGGATAAAAGTAGATTTACCTGCTGCATTGCATCCGGCCACAAAAACCAGTTCCGGCTTATCCATCTGCAAGCTTTTTAATGATGGTATCTTTTATCTCCACGGGCATGTCGTGTTCATCAAATATAATTTCTACCGTTACCAAATATTTTTCGCCGGATGGCATTTCTTTGCGGTAGTAGCCGCCGTCTTCCTCAAACTGTGCGTAAAAAGGGTTGCCCAGTTCAAAAGCACGCTGGCGGCCAAGCTCGTGCATTTTGTCCATGTTTTGCAAAAGGCGGTCAACAATCCAAGTTTGTTTTTCTTCCATCCGAACAAATTTTTAAAAGCTTTTTCAAAGATACAAAAAGCAGAAAATGTTGATCTTGATTTTTAGGTGGTAAAAGAAGCATCAGGTTCCGGGTTTTTCAGAAAGCGGGCGAAGTACTTTTATCCGCTTCCTGCTTTTTTTGTTTGAGGCAGAAGTTGGTATAAAATTTATTTTCCGAAGCTGTAAACTGAAGGGCAGCCGCAAAATAATTGTTCCAGCCGGAATTTTTTTCACTAAAAATTTTACCAAAACCAGGTTGTAGATTTTTTTGCAGGATTTGGAACGAATTGGGCAAATGCACAAAAAACGACACATTGCTTTGCCCGGCCAGCAACTGGTCAAAATCATAATATTGCTGGTCTTCGGATAAAAAATGCTGCTGATGGTAATTTTCCAGGTAACGCTTCAGGCCGTTTTTAGAATTTGACAGCAACAAATAATTGTCAATTAGCACAAAAAACGGTTGTTTAAAATGGGCAAAAGGTTCGCCCAAAAGATAATACGGCAGGTTTTCGTATTTAAAACGCGTACGTTCGCTGTCCGGGTCAACACTGATGTTGCGCAAAAAAGGTTCCAGTTCTGATCCGTTTTTTACTTTGATGACCGCAATTTTTTCACTTTCCAAAGTCGTTATTACGGCAAATTCTTTGTCCAGTTGCTTCCGAAAAGCCGTTTTGATGGATACGCCCGTTTCTTTTTTTATCTGGCTAAACAAAGCATTTGCTTTTTTAAATTGATAGATTTGGTTTTGCCAAACGTCGAAATCCCCTAAAAAACCTATTGGGTTTCCAAAAGCAAAACTCACGGCCGAAGCGGTATTTGCCGGATAAATATTTTTTAGCGTGTTTTTTACCGGCTGCTGCTTCAAAAATAAATCCAGGTAATTGGCTGCCGAAGTATCGCTTTGGGTGAAACCGTTAAACAGCAAAGCATCCGTTTTGTAATTTAAAGTTAGTGCCGCGCTGGCCGGAAAACCAGCCAAAAAACGAAAAAAATCGTCGTTCTGGTTTCGGAACAGTTGCTTGAACAAAACCGGGAAACGCTGGTAATTGACGTACAAATTGGCAATAGAATTTTTATTTTGCTGATCGGAAAGCTGCGCCAGGTTGGAAACTTTGTTTTCTTTCCGTTCGTCCAAAAAGTTCAACAGCAAAGTTTTGTTAAAACTTCCGGCCAAAACACCGGCATTATAAGTTAAATAAAATGCTTCTTTTATGGCAGGAAAAGTAATATCATGGATAGTTTTGTTGCCGATTGTTTCTGTTTCAAAAGCAGCGTCAGAATTGATAATCAACGCGTTCAGCGTCTGTTGCAAATCTTTTACGCCATCCGCATTGATCAGCAGCAGCATATCCAAATTGCCGGAAGTAACGCCCGGATGAAGCGAAATAAAAATACTGCGGTTGTTGAGGGCAGCTTTTAAAGCCTGTTCTTTCATCAAATGCTGGTGCAAATATTGCAGCTCGTTGGCTTTTTTTTGCCCGATAAAAGAAGTAAGCAACGAGCTTTCCCGAAACAGATCGTAAAATTCATGATCGTTTTTAAACTCAAAAACCAGCGCGGCGTCCTCTGGGATTTGTTCAATAACGTTGGTGGTATTTTGTCCGGGAAGTTTAAGTTTGGCAAAATAAAACGCAGTAACCGTTACGGCTGTTATAAATAAAAAAACCGCAATCAGGATAATCCGCCGCATCTCATCTGTTTGCAACAAAAATAGATTATTCAAATTGAGGTAGGAAGTTTTTCTGATTTTGTTTATATTTAAAAGTATATCATGAACAAACAAATTATTATTACGGCCGCCATTTATGGTTTGCTGGCCGTTGTTACCGGTGCTTTTGGCGCACACGCTTTAAAAAATAAACTCGATTCCGGCCAGTTGGAAGTTTGGCATACAGCGGTGCAATACCAGTTTTACCACGTTTTTGCCTTGCTGTTTTTATCAACCTTAAATCCGCAAGGCAACAATTTGTTAGAGTGGAGTTTCTACTTTTTTAGTTTTGGTATCGCGCTGTTTTCCGGTTCGCTTTATTTGCTGGCCACGCGGGATTCATTGGGAGCAAGTTGGATCAAATATCTCGGCCCAATTACGCCTTTGGGCGGTTTGCTTTTTATTTTAGGCTGGGTTACGCTTGGGTTAGGGGCGATTAAAAAACTATGAGCCTGGATTTATCGGATTCGCTCCACGTCGAAAAGAAAACCGTTTTCGCCGAAGTTGTCCTGCCGTTGCCCATCGCCAAAAATTATACGTACCGCGTCCCTTTTGACCGGGTAAAAGAAGTATCGGTAGGCAAACGCGTGGTGGTTCAATTCGGCAGAAGTAAAATCTACACCGGCATCATTTTGTCATTGGGCGAAAGGGCACCGGAAAAATACGAAGCCAAATACCTGATGGATATTTTGGATGAGGAACCTTTGATCATCCCGCAGCAATTGGCTTTTTGGCAATGGATTTCCAATTATTACCTGTGCAATTTGGGCGAAGTGATGAATGCCGCTCTGCCTGCCGCTTTAAAGTTGGCCAGCGAAACGCAGATCACACTAAACAAGGAATATCAGTTTGACAAAACCGAACTGAACGACAAAGAATATTTGATTGTTGAAGCGTTGGAAATTCAGCCTGAACTAAAAGTAAGCGAAGTAAGCAAATTGCTGGGGCAAAAAACGGTGATGCCGGTTTTGAAACAATTGTTCAACAAAAACATCATCAACATTGCCGAAGAAGTGAACGAGCGTTACAAACCGCGAAAACGTTCTTTTTATAGCTTAAACCCGGTTTACCGAAATCAGGAAACTTTGAAAGAATTGTTCGAAATGCTGGAAAAACGCGCGCCCAAACAATTGGATGCCGTGCTGGCGATGCTGCAATTATCCAAACAAAAACCACAAGTTACCAAAGCCGAACTGGAAGAAACGGCACAAGTAAGCGCCGCAGTTTTAAAAGCTTTGGTAGAAAAAGAAGTGTTTTTGCTGGAAGAAAAAATCGTGAGCCGTTTTTCGAACAGCGAAGACGGCACCGAAAGTACTTTTGAGTTGAACGAATATCAGGAAAAAGCTTTTAACCAGATCAACAAGCAATTTGAGCAAAAAGATGTGGTTCTGCTGCACGGAATCACTTCTTCCGGAAAAACCCAAATCTATGTTAGGTTGATCGAAGCGATGATTGAAAGCGGCAAACAAGTACTGTTTTTACTGCCCGAAATTGCGCTGACGACACACATTATTGAGCGTTTGCGGCAATATTTCGGCAATAAAATAGGCGTTTACCATTCGCGTTTTAATGACAACGAACGTGTGGAAGTTTGGAACAAAGTTTTAAGCGGCGAATATCGCGTGGTGCTTGGCGCGCGTTCTTCCGTTTTTTTGCCTTTTAATAATCTGGGTTTGATTGTGGTGGACGAAGAACACGAAAACTCGTACAAGCAATTTGACCCTGCGCCGCGTTACCACGCCCGCGATGCTGCAATTTTTTTAAGCACGTTGTACAAAGCCAAAGTTTTGCTGGGTTCGGCCACGCCTTCGCTCGAATCGTATTACAACGCACAGCAGCACAAGTACGGTTTGGTGGAATTGAACGTGCGTTACGGTGATGCGGTTTTGCCCGAAATCCAAGTGATCAGCATCCCGGAGGAAATGAAAAATAAAACCATGCAATCACATTTTTCCAACGTGTTGATGCAGGATATTGAAGCAGCTTTGGAAAAAAAAGAGCAGTCCATTCTGTTCCAAAACCGGCGTGGTTATGTGCCGCTGTTAATTTGCAAAACTTGTGGTTTTACTTCCAAATGTATCAATTGCGATGTCAGTTTAACGATGCACAAAAGTACCGGTAAATTGCATTGCCATTATTGCGGTTACAAGGACGATATTTATTCGGTTTGCCCGGCTTGCGGTTCTGTTCACTTGGAACAAAAAGGTTATGGCACGGAAAAAATTGAAGATGAACTTTCGATCTTATTGCCCTCGGCACGCATTGCAAGGATGGATTTGGATACCACGCGTTCTAAAATGTCTTTTCAAAATATTTTAAGTGATCTGGAAGATAAGAAAACCGATATTTTGGTTGGCACACAAATGGTGGCCAAAGGTTTGGATTTTTCGGATGTAACCGTGATTGGGATTGTGAATGCCGATTCTTTGTTAAAGTTTCCGGATTTTCGCGCCAACGAACGCAGCTTCCAAATGCTGGCACAAGTAAGCGGCAGGGCAGGGCGGCGCGGCAAAAAAGGCAAAGTGGTGATCCAGACTTATGATCCGCATCATCGCATTATTGACCAAGTCATCCGTAATGCTTATGCAGAAATGTACGAGCTGGAAATGGCCGAACGTTTGCAATTTAAGTATCCGCCGTTTTACCGCGTCATCCAAATTGATGTGAAACACAAAAACCAGGAAACACTGCAAAACCAGGCCGAATATTTAGGCAATGCTTTGAAAAAACAATTCGGCGAACGTGTGATCGGTCCGGAGTTTCCATTGATTAGCCGCATCCGCAATTATTATATCAAAACCATAATTTTAAAAGTTGAAAAAGAAGGGACTTCGATGGTTCGGGTGAAAAATATTTTGAAAGAAACAATTGTGCAATTTCAAACAGAAAAGATCAGTAAAGGTAATTTGGTTAGGATTGATGTTGATCCTTATTGATGCTTCTTTTATCGGCATAAAATTGATAATTAATATTTTTACTAAATTTTGGTAAAACAAGTTTATTGTTTAATTTTATAAAAGCTTAACAAAATATATGCGTGTTATTATTGAAGACGAATATTTAGCCAGGATTTATTCTTTTGATAACAATGTAATACGTAAACCAAAATTCAACAAAGAAATCGAACGAGGTTTTATCAAAAGAGTTATACAAATAGAACAAGCGCAAAATACCAATGATTTACGCGTAGTAAAATCTTTGCATTTTGAAAAGTTGTCTGGTAATTTAGATGGCAAACATTCTATTCGTATTAATCAAGCTTATCGGATAATTTTCAGAATTGAGAAAGATGGAAATAACAACAGAGCGGAAATAATTTGCATCGAAGAAGTAAACAATCACTATTCATAAAAATAGATTTATGGGAAACGTTTTTGACAAAGATGGGAACGAATTAAGAACAGCGTTTACTTTTCATCCAGGAGAACTTTTACAGGAAGAAGTAGAAGCGCGCAAACTTAAAAAATCGGATTTAGCGCAGCAATTGGGTTTACTGCCCGGACATTTGAGCGAATTGTTTAAAGGAAAACGCCATATCAATGCTCGTTTAGCTGTAAAATTAGAAAAAATCCTTGGCGTAAGTGCAGAGTATTGGTTAGGCTTGCAATCAGCTTATGATTTAGCAGAAGCCCGTGAATTGGAACAGGTTTAGAATATTAATCTTTAATAATTTTAATAAAATTTAATTAGTTTTTTGAAAACATGATTGCAATCGCAGGAACCTACCAAAACGGTGTTGTAAAATTAGATGAGGAAATTGCCTCAAAAAAACCATTAAAAGTTATCGTTACTTTTTTAGAGGAAATTGAAAAGTCTATTGAAAAAAGATTGACATTGGATGATTTTTCTTTTGCAAAAGGTTGGGAGATTTTAAAAGATTATAAAGGGTCATTGTCTGATGAAGTTATCAGGGAAAGAAGGAGCGAATTGTGAAAGTATTTTAGGTACTTAATCTTTGTTTAAATAATAAATTGAAATTCTCATATGCTTCTTTTACCACCTAAAAATCAGCAGCCAAAATTCAACAACAGAAACAAAGCGGTTATCAAAGCGGTTTATGCAGGATAACTAAAACAAAACCTGATGATTTCGATAGAAAACGAATATTTAAAAGTTACGTTCCGCACCAAAGGGGCAGAGATGACTTCCATTTTTAATAAAGAAACGCAAACCGAACATCTATGGCAGGCCGATCCTGCTGTTTGGCCGTGGTTTGCGCCTAATTTGTTCCCGATTGTGGGCGGCTTAAACAACAACGAATTGCATGTTGACGGACAAGCTTATCAAATGAAGCGGCACGGTTTTGCCCGTGAATCTGAATTTGCTTTGGTTGATGAACAACAAACTCACGCCAAGTTTTCTTTGCCTTTCAACGAAACTACTTTAGCAGTTTATCCTTACCGTTTTGAATTTCAAATCTTGTATGATTTGTTCGGCCGGGATTTGCGCGTAACGTACAAAGTAATCAACCAGGATGACAAAACCATTTACTTTTCGATGGGCGCGCACCCGGCTTTTCGCGTTCCGTTTTCTCCAAACGAACAATACGAGGATTATTACTTGGAATTTGAAACTTCTGAACCTTTGCTAACGCATTTACTTTCGGAAAAAGGATTGCTAAGCGGCGAAACCGAAATTGTTCCTTTGCAAGATCAAAAATTGTGGCATACTAAACATTTATTTGACCGCGATGCTTTGGTCTTCAAAAATATCACCTCAAAAAAAGTGAGCATCCGCAGTAAAAACCATAACCACAGCTTGTCGGTTAGTTTCAAAGATTTTAAAGATTTGGGGATTTGGGCGAAGCCGGGCGCACCGTTTGTTTGCATTGAACCATGGCTGGGCTATGCAGATGCAGAAGGCCAAACCACTGATATTCAACAAAAACCAGGCATTGAAAGCGTTGGCCACGGCCATGTTTACGAAGCTGCTTTTACCATCAGCCTGAATAGTTAATACCAATTTTTAGGGCATAAAAGAAGCATCTCCTGTTTTATCAAGATATGCTTCTTTTATCGGTATAAATTCTACTTCTTGTAAATCTTTACAATTGCAGCAAACGCAATTAAAGCGGCTGCCCCAATTAAACTGGTGGTTATCACCGGGTTGTTTACCGCAGGCGGTACAAATTTTACGCCTTCGATGTCGGTTTTCGCAGCTTCTTTTACGTAACGGCCGTGTTTTGGTACGGCTTCTTCGGCAAAGTTTTTGCCTAAATGTTGCAGGGCTTTTTTAAACTCTTTTCCAATCATTGGTTTTCCGTGCCCGGTTGCTACAATTTGCGGGTGCAGGCCAATCAGTTTCCGTACAGATATTCCGGCTGCTTTCCAATCGCAGGTAAAATATTTCGGCGGTCCGCTTATGATTTTTTTCTGTGTCATTACAGCAATCGCAGATTCCTGAACGGTGGTAACAAAAGCATCGCCGGCAATTAAAACATGGTCGGCTTCGCGGAACAAAGAAATATGGCCGGGAGAATGGCCGGGCGTAAAAATAATGCGCCAGCCTGGCAACCCCGGTACGCCTTCTTCCGGAAAAGCCTGTACTTTTTCGCCTAAGTTTAAAGGTTTGTTCGGGAACAAAGGGGAAGTCAAACTCATCAAACCGCCGCCAACAAAAGGGTCGGGCGGCGGATAAGCAGAAAGTCCGGTTAAATAAGGCAGTTCCAAATCATGGGCATAAACCGGCACGTCCCAAATTTTCAACAATTCCGGCAGGCTTCCGCGGTGGTCAAAATGGCCGTGTGTCAAAATAATGTTTTCCGGTTTTGTCCCTTGCCCGAAAAGCTCTTCGGCCATCGCTTGTATTTTGTGCGCCGAATGCGGCAAACCTGCATCTATCAACACCCATTTTTTACTGTCCGGGCTGCCGGAAGCAACCATGTAAATATTTACGAATACAATTTTCATTCCCCAAACACCGGGCGCAACTTCAAAGTAACCGCTTTTGGTGTTTTTATGCGGATCAATGCTTTGTGTTTCAGTCATAATTATAGTTTTTATTGATTTGCTTTTTAACAAGAACCAACGCTTTAAGTTTTACAACGCTTAATTAATAAGGAACAATTGAACGTATATTTGATAATTACAACTTAAATTTGGGACCATCGTAAAAACAATTCATTTAATTTTACATTTATTTATTCTCACAATTACCCAAAAACAATTTGATTATGAAAAAGAAAGTTTATTTATTGACGACCGCTTTAATGCTGACATTTTCTGCAAACCAGTTGAAAGCTGCTACCGTAATTACAGAACCCGCCGCAAAGGAAATTACTTTGACCGAAGCACAAAAAGAAGCTAAACTGCAAGCGATCAAAACGCGTGTGGAAGAGATCAAAGCGATGGACAAATCGCAACTGAGCAAAGAAGAAAAAAAGGAATTAAAATCCGAATTGAAAAGTATGAAAGCGCAGGCCCGCGGCTTGGGCGGCGGCATTTACCTGTCTGTTGGCGCCATCATCATTATCATTTTGCTTTTGATCCTTATCTTGTAACGAAACAAGTTTGACCAATAACAAAAAAAGCCTGAAGGGATTTCCCTCAGGCTTTCTTGTTTTAAAACATTTTTTTGCAAAACTTATCTTCCGCCGCCCATAGACATTAACTCTTGAAAAGTTATCCTGTCAAAATCTTTCGGGATTCCAAATGTTCCGGGTTTAACTTTTTCGGCTACGATAGATTTTAAAGTAACCTGTACCGTCTGGCCTCCTTGCATAATTGTGAATTTTACCGGATAGCCACCTGCATTAGCAAAGTATTTAGTTGAATTATTGGCAGGAACGGTAATATCATTGGTAACCCAAACATCAGAAGTTGAACCACTTTTGCTATCCTTAGCCAATACTTTTTTGCAGTTAAAGCCAGCAATAGTTTGGGTTTCCGAAGTTGGTGTAAACGTAAAATTTGGTTCCTGGTCTTTCATTTGCTCTATGTCTGCCGGTGTCAAAACCGCAGCTTTTTTCATTGATGCAACCGGTACATCTACCAAAAATGCCATGTAATTGCCTTTTACATTAGACAATATATTAATGTTGGCAGGGCCCATTTGAGATTGATAGGAAGAAGAATCGCCCTTAAAAAAAGTCTTAGCTTCATTCTGTTTGCCATTTGTACTTACATCATAATTTATAATGCCTTCAGTAAAAATTTTTTGTGCACTGGCTGTAAAACCGATAGCGGTAAGGGCTAAAGCGAGTGCTGCGTTTTTGAAAATGTTCATGTCTAATTAATTTTTTATAAAGTAATCATTCTTTTTGTAAAGATGCAAGTTAATTTTTTATTTCTAATTGCAGCGTTAATTTTAAAGGTTAGACTGCAACAGAAACGCTTTGTTACGTTTCAAAACAATTATTTTTCGGCCATCGGCAGCAGCTTCTCCGGTTAGTTTTTGGATGAGGTAATCGCCATTGTCCGAAGCAACGATTAGCCTGTCGAAGATTAGGTTTTTAGAAATTTGGGCGAGGTCAATCTTTGGATTTTGGGTGATAAAAACAGCATCCACTTTTATTTTTTGCGAAAAAGATTGCTGTTCAAAACCTTTATCGGCCACAAAGATTAATTGGTTTTTAAATTGGACCAACTTATTTTGCTTGCTAAAAACAGCATTGGTAAAATTTTTGTCGGAATTTACAAAGCTAACTTTGGTTGATTTACAACTATCTAAATAAGGTTGTACCGAATATTGAAAGCTTTTGTCGGAAGTTTTTAAGTCGGTAAAAACCACGGCCTCGTTCCCATTTTTAAAAACAATACCACAATTTTTACGCAAGTTTAGAAATACAATTTCATCCTGCTGTTGCGCTTGTATCTTTTTGTAAGAAAAGGACACTAAAAAAAGTGTGGTAAAAACAGCACCAACTTGCAGCAATAAGCTTTTACGATGAACCAGCCAGACGAACAGACAAACGATGATGGTGTACAAGATTAAATATTCGGGAACGGTGATCCAAAGTTTGTTCCAACTTCCGAAAGGAAGATGTTCAATCCAACTTAAACCCTGGTTCATCCCAACAATACTTTTTTCCAAAACAAAAGCAAGCGGTTTTGCAATTACAGGAATATCTGGCACGAAAAGGAAAGCAATTCCAACATACATAATTAAGGCAGAAGGCAGCACGATAAACAAATTGCTCAGCAAAAAATAAACCGGAAACTGGTGAAAGTAAAATACACTAACTGGAAAGGTGATCAATTGCGCCGCCAGAGAAACGGATAAAAGCGACCAAACCCTTCTTGCAAATTGATGTTTAAATTCTAATAAATTTTCGATAATTGGTTGCAAGATAATCAACCCGACAACGGCCAAATAGGAAAGTTGAAAACCAACATCGGTAACAAAGTTTGGATTGTACAAAAGCAGCACAAAAGCCGAAACCAGCAAAATGTTAAGCATACTGATATGCCGGTTGTAAGTTCTTCCAACAATCACAAACGTAATCATCACCGCGGCGCGGCAAACGGCAGGCGAAAAACCGGTAACCAAAGCATAAACCCAAATCAGCAAAATGGAGATGAATGCTTTTAGCAAAACACCGCTTCTTTTACGGTTTAAAAAACGAAGTAATAAGTTGATAATCAGATATACCAACGCCACGTGCATCCCTGAAACGGAAAGGACGTGGATGGTTCCGGTTTTAGAATAAGCCTGCAAAACATCGGTACTTAAATCGGCACGGTAACCCAAAATTAAGGTCGAAGCAACCGACAAAGCATCAGGATCGTGCAAATATTTCTGGTACTTTTGAACCAACTTTTTTCGGATTGCAAGTGCATAAGCAATAATCGGGTTGCCGCGATTGGTTGTAATCAGTTGATATTGGTTTGGATTGAGAAAAGTTTGAAAATAAATATTTTGATGCTGCAGCCATAACTTGTAATTAAATTCGGCTGGGTTAAAAGGGGCATCAATGGGCTTGTATTGGTTTGGAACCAAAAATTCATCGCCATAATTGAAATTGTTTTTTTGAGAAGAATCCAATTTCAAAGCAACCAACATACTTCCGGAAGACACTGAAATTTTGCCATTAAAAGAAGTATGCGTAACCAAAGTATTAAAGCGCACAACGTTGCCGGTTTGTTTTGGTTCCTGAATAATAGTAACTAATAAACTTGTTGCTTTTTGTTTGGAAAAATGATTGCTGTTGTTGATTTCTTTATTTTTTTCGGCTAAAAAAATCCCCAACAAAAACAAAAATAGATAGATCAAAATGCCGCCAATCCAGGCTTTTCGGTAGATTTTCCAATCGGCATATTTCCAATTTAAAATACAAAATATAAACGAAATTGTAAAAATACATGTTAGTAGTAACGGTAAAATATTTCCAAAAGAAAAAACTACGCTCAGAAAAATACCTGATAAAAGATGCATCAGCAACAATACAAACGGGCTTTCGGCAATAAAAAAAGTATTTTTCATAATTAAAAGCGATAACGCATTTGCAGCCGTACTTCCGACTTTTTGTTGCCCTGAATTTCATCCAAACCAGAACCAACTGTTTTTTCGCCACGGTATAAATAAGCGCTGTAGCGAAACCAAAAATCCAAACCTTTTTTAAAAGTATATTGCAAGTTTGCATAAGTGCGGAAGCCGGTATGCTGCAAAGGCAAAATGGTGTAGCTGTACAAAACATCGTTTTCAAAAGAGTAAACCCGCGAATCGTAACTGGCTGTTTTAAACCAGGCCAAGCGGCAATTGCCGGAAATACGAGTGGCTTTTGGCCGGTACAATAAATCCTGGTAAAGCATTAAACCGTATTCGGCAGCGGGCAAACCTTTTTGATATTTTACCACCTCGGCACGGTTGCGCAAACTGATATTTTTGTTGATCGGATAAGCAATATCCAAACGCCAATCCTGATATGAAACTTCGTCCAACATTTTGATCTTTGCGTTATCGTTGTTTTGTTGTTTCTGTTTAAAACGATAATTTAGATAAGCTACAAAGCGTTGTGTTGGTGCATAAGTCAGCCTTCCCAATAATTCATAACCTTTGCTGTTGGGCTGGCTCACCTGGTATTTTAACCACGGAAACTTAAAAAAATCGGCATAAGCAGAAAAATTCCAACGTTGTAAAAACTTCCAATTTAAACCGCCGTAATAACCTTGCTCGTTTACGGCATTGGTGGTTTCAGAAAAAGCTTCGTTGTAAAAAGAACGGTAACTTTTATTGTAATTTCGGTACAACAAAACCAATGAAATATTGGACGAAAATGAAGTTAAAACACCATTTACCGTTGCCGCGCCTCCGCCTAAACTTTTGGCTGTTTCTCCAAAAAAATAAAAATTGTGGTAGCTGTAATCGTAATAAAAAGAAAGGTTATCCAATTCTTTTCCAACAAAATCATATTGGTTGTAACTGTTTGCCCGGCGCCGGATTGGATATTCAAATTGTGTGCTATAAGTTGTTATTCCTGTTTTAAAATTGCGTTTGTTGTAGTTTAAATTGAAGCCGTAAGTCAATTGATCTGCCGCGTTTTTATTGGTCAATTCTGTTAAAGTTCGATGATAACCGGTTGTGCCAAGTGAAGAAATATATTCGGGATTTGCCTTGGTTTGCACGGTTGCATCAATCGGTTGGTAAGAAACAAAAGGCGTAAATTCTACCGATCTAAATTTTAAAGTTGTGGCAACTCCGCGGAAATAATTAATCTCGTTGGTAGAAGAATAAGGCGTTAAACCGCGCGCAACTTTAGGCACCAAAGTAGCATCCGCATTTTTGCCAAAACTAAAACCAGTGTACAAACTTAGGCCTTGTCCAAACTGTAACGAATAATCGCCAATAACCAATTTGTTGATCAAACCAAAGTTTTTAAAAGCCAGACTGGCCGAATAAAAATCAAAACCGATACTGTTTTTACCGGCAAAAAATGGTTCGCCGGCATCTTTTTCCATGTTAAAATTGAATTGAATGCGGTTTTGAAAATCAAACCTGTATCGGCCTAATAACTTTTGATTGTTGCCGGTATAATGCGAAAGTTTGGAATCTTTAGCAATCACAAAACCTTTTTGATCTTGCAACACTTCTCCATAACGGAAGATGAAATCATGTTTGCCGTATTTAAAAACGTTTTTCAGGCTGATCAAATTAAAATCCAAATCAGCAGAAATGGTTACAAAAGGCAGCAGTTTTTGGATGGTTTGCAGGTCGAAAAGGTCAATACTTTGCAGTTCGAGCAAGTCAACCAATTTCCCATTGTTGCGGATATGCTCTTGTAAAGCCGTAATTTGGAGCGCTGATAAAAATAAAAGGTCTTGCAATTGTGTAGTTGTAGCTTTGTTGAGGTTGAGCGGATGCTGGCGGTAATTGTTCAACTGGCCAATCAGTTCCGAATAGTCGTAATCGTCGGGCAGGTTTTCGGCAGCCGCTTCAATTATGGTTTCAATTTCCCGTTCCTGCGCCGTTTGTGCAGCAACTAATTTTGTAACCAACATAAATATGACCAGCAGCAGGCATTTATACTGCATTTATAAATATTGAAGCATTTGTTAAAAGGATAATTAACTCAATAATATTAAAATTAATTAATAAGTAAATTATTATTGCAAATAATAATAAAAAATATTACCGATAAAAACAGCACCACATGGCCGAGACCGTTTTTGAAGTGATTTTAGTTGGCGATTCGGGCAATATTGCGCGTTATAAGCCTGATCCGTTGATGGAATTGTTGAAGCAGCATTTGCCCGATGCTTATCCTTCGGCAGTTATATTTTTGGGCGATAATGTTTACCCACATGGTTTGCCCGAAAAAGGCGACCGGTTGCGTGCCGATGCGGAACTGGTGCTTCAAAAACACTATGAAGCGGTGAAAGGTTATACTGGAAAAGTGATTTTTATTTCCGGGAACCACGATTGGAACAAAGGCAAAGACGATGGTTTTGATTACGTGGTCCGGCAGGAAAAATATATCGAAAAGTTGTTTGGCGGCGAGAATGTTTACCTGCCTTCCAACGGCTGCCCGGGTCCGAAAGAAGTTCCGATCAATGATGATTTAACGATTGTCGCCATTAATACACAATGGTGGATACAGCGCGGTTTCCGGCCGATTGGTGCAAAAGATGGCTGTTCGGCCAGTTCTGAAGAAGAGTTTTACGCGTTGTTGCAGGATATTATCGACCGTAATATAAACAAAAAAATATTGGTGGTCGGCCATTATCCCATCTACAGTTACTCGTTGCATGGCGGCAAATTCAAGTTCAAACATCATCTTTTTCCGCTTACCATTTATCGTAAGAAAGCTTTTATGCCGATGCCGGTCATCGGTTCGTTGCTTCCTTTGTACCGAAAATATATTGGTGCGCCCGAAGATCTTTCCAACCTACGTTTCAGGGAACTGCGCAAGAATTTGAAAGCTATTTTTGGACGGCACCCAAACTTAATTTACGCTGCCGGGCACGAGCACAATTTGCAGCACATTTATAAAAACCAGGTAGATTATATCGTGAGCGGTGCGGCTTCCAAATCTACTTATGTGCGCAAAGGGAAGTATGGCAAGTTTGCTTTGGCGGCAAAAGGTTTTTTTAAGCTGAAGTTTTCTTCCGATCAAAAAACAGTGGCCGAAGCCTGGGTTGTGGACGAATTAAATGCTCAGGGAAAAATGGCTTACCAAGCCGAACTGCATTGAGAAGATCTGTCATCTTTCAGCTATCAACAATTAGCTATCGGCTATTAACTAATGGCAAACAAAATTATAGGCGATAAAAGAAGCATTTAAGAAACAGCCGGTAAAAGAAGCTTGAGCGCCAAAGGCTGGATGGTGATATCGATCTGTTTAATCTTGCCGATCACTTCGCCATCCACCTGCAACACCACGCCTTTTTTTTGGGTTATTTTTGCTGTACGGCAGCTGATCACTTCAAAATATTCGCTGGTTTGCAAATTGCCGCGGAACATTTTCCAGGCCAGCGAAAAGATTTTCAACAGCGGAAAGCGTTTTACAATGCACAATTCAAATTTGCCGTCGTCAATCGTTCCGGTTGGATTGATCACTGCGCCGGTTCCGTACTTGGAAGCATTGGCAAAAGTGATGGAAACGGCTTTGCGTTTGATCGGTTTGCCATCATAAATAATTAGAAAACGCTTGCTTTGTATCAGGAAAATTTCCCGCCATAAATGCCTGGCGTAAGTAGTTAGACCTCGCCTTGGGTCTTGTTCAAAGCGTTTTACAATCCGCGCATTTAAACCAACATCGGCCAAATGCACGCAGGTAAAACTGTTAATTTTAAGCAAATCAACCGGCTTGATTTTATAATCGGCCAAAATATCGTAAGCGGCCGCAATTTGGTTTGGAATGGATAGTTCGCGCGCCATACCGTTGGCCGAACCATAAGGCAAAACCATCACCGGCAAATCAAAATCAGGCGCAATTTTGGCCACGATGTTTAAAGTGCCA
Source organism: Mucilaginibacter sp. (assembly GCF_041088075.1). Classification (GTDB taxonomy): domain Bacteria; phylum Bacteroidota; class Bacteroidia; order Sphingobacteriales; family Sphingobacteriaceae; genus Mucilaginibacter_A. The sequence goes on along the minus strand of NZ_JBGCVY010000025.1, from coordinate 56,638 downwards.
TCGCCGCCGGCAGCAATCAAAAAACCAGGTTTAAAAGCTTCAATTTCCTGCCGGATGTGTTTTTCGCAGTCATCATTTCCCATCCGGTAAACCTTGAAACGGAAGTTGTACTGGTGGCTTTTTTCTTCCAGCAAACGGTCGAAATGTTCATCGGCCTTGGCGCCAGAATGCGCATTGTAAACCACTAAAAAAGCTGAACCTTCGGGCAGTTTCATAGCTGTTCTTTTACTTCCAACAGAAATTTTTTCAGGTTCTCCAACGATTGGATCACCTGCTGGCTTTCCTTCGCTTCGCTGCCGTTTTGTTTCAAATAATCGCGCGCGCCCTGCAGTGTAAAGCCGCGGTCGTTGATCAAATTGAAAATGATTTTCAAATTTTCCACATCTTCGGGCGTAAACAAGCGGTTCCCTTTTTTATTTTTTTTAGGCTGAAGGATGTCAAATTCCTTTTCATAAAAACGGATCATGGATTGGTTTACATTGAACATGGCCGAAACCTCGCCCATGGTGTAATACATTTTATTGATGTCTCTCTCTTTGTAAGGCATGGCGGTAAAGTTAATGGTTTGATGTTAACTTATGATGATGCTTCTTTTATCGGGTAAAAGTTGGTGAAGTTATTTGATCTTCGCCTTATCATGGCGAGCTTGTCAAACCATTTTTGTTTTGAAAACCGATGCTTCTTTTATCGGGTAAAAATTGGTGAAGTTGTTTTGGGTCTGCGCTTTGTGATGGTGAATTTTACAAACTATTTTTTTCTTGTCCGTTCTTTTTTCTTGATAAAAAAGAACCAACGAAATCAAGAATGCCGGATCGCCTCCGGGCGGCATTCCTCCCACCGCTCCTGGGCGGCTACCTGCAAACGGCCCTGACAGTTCAACAAAAACAAATACTTCTATTTTTAATCCCACCAAATTTATGCCGATAAAAGAAGCATTTAAAAATATCCTTTAAAAGCGCAAGATAACCACTGGAAATTCCAAAGCGGCAGGTCGTCGCCCAGGTGCGTAAAGGCCCGACAAAACGCCCGGAGGGATCGGGTTTGTCTTGAATTTTTGGTTCTTTTTGTTCAAGCAAAAAGAACGAAAGTAAGGGCTAAAAGCCCGCTTAAATAATTTTCTATTGAAAGAAGCATTTTTCTTTATCAACCAAAACAACATGCAACTTTTCTAAAACTTCCTCAAAACCCTATCTTTGCCGCACAATTTTTATACGATAAAAACAGCATCCGCAATGTTAACTGCTTCCCAAATACGCCAGCAATTTTTAGATTTTTTTGCATCCAAACAACACCAGATCGTTCCTTCTGCGCCCATTGTGGTGAAGAACGACCCGACGCTGATGTTTGCCAACGCCGGCATGAACCAGTTTAAAAGTATTTTTTTGGGCGAAGAAGCAGCCAAGTTTCCGCGTGTGGCCGATACACAACGTTGCCTGCGCGTTTCCGGCAAGCACAATGATTTGGAGGAAGTGGGCATTGATACCTATCACCACACGATGTTTGAGATGCTGGGCAACTGGAGTTTCGGCGATTATTTTAAAAAGGAAGCGATTGAATGGAGCTGGGAACTGCTGACCGAAGTTTACAAAATTGACAAAGACCGCCTGTATGTAACTTATTTTGAAGGCGACGAAAAAGAAGGCCTGGAAAAAGACCAGGAAGCCTACGATCTGTGGAAACAGTTTTTGCCCGCAAGCCACATTTTGCCCGGCAATAAAAAAGATAATTTTTGGGAAATGGGCGAAACCGGACCTTGCGGGCCTTGCTCGGAAATTCATTATGATAACCGGGAAGAAGGTGAAAGGCAAAAGGTAAAAGGTTCTGAACTGGTGAACGCTGATGACCCGCAGGTGATTGAGATTTGGAACAATGTGTTTATGCAGTTTAATAGAATTTGGGGAGGCAAAAATGGAGGCCAGGAAGAATTCAAATTAGATGCAGTTAAGTTTGGTGGAATAGATGAAAAAAAGTGGAAAGGAGAAAATTTGTGGCTATACACAACTTTAGTTCACCTGCCCAACAAACACGTGGATACCGGAATGGGTTTCGAGCGTTTGGTGCGTGTTTTACAAGGCAAAAGTTCTAATTACGATACGGATATTTTCCAGCCGCTGATCCAATTTATTGCGGAGAAAAGTGGGAAAGTTTATATTGGAAACGCGGTTCCAAATGGAGAAGGCTGGAATGATGCTGTTGCAATGCGCGTGATGGCCGATCATATCCGCGCCATTAGTTTTGCCATTGCTGACGGACAGCTTCCTTCCAACAACAAAGCCGGTTATGTTATCCGTCGGATTTTGAGAAGAGCCGTGCGTTACGCTTATCAATACCTCAATCTGAAAGAACCTTTTTTAAATACTTTGGTGCTTCTTTTAGCACAACAATTTCAGGATGTATTTCCAAATTTGAATGAGCAGAAAGATTTTGTGCAGAAAGTTGTTTTGGAGGAGGAGGTTTCGTTTTTAAGGACGTTGGGAAACGGAATAAGGAAATTTAAGGGTAGAATTATTGATATTAATCACATTCCGAGTTATTTAGCATCTGTTAACAAAAGTCTTCCAATTAATGCTAATACAGAACGATACGTAGATTTTATTGTAGAAAGATTCGATAATTCTTTTAAAAGTTTTAGTAATTGGGAGTTACTTCCATTACAAAATTTGTTGAATAAAGAAACAACAATTCAAGCCATTGATATTAAGGTAAATGATTTTGTAAAAAGACTTAGTGGTGATTTTGCTTTCGAGCTGCAAGATACTTATGGTTTTCCAATCGATCTAACTGAGTTAATGGCTCGTGAAGAAGGGCTTACTGTCGATAAAAAACGTTTTGAAAAGCTTCTTCAAGAACAAAAAAATCGTTCCCGTGCCGCAACTGCCATAGATACTGGCGATTGGATCGTATTAAAAGAAGACGATAACGTAGAATTTACCGGCTACGAAGAAACAGAAACCATTGCCCACATCATTAAATACCGTAAAGTTAAAGCCAAAGGAAAAGAACAATTTCAAATCGTGTTAGACAAAACGCCTTTTTATGCAGAAAGCGGCGGTCAGGTTGGTGATACCGGCGACCTGATTTTCCCGGATGGCGAGATTATCCCGGTAACGGACACCAAAAAAGAAAACGGCTTGATTGTGCATTTTGTAGATCAACTGCCGGAAGATATTTCGGATGTTTTAACCGCTTATGTTGATCCCGAAAGAAGGTTGAACATCGAAAATAACCATTCGGCTACGCACTTGCTTCATGCAGCTTTGAAAGAAGTTTTGGGAAGCCACGTCAATCAAAAAGGCTCACTGGTTAGTCCGGATTATTTGCGTTTTGATTTTTCGCATTTTGCAAAAGTAAGCGATGAGGAAATCAGCAGGATAGAAGCTGTGGTCAACCGAAAAATTCGGGAAAATGTAGGCGTTGTGATCCAAAGCATGTCATTTGCAGAAGCTTCTCAAACCGGCGCAATGGCTTTATTTGGAGAAAAATACGGCGATGTGGTTCGCGTGGTAACAATGGACGAAAAGTTTTCCATCGAGCTTTGCGGTGGAACACATGTGCAGGCAACCGGGCAAATTGGTTTCTTTAAAATCGTTTCCGAAAGTGCGGTTGCGGCAGGTGTGCGAAGAATTGAAGCAATCACCGGGATCAAATCTGAAGAACTGATCCATCAGCAAAACGAAGAAATCAAAGCTTTGAAAGAACTGTTAAAAAACCCGACTGATCTGAAAAAGAGTTTGGAGCAGGTTTTAGAAGAAAATGCTTCCCTTAAAAAAGAAGCAGAAAAAGCGGTTCTGGAACGGATCTCAAACCTGAAAAAAGAACTGGCTGCCAGGCATACTTCTTTTAGCGGCATAAATTTCATCTCCGAAGAAGTGGATTTGCCAAATGCAGAAGCTTTAAAAAGTCTGGCTTATCAAACCAAAGATATTTTGGCTGATCTGGTTTTGGTTTTGGGCGCAGTGATTGATGGCAAACCAAATTTAACGGTGATGATCTCGGAAAACTTAGTGAAAGAAAAAGGTTTGGATGCGCGCGCCATCATTAAAGAACTGGCGAAAGAAATCCAAGGCGGCGGCGGTGGCCAGCCTTTTTATGCAACGGCAGGCGGCAAAATTGCAGCGGGTTTAAAAGCGGCCATCGAAAAAGCAAAAGCGGTTATTCAAAAACAGGTGTAAATTTTAGGCATAAAAGAAGCATTGCCCAACACCAGCATGCTTCTTTTATGCCCTAAAAATCATTCTCCGGATCCTCAAATGCTGAATTCCATTATGCGTTCTTCAACTATATTTAATAGTTTTACAAGCTTTAACTAATCCCATACAAAAGTACATATACTCGTAAATGACGATCGAAACAGCCCAGTTGCAGGCAGGATATGAAGTAGTTATCGGACTGGAAGTTCACGCACAATTAGCCACGGCAAGTAAAGCTTTTTGCTCAGATTCGGCCGCTTTCGGTGCCAAGCCCAACCGGCACGTCAGCCCGGTTTCTTTAGGCCATCCCGGCACGTTGCCTTTCATCAACAAAAAACATATTGAGTTTGCGGTAAAATTAGGTTTGGCCACGCATTGCCAGATCAGGGAATATAACTTTTTCGACCGCAAAAATTATTTTTATGCCGATTTGCCGAAAGGCTACCAGATTACGCAGGATGCGGCCGCCATTTGTCATACTGGTTTTATCGGCATAAAAACAGCATCGGAACAAAAACAAATTCGCTTAAACAGAATCCATATGGAAGAAGATGCCGGCAAAAGTATCCACGATTTGGACGAGGCCAACACGCTGATTGATTTGAACCGCGCCGGTGTGCCGCTGCTCGAAATTGTAACCGAACCCGATTTACGAAGCGGCGAAGAAGCACATGCTTTTCTGTCGGAAATCCGCCGTCTGGTGCGCTTTCTCGGGATTTGCGATGGCAACATGGAAGAAGGAAGTTTGCGTTGCGATGCCAATATTTCGGTCCGTAAAAAAGGCGAAACCAAATATGGAACGCGCTGCGAAGTGAAAAACCTTAATTCCATCAAAAATGTGCAGAAAGCGATTGAGTTTGAAGCAGCACGGCAAATCGAATTGTTGGAACGCGGTGAAACCATCGAACAAAACACCTTGAATTTTGATGCCGATACCGGAACCACTTCGGTTTTGCGCAGCAAAGAAATGGCGAATGATTACCGTTATTTCCCGGAACCGGATTTGCAGCCCATCGTTTTAACGGAAGCTTATATTAAAGAAATCCGCAGAAACCTGCCTGCGTTACCCGAAGAACTGTACGAGAAATACACGCAACAATTAGGTTTAAACGATTACGAAGCTTCCGTTTTAACCGCCGACCACGAACTGGTGAACTATTTTGAGGAACTGATCAAAGAAACTTCCAACTACAAAGCCGCGGCGCATTGGATGATGGGCAGCATCAAATCGTACTTAAACACGCATACTGTTTTTATCGGCAGTTTTTTGGTGAAGCCGAAAACGATTGCCGAAGTGATCCAATTGGTTGATGAAGGCAAGATCAGTATTACGGTTGCCGCGCACCAGCTTTTCCAGGAATTGGTCCGTCATCCCGAAAAATCAGCAACAGAAACGGCTGCTGCTTTAAACCTGTTTATTGACCGGAACGAAGAAAAATTAGATTTGATCATAGACCAGGTTTTGCAATTGCACCCGCAAAAAGTATCCGAATATAAAAAAGGAAAAAAAGGGATTTTGGGCATGTTTATGGGCGAGGTAATGAAGCTATCCAAAGGAAAAATAGACCCAAAAACAGCAAACCGCGTTTTGGCAGAAAAATTAGAGAAATAATTTATGAGAAAAATAATAGTTCCGGTGCTTGCTGCAATAACTTTTTTTAGTGCTTGTTCCGATAAAAATACATTCAAAATTGAAGGGCAAATTGAGCATCCGGCACAGCAAAAAGTGTTTTTGCTGGAAGCGGATTCCACTAACGTTCGTGTAATTGATTCCGTTCAATTGAGCGAGCAGAACAAATTCGTTTTCAAAAAATCCACGCCTTTTGCCAACTTGTACAAAATCAAAAACGGCGACCAGGAGTTTGATTTGATCGCCGAAAACGGAAACGATATTGATTTTAAAACTGATCTGGCTGACCCAAACCATAATTATACGGTTACAGGTTCCGGAGATTCGGAAAAGATCAAAGCGTACAACCGCATCAGTAATATTTATACCGTTAAAAACACCAAGCTGGCCAATCAATATCAGGCCGAAGCAGGCGCAAAAGGCGTAAACCAGGATTCGGTTTTGAAAAAATACCTGCCCAGTTTTGAAAAGAACATGGCCGATCTTTCAAACGAAATCCTAAATTTTGTTGATAAAAATAAAAATTCGCTTGCCGGTTTTTATGCTGCCATGGCTTTGGACCAGATGAAATATGAAAAAGAACTGGTTGCTTACGCCGATGGTTTGGGCGATAAATTTAAAGGCAACCAGGCCGTGGAGCAGTTTAAAAAACACATGGCGTTGCTAAAACCGGTTTCCGTTGGCCACGTCGCGCCCGATTTTTCAATCCCCGGCATTGATGGCAAAACCATCAAACTTTCGGATTATAAAGGCAAATACGTAATGCTTGATTTTTGGGCTTCCTGGTGCGTTCCTTGTCGCAAAGAAAACCCGAACGTGGTAAAATTGTACCAGCAATATCACCCGAAAGGTTTAAATATTGTCGGCATTTCTCTGGATGAAAACAAAGATGCCTGGCAAAAAGCTGTCAACGACGACCACTTGACCTGGGCGCACGGCAGCGAACTGCAAAACTTTAACGGGCCGGTGGTGCAGCGTTACCAGGTGCAGGCCATTCCTTCTAATTTTATTTTGGACCCAAACGGAAACATTGTTGCCAAAAACATTACCGGTAATGATCTGGCTGCTTTTTTTGCCAAGACGTTTAAATAGCATCAACTGTTAAATCCGGCTTTCTTTACAATTACTTAATAAAAAATTAATGTCTGCAATCTTTTTTAGCCGTTACATTTACAGAAAATTAAGAAAATGAGTAATCCGAAACAGAAGATCCTGATTGTTGATGATGAGCCGGATATTTTGGAGCTGATCGAGTATAACCTCAACAAAGAAGGTTACCAGGTTTATGTTGCCCACAACGGACAGGAAGCCGTAGCCGAAGCCAAAAAATATTTGCCCGATTTGATTATTCTGGATGTGATGATGCCGAAAATGGATGGCATTGAAGCCTGCCGTATTATGCGCACCATGCCCGAATTTAAAAATACTTTCATGGTTTTTTTAACGGCCCGAAGCGAAGAATATTCAGAAATTGCTGGTTTTAATGTGGGCGCCGATGATTACATTGCCAAACCCATCAAGCCGCGCGCTTTGGTTAGCCGCATCAATGCCATCCTCCGCCGTAACCAACCTTCGGATGATACACCGGATAACAAGGTTGAAATTGGAGATCTGGTAATTGACCGCGAAGCATTTTTGGTTTTTCAGGGCGGAGAAAAAGTTGTGCTGGCGAAAAAAGAATTTGAACTGCTGTACCTGCTTGCCTCTAAACCTGGCAAAGTTTACACGCGCGAAGCCATTTTGAAAAATATTTGGGAAGATTCTGTGGTGGTAACCAACCGCACGATTGATGTACACATCCGAAAACTGCGCGAAAAGCTGGGCGAAAAATATGTTTCTACCGTAAAAGGAGTGGGCTACAAATTTGAGTTGCTGTAAAACGCCGTAAATCTGCGATATTTGCCGCAGATGAAAATTCCTAAATTCCAGGATCTGATCTTATTTGAAAACGCAGACCTGATCATTGTCAACAAACCTCCTTTTTTAAGTTCTTTGGATGAAAGGGAAGGCGGCGACATCAACATGCTTCGTTTAGCCAAGCAATATTGGCCGGACGCGCAGATTTGCCACCGCTTGGACAAAGAAACTTCGGGCGCATTAGTTTTTGCCAAAAACCCGGAAGCTTACCGCGCCGTTTCGATGCAGTTTGAAAAAAGGCAGGTAAAAAAAGTATATCACGCCATTATTGATGGTACGCACGTTTTTGAAAACCTGTTTATTGACTTGCCAATCCTTAATGTAGGCAAAGGCAACGTAACCATCAGCCGTCAGGAAGGCAAACGCGCCGAAACTTGGTTTAATTCCCTCAAATATTTTAAACATTATACGCTGGTAGAATGCAGGCCGATAACCGGAAGGATGCACCAAATCCGTATCCATTTGGCTACGCAACGCGCTTCTATTGCCGGTGATGAACTGTACAAAGGCAAGCCGGTTTTACTGTCTGATTTAAAACGCAACTACCGTTTGGGTAAAGACCAAGAAGAGCTGCCGATCATGAAACGCTTTGCTTTGCACGCTTTTGAAATCTCCTTAAAAATTAATGCGGAAGAAGAAATTACGGTAAATGCGCCTTATCCAAAAGATTTTGAAACACTGTTGAAACTGCTGGAAAAGTTCGATCAGTAACAAAATCCGATGCCGAAAAAATGCCGGTAAAAGAAGCATCCTTGTATTTCTAATGCTTTTATAATGACGCTTTTATGACTGCTTCTTAGCCTGACTGGAAAATATTTAGGCTCCTGGTTTCGTTTAAGTATTGTACTAAATAAAATACAAAATCTTAACAGAATGTCAAATAATGTTTACAATTAAAAACATTAAGGTAGTCGTTACGTTAAAGAAAATTAGGTACATTTGATCTTTTTACATTAAAATTTTTAGCCCTGCCCGTTAATTTTTTTAAGCTAACAATTTAAAATCCCAGGCATTTACATTATGAGACAACTCAAAATATCCCAGTCTATCACCAACCGCGAATCACAATCGCTGGATAAATATCTTACAGAAATTGGTAAAGTTGACTTGATCACCGCACAGGAAGAAGTTATCCTGACCCAGAAAATACGCGAAGGAGACCAAGCCGCTTTAGAACGTTTAACCAAAGCAAATTTAAGGTTTGTGGTTTCTGTAGCAAAACAATATCAAAACCAAGGTTTAACTTTAGGCGATTTAATCAACGAAGGAAATTTAGGTTTGATTAAAGCCGCCAAACGTTTTGACGAAACCAAAGGCTTTAAATTTATTTCTTACGCCGTTTGGTGGATCCGCCAGTCTATTTTGTCTGCCGTTGCAGAACAATCCCGTATCGTTCGTTTGCCTTTAAACCAGGTTGGTTCTTTAAGCAAAATCCGCAAAGCATACTCCCGTTTAGAGCAGGAGTTTGAGCGCGAACCAACACCGGAAGAACTGGCTGTTGATTTGGAAACCACCGAAGAACGCATTTCTGATTCGTTAAACAATTCCGGCCGCCACGTTTCGATGGATGCGCCGTTTATCCAGGGTGAGGAAAACACGCTGTTGGATGTGTTGCAGCACGGCGACCCGGCTACAGATTACAGCATGATCCAGGAATCGCTTTCGATGGAAGTGATGCGTTCCCTGTCTTCACTGCCAGAACGCGACCGTGAAGTGATTATCCTGTTCTTTGGTTTAGGTTCCGGGACGCCGCAATCTTTGGAAGAAATCGGCGAACGTTTTATGATTACCCGCGAACGTGTCCGCCAGTTGAAAGACAAAGCGTTGCAACGTTTGCGCCACACTTCCCGCAACAATGTTTTAGAATCTTATTTATAAACGATACTCTTTTTATCAACCTAAAATTATTATTACATGGCCGAACAGGAAAAAAAAGCAGGTTCAAAAATTGTTGGTATCAGCCTCATCTTATTAATACTGCTGGTTTTGGCGGTAATCGTAATGTGGGTAACCAAGTAAAGTTTTGAAATCTTGGAAAACGCCCGGACCATTTAAAATGGTTCGGGCGTTTTTTTTAATGCTTCTTTTATCACCTAAATTTATACCGGTAAAAGAAGCGTTGTTGGACAATGACTTGTAAAAAAAGCCATTATAAAATTATAAAAAACTGATTTTTTACGCATATATGTATATTTGAAACATGGAACATTTGATTGCGCCTTCTCTTTTGGCGGCTGATTTTGCCAACTTGCAACGCGATGTGGAAATGCTGAACCAAAGCGAGGCCGATTGGATTCATTTTGATGTAATGGACGGCGTTTTTGTGCCGAATATTTCTTTCGGTTTTCCGGTTTTAAAAGCCATTAAACCCATTGCAACCAAACCAATTGATGTGCATTTGATGATCGTAAACCCAGACCAATACATCGAACAATTTGCCAAAGACGGCGCAGCAAATATTACTGTCCATTTGGAAGCTTGCACGCATTTAAACCGAACCGTTCAACTCATTAAAAGCGCAGGTTGTACGGCCGGCGTAGCTTTAAACCCGCATTCGCCGGTTGCTTTGCTGGAAGATATAATTACCGATTTGGATTTGGTGTTGATCATGTCGGTAAACCCAGGTTTTGGCGGGCAGAAATTTATCCTCAATACTTACAAAAAATTATACGATTTAAAAGCGTTGGCCCGAAACCGAAATCCGGATTTGAAGATTGAAGTTGATGGCGGCATCAGCGAAGATAACTGCAAAGAATTATTGCAGGCCGGTGCAAACGTTTTGGTTGCCGGCAATTCGGTTTTTTCGTCCTACGATCCTTTGCTGGCTATCCAAAAATTAAAACATCCTTAAAAGAAGCATTCAATTGCTGATCGAATTAAAAACAAAAACGATGTTTAGTTAAATTATTTATAAATAACTAACTGTAAACAAAGTCAAAATTTATAAATTCGCCCACGCCGGTTATTACTTTTAATTCTTCTTTTCCGGCTTAATTTAATAAAAAACATGAAGCATAATTTTGGTGCAGGCCCGGGCATTTTGCCCCACGAAGTACTTAAACAAGCCGCCGAAGCGGTAATTGATTTTAACGGAATCGGTTTATCCATCTTAGAAATATCGCACCGCTCGCCAGAGTTTGAAGCGGTGATGAACGAAGCCGTAAGCTTAGTCAAAGAATTATTGAAAGTGCCGGAAGGTTATTCTGTAATATTTTTACAAGGAGGCGCAAGTTTGCAATTTTCAATGGTTCCTTACAATTTGTTGCCGCAAGGAAAAACCGCCGCGTATTTAGAAACGGGCGTTTGGGCCAACAAAGCGATAAAAGAAGCAAAAATCTTCGGAACGCCGGTTGTTGTTGCAACCGATAAAGAGAACAACTTTAAGCAAATCCCGAAAAATTATGAAATTCCTGCGGATGCGGCTTATTTCCACATTACTTCCAACAATACCATTTACGGCACGCAAATGCACCAGTTTCCAAAATCGCCGGTTCCGATGGTTGCCGATATGTCGTCTGATATTTTCAGCCGCGAAATTAACGTGGCCGATTTTGGTTTGATCTACGCAGGTGCACAAAAAAATATGGGCCCGGCAGGCGCAACGGTTGTGATCGTGAAAGATGAAATCCTGGGAAAAGCGGAACGTGCAATTCCTTCGATGCTGAATTACCAATTGCATATCGAAAACGGTTCGATGTACAACACACCTCCGGTTTTTGCCATCTATATTTCGATGTTGACTTTGCGTTGGATCAAAGCCAACGGAGGCGTAGCGGCAATTGCCAAAGCAAACGAAGCCAAAGCTAAAGCGTTATATAAAGAAATCGACAGAAACCCTTTGTTTAGAGGCGTTTGTGCCGTAGAAGACCGTTCCATTATGAACGTTTGTTTTGTGATGGAGAAACCGGAACTCGAAAAACCTTTTTTAAAGTTTGCCGAAGAACGAGGTCTTATTGGCATCAAAGGCCATCGAAGTGCGGGCGGTTTCCGTGCTTCTATTTACAATGCCCTGCCCATTGCCGGCGTTACTGCTTTGGTTGATGCCATGCAGGAATTTGCCGAAAAGAATAAATAACAAACAGAGGCTGTTTAAAATTTACTTGTTAAGGTATATATGCTTCTTTTATCGCCTAAAAATTGATGGGAATTGGGTTTTGATTTGATAGAGACACCAATTTTTATAGGGTAAAAGAAGTATTAAGATTTTTTCTTGTACGAATTTAAACAGGCCCATCATCCTTCAACACAATAATAAATGATCAGGATATTAGCAAACGACGGGATTGACCCGGCCGGAAAAGCACTTTTAGAAAGCGTAGGTTTTTACGTAGAAACCGAGCATATTCCGCAAGAACAACTAACCGAACAATTACAAAATTTTGATGCGATCACGGTAAGAAGCGCCACCAAAGTACGCCAAGCTTTGATTGATGCCTGCCCGAATTTAAAATTGGTTGGCCGTGGCGGCGTTGGCATGGACAATATTGATGTTGAATACGCCCGCGAAAAAGGTGTTGCCGTGGTGAACACGCCTGCATCTTCTTCGCTTTCTGTGGCCGAACTGGTTTTTGCACACCTGTTTACCGGCATCCGTTTTTTGGAGGACAGCAACCGAAAAATGCCAGCCGAAGGCAACACCAAATTTAACGAGCTAAAAAAAGCATACGCAAAAGGGATTGAGCTACGCGGAAAAACGATCGGTATTTTAGGTTTTGGCCGGATTGGCCGCGAAGTTGCAAAAATAGCGATAGGCTTGGGCATGAAAGTGCTGGCTTATGATTTGCACCCTTTTAACAACGAATTGGCAATCGAATTGGGCGACGGACAGTTGGTAAAAGTATCGGTAAAAGAAGCATCCAAAGATGAACTGATTGCACAAAGTGATTTCGTCAGTCTGCATGTGCCTTTCAGCCCGGAACCAGTTTTAGGTGCAGCCGAATTTGCCGCCATGAAAAAAGGTGCAGCCGTAGTCAATGCTTCGCGCGGCGGAACGATTGATGAAGATGCTTTGCTCGAAGCTTTAAACAGCGGAAAATTGGCTTTTGCCGGTTTGGATGTTTTTGATAACGAACCAACGCCCCGCACAGATCTTTTGACCCACCCTAAGATTTCGTTAACGCCACACATCGGCGCTTCTACCAATGAGGCACAGGAAAGGATTGGAGTGGAACTGGCTACTTTAATTATGCAGCATTTTAGTAAATAGTAAAGCTGGTTTAAAATCGCTTTGCATAAATTTTATATTGCCGTTGGCTTTAGTCAACAGTAGCTGTAAGTTTGAGGGCCGGCTTTAGCCGAACAATAAAATAGGTTTTTGGCTAAAGCCATTCGCTGCTTTTTATTCTATCCGTTGGCTAAAGCCATCGGCAATGAAATATATCAAATTGAAAAATGTGATACTTATTTTGCACTTATAAGCATTGTTTATGGTTTTATTAAAAATGAACTGTTTAAACTTATTCTTTTGTGCTTTACACCATGCTTCTTTTACCGCCTTAAAATTGGTGGATAATTTGTTTTGATTTGTTTAGGTTAATGCAGACACCAATTTTCATAGGGTAAAAGAAGCATCAGCCAAAAAAACAGGGGCCGGAAAAAAAGTTTAAACAAGTTCAATGTTAGAAACTTTAAAACCAATATTTTAGGTGATAAAAGAAGCATGGAAAATAAACCGAACAAAATTTAAACAGGTTTTAAATTGGAATTTTAGTTGAACAATCCAATAAGTTATGTTAAATGTAAGGGCGTTTATCAAATTGTATCAGGGAAATTTATATCGTAAAACACCTTTTGCCAGCGGTTATAAGCCTTCTTTTAACTTTGTTGCCGATATGAAAAAAACCGGTAAAATAACGTTGCTGGATAAAAAAGAATTTACTCCCGGAGAAGAAGGAGAAGTAGAAATTGCTTTTTTAGACAAAGATTATTTGGGCAATGATTTTGGCGACGGTAAAAAATTTACTTTCAGCGAAGGAACCCATATTTTAGGAGAGGGAAGGATTTTGAAAGTTATAAACTGATAAAGGAGCACATTCAAATCCTTGTCAATCAGAAATAATTAGGTTAAAAAGGCTTGCAAAAATATTCTTTTGCAAGCCTTTTTTTATCTGAAAATATTGAAAGCACCGGTAACGTAAAGCGAATCCGTTGGATGAAGGACGTCATCGTAAACATAATAATTAAAGCTGCCAACTGCTGTATTGGTTTTTTCATCTAATTTAGTAACCGCAAATTTATTACTTGCAGAAATGTTGAAGGACGTATAGGTTTTTTTGTTAACGATCACTTGTGAGCCATCAAAAACATAGATGTTATTGCCAACAGAATCTGAATGAAAAGTAACTGAATAAAGCGCACGGCCTGTTGTGCTTCCATTGTCTCCGGCAATCAGATAGTTTCTGAAATTTGGTAACGTGGTTCCACCTGTTACCACATTAAAAACTATCGTTCCAGGCTTCGTATTGGTAATATCGCTCTGGGTGTTGTTTATTTTCAGGTTGATCATGCTTTTGGCCGATACCGTAGCAGGCACATAAGTGGTGTACGTACTCAAAGGCTTTAAAATAGGCATTTCTTCTACGCACGATTGTAAAAAAATACTGCTTAAAAGAAGCATCGCAGGCGCAAAAAGTGCCTGACGAAAATTAAAAGGTTTTATCATAAACAAGTTTTTAGTAAATACAAAAAGTACTTACAACTCGTATGCAACGCCTTTTTTTGCGGCCGTTACCCGGTAACCGTCTTCGGCTAAAGTATCGGCCAATGCCTGCATACTGGTTGTTTCCCCGTGTACGAGAAAAACCTGTTTAAGTTTTGCCGAATTGATTTGTTTGACGGTATTTACTAAATCTTCATGGTCGCCGTGCGCACTAAACAAATCGGTTTGTTTGATGGTGGCATAAACAGCCAAATCGCGGTCTTTGATATGCACAATCGGGTCTCCGCGAAGCAAACGGAAACCTAATGTTCCTTTGGCGCAGTAACCGATAAACAGAATGGTGCAGTAATAATTTTGGATATTGTTGAAAAGGTGGTCTTGGATACGTCCGCCTTCCAGCATCCCGGCAGAAGAAATAATGATGCAAGGTTCAAAATAATTGGAAACCTGGCGGCTGTCTTTCAAATTTTCAACATAAACTAAATTGTCAAACTCAAACTCGTCGCCTGATTTCCGGTAAAATTCCTGCGATTCTTCGCTCAATAAATTATGGTGTTTCCTGAAAATCCCGGTCGAAGAATTGGCCATTGGACTATCCACAAAAACCTTAACCGGCGGCAACAAACCTTTCGAAAAAATTTTATTCAGCGAGAAAACCAAGGCTTGTGTACGGCCAATGCTAAAAGCCGGGATAATTAACCGACCTGATTCTTTTACACAACACTTTTCAATGGTTTCGGTCAGCACTTCTTCCACGGTTTTTCCTTTGGAATGGTTGCGGCCGCCGTAAGTGGATTCGGAAACCAAATAATCGGAAGGCGGAAGCGGTTGCGGGTCAGCTAAAGTCGGATAGTTTTTCCTTCCGATATCGCCTGTAAATGTGATTGTTTTTTCTTCGCCGTCATCGTTAATTTTTAAAACAGCCGCCGCGGCCCCAAGCAAATGCCCAACCGGAATAAAAGTAACTTCAACGTCATTGTTGATGCGGAAAGCTTTGTTAAAACCAACGGTTACAAAGCGGTCAACCGTATCAACCACATGTTTTTGCAGGTACAAAGGCTGAATCGTCCGGCTGCCGTCGCGCCTTTTATGGCCGCGGTGCTTTCTGCTTTTTTGCGATTTCTGCATAAAAATATTCACCGAATCCATCAGCAGCAATTCTGCTAATTCTGCAGTTGGCGGCGTGCATAAAATCTGTCCTGCAAAACCCATCCGTACTAAGGTTGGCAAATTGCCCGAATGGTCAATGTGGGCGTGGGTGAGGATAACCAAATCAATTTCGCCAGGGTTAAAAGGGAAATCTTCGTTCAGTTGTATATTGTGGTCGCGCTCGTAATCCAAGCCGCAATCAATCAAAATCTTGTAGTTATTTGCTGTGGTCAGCAGGTGCATGCTGCCTGTAACCTGTTCGGCAGCACCCCAAATTGTTAATTTCATTTATTCTCTTTCTGCGTATCAAAACGCTAATTTTTTATGGGTAAAAGAAGCATCCTGATTTTTCATCAGCTTAAACTTCAAATTGTAACCGGCTAAGATAACGATAAAGTCCGCCTTCGTTCATCACCAATTCGTCGTGAGTGCCGCTTTCCACCACTTTTCCTTTTTCCAAAACTATAATTTGGTCTGCTTCGCGGATAGTCGAAAGGCGATGCGCGATGATGATAGAAGTGCGGTTTTTCATCAGTTCTTCCAGCGCTTCCTGTACCAAACGTTCTGATTCTGAATCTAATGAAGAAGTGGCTTCATCCAAAATCAAAATTGCCGGGTTTTTAAGCAAAGCACGGGCAATGGCGATGCGCTGCCGTTGGCCGCCGGATAATTTAACGCCGCGCTCGCCCACCAAAGTATCATAACCTTCGGGAAAAGAAGTGATAAACTGGTGCGCGTTGGCGCGTTGTGCAGCCTGTAATATTTCTTCTTCCGTTGCATTCAACCTGCCGTAAGCAATATTTTCCCGGATCGTTCCGCCAAAAAGCAACACATCTTGCGGAACAATGGCAACCTGGTTTCGAATATCGGTCAGCGAATAGGAGGAAGCCGGTTTGCCATCAAACAAAATCTGTCCGTTTTGCGGATGGTAGAACTGCAAAATCAAACCGGCAATGGTTGATTTTCCCGCGCCGCTTGGCCCAACGATCGCAACTTTTTCGCCGGAACGTGCTTTGAACGATACTTCTTTTAGCACCATAATTTCGGTGCGCGAAGGATAAGCGAAAACAACATTTTCAAAATCCAGGTTTCCGGTGATTGGTTGAACTATTTTGTTATCTACTGCTTTGATGGAAATCGCTTCTCCCTGTTCGTCCAAAATTTCCAGCACACGTTCGCTTGCGCCAACTGCTTTTTGTAAGCCGGCATACAAATCAGGGAAACTGCCCATCGCCGCGCCAACAAAAATGGAATACAAAATAAAAGTGGTGAGGTTGCCGACAGTCATTTCGTGGTGGCTGACCAAAACCGATCCGTACCAAATCACGGCCACAATTGCACCAAACAAACAAAACACGATAAAAGAAGCAAACAAGCCACGGAATTTGGCACCACGAACCGCAATCCCGGCCACTTCGCGTATTTTTTTCTCGTACCGTCCGGCTTCAAATGCTTCGTTTACAAATGCTTTTACGTTAGAAATCCCCTGCAAAGTTTCTTCAACAATCGTATTTGATTCGGCTAATTTGTCCTGCGCTTCCCGCGAAATCTTGCGGATAAATTTCCCGAAGAAAAAAGCAACCACAATCAAAACCGGCAAAATCAGCAGTAAAGTCAGCGTGAGTTTGATGGAAAAGATCGCCAGTAAAATTACGCCGCCAATCATCAACACCAATTGCCGGATCATTTCGGCCAAAGTGGTGGTGATGGCATCCTGGATTTGGGAAAGATCAGCAGAAATCCGGCTGTTCAGTTCGCCAACACGGCGGTTGGAAAAGAAGTTCATCGGCAAAGTGATCAGCTTAAAATACGTATCGCGACGGATATCGGCCAGCGCATTTTCGGCAACCTGTACAAACCAAACCACACGGAAATACGAAACAAACGCCTGTAAAAGCAACACCGAAAAAGCCAGTAAACCAATGGCATTTACCGTTGGCGGCAAAAAAGCATAACGTTGTTTGCCTTGTGCCGCATCAATCAGCGCGCCCAAAAACGAAGGGAACGCCAGTCCGGTCAGGCTCGATAAAAAAAGAAAAACCATGGCAAACAAAAACTTGCCGCGGTAAGGTTTCAGGTAAACTATTAGTTTGGTTATTTTGCCGAGGCTTTCCCGGTTTAATTTAGCTTTTGGCAAATCCTGCTCGGGCGTGCTTCCGCTGTTCAATCTTCCTCTTGCCATTTATTTTTTTAATAAGATCTGTGCGTTTGTTTAAAATATACTTTTGAAAGTTTCCATGTTTCTTTTATCACCTAAAAATTGGTGTCTATACTTGGTTTTTAACTAGTTTAAGCCTGTGCAAAGACTAATTTTTATAGGGTAAAAGAAGCATTAACATTTTTTCTTGTATGAATTTAAACAGGCTCTGAAAAGCAGCGATTTTATCAAAATATTTTGGCTTTGCCAATTACTGAGCTTTAGTTGACTTAATCCTGATGAACAGAAAGAGCAAAACCAAAATCAGGACGAAAGCCAGGATGAGCAAATTCTTAAAATGCGCTACCTCTTTGTTGTTTTCCGCGGCCTCTGCCTGCAGTTTTTCCGTTTGGCTGCGGAGTTTATTAATGGTGTTCATAAAAGAAAGGTTGCGGTTTTCCGATTCCTGCGAACGGCCTAAAACTTCTGTTTGAACCGTTGTACGATAATCCAGCAAAATTTTTAGCTCCTTAAAAACAGCATTGTCGGTTTTTACAATATCCATCAAAATATCGTTGGAGCGGCGGATGTCTTTCTTGGTTTGCAGACCAAAAATTCCGGTGTGCATATCCAAACTCTCAAAATACTGGTTGAACCTTGCCGTGCGCTGCGTTAACAAACCGTTCACTTTTTTGCGTTGCATTTGGTAAGCCAAAGAATCTGTTTGCTGGGCAAATGTAGCGGCAGGCAAAAAAAGTACCGGTAAAAGAAGCATCAGCAAAATAAGCAGTTTTTTCATCGAGGTAAATTTAATGTCAGTTTATATGAGAATGTGCAAGAAGCTGAAAGCTGACGGCTGATTGCCGAAAGCTAACAGCTAATCCAAAAATTCAATCCGAACAATATCGCCCACATTCAACCCAAGCAAACCGCTGGCGTTCCCTTTGTTGATCGCAATTTCCAAATGGTCGCTGATGCCGAACAAACACAATTTCTCGCCTTCCGGCACCTCGTTGTAATGCCAGCTCAGCTTGTTTATGGATTCGTTCCGCTTAAAATAAAGCACAAACTGCCTTCCGTTTTGCACTTCGTCAAACAAATCTTTGGTGATGTTGGTGATGACGTTTTGAAAAGAATCAATATAAATCACGCTTCCTTTAATCAGGTTTTTATCCACTACGGGCTGTAAGGTCATCTTTTTTTCTAAGCGGATGATCGGAATACCAATATCGGCCAGTTTTCCTTTTTTGGCGAGATGACAGGCAGCTTTCACAAAAATATCGGCAATCGGAAAATGGAGAAACTTTAAATCCTGCAAAATGTTGATCTCTACAATTTCATCCGGAATGCGGTCAAAGATCAAAGAAAAGATGCCGTTATCGGCGCCAACAAAATAATGGTTTTGGTACCGGATGGCGAGGTAACGGTTTTCTTCGCTAAAAACAGTATCAATACCGATCAAATGAACCGTTTCTTCAGGAAAATAATGATAACTGTTTTTAAGGATGAATGCAGCCTGAGGAACATTAAATACTGAAACAGAATGCGTTATATCAACCAGGCTAACATTTGGCAACAACTTTAAAATACTACCTTTGAGGGCAGCCTGATAGATGTCCCTATCGCCCAAATCTGTAGTTAAAGTTATAATTGCCATTAAAATCCTAATATTTATTACTAATCTTGTAGATAGCTTTAAACCGCTGCAAATATTAAATTTTTTAAGGATAAAAAATGACAACTAAAAATTCTTAAGCTTGAACGAATTAAATTTAACGATTGATACCATTAACCCTGCGGTGTTGTGGGGTTCTAACAATGATCATTTTGAGCTTTTAAAAAAACAGTACCCGAAACTGAAAATCGTAGCCCGTGGCAGCGAAGTAAAAGTACTGGGCGACGAAAATGAAATCAAAAACTTTGAAGACAAACTAAACCAACTGGTTGCACATGTAGAAAAATTTCAAAACCTCAACCTCAACGATATTGAACGGATTGCAGGCACAAAAGGTTCGGTTCCGGTAGCTGCGGCAGAAACAAACGGACAAGAAAAGCCGGGGACAGGCGAAGTGATTGTTTTCGGCACCAACGGGATTATGGTTAAAGCCCGCACGCCAAACCAGCAACGCATGGTTAACAGCATTACCAAAAACGATATTTTGTTCGCCATTGGCCCGGCCGGAACGGGAAAAACTTATACTGCAGTAGCGCTGGCGGTTAGGGCGTTGAAAAACAAAGAGATCAAACGGATTATTTTAACAAGGCCGGCAGTTGAGGCAGGAGAGAACCTGGGCTTTTTGCCTGGCGATTTGAAAGAAAAGATTGACCCGTATTTACGCCCTTTGTACGATGCTTTGGACGACATGATCCCAGCTGAACGTTTAAAAGCTTATTTAGAAAACCGGACGATAGAAATTGCACCTTTGGCTTTTATGCGCGGCCGTACGCTGGATAATTGTTTTGTGATTTTGGATGAAGCCCAAAAC
This sequence comes from Mucilaginibacter sp., assembly GCF_041088075.1. Classification (GTDB taxonomy): domain Bacteria; phylum Bacteroidota; class Bacteroidia; order Sphingobacteriales; family Sphingobacteriaceae; genus Mucilaginibacter_A. Next base: position 36,471 of record NZ_JBGCVY010000025.1, on the reverse strand, counting down.
ACGACGGACATGCAGTTGAAAATGTTTTTAACGCGGATGGGCCCAACGGCAAAATTTATTGTTACCGGCGATGTTACCCAGATAGATTTACCGAGAAAGCAGCAGTCCGGTTTGCACATGGCTTTGCGTATTTTGCCGGATATAAAAGGTATCGACATTATTTATTTGACCGGCGATGACGTGGTGCGGCACAAACTGGTAAAACGAATTTTGGAAGCTTACGGAGATATTCAATAAGAGGTAGCAAGTATTGAGTATCAGGTATCAAGATGATTTTCTAAATGCATAGCTTTCCTGCTACTTGATACTTGCTACTCAATACTTGCTACTTAATACCTGCTACTATAAATGAACGCAATCAAAGAAACCAATTTTTCCTTTCCCGGCCAGACCAATTTTTACCGTGGCAAGGTGAGGGACGTTTATACAATTAGAGATCAATATTTGGTGATGGTTGCCACGGACCGTATTTCTGCTTTTGATGTGGTGCTGCCCGAACCGATACCTTTTAAAGGGCAAGTGCTGAACCAGATTGCGGCCGGTTTTTTGGAAGCAACGGCAGATATTGTTCCGAACTGGGTTATTTCTGTGCCTGATCCGAGCGTTACCATTGGCCGCATTTGCGAACCGTTTAAAGTAGAAATGGTAATCCGTGGTTATTTGGCCGGCCATGCCTGGCGCGAATATTATGCCGGTAAAAGAAGCATTTGCGGTGTAAGCTTGCCGGAAGGTTTGAAAGAGAACGACCCTTTGCCCAAACCCATCATCACGCCAACTACCAAAGCTGCTGTTGGCCATGATGAAGATATTTCCCGAACTGAAATTTTAGAAAAAGGGATTGTTTCGGAAGCAGATTACAGCCAACTTGAAAAATACACGCAAGCACTTTTTAAACGCGGAACAGAAATTGCGGCCGAACGCGGACTCATTTTAGTGGATACCAAATACGAGTTTGGCAAAGCTGATGGAAAGATTTTTTTGATTGATGAAATCCATACACCCGATTCTTCTCGTTACTTCTACAAAGATGGTTACGAGGAACGGCAGCAAAAAGGCGAAGCGCAAAAGCAATTATCCAAAGAATTTGTGCGGCAATGGCTGCTGGCCAATAATTTTTCGGGGCAGCAAGGGCAGCAAATCCCGGAAATGACGCCCGAAATTGTTCAATCCATATCCGAAAGGTACATTGAATTGTTTGAATACATTACTGCAAATCCTTTTCAGAAACCGGAAAACCAGGATGTTATGTTGCGGTTAGAAAAAAATATTACAAAAGCATTCACACTTTTGCCTTGAACACTTTTATTTCTACGCAAAATTATTCTATCTTTAACTATTAATATTAAAGGACATGAAATTTACAGTTGATAAACATGAAAAATATGTTTTGATTAAGTTAAACGAATCAAAACTAAATTCATTGATCTCACCACAACTGAAATCAGAATTAATTTTGATGAATACAGATGGGCAGCGCAATATTATTTTAGACTTATCAATGGTCAAGTTTGCAGATTCTTCCGGTTTAAGCAGTTTGCTGGTTGGCCACCGTATCTGTAAAAACGCCGAAGGTAACTTTATCTTAACCAGTTTAAGCGATTCTGTTGCCCGTTTGGTTTCTATTTCTCAATTAGAAAGCGTATTGACCATTGTTGGCACGCCAGAAGAAGCTATTGATTTGGTTTTTATGGAAGAGATTGAAAAAGAATTGAAAAAAGAAACAAAATAAAGCTTTCGGCCTGCGCGAGATGAGATTTGAGGTAACTATTTTAGGCAGCAGTTCGGCAACACCTATTTACAACAGAAACCCAACTTCACAGGCATTAAACATCAACGAGCGGGTTTATCTGATTGATTGCGGTGAAGGAACACAGCAGCAGATGTTGCGTTTTGACGTTAAACCAAGTAAGATAGACCATATTTTTATCAGTCATTTGCACGGCGACCATTACCTCGGACTAATTGGGCTGCTTTCGTCTATGCACCTTAACGGACGGAAAAAAGCCATGGAGCTTTTTGGCCCGCCAGATTTGCTAAAAATCCTTAATGTCCATTTTGAATCTTCCTGGACTAATCTTAATTACAAAATCAATTTTCATCCTTTACAAACCAGCCAGCCGGAAATTATCCTTGATAATGCGGATATGACAGTTGAAACCATCATCCTGAACCACCGCATTCCCTGTACCGGTTTTGTATTCCGCCAAAAAAAGCCATTGCTGAAATTGGATGCCGACCAACTGGAGCATTACAACGTTGGGCGAAACCAGTTTTTTAACCTGAAAAAAGGGGCAGACTTTGTAACCGAAGCAGGAGAGGTTATTGCCAACGAGTTAATCACGATAAAACCAGAAGCGCCTAAAAGCTACGCTTACTGTTCTGATACTTTAGCTGGCAAAAGTTATCTACCTCAAATCCAAGGTGTAAGCTTACTTTACCACGAAGCTACTTTTACCCATGATTTATTGGCGAGGGCCGAAGAAACGCATCATACAACAGCGTTGCAGGCCGGAGAAATTGCACAAAAAGCACAAGTTAAAAAACTATTGATCGGCCATTTTTCTGCACGGTACAAAACATTGGAACCTTTGCTGGAAGAGGCTCGGTCGGTTTTTGAAAATACCGAGCTGGCAATAGAAGGCAAAACGTTTTCGGCCTGATGCTTCTTGTTTGCAATGCTTTTTTTACCGCATAAAAATCATTGTCTTTTTTGTGGAATTTGTACTCGTAAAATAGCTAAGTACACCAAATTTATAGGCATAAAAGAAGCATTATAAAAATTTTCTGATACAAATTTAAAGCCTGTTTAAATTTTGTTCATTCATTTTTCGATGCTTCTTTTATCACCTGAAAATTGCTGGTCAATTGTTTTTTGTTTTTTCAGGTTGATGCAACTACCAATTTTTATAGGGTAAAAGAAGCATTAACATTTTTTCCGGTATAAATTTAAACAGGCTCTTAATCAACTTCTTTTATCAGTTGTTTTTCTTGCCGCCGAAGATGGAGAAGCTGACGTAACGTTTCGGGTTTGCTTTTAAGTCAATCATCAATTTATCCAAATTTGCGGCAGAATTGTTTAAGTTGTTGTACAGTTTATCGTCGTTCAGCAGCAAACCGATAGAACCCGTGCCATTATTGATTTTGTTGATCGCTGCCTGCAAATCCGTCATGGCTTTGTTGGCGTTGGTTAAAGTTTCCTGGATATTGGTTTTCGCAACCTGGTTGCTCAATTGGTCAAAGTTGGCAACGATGTGCGAAATGTGCTGGTTGTTGTTGCGCAAGTTGCTGGAAATAGACTCAAAGTTGGCCAAAATTTTACCGATCCTTCCGGATTCTGATCCAACCAAACCATCCACTTTTTTAGTTGTACGGTCAATTGTTTCTAAAGTAGAAGCAACACTTTTAAAACTACGGTCAATATTTTTTTGGAAAGAAGGGTTCAAAATCGTGTTGACGGAAGTTAAAAGCGAATCCATTTTGGTGATGATTGCTTCTGCTTTTTTCTGCACCGGCTGCACCGATTCGGCCAGGCTTCTTTCTACATTTGAACGCAAAGTGTCCTGGCTTTCGGCATTTACTTTGCTGTTTCCCAGTTCAAATTCAATCGCCTTATTTCCCAGTAAATCGGTACTCATTAACCGCGCAACAGAATTTTCGGGAATGAGATAATCTTTGTTGATTTTAAATTCTACCACAGTACTTCCGCTTGGTTGCAATTTCATGTCAGAAACGCGGCCAATCTGAAAACCGTTTACCAATACTGGTTTAGAAATATTTAAACCATCTACATGGCCATAAATGGCATAAAAGCGTTGCTCGCGCGATAAAATATCATTGCCACGCAAAAAGTTGTAGCCTAAAATCAAAACTACAATTGCAACGGCAGTAAGTGCACCAATTTTGGTTTCGTTAGATACTTTCAAAATATTAGATTTTTTTATAAGGTTAATTTTTTGTGTTATTCGTTTTCCTTTCGGTATTTGATGATGGCACGGACAATAGAATTTACAATTTCTTCCTGTCCTTCTTCCGAGTTTAAATACTTTTCATCGTCGGGGTTGTTGATAAAACCGGTTTCCACCAAAATGGATGGCATTGCACTGTGGCACAAAACCAAAACACCTTGTTCTATCACGCCGTTGCTTTTGCGGCCATCGGTTTCAACAAATTCCTTGTTCACTAAATCAGCAAAACGGATACTTTGTTTACGATATTTATTTTTATACGCATTTAACAAAATAGTAGATGTTGGGTCGTTCGGGTCAAAGGCACTGTTCATTTCGCTGGCGTCTTTTTCGTCCATTAAATTTTCCCGGATCGCCTTTTCTTCTTCCTTTGTGCGGTGAAAACCATAAACCAAAATCAAAACACCTTTGCCCGAACGATCCGGAACGCTGGTCCTTCTTCCGCCAACAACTACTGTTTTGTTTGGCAAGGAGTTGCAATGGATCGAAATAAACAAGTTTCCTTTGGCTGCGTTGGCAATGTCTGACCGTTTTTGCCAGTCCACATCTTCGCCGTTGGTTCGCGTCATCACCACTTTAATGTCTTTCAGTTCGCGCTGTATGGCTTTTTGTAACTTAAAGGCAATGGCCAGCGTAACATCTTTTTCCAGCGAAAAAGAACCGGCGGCACCGGCACGGCGGCCGCCATGCCCAGCATCAACCACAATGGTTTTTAGTTTAAAACGATTGCTTTCTGTGGTATCCGGCTTTACCGGTTTTTCTTCGATAAAAGAAGTAGTAGTGATAAAAAGTATAAAAAGCGGGAAACAATAAATGAGCCTTTTCAATGTTCTATTTTTCATTAATTTTGAGACCGTACACAACTTGTTTTTGCAAAAATAATATTCAAAACCGATTTTGAGATTTATAAAGTTTCTTTTTCCTGTACTGCTTGTCGGTATTTGTTTTTTTTCCGCTTTTTCTTTCTCAATCTCGCGATCAGCCCGAAAATATACGTCAAGGGCTAATGATACGATTATTCAGTTGGATTCTGCAAAAAAAAGAGACAAGCGGTTTTTGCAACGTGATTCTGTTCCTTCCAAAAGAAAAAACGGCAACAAAAAAACAGGTGTAAAAACAGCATTCAAAACAAAACAAGATACCAGCAAAACCGATACTTCAAAATCCAAAGGCGGTTTAAGTTCTACGGTTAAATACGCTGCAGAGGATTCAATTCGTATGGATCAGGCCAATAATATTGTTTATTTATACGGTCGTGCCCGGATTACATATGCAGATGCAGCCATTGATGCCGATTTTATCCGGCTTGACCAGAAAAACCACCTGGCGTATGCCCGCGGGTCAATCAACCCGAAAACCAAACGTTATGCCGGCAAGCCCATCCTCAAACAAAAAAACGAAAGCCCGGTAACAGCCGATTCTTTGGTTTTTGATTATGTAACCAAGAAAGCAAAAATTTACCAGGCATTTTCGGAGCAGCAGGGCAATTACATTTCGGGCGGTCAGGCTAAAAAGCTGAACGAAGACGAAATTGCCTACCGCAACATCCTTTTTAGTACCTGTAATCTGCCTTATCCGGATACACATTTTGGGATTATCATCACCAAAGGCATTGCCGAAAAAAACCAAATCATTTCCGGGCCTGCATATTTGGAGATTGAAGGCGTGCCTTTGCCGGTTGCCATTCCGTTCGGGTTTTTCCCAAAGCCGGACAAACGGACTTCCGGTATTATCCTGCCAAGTTTTGGCGAAGATGCACAGTTGGGTTTCAACCTGCGCAACTTTGGTTATTATCTGGGCATCAATGATAATTTGGATATCACCAATTACGGCTCCATTTACTCCAAAGGTTCTTTTGAGCTGAGTACCGATGCACGTTATTTAAGCCGCTATAAATATTCCGGCGATTTGGCTTTAAGTTTTGGCTACCATAAATACGGTTTGGAAACGGATCCCGCAGCAAAAGATTTTAACATTCGCTGGGCACATTCGCAAAACCCAAACGCAAGCCCGGGTTCAACTTTTAGTGCATCGGTAAATGCCGGTACTTCCACCTACTATAGAAACAACGCCAGCAACGTTAATTATAACATAGCTGCTTTAACCCAAAATAACCTTCGTTCCAGCATTGCCTATAGTAAAACCTGGCTGGGTACGCCGTTTAATTTTACGATGAGTGCAAACCACAGCCAGGATCTGACCCAAAAAACCATCAACTTAGATTTGCCAAGTTTTACCTTTAACATGGCCAGCATCAACCCTTTTGATTCTAAAAACCGGGTGGGCGATCAGAAATGGTACCAGCGCATCAATGTGCAATATACGTTGACAGGCGATAACCGCGTAAGTTCGATACCGGAATCTCAGTTTTTAACCAAAGCAGTTTTAAAACGGTTTCAAAACGGGTTTAACCAAGCTATTCCGGTAAGTTTAAGTTTAAACGTTTTAAAATACTTCCAGTTCAGCTCAAGTTTCAATTACAGCGAAGTAGATTTATTTCAAACAGTCAGAAAAAGATATGCCAGGGGAAATACCAGCGGTGCGGATTCTTTGGTTACCGATACCGTTCCCGGGTTTCGCCGTGCGGGTTCTTATAGTGTAAGCACCGGTTTATCAACCAAAGTTTACGGTACATTAAACTTTAAAGGCGGAAGGCTGAAAGCGATCCGGCATACCATGACACCTTCGCTTAGTTTTGCTTATCGCCCTGATTACAACAGCGATTCTTACGGTTATTACCATAATGTGGTGAGCAACCCGGCAATTCCTTATCCTTATGCCGTAACCCGTTATTCTATTTTCGACAATGGGCTTTATCCCGGCCCTTCCGGCGGCCGTTCTGCCGGTATCACCCTAAGTGTGGATAATACCGTTGAAGCAAAAGTGAGGGCGAAAAGTACGGATACCACGAATACTGATCGTAAAGTACCAATTTTGCAAGGGCTTTCTTTTTCTACCTTTTACAACTTACTGGCCGATTCGCTTAAACTTTCGCCCATTAATGTTTCCGGGCGTACGGCTTTGTTCAACCAAAAACTGGGCGTCAATTTCAGCGGTGTTTTCAATCCGTACACTACGATTGTTCGCGATTCTATCCGGGAAGGGCAATTGGTGAAATATGCCAGAACGATCAACCAATACACTTTAGAAAACGGCAAGTTGCCAAAGCTTACATCTTTTTCGCTTTCCATGGATTTCAGCCTGAACTCCAACAGCATCAGAAACCAAAACCAGCAAAAAAACCAGAACTTAAACAATACCATCAACGGAATGAACCCCCAGCAGGCCAATGCTTTGGCTTTGATCAACCGCGACCCAAATGCTTTTGTTGATTTTAACATCCCCTGGAACGTTTCCATGAACTATAATTTCTCTTATTTCAATTCGGGGATTTCGACCAACATTACCAATACCATGAACGTGAACGGCGATTTTAACGTTACTCCGAAATGGAAGCTGCAATACACTTCCGGTTATGATTTTCGCCTAAACAAAATCACCACAACTTCCTTATCCATTTACCGCGATTTGCATTGCTGGGACTTGGCTTTTCAATGGATCCCGTTTGGTTATTACAAATATTACAGTGTTGATTTGCGCGTGAAAGCCAGCATTTTGCAAACCTTAAAATTGAACAAGCGGAAAGATTACTACAACAATTATTAAGCCTGGTTAAATTTGTACAACAAAAAATCAGGATGCTTCTTTTACCCTATAAAAATTGGTGAGTATTTAATTTCTAATTTGTTTAGGCTGATTTTAACACCAATTTTTAGGTGATAAAAGAAGCATGGAAACTTTAATAAATAAATTTTAAACAGGCTTTAACATGTTAGCAGAAATTATTACGATTGGCGACGAAATCCTGATCGGGCAAATTGTGGACAGCAATTCGGCCTGGATGGCGCAGCAGTTAAACGCAATCGGTATCCGCATCAAACAAATTTCTTCCATTTCTGATAACCGCGAACATATTTTGACCGGCATAAAAGAAGCATCGCAACGTGCCGATATAATTTTGATGACCGGCGGATTAGGCCCAACAAAAGACGACATCACCAAAACCACTTTGGCCGAATATTTTGGTGTTGAGATGAAACGGGACGAGCCAACTTTAGAACACGTCCGCCAGATTTTTGCCCGTTTTAACCGTCCGCTTTTGGATGTCAATATCAGTCAGGCCGATGTTCCTGCAAATTGCGAAGTTTTGTTCAATAAAAACGGCACGGCACCTGGCATGTGGTTTCAGGAAAATGGAAAAGTTTATGTTTCGATGCCCGGCGTTCCGCACGAAATGATGTATTTGATGGAAGATCTGGTGATCCCGAAACTGAAAGCAACTTTCGATCTGCCAAAAATTTTGCATCAAACCATTTTAACCGTTGGTGAAGGCGAATCATTTTTGGCCGAACGCATTGCAGATATTGAAGACCAACTTCCGCCCGAAATAAAACTGGCTTACCTACCGAAACTTGGAACGGTGCGTTTGCGGTTAAGTGCTTACGGCGATGCCAAAGCCGACGAAGAAAAGCTGAAACAGGAACTCGAAACCCAAACTCAAAAATTGATAGAACGCTTAGGTTCAACCGTTGCAGCAACCGAAGATATTCCGCTGGAAAAAGCGATACTTCTTTTAATGGCAAAAAATCAGCAAACTTTAGCTTTGGCCGAAAGCTGTACCGGCGGTTATCTGGCGCATTTATTTACGAGTCAGCCTGGCGCTTCCAGCGTTTTTTTGGGCGGCGCGGTTTCTTATTCTTATGAGATGAAAGAAAAAATGCTGGGTGTAAACAGCGATACGTTGTGGGAAACCGGCGCGGTGAGCGAGGAAACTGTGCGCGAAATGGCGGAAGGCGCATTGCGGAATTTTGGTTCGGATTATGCCGTTGCCGTTACCGGGATTGCCGGCCCAGATGGCGGAACATCCGAAAAACCAGTCGGAACGGTTTGGATTGGTGTTGCCCGAAAAGGAAAAACACTTGCGAAAAAGTATGTTTTCGGAAACAAACGCATCCAAAACATCGAACGCACGGCCATTACGGCCATGGGCGATTTGCTTAAACTGCTGCGCGAGCCGATTGCATAATCCGTAATAAATTGTACTTTTGGATCACTGAAAAATAATGGCGCTATACGAATTGTTACTGCCTAAAATGGGCGAAAGTGTTGCCGAAGCCACCGTCATAAAATGGCTGAAAGCACCCGGCGAAATGGTTGAAGCCGAAGATGCGGTGGTTGAAATTGCAACCGATAAAGTAGATTCGGACGTTGCTTCGCCGGTAAAAGGCAAGTTGGTAGCGCAATTATTTAAAGAAGACGAAGTAGCGCAGGTTGGCACCGTGATCGCAACGATTGAAACCGAACCTGACGGGCAACAAGCAGAAACGCCAAAACCGGTTGCAGCACAACCCATTCAGCCTGAAAAAGTACTGGTAAAAGAAGCATCCGAAGAAAAAGTACCGGTAAAAGAAGCATTGCCTGAAAACCTCCCGGGCCTGGAACTTTTGCAACCAAAACCAACGGTGCCAAGCCCTGTAAAAGACAGTATCCGTTTTTATTCTCCTTTGGTAAGAAGCATTGCTGCGCAGGAAAATATCAAGCAGGAAGAACTCGACCAGATTTCGGGAACCGGGGCCGAAGGCCGGTTGACCAAAGATGATTTGCTGCTTTATCTCCAAAACAAAAAATCTTCGGCACATACATCAAATCCACCAAAACCAACCGAAACGGCTACCGAAAAAACACCGGTAAAAGAAGCATTGCAACCGGAAAGCAAACCAAGTCCACGTGTTGCTGCCACGGTTTCTGCCGGAGATGAGGTCATCGAAATGGACCGGATGCGCAAAATGATTGCCGAACATATGACGAGCAGCAAGGAAATTGCGGCGCATGTAACTTCTTTCATCGAAACCGATGTAACCAATTTAGTGCTTTGGCGCGAGAAACATAAACTTACTTTTGAAAAACGGGAAGGCGAAAAAATAACGTTCACCCCAATTTTTGTGGAAGCCGTTGCCAAAGCGTTAAAGGCTATGCCGATGGTAAACGTTTCGCTGAACGGAACACAAATCATCAAAAAGAAAAATATCAACATCGGCATGGCCACGGCTTTGCCAAACGGAAACCTAATTGTTCCGGTGATCAAAAACGCGGACCAATTAAATTTATTAGGCTTAACGAAATCGGTAAACGATTTAGCTGTTCGTGCCCGTAACAACAAATTGAAACCCGAAGAAGTAAAAGACGGCACTTTTACCATCACCAATATCGGTTCTTTCGGCAACATTATGGGCACGCCGATCATAAACCAGCCGCAGGTTGCTATTTTGGCAATTGGCGTGATCAGGAAAAAACCGGCCGTTATCGAAACCGAAACCGGCGATATGATAGCCATCCGGCATTTGATGTACCTGTCGCTTTCTTACGATCACCGGATTGTTGATGGCTCGTTGGGCGGGATGTTCCTGAAAAAAGTTTCTGATGAGTTAGAAAACTGGGATTCGAGGCGGGAAATCTAATGCTTCTTTTACCGGCATAAAATTAGTATTGCTGATTACGGTGCGGCTTCCTCTTTGGCCACAGCAATAAGCTTCTTGCTTACTTTATTTTTGCCAATAATGAAAATTGAAAAAAACAGCGCGCAAATAATAAAAAACAAACTCAGGTAAGCGCTGATAAAACAACTTGCACCAGCAAGCAGGAAACAAACCGGGCTAAAAATAGCAGATCTTACCGCAGAGCGGTAAACACTTTTAGTCAAAGCTCCGTGCTTTACATCCTCGTTCCGAATAATGTATTCAAGGATAATAAAGTGCATCATTGAAATCAAAAATAAAGTTCCGGTATAAATCAAAATGGTTGTTGGCAGAAAAAAATTATCGGCCAAAATAGAAGCCGGAAAAGGCACCAGCGCATTAAACATCAGGTAAACCAAATTGAGCCAAAGCAAAGGCGTATCAACTACTTTTGCAAAACTAAATATCCGGTGATGGGCGATCCAGAAGATACCAATTACCAAAAAGCTAAAACCAAAACTTAGTAATTTAGGTAGGGCAGCAAAGATGATATGGTTTAACTGTACGTTATTGGTAATGTGTACGTCCGGTACTTTTACATTTAAAATAAGCAAGGTGATGACGATGGCAAATACGCCATCCGAAAAAGCTTCAAGCCGGTTTTTGTTCATGTTGTATTTTAGCTAACACAATCACAAACGTATTGTTCATTGTTCTTAATCAACCCTAATCAATAGGATTATTGTTTTTTTGGAACATCATGCGGATATCTTTTGCTCCTGGCCCGGTATTGCTGTTTGCTGCAACCCGACGCAGAGAACATAATTATCACTGACAGCCCTGTTAGTATAAGCGTTAAGTTTTTCATGGATTTTTACAATCGTGTTTATATAAAGATAGAAAGGTTTTTAAAAATCATAAAATAAAGCAGCCCTGATTTTGTTACTATTTAAGATTTTTTACTATTTTTATTTTTAATACTTTTTTACCTTTAAATAAAACAACTGTGCCAAAAAACTTAAACTATCCTTTAGCTTCTTTTCAAAAATCGTATGCCCTGGCCGATGCTGTTAATGCTTTGGGCGGAAGTTGTACCGTAGAAAATGCTGCACAAAAGATGCAACGCAAAGTAAGCGGCGGTTTTATGGTGATTATTTCTTCGGCACAAAAATTTAAACTAACCAATTTTGAAAAAGGTTTAATTACTACTACGGAAGAATATAAACTAATCAAACATTCTTATACCAACAGCGAAAGGTTGGATCTGCTTAGAAAGGCTTTTTTATCGCCGCAAATTTTTTCTTTGTTGTACGAAAGGTTTAAAGGCAAAGAACTACCGACAGAAATGCTCGACAAAATATTGATCCGGGAATTTGGCGTGGAAGAAAGTACGGCTGGCCGTATTGCAGGCTATTTTGTAGATGGTTTAAAAACGTATGGATTATTAAACGGATCAACGGTGTTAAGTTTAGAACACGAACAATCAGAGGATCCAATAATCCAAAATATTTTTGAAACAGAAAAGACTGAAAACAAAGCAGTTGAGGAACAATTCGTTCAGCAAAAAACAGAAGCATTAAATAAGGATGCTTCTTTTACCGGCCTAAATTTGGTGGGTTTTGAATTTGAAATTGCCGGGCCGGGAATAAATACCAAGGTTACAATTGATGACGAAGAAGATTTACTGATCGTAGAAGCGATGCTCAAAAAAATCAGAAAAGCACTGAATGGGAAGGATAAATAAGATTTAGGTTTATTACCAATACTATAAGTTGTAAAACAGTAATAAACTATTTGGAGTTGTTTAAACTTATTTCCGGATACTTCTTTTACCGGGTAAAATTAATGTCATCCCCCTAACCCCCTTCAAAGGGGAAAAGGGCCATGGCGCATATCTTTTTATCTCGAAACTTTTGAATTTTAGAAAGGTAGGCGACAGGCTTCTCCCTTTGAAGGGGTTTAGGGGGATGAATTGGTTTTCTCTGAACAATTTTTATTCCTAAAAACACAAAAAGGTTAAACAACTTCTTTAATAATATTAGTTTTTAGAAAATCATTTGTTGTTGAAAAATTTAGGTTTTTGCTTTTTGCCCAATTGATAAATTTAGAGATCCTATTCACAAAACTATCGCCAGTTTTTTTTACCACATAGTTGGGAAAGTTAAAACGATCGGGTTGGTTTAGGTTGGTAAATTCCCAAGGGTGAAAATACAAATTGAGATAGCCGTCTTTTTTATAGGTTCGATAGCACAACCATTGGATCAAATTTAATGGCAGGTTGTGAAAAGTCAGCCAAAACAAAGGAAACCGGACTACCGGCGTAACTGAAGACGGCAACTGTAAAACCTGATCTTTAAAAAACCAGGTTCGCGGTTTGTTGAAATTGTTGTACCTACCGGGCAGCCAGGTCGGGTTGATCGAAGAATTGTAAACATAGCCCGCTTTAAAAATTTCCTGCTCATCAACCGGCATCATCCGCGCCATGCGGTAGCCCGAGACCTGCAGTCCGGTCAATTGCTCCAATGCTTCTTTTGATTGCCTTAAATGTTCGACCTTGAAATCGGAATGGTAATAGCCGTGGGAAGCAATTTCGTGTCCGTCGGCAACTATTTTTTCAATGATGTCTGGCTTATTTAAGGCATAATTTGCGGTACAATAAAAGGTTGCTTTTACCTGATGCTGTTTTAACAAGGCTAAAATCTTTTTCGTGCCTTCGGTTGAAATGGACAATTGATCTGCAAAAGAAATGGTTTTGCCATACTCAAACGGCATGTCAAACTCCTCAATATCAAAGCTTAATAAAATCATGGTTAATTTTTACCAGGTTAGAAGAACGTACAATATAATTTGGCCGTTGCTTGGCCTGCATAAATAATTTGCCCAAATACAAACCAATAATGCCCATCACCATCAACTGCAAACCGCCAAAAAAAACAATGGTGGCTAGGAGCGAGGCCCAGCCGGAAACCACATGTCCGGAAAAATAACTGATCAAAATATAAGGCACGTATAAAACCGCGGCAAGGGCGAAAAATAAACCCACGCCGATAGCAATATTTAGCGGACGAACGCTGAAAGCAGTGATACCTTCTACCGCAAAACGTACCATCCGTTTAAAAGTGTATTTGCTTTTTCCGGAAAAACGCGGGTCGCAAACGTAGTTAATGGCAAATTGCCTGAAGCCAAGCCAACGGATCAAACCGCGCATAAACAATCCATTTTCAGGAAGTTGCGCCAATACATTTGCTACTTTCCGGTCAATCAGCCTAAAATCTGCCGTCCCTTTTTCCAGCTTTGTATCGGATAACGAATTGATGATGCGGTAATAAATATCCGATGTTTTACGCTTAAAAAAAGTAGCTTCATCGGCATATTCGCGTGTGGTATAAACAATATCGTAGCCTTCTTCCCATTTCTGCAAAAATTGCGGGATGAGTTCGGGCGGATGCTGCAAATCGCTGTCCATGCAAATAATGCAATCGCCACTGGCATGGTCGTAACCGGCTTTTAAAGCATTTTGGTGGCCGAAATTGCGGGAAAGTTCCAAGTAAAAAAAGTTATTTCCGGTAGTTGAAAGCGTTTTTAGTTTATCCAAAGTATGGTCAGAACTGCCATCGTCAACAAAAATAACTTCAAATTGATAAGGCAGGCCTGCAAAAACAGCAATCAATTTTGAAGCAAGCGTTTCCACATTGCCTTCTTCATTAAACGATGGAACTACGATGGAAACTAACTTTTTCATACGGCTAATTCCACTTTTTGGGTTTCGGCAACTGCACTTCTTGTCCAGGTTTCATAAATCACATACAACCAAACCAGGAAACATGGCAATGCTTTTAACGAATATTTTACTATATATTGGGTTTGGATGAACTTAGGAAAAATATCAGATGGCGAAAGGCTGGTTAAAATAAACGCAAAAACCAGCAAAGCAATTTGAAGTTTAGTTACAGGTTTTGGCAAGTTGACAAACCAAATGGCAACCCCAACAAAAGCAATGATATAAGTCGGCGACTCGGAACCGGAACTGAAAAGAACGGTAAACAGCAGTGTCGAACTCAAAATAAGCAATTGGTAAGAGAGGTTTTGGTATTTTTTGATGAACAGGTAAGAAGAGCCAAAAAGTGCCAAGGCCGGAAGTAAGACAACAAGATCAGAAATTTTTGGCAGCATAAAAATGCGCCGAACCATGCCGATAACAGAAATATCCTGCATAACGGATGCTGCGTTTTGAGCATCTTTTTCAATCAGCACGTTTTTCCAATCCTGATAAGTTTGAATGACAAAAGCAGGAGAAGATATCGCCATCGGCAGAACAAAGAAAACTACCGACCAAAATAGTAAACTTAAAATGAGTTTGATTTTTTGATCCGAAAAAAAGAAAAACGCCAAACCGACAATGCCATACAGTTTAATAAAAGTGCCTAAAATAATCAAGCAAGCCGCCCAAAAATCTTTTTTTTCACGGATCAAAATAAAACTGCCCAAAATGATAGCAGCCATGCAAGGGTTAAACTGGTCGCTAAAAGAAGCAGTCATCAACTCGTGTGCGCAAAGCAATAACACAATGGTTTTGTAATGGTTAGCGATGGGAAGGTGAGTAATAGCTTGATATAAAACCCAAGCATTAAACATGATCCACAACGCAACGGCCAACGAATCTGGAAGCCAGACAAATGGTGCTATAAACAAAGCAAACACGGGCCCATAATGGTTTACATCCAAAAAATGCTCGGGTTGTGGAAGGTATAAATTATGCTGATGGACGAGGTTGAAAAAGGTGAACTTGTAGATGAGGTAGTTGTTGTGAAGATGGCCGAAAGCCTGTTTGATAGCCACAAAAAAACTTAAACCAAACCATAAAAAAAGTGCCGTGCTTTTTTTAGTAAGGAAGTTTAAGGCAGAAGACATGGTTTCGAAAGGTTTTGACAGCTTGCAAACATATAAAATTTGTTGAATAATAGAATAGCTAAAAAAGGAGCTGAGTACGTGTATAATGTTTG
This sequence comes from Mucilaginibacter sp., assembly GCF_041088075.1. GTDB lineage: Bacteria > Bacteroidota > Bacteroidia > Sphingobacteriales > Sphingobacteriaceae > Mucilaginibacter_A. The sequence goes on along the minus strand of NZ_JBGCVY010000025.1, from coordinate 20,988 downwards.
TTCAAACTGTTGCTGATGCTTCTTTTACCACACAAAAATCAATGTTGTTTTGTGTTTTTTGTACCTAAAGATAGCAATATCAAGCACAAAATTTACAGGCATAAAAGAAGCATTATAAATTTTTATGGTAGAGATTTAAACAGGCCCTGAACTTGGCCACATAAAAAAAAGAGGGCTCTGACCAGGAGCCCCCTTTAACAAATAAGATAAAAGAAATCTACTACAAAACTTTTATCGGTGCTTTTAAGCAAAACCTACCGCGGCGAGACCGGGTTGGTTACTGCTATAAAAGCTTTGTCTGCTGATATACGGTGTTCTTGAGCGATCAGATTTATTAATTTTATTTTTCCTGTAATAAATTTAAAACTTTCCGAATAGAAGCGTTCTGCAACATGTTCAAACTGCAAAGCATCAACCAATTCCTCCTGGTTATACCGTAAATAAACGGTCAGTTCCACATCGTTTGTAAACTGTAAATGGTCGGTTTCGGCGGCTTTTTTGTATTCGTAATGGTAATCGTAACGCAAAGCGGTAATGTCTGATAAAACGGCCGAACCGGTTGGATGGCCGCCTGCACCTTTGCCATAAAAAAACTGCTGATCGGCAAAAGCAGCCTGGACAATCACGCCGTTGTATTCATAATCTACGTTGTAAAGCAATTCGTTACGGTTGATAAAACGGGGTAAAACATACATACAAACTTGCTTGTCGTTCAGCTTTTTTGCAAACGGTACTAATTTGATTTTTAGGTCTTTCTCTTTTGCGTATTGAATATCTTGTACAGCTAAATTTGCAATCCCTAAATTAAATACTTCTTCCGGTTTAACCACAATTCCATACGCGTGATAAGCAGCAATCACCAGTTTAAATTTGGCATCAAAACCATCAACATCCATCGTTGGGTCTGTTTCGGCAAAACCCAAATCCTGCGCTTGTTTTAAGGCCGAAGCATAATCCAATCCGTCGTTAAACCCTTTCGACAAAATGTAATTGGAAGAACCGTTAAAAATGCCGCTGATAGAATACAACAATTCGTTATCGTAATATTCTTCCAGGTTTCGGATGATGGGAATACTGCCGCAAACCGCGCCTTCGTACAACAATGAGGTTCCGTACTGGTGCAGCAAATCAATCAGTTCGGCCAAATGCTGTGCAATCATTTTTTTGTTGGCCGAAACCACATTTTTGCCGGCTTTGATTGCAGCCGAAACGATTTCGAAAGCAGCATCTGAATCGTTGATCAGTTCGACAACGGTATTTATTTCTGGGTTTTGGAGGATACTGTTTTTATCGGTCGAAAATAGGTGTTGCGGTAAGGAGCGTTCTTTCGTGGCATCTTTAATCACAAATTTAATGATCTCCAGGTTCAAATGTTTCGTTTTGATAATATCGTACAAACCCTGGCCAACCACACCAAAACCAAAAAGGCCAATATTTAATTTTTTACTCATAAGGATTTAGGCCGTGCCGGATAAAAGGACAGGCGTTGCTGTAACTTGTTGTTTCAAAAAAGAATATATAATTTTACTTAAAGCTTCTGTTTCTATTAAAAAACCATCGTGGCCGAACAACGATTCTACCTCGGCGAAGGCAGCACCCGGAATATTACGGTAAAGAAAGCGTTGTTCGTCCGGCGGAAAAAGAATATCAGAAGCAATCGCAATAACCAATGTTTTGGCTTTGATCCGCCCCAGGGCACTTTCTAAACTCGGCCTGTTTCGTGCCACATTATGACTGTCCATTGCTTTAGTTAAATACCAGTAACTGTAAGCATTAAAGCGGTTTACCAATTTTTGTCCCTGGTAATTTTGGTAGGAGGAAGCGTTGAACGAATCCCTTTTTTGAGGATCATCGTCGGCTTGCGTTATGGCGTAGGTTTTATAATTCCGGTAAGAGAGCAAGGCCAAACTGCGTGCTGCTTTTAACCCGGTATTTCCTCCGTTTGGCACACTCTTGTAAAAAGTTGGATCGGCAGCAATAGCCAGCCGTTGCGATTCGTTAAAGGCAATCCCCCAGGGAGAATGTTTGGCATTGCTGGCGAGAATAATCAAGTGATCCATTTTTCCTGGTTCTGCAATTGCCCATTCCAACGCTTGTTGTCCGCCTAAAGAACCACCAATCAAGGTATCTATTTGTTCAATCCCTAAATGTTTGGCCAGCAATTGATGCGCTTTCACTACATCACGAATTGTAAATTCGGGAAATGTTAAAAAATAAGGTTCATCAGTTCGGGGATGGATGCTCAAAGGATTGGTGGTTCCGTAAGCAGAACCCAGAATATTGGCACAAACAATAAAATGATCCTGCGGGTTGAACAAAGCCTTTTCTCCGAACAAACCCGGCCACCAATCCAGCACATCAGAATTTGCCGTTAAAGCATGACAAACCCAAACCACATTGTTTTTTTCAGGATTAAGATGGCCAAAAGTATGGTAAGCGATCTCCATGCCGGGCAAATGCTTGCCAGATTCTAAAGTAAAACGAACGGTGCTTGTAAATTTTTGTAGGCTCATCAATAAAATTAAGGTTCGGCCAAAACCAATTAAAATAAGCTGGCCAGCAGTAAAATACTGTTGGTCAGCTTATTAATTTTTATGCCAATTCTGTTTCCGGTTGTGCAACCAAGGCAAAAGCCTGTTCAAAATCAGCTTTAATATCATCAATATGCTCGATTCCAACGGCAACACGCAAAGCATTTGGTTTTACGCCAGCAGCCAATTGTTCTTCTTCGGATAATTGTTGATGTGTGGTTGCAGAAGGCTGGATGATTAAAGTTTTGGTATCGCCCACATTGGCTAAATGGCTTATCAGCTTTAAACTATCTACAAAGCGGATTGCTCTTTCTTTTTCGCCTTGCAACTCAAACGACAGAACAGCACCAAAACCATTTTTCAGATATTTTTTAGCGAGTGAATGGTAAGGAGAAGATTCCAAGCCAGGATAGTTCACTTTTTCCACTTCCGGATGTGCTTCCAGCCATTGCGCCAGTTCCAACGCGTTTTCTACATGCCGTTGCACGCGCAGCGAAAGCGTTTCCAACCCTTGCAACAATAAAAAGGAGTTGAAAGGAGATTGCGAAGGACCAAAATCACGCAAACCTTCCACACGCGCACGAATGATAAACTGAATATTGCCCATCGCACTGTTTACGCCAAAAATATCAGAGAAAACAATGCCGTGATAACCTTCGGCTGGTTCAGAAAACTGCGGATATTTTCCATTGCCCCAGTTATAGTTTCCGCCATCCACAATCACACCGCCGATGCTGGTTCCATGTCCGCCAATCCATTTCGTTGCCGATTCTACCACGATGTTTGCGCCATGTTCCAACGGGCGGAACAAATAACCACCGGCACCAAAAGTATTATCAACCACCAAAGGCAAATCGTACTTTTTGGCAACCGCTGCAATTGACTCAAAATCAGGAACATTAAATTCCGGGTTTCCGATTGTTTCAATATAAATCGCTTTTGTTTTATCGTTAATCAAAGCTTCTATGCTTGCTGCTTTGTCATCTTTTGCAAACCGCGCCTCAATTCCCAAACGTTTCAAACCGACTTTAAACTGGTTGTAACTTCCACCGTATAAAAAAGGCGAGGCAACAAAATTATCGCCTGTTTGCAGGATATTGTTTAAAGCGATAAATTGCGCCGCCTGACCGGATGAAGTGGCCAAAGCAGCAACGCCGCCTTCCAACGCTGCAATCCGCTTTTCAAAAACATCGGTTGTGGGGTTCATAATCCGGGTATAAATGTTCCCAAATTCTTTTAATGCGAAAAGGTTGGCGCCATGTTCCGAACTGTTAAAAACATAAGAAGTGGTTTGATAAATAGGCACCGCGCGGGAACCGGTTACCGGATCAACTTCCTGACCGGCGTGTAATTGTAAAGTTTCAAACTTATGTGCTTTTTGAGTAGCCATTTTTGTGGTTTTTTTGGTGAAAATTTTGGTTTTGATTGATTTTATGAACAGCAGAAACTGCCACAAACTAAACTTGATGCTTAACTTATTATGCTGCGTTAGCAGCAACACATTCGGTTAAACCAACTGTTAAAAGTGGCTTTTTTGATTGCAGTTCTGCTGCTTTGCGAAGGGAAGATGCTGTTTTTATACATGTTTTTATCAATTTATATTTCCCGGGGTTATTTTCCGGGCCAGGAATTGGCACCTTCTCGTTGTTGCAAGGGTTGCCAGTGGGTTGCAGAGCCTGATCTCTCGCCACTTCTTTATAAACCAAAACCTGCGAAGGGTTTGATTAGGATGGTATCGCTACCAAATTTTGTTTCAAATGTATAAACAGAAATGATAAAAATCCAAATTTTGTTCTTTTTAATTTCAAATAGCAGCTAACCCGGCGTTTAAATCAGCAATCAGGTCTTCGATGTTTTCTAACCCAGCAGAAACCCGGATCAGGTTTTGCGGCGTTTTGGTATCCGGGCCTTCAACAGATGCCCGATGCTCGATCAAACTTTCCACGCCGCCTAAACTGGTTGCCTGCGTAAATATTTTTAAATTGTTTACTACGGCCAATGCTTCTTTTGCACCGCCTTTTACCAAGAACGAAAGCATGCCGCCACCAGCCGACATTTGTTTTTTAGCAATCGCAAATTGTGGGTGAGAAGCTGCGCCCGGATAGAAAACACGCTCTACTTTTGGATGGTTTTCTAAAAAAACAGTCAATCTCATAGCATTTTCTACATGTCCTTTCATCCGATAAGGCAAAGTTTTAATCCCGCGGACCGTCATATAACAATCAAAAGGGCCGGGAATGGAGCCGCCCATTTCCTGGATCTGCTTGATTTTGAGCCACCATTCATCAGCTTCCCGGGCAATCAACGCGCCGCCCAAAACATCGCTGTGCCCACCCAAATATTTTGTAGTGGAGTGCATTACGAGATCGGCGCCCAAATCCAGTGGCCGCTGCAAAATTGGCGTGGCAAATGTATTATCGCATACTGTTTTTACCGATGCTTTTTTGGCAATGGCGGCAATGGCGGCAATGTCGGTGATTTTTAAAAGCGGGTTGGAAGGCGTTTCCACCCAAATCAGTTTTGTGTTTGGTTTGATAGAAGCTTTTACCAATTCCAAATCATTCAGATCAATAAAATCAAACTCCAGCTTATTCGCAAAAATGTTTTTCAACTGGTTGCGCAAACCGTGGTACATGTCATCTGGGCAAATCAAATGGCTTCCGGGTTCTAAAGATTGAAAAACCGTCATTCCCGCCGCATTTCCAGAAGAAAAAGCCGCAGCAGCAGCACCGTTTTCCAACTTGGCCAACACATTCTCCAATGAATTTCGGTTCGGATTATTGCTACGGCTATAAGAATAACCGGTTGGATAAGAGCCATCTTCGGCACGTTCAAACGTGGTTGATAAAGTTATCGGCTGGATCACGGCTTTGTTTCCCTGGTCCAACTGGTTTCCGGCGTGTATGGCAATGGTTTCTATCTTCATGCTTCTTTTATCGGGTAAAAATTGGTGTTGCAAACGTCTGCAAAATCAGGAAAAAACTTGTTAATAACACTACCAATATTTGCTATTGCTTGTAGCGTTTATTAATTTCGTTTCGTAATGTTATTAAAAACGATATAAGATGAAAAATTTGTACGCAATTATTATCCTCGCCGTAACTATTTTTTTCTCAGGTTGTAAGAAAGATGCTGTCAACAGCGATTATGACAGAAGTTATTCGGCATGGTCTAACTTTAAAAACTCATCCAATAATTCTTATTCTTATACAGAATATTCCGGCTCAATTTTCGGAGGCTATCATGAAACAAAAATCACAGTAAAAAGTGGTACAGTTACCAGTCGTGAGTTTTTGTCCGGAGTTTATAAACCTAATAGTAACGTTTTAACAATTACAAAAACCTGGATAGAAAATGCCGGCTCTTTGAACACTCATGGAAATGAAGGATTTGACTTATTAACGCTTGACCAAGTGTACGATAAAGCCAAGACAGTTTGGTTAAAAGCAGATAAAAAACAAAACGATATTTATTTTGAAAACAAAAATAACGGGTTGATATCATCAGCAGGTTTTGTTCCGAAAGGTTGTCAGGATGATTGCTTTAATGGGGTCTCTATAAAAAACATCAACCCTTTGTAAATTTACCGTTAACCAAACCTGTTATCGTACATTGCCGGCTGCACTTCCGGCTATTTGCCGTTTTAATCGTATTTTTGCGCAAACAATAATTGTTATGCCTGATACTTTACAGGGCTTGATCAACAGTCCGAGGCTTTCTCCGCAACATCGCGCCATTGCTGCAAAAGTTCTTCAAAATGAAAGGGTTACGTTTGAAGAAGGCGTGTTTTTATACGAACATGGCGAGTTGCCATACTTAGGGATTCTGGCAAATTACATCCGTGAAAAACGCCACGGCGACCATACTTTTTTTAACCGTAATTTCCATATCGAACCTACCAATCTGTGTGTTTACGATTGCAAGTTCTGCTCGTATTCGCGTTTGCTAAAGCAGCGTTCAGAAGGCTGGGAATACACCATGGACGATATGTTCAACATTGTGAAAAAGTACGACGGGCAGCCGGTTACCGAAGTGCATATTGTTGGCGGCGTGTTGCCGCAGTACGATGTCCCGTTTTATCAGGAACTGTTTAGCCGGATCAGAAACCATCGTCCTGACCTGCATATCAAGGCTTTAACGCCGGTTGAATACCATTATATTTTTAAAAAAGCAAAGATCAGTTATGCTGAAGGGATGCGCTTGATGCAGGAAGCGGGTTTGCAATCCGTTCCCGGCGGCGGAGCCGAAATTTTTCATCCCGAAGTGCGCGAATTGATTGCGAAAGATAAATGTACGGCCGATCAATGGCTGGCAATCCATGAAGAATGGCACAAGCTGGGCAGCCGGTCGAATGCGACAATGCTGTACGGACACATCGAAAAGTTTTGGCACCGGGTAGATCACATGGAACGATTGCGAACTTTGCAAGACAAGACCGGTGGGTTTCAAACTTTTATTCCGCTGAAATTCCGAAATCAGGACAACCAGATGTCGCACGTGCCGGAATCTACCGTGATCGAAGATTTGCGTAATTATGCAATTGCCCGGATTTACTTGGACAATTTTGATCATATTAAAGCATATTGGGCAATGATCAGCCGGAACACGGCGCAGCTTTCCTTAAATTTTGGTGTAGATGATATTGACGGAACGCTGGACGATACGACCAAAATTTATTCGATGGCGGGGGCAGAGGAACAACATCCGGGAATGACCACGAAAGAATTGGTGGAATTGATTAAACAGGTTGGCCGTGTCCCCATCGAACGCGATACGCTTTACAATGTGGTTACCAATTACCAGGACTTTGAGTTTCAGGACGAAGTAAAGCCTCAATTTTATAAATTGCCCGTTCTCAACTGATTTTTGTTGAGGCCGACGCAAAACACATACTTCTTTTAATGACTAAAAAAACGCTTTACATTATCCGCCACGGCGAAACCGACCTGAACAAAGCAGGAATTGTACAAGGCCGCGGCATGAACACCGATTTGAACGAAACCGGCCGCAAGCAAGGTGAAGCGTTTTACAAGGCTTACAAAAACGTTCCTTTTGATAAAATTTACACTTCTACATTAAAACGTACGCAACAAACCGTGCAGCATTTTATTGATAGCGGTATTCCGTGGGAGCAATTATCCGGTTTGGATGAGATGGCCTGGGGAAAATACGAAGGTAAAGCCGTAAGCGAAGAAACCCGAGGCCGTTTCAAAAAAATTATGCAAAGCTGGAAAGACGGCGATTTGGACGTGCGTTTTGAAGACGGCGAAAGCCCAAATGAGGTGCAAACCCGGCAAAAAGTAGCGCTGGAAGAAATTATGAGCCACCCGGAAGAAAGCACCGTTTTGATTTGTATGCATGGCCGGGCGATGCGCCTTTTTCTTTGTTTGATGAATGGATTGCCGCTAACCGAAATGGACAATTATCCGCACCGAAACACAACACTTTACAAGGTTAATTTTGATGGGGAAAAGTTCCACATCGAGGACTTTAACAACACCGATCACTTGAAATATTTACTGTAATATTTTTCACAATGCTTCTTTTACCGGCAATATTTTTGGCAATAAGCTTGTGATATTTTTTGATTTATACTTTTTACCTTGACAACTCATATTCGCATTTCTGCTGTTAGTTATACCAACACCAAACCTTTTATTTACGGTCTGCAGCATGATCCTATCCAAAATAACATTAATTTAAGCTTAGATACACCTTCAGATTGTGCCAAAAAACTAATTGATAATAAAGCAGATATAGGATTGATACCTGTTGCAGCTATATTGGATTTGCCAGATTGGCAGCTAATTTCTGAATATTGCATTGGTGCAGTTGGCGCCGTAAATTCTGTATTTATTTTTAGCAATTGCCCGATTGAAGAAGTAAATATTATTCAGTTAGATCCCGAGTCGAGGTCATCCAATAACCTGGCAAAAGTGCTTTTGAAAAACTACTGGAAAGTGGCTCCGCAGCAAATAATAAATGCTGACGATTACGCCAATTCTACTGATGTAAAAACAGCATTTGTACAAATTGGCGACCGTACTTTTGGCAAGAAAAACAAGTATCTGTTTGTTTATGATTTGGCTGAAGTTTGGCAGCAGTTAACCGGTTTGCCTTTTGTTTTTGCGGCCTGGGTAGCCAATAAACCAATCAACCCGGAGTTTATGAAAAGTTTTAACACAGCTTTAAAAGCAGGACTTGATTCGCGCGAAGAGTTGCTGCAAACGCTGCCTGAATATCCTGATTTTGATCTCCGGGATTATTTATTCAACAAGCTGGATTTTGATTTAACCGAACAAAAAAAAGAAGCTTTGCACAAATTTTTAAACTACATTAAAGAATTATAGGGGTAAAAGAAGCATTTTAGTTTTTAGCCAAAACCATTTTTTCGACTATATGATTTACCGGTTTAATCGTCCGCAAATACTGGTAAATGGCTTTTAAATCTGTTGTGTCCATTCCGGCAAACATCGTCCAGGGCATTACTGTTTTCATATCGCCGCTGCCTACTTTTCGTGGCGGATGTACAGCGGGGTCAAAAAATTTAAACCTGTTTACAAACTGCTTTTCCGTCCAGGTTCCAATTCCGGTGGCCTTATCGGGTGTGATATTGGCAGATTGGATAACCATGTCAGGAAATTTAAACTTCATTCCTCCGGCAAAATTCATTCCTTCTAACTTTCTGCCGTCTTCCTGTGGCGTATGGCAATCGGTGCAAACTGCTGCTGTAACTAAATATCTTCCGTAAGCAACAGTATCTGTTTTTGCAGGAATAGTAGTAAAATGCGCTTTTTGAGGGATTGTATTGATGATTAAACTCATTGGAAAATCACTTTTAGAAGCAGGTAATTTATTTTCGATTGGTTTAAGGGTGCGGATGTAAGCAATTACGGCATAAATGTCTTCACGGTCAATCTTCCCGTAAAATAAATAGGGCATCATCGGGAATAAAGCTTTCCCGTTTTTATTTACGCCAGTTGTTAACGCTTTAAAGATCTCACCGTCGGTCCAGGAACCTAAATGTGCGGGTGTAATATTTTGAGAAATATAAGCACCTGGAAAACCAGCTTTCTGGTCAAATCTTTCTCCGCCTTTACCTTCAGTATTTGGAATAACGGGCGCGCTGTACAAGGTAACATCGCGGGTAGAATGGCAGGCACCGCAAAGCATTACATGGTTTACCAAATATTTCCCTCTTTCAAGCCGGGCTGGTGTAGACGTAATTTTCAGATCTGGTGCAGCACCAGTATCAGGCAACATCAGTTTTAAATAAGTAAAGCCGGCAATGCCTGCCACTACTATAAAAAGCAGTATAATTAGAAGAAAATTTTTCATAATGCGCTCTGGGTTAATTTCTCTAAATTATATTGCTGAAAATGATAATGCAAGCGTACAACTACGTATTTTTATTATATATCAAACATTGAAATTCTGATATACAAGTAAATATATTTTAACAAAATGCTTTAACAGATGCTGTTTTTAGCGGTAAATTTTTCTCATTTGCTGTTCATCGGCAAAATCAAATCCTGGTGGTTGTTTACGGCTTTGTTTACTTCTGTCGAAACCGGGTACATCTTCATTTCTTCATCAGGATAAGGATCGCAAAGTTTGATCAGTTCAGCAGGCGGGACATCATTGGCCAACCATAATTTTTCTTCTTCTTTGGTTAAAATCACCGGCATTCGGTTATGCAAAGTAGCAACTTGTTCGTTTGGTGTGGTGGTCAGGATCGTAAAAGACTCGTAAACCTCTTTTTTGTCCTCACTTTTCCATTGCGACCATAAGCCGGCAAAGGCAAAAGCTTTCCGGTTTAAAAGCACAAAACGGTAAGGCAGTTTCTTTTTGCCTTCGGTTTTCCATTCGTAAAAACCATCTGCCAAAACCAAACAGCGTTTATTGTGCAGCATCAAAGGCTTGTAGGTATTGTTTTCCAACACGGTTTCCTGCCGGGCGTTCATCATCGAATAACTGCTCTTTTTATCTTTCGACCAAAACGGCACCAGTCCAAAATGAAACAACTGTATCGCTTCCGGTTTTTGGGAAATGATGACCGGTGCCAGTTGCGTGGGCGCGAGGTTGTAGCTTTGCCGGTACTGCTCGTCAATTGTTTTGGCCTCAAACTCGGCCAGCAGGGCTTTGTCTTCTTGTGTCATGGTAAATCTTGCGCACATCGTTTTCGTTTTTGATCTTAAATCTTGACACCAATTTTATGCCGGTAAAAACAGTATGCCGGCGTAAATCTTTCAAACCAACATAACCCTTTTTCCATAACTTTTGATTGGCAAAATCGGTATAAAAGCCATTAAAGCTGAAATTTATGTTTTATAAAGGTGTTACGATTGGTTTGGATTTTGACGGAACGGTAGTTACACACGAGTTTCCGAAAATCGGGAAAGACGTTCCGCATTGCATCGAAACGCTAAAAAAAATCACAAACCAAGGCGGAAAAATTATTTTGATTACGATGCGCAGCGGAAGGAAACTCCAGGAAGCTGTCGCTTATTTATCGTACCACGACATTCCATTATACGGCGTTAACAGCAACCCGCGGCAGGAACATTATTCTAAATCGCCCAAAATTTACGCTAATATTTATATTGATGATGCCGCTTTGGGTTGCCCATTAACCTTTAGCGAGCTGAGCGACAAGGCGTATGTGGATTGGTTGCAGGTGCAGAAATACCTTTTCCCGAAACAAGGCCAAGACCTGCTGAAAAATGCGTTGATGGAAGAACCGGTTTATGATTTGACGGAAGAAGACGAAAAGCCGAACAAGGTTTTTAGTTTTTTTAATAATGTGTTTTCTAAGTTGGATTTTTCGTGATCAGGTAAGTGCCTGTTAAAATTCATGCAGTTGTTTTTTGGCTAAAGCCAATCCTAAATCTACATAATCCACGACCTGAAGGCCGTGGCAATTGAACCAATTTATTTTACAAACTTTCTCATCAATACTAAGAGCCTGTTTAAATTTATACCAGAAAAAATACAATGCTTCTTTTACCACATAAAAATTGGTGGCTGCATCAATTTAACTCAATCAAAAACTAAGTTCTTACCATTTTTTAGGTGATAAATGAAGCATATAAAATAAATTGAATAAAATTTAAACAGGCTCTAATAAAAAAACCTGTAGGATTCCGATTTATTAATTGCCACGGCCTTGAGGCCGTGGATAAAGGAAACAAGAATTGGCTTTAGCCAAAAACACAAAATGCATAATTTTATGGCATAAAAGAAGCATGAGAAATAAGCAGGAAAAATTTAAAAAAAATTAAAATTATCTTTCGATCTGCAATGTCATGATTTCAGGTTTTTCTTTACAACCACTGTTTTATCCATTCTTTGTCCTTTAGCTAAGGATTGAGCTATCAGATAAGTTACAGCGGCAGCACGCTCTTTAACAGGTTTATTTAACCAATATTGAAGATCACGTTCCTCATCGTTTGCTTCTTTTAGCATCACTTTTCTGACAACAAGCGCAATTTTTCTTACTTGCATATACAAGTATAACAAATATTGCAATAAAAGTTAAGTGGGTTAGAAATAGTTTTAAAGCAGAAAACCCTCTCCACAAGTTGTAAAGAGAGTTTGTACACCCATCAGGATTCGAACCTGAGACCGACGGTTTAGAAAACCGTTGCTCTATCCAGCTGAGCTATGGGTGCATTTTTTGATGCTTCTTTTACCACCTAAAATTTAGTGCCATAAGAGAAGCACAAAATTATAAAATTATCGTTTCCGGTCAACGGTAAAAATGAATTTTATCATCACCATTAAAAACAATGGGTTTGTAAAATTATTTTGTCTGGATGGTTGACCCGTTGCGTATTTCATCCGTCGCCGTTTTTACCAATTGGTCGCCTTCGTTCAGTTTTCCGTAAACTTCAACCTGGTTTCCGCCTTCGCGGCCTTTTTTTACGTCAACCCATTGTGCTTTGTTGTTGATCACCCGAACCACAAAAACTTTTTCGGTAGAAGTTACCAATGCTGTTTTAGGGATCAAAAAAGTACTGTCGGAAGCCGGAAGCGGAAGGTTTACTTCGGCGTACATGCCCGGCAACAGTTTTTTTCGGTCGTTGTAAACGTCCATTTCCAGCCTTTCCGAACGCAGCCGCTCATCCAACGCACCAGCCAAACGTTTTACTTTGGCCTTAAATATTTGGCTGGGCAATGCTTTTACGCTAAAGCTTACTTCATCGTTCATCTTTAAAAAACCAGTGTACAGTTCGGGCACCGAAACCACAAGCCTTAAACGCTTTTGCTCTTGTAAAACAAACAATGGCACATCCGAACCTTTGCCCGAAGGACCGACATAAGCACCGGGGTTAATGTTACGTGCACTCACCACGCCATTAAAAGGGGCACGGATATCCAAATAAGCGCGGGTAGCGGCAATGGATTGATAGGCCGATTTTGCCGCATTCAGTTCTGCTTTATCGGAGTTTTTGCGTGCGGCCGCCTGGTCAATATCGTTTTTAGAGATGGTTCCCGGCGTTTTTGCCGTTTCAATCAAACGGTTATAATTTGAGTTACTGGCCGTATAAATGGCTTCCTGCGATTGCAGTTTGGATTGTGCCGCAGCCAGGTTCGAGTTGATTTCCGGTGCTTCCATGCTTACCAAAAGCTGGCCTTTTTTTACTTCGGAACCCACATCTACATAAACCTTTTTTACAAAACTGCTTTCTTTGGCATATAAATCTACCTGCTGGTAGGGCGTTAGTTCTCCCGGGATTTCGAGCGTGGTAGAAAGCTTTCCTTTTTTTAAAGAAAAGGTTTCTAAAGGAGCAGGTTTGGTGTTTTCTTGCTGATCTGTTTCTTCTTGTAAAGCATTGTTATCTTTTGTATGACAAGAACTTATCAATCCTGCAAAACCGATTGATCCAATCAGCAATACTGTTTTTAACAGGTTATTCTTGTTCAACTGCGTTTTCATAAAGCGATGGGATATAGTGTTTACTTTCTTTATCTTCCGGATCTAAAGAAACCGAATCTGTGGTGGCATTACCTTGCAACCAGGCAAAAGCAAGCGGCAAAATCAATAAAGCTGCAAAAGTAGAAGCAATCAAACCGCCGATTACGGCACGCGCAAGCGGCGATGCCTGGTCGCCGCCTTCGCCCAAACCGGATGCCATCGGAATCATCCCAACAATCATGGCCAAACTGGTCATCAAGATCGGGCGTAACCTTAAAGCTGCCGCTTCTTTTGCAGATTCTAATGCGTCGCCATTGTGCATCCGTAAGTGCTCTGCATTAGTAACCATCAATACGGCATTGGAAACAGACACACCGACTGACATGATCATGCCCATATATGATTGCAGGTTGAGTGTAGAGCCGGTTAAAAGTAACATCAGTATCGAACCCATCAACACGGCCGGAACAGTGGACAGCACCACCAGCGAAACTTTAAAAGATTGAAAATTTGCCGCCAGCATCAAAAAGATCACCACAATGGCCACAATCAACCCGGATTGCAAGCTGTCTAAAGTTTCTGTTAAAACCTGGCTTAACCCTTTGGTTTCTATAGTTAAACCTTTTGGCAGTTTTCCTAAAGATTTAACTGCTTTTTGTACGTCGTCTGTTGCTGTGCCCAAATCCATGTGGTTTAAATTGGCCGTAACCGAAAGCATGGGCAAAGCACCAACGTTGTCGTTTTCGCCGTAAGTTGTGCCTTGTTTTAAGTCTGCAACATCGCCCAGGTTTGGCCGCGGCTGGTTGTTTAGCAAGGATATTTCGCGTATATCGTTCAAGCTGGCCATCTTGTATTCAGGGACTTCCACCTGAACGCTATATGTTTGCCCGGCTTTTTCGTCAAGCCAAATGTTTTTTTCGGTAAAGCGGGACGACGAAGTGGAAGCGATTAAAGAACGGGAAATATCAGAAACATCCAGACCTAACTGTGCGGCACGTATCCGGTCAATATTGATTCCGATGGTAGGGTATTTGACGGACTGCCCCAACTGCACGTCTCTTAAATAACTGATCTTTTGCAGTTTATCCTGGATTTTTAAAGCGTATTCTTCGTTCTGCTTTTTGTTTTTCCCCATCACCCGCACTTCAATTGGGGTGGGCGACCCCTGGCTTAAAATTTTGTCCGTCAGTTCTATCGGCTCGAAAGACAACTTTACATCCGGCATTGCCGCTTTTATTTTTTGCCGGAACCTTTCTTTCAGGTCGTCCAGGTTCGTTTTGTAATCTTCGCTTAAATTCACCTGCAAGACGGCTTCCTGCGGGCCTGCCATAAACAAATAGATTGGGCTGGTAGAATATGCCCCCGGGTGCTGGCCAACAAAGGCCGAAGTAATGGCCACGTTCTTTGCGCCAACCATGTCGTTCAGCACCTTTAGTGTTTTTACCACATCTACTTCCGTACGCTCGATCCGGGTTCCGTCTGGCGCCCTTAACCGCACCTGAAATTGCCCGCTGTTCACTTTTGGCAAAACATCTCTTCCAATGGTAGATAATAAAATTGCAGTGATGCCAATTGCCAAAATCGCGTAAGCCGAAACCACAATGCGGCGGTTATTAAAAAGCCGGTTCATCAAACGCAGGTAGCGGGAGCGGAACTTATCGAATTTAGTGGTTTGGTTTTTCGGGTCTGCCGATGCTTCTTTTAGCAGCATTTTTTTCTGATCCCAGGTGTCGCCTTCGCCGGTTGCTTTGTAATCTTTTTCGTGTTTATCAATCTCGTGGCCTTTCATCATCCAATTGGCTAGGATCGGCACGAAAGTTTGGGCAAGCAAATACGAAGTGATCATGGAGAAACCAATGGCCAATGCCAGCGGCAAAAACAAGGCTCCCGGAATGCCTTTCATCGTAATGGCCGGGGCAAAAACTGCGAGGATGCAAAACAGGATCAGCAATTTTGGAAAAGCAATCTCCTTACAGGCATCCCAAATGGCCAGGCTTTTCGGTTTGCCCATATCCAAATGCTGGTGGATATTTTCGATGGTTACGGTAGATTCATCCACCAAAATCCCGATTGCCAAAGACAAACCGCTCAAGGTCATGATGTTGATGGTTTGATGGAACAGGTACAAAAACAGCACACCTGAGATCAAAGAAATCGGGATGGTAAAGATCACGATCAACGCTGCGCGGCGATCGCCGAGAAACAGCAATACCATTAATCCGGTTAAAACGGCGCCAATCGCACCTTCGGTTACCAAACTTTTTACGGCATTGATTACGTAAACCGATTGGTCAAACTCGTAACTCAGCTTTACATCGTCCGGTAATAAACTTTGTAAGCGCGGCAAAGCTTTTTTTAGGTTTTGCACCACTTCCCAGGTAGAAGCATCGGCCGATTTGGTAACTGCAATGTAAACCGATCTTTTACCGTTTACCAAGGCATAACTGCTGGTGATATCGGCAGCATCTTCAACAGAAGCAACGTCCCGCAAAAAAACGTTTTGCACAGTACCTTTATAAATTGGGATGTTTTCAAAATCTTTTACTGTTTTGATGCTGGTGTTTGCAGGTGTAAAATAATTGATATCTCCAACCCGCACGTTTCCCGCAGGCGAGGTTTGGTTGTTGTTGCGAAGGGCTGTAACAATTTGATCGGGTGTCAGATTATGAGAACGCAGCAGTTCCGGGTCCACTTTGATGACCACTGTCCGTACGTTTCCGCCAAAAGGGGCAGGCGCAACCAAACCGGGGATAGAGGTAAAAGCGGCACGGATATAAACGTTTGCCATATCTTGCAATTCATTGTTGCTTCTTGTCGGGCTTCGTAAAACCAACTCGCCAACAGGCAATGTTGAAGCATCAAAACGCAAGATAAAAGGCGGCTGCGAGCCAGGCGGAAAAATAGCTTGTGCCCGGTTGGCAAACGCAGTTACTTCGGCAGCAGCCTGCGCCATATTGGTCCCTTCATAAAACGTTAACTTCATTAAAGTTAAACCTTGAATGTTCCTGGTTTCTATACTTTTAACACCTGCTACATAAAGCATCAGGTTAACGTACTGCTTGCCAAAATAAGCTTCCATTTGCGATGGCGAATAGCCGCCGTAAGGGTGCGAAACGTAGATGACCGGCAAGTTCAAATCCGGGAAAATATCAATCTTGATATTGCGGATGGCATTCAGCCCAAAAAAGAAAACACCGGCCACAATAACTAAAATCGTGATCGGTTTTCTGAGTGCACTTTTTATTAACCCCATATTGCTCGCGTTCGATATACTTCTTTTATCGGTATAAAATCAGTCTAAAATTCATTAAAAAAAATTCCGAAATCACCGCTCGCCGCAGCTTTATAAAGCAAAGTCTGCCAAACATTGTTGTTGGCAATGTCGCGGTCGGTTTCGGCACGGTTCAAGGTGTACAAAGCCTGGGTTACATCTACTATATTCGCCAGCCCGTTTCTGTACAAAACCGTTTTTTGCAGATAAGCATCCGATGCTGCTTTTAAACCAACCGGCGCTTCCCGGTAATTTTTTAAAGCGTTTTGGATACGTGTTTTCGACAGAATCAACTGGCTGCTTAATTGCTGGTTTGCCTGCTGGTATTCGTCCTTCAAACCTTCCGAAGTAAACCTTTGCGCTTTCACCTGCTCATGGATGCGTAAAATTTGGGTAAGGTTCCAGGTTACGCCGATACCAACCAGGTAATTAGAACGCGTGGGGTTTACGCCATCAAAATAATTCTGGGTATAAATGGTTTGGCTGAGGCTGTAGTTGCTGAAACCCGAAGCCCGGCTCTGGAAAACGCTGAACAAAGTAAAAGTTGGATAATTAAACGTGTGCAAGTATTTCTCCCGTTCCGAACTGATCATAACCCGGTTTTGAAAATAACGCAACGTTGGATGGTTTTCGATGTTTAAAGCGGTTGTGGTATCCAGCGTTTTGGGGATTTGGTTGACAAAAGCACTGTCCAAAACAAAATCTACAGGCGCAATGGCCAAATATTGCGACAACTGGTTGCCTTGCTGCTGCACCACATCCTGCGCGTTGGTTAAAGCAATTTGAGCGCTCGAAACTTCGGCATTGGCCAAAGAAGAATCAACGCCGGGGTTCAGACCACTTTTGACGCGGGCAACGATAACATTGCGCAAAGCAAGCGCGCGTTGCAGGTTTTTTTCCTGCGAGCGGCTCAACTGTTGCGAAGCCAGCAAATTGAGGTAAGCGGCAGAAACCCGGATTTCGTGCTGAAACTGTTCCTGCACCAAATCGCTTTGGTCTAAGTTTACTTGCCTGGCCGCTACTTTTATCCTTTCTTTTGATTTGCCGAAGGAAAAGAAATCCCAGTTTACATTGGTCAGGTATAAGCCGCCAAAAGCAGCGTTCCAGTTTTGGCCTGATAAAATCGGCCCGGTAGAGGCAACGCCTAGGCCGCCGAGGCCATAAGACGGGCCGTACTGCGAATTGACGGTTCCAAAATCGTTCTGCCCCGATAGCGTTACATTGGGCAGATATTCGCGCTTGGTGGCTTTATAAGTTGCCGCTGATGCCTGCACGTAATTGGCTTTTGCTTTGATGGTGCCATAATTTTGCAGCGCGTTTTGTACAGCTTCTTTTAAGGTCAATACTTTTTGCTGTGCAAAAACAGCAGGGCAGGTGCTTAGAAAAAACATCAGGCATAAACCCTGGCGAAAAACAGTCCGGTAGAACATGAATAGCTATGATGATAAAATTCGGCCGTACAAAAAAACTTCAACAATAAGGATAAAAATTGTACCGCCAGTTTGCTTTCTGATGCCTGCAAATATAGCTTTTGCGCGTTAAAGCGGTTTGTAACAACTTTATTGATGAAGGCAGGGATTGCGCATCGAGACCAATTTTATGCCGGTAAAAACAGTATCAAATTTATTCTTTATTTTTCCACAATTCAAAATCCTTAACAATTTGTTAACATAGCAGCGTTTACCTTTAATGTAAAATCCGAGACCTATGTTTAGCACGATTGTAGAATACTTTACGCCAAAAGGTAAAAAGCTTTTTTTCCCTTTGTTTGATCATGCTGCCGAAAACGTGGTGGCGATGGCAGAACTGCTAAAAACAGCCCTGTTTGAAACGCCTTTCATCAACACCAAAGACCTTTACCACAAGATAGACCGGCTGGAAAACATTGGCGACGATGTTACGCACCACATCAACATCGAACTGGGCAAAAACTTTATCACACCGTTTGACCGCGAAGATATCCACGCGCTAACTTCTTCTATTGATGACGTGGCGGATTATATCCACGAATCGGCCAACCGAATGTTTTTGTACGATTTAAAGGAGTTTACTTCGCCCATGAAACTGCTGGCCGATTTGATTTTACAAGCAGCCATCGAACTGCGCGCGCTGATTGATTCCCTGAAAGACATCGAACATGTGGACAAAATAACCACTTACTGCAATTCGATTTACGCCATCGAAACCAAAGCCGACCACGTTTACAACAAAGCCGTAGCCGATCTTTTTGACAACGAAAAAGACCCGATTAAAGTAATTAAATACCAGGAAGTTTTGCTGGGACTGGAAACCGCAACCGATATGTGCAAAGATGTGGTGAAAGTGGTGGAGTCTATTATGATTAAAAATGGTTGATGGTTTTATGTCGGTAAAAGAAGCATGGCTAATAGCTATCAGCCATTATGTATTAACCATTAACTATTAACTAATTTTCCTATCTTTAAAGCAATATTAAAATTGCTTTAAATGATTTTTGCAGAAGACCTGCTCCATTACATCTGGAAATTCCGTTTGTACAACCAACAGGATTTATGTACTTCGGATGGTTTTTCCGTCCAAATTATTTCGCCCGGTTTGCAACACCATCATGCCGGCCCTGATTTTCAAAACGCAAAAATCCGTATTGGCGAAACGCTTTGGGCCGGAAATGTAGAAATTCACATCCGCGCTTCGGATTGGATGCGCCACGAACACAGCAAAGATGCTTCGTACAACAACGTGATCTTGCACGTGGTTTACAAAAACGACGTAGAGATTCTGAATGAGCAGGGTTTAAAAATGCCGGTTTTGGTTTTGGAAGATAGGATTGAGGATTCCCTGTTATTAAGGTATCAAAACCTGCTTTATGCCGAACAAGCTGCCTTTCCCTGCGAAAAAATTATTCATCACGTAGATGAATTTACCATCCAAAACTGGTTAGACCGGATGTTGATTGAACGCCTGGAAGAAAAATCAACCCAAATTCTGCAAAAAACAGCTTTGTTAAAAGGCAATTGGGAAGAAGCTTTTTATCAAACCCTCGCTTCAAATTTCGGCTTTAAAGTAAATGCCTTGCCTTTTGAGCTGCTGGCCAAAGCTTTGCCTTTAAACATTCTCGCCAAACACACGCACAATTTATTGCAGACCGAAGCTTTGATTTTTGGCCAGGCCGGTTTTCTGAATGACTCTTCTGAGGATTTGTACGTTTTGTCCCTGCAAAAAGAGTATCAGTTTTTGCAACAGAAATACAGTTTAAAGCCGATTGAAAAACATTTGTGGAAGTTTTTGCGGTTGCGCCCGCCAAATTTTCCAACCATCCGATTGGCGCAGTTTGCAGTTTTGATGCACAAACAAAACCGTTTTCTGGCTGAGATTTTAAAGGCAGAAAACCCGGAAAGTATCAATGCTGTTTTTACCGGCATAAATCCATCCAACTATTGGACGAACCATTACCAGTTTGAAAAAGAAGCCAAATCAAGTTCAAAAAAATTGGGACAGTCTTCGGCAGAAAATATTTTGATCAATACCGTTGCCGTTTTTTTGTTTGCTTACGCGAAGGAAAACCGATCAGAAAAGCACCACGAACGCGCCTTGCAACTATTAGAAAATTTGCCTTGCGAAAACAATTTTATTATCAGTAATTTTATAGAAGCAGGCGTAAAACTGAAAACAGCCGGAAATTCGCAGGCAATAATCGAACTTTATAACCATTATTGCAGTAAAAAACGATGTTTGGCCTGCGGGATTGGAAACAAACTTTTAAAAACAAGCTGATATGCTGCAACGTATTTTAACCTTTTTTGAAAGACATTCTTTTGGTGTTTGCACTTATTTGGGCGAGCGTTTTCATATTTCGATAGCCAAAATCAGGCTTTTTTTTATTTATTCTTCTTTTTTGGCAGTCGGTTTTCCGCTTATTTTTTACTTTTTTGCCGGTATCGTGCTCGATTTTAGGAATTATCTTAAAAGGGCAGGGTCCAGGGTTACCGATCTTTAATCATATCTTAATTAATTTTCCTTCGTAAAAGAAGCAGTGCGTAATGAAAGTTAAGTTATTGCAAAAATATGTAGGTAATAAATTTATACTTTTCTTTCAACTAAAGTTTTACATAACGCAACGAGCGATTATAAAAGTTTAAATTTTTTATCTGATCATATTTAAGGTTTTCTTTAGAGCATGTTTAAATTTTAGTCAACTTATTTTGTATGCTTCTTTTAACACAAACAATTATTGTTTTTTGTCTCTTTTGTACCGATAGAATACACACAAACAGAATTTACAGGCATAA
>NZ_JBGCVY010000024.1:0-97382 GCF_041088075.1 Mucilaginibacter sp. | reverse complement strand
GCTTTGGGCGCATTGTGTGTAAGTGTGGTTGATGCGCCCGGCCCGGTTATTTACAAGCGCAACAGTATGCTCGTTTGCTGCGGGTTGATTTTGCTGGTTTCGCTGATTACCGGTTTTATCCAGCCAAACCTTTATTTGCTGTTTGCCGAAATTGTGTTGTTTGCCTTTTTCTTTTCCATGTTTGCGGTTTATGGCAACCGCGCTTCTTCTATCGGTACTTGCGCCCTGCTGATCATGATTTTTATGATCGAAAAACGTATGGCGCCGCAACAGGTCTTCCAATACAGCTTACTGCTTTTGGCCGGCGGAATTTGGTACACCATTTTAAGTTTAACGTTTTTCCAGATCAGGCCATACCGCGCCGCTCAACAGGCTTTGGGCGAATGTATCGGCGAAGTGGCCCAATATTTAAGGGTGAAGGCTGATTTTTATGCAGAGAAAACCAACATCGACGAAAACTATAAAAACCTGGTTTCACAGCAAATTTCGGTAAGCCAGCACCAGGATGCGGTTCGCGAACTATTGTTTAAAACGCGGGCCATTGTTAAAGAATCAACCCCAACCAGCCGAATCCTGCTGCTGACGTTTGTTGATCTGGTTGACCTTTTCGACCATATTACTTACACGCACTACAACTACGAAAGTTTGCGGAAAACGTACCAGCCTTATGGTGTTTTGGAGGAAGTTTCCAAGCTGGTACATCACATGGCGGATGAGCTGGACCGTGTTGGTTTTGCCGTTCAATCCAACAAAAAATACAAACCTGCCGGTGATTTGAACGTGGAATTGGAACAATTGAAAGTTCATATTGATGAGATCGTTTTGGCCAACCCGGAACAAAGTGTTTTGGTTTTAAAAAAGATTTTGGTGAACATGCGTAACATCATCCAGCGTTTTTTTGATCTGGCCGGCTACACACAATTCAATCCAAAAACGGCGATTAAGCCCGCACAAAACCTGGAGTTTTCCCGCTTTGTTACCCATCAGGATTATTCGCCGCGCGTGTTTCTGGAAAACCTATCCTTTAATTCGGCTACTTTTAAACATGCCTTGCGCGTGGCATTGGTTTGCGGTATCGGTTTTATCCTGGCAAAAACAGTAGCGACCGGCCACCACAGTTATTGGATTTTGCTCACCATCATCGTGATCCTGAAACCTGGTTTCAGCTTTACCCGGCAGCGCAATTTTGAAAGGCTGACCGGCACTATCGTTGGCGGCGCAATCGGTGTTTTTATTTTGTTTTTGATCCCCGACAAAACCGCACAATTTATTATTATGCTGTTTTTGATGCTGTTGACCTACAGTTTTTTGCGTTTGAATTACATCGTCAGCGTGATTTTTATGACGCCATATGTGTTGATTGCCTTTAATTTTTTGGGCGTCGAACTGGTTAAAACCGCTGAAGAACGAATTTTGGATACTTTAATCGGTTCGGCACTGGCCATCAGTTCTGTATTTGTAATTTTCCCCAATTGGGAATCCGACCAGTTGAACGAAACGTTGGGCAAGGTTTTGATCAGCAATTTGAATTATTTGAAAACCGTTGCCAATGGTTTTAATGGTTCGCCGTTAAACCTGGTCGAATACAAGCTGGCGCGGAAAGAGGTTTACGTACAATCGGGCAATCTCGCCGCGGCTTTTGAAAGGATGATCTCGGAACCGAAAAGCAAACAAAAACACGCCAAAGACTTGCACAAGTTTGTGGTTTTTAACCATATACTTTCATCGGCCATTGCAGCCATTGCCGCAAATTTGCCCGATAAAAACAGTATCACATTACCGGCACAATTTAAAGCGGTATGCCACGCGCAAACGATTTTACAGGAAACGGTCAAAAAATTAGAACCTGCAACAAATGCTTCTTCCGCAGAAACGATTGCCGCAAAAGTTGAAAACCCAAACCAAAAACCGGATTATGATTCGGCACAAATTGACATTGCTTTTTTGGACGACCAGCTTCGTTTTATTTCCAAGATCAGTTTGGATATTGCTAAAGTTACAAATGTGATTTTAAGCTGATGCTTCTTTTATCGGTATAAAACTCACTCAGAAACTGTTTAAAAACGAATTGAATTTATATTTTCATTGCCGTTGGCTTTAGCCAACGGAACAATAGCGGACGTTAAAGGCTTTAGCCGAATCAAGATAATCAGTTTTTGGCTAAAGCCTGCTTTCTAATTTATGCAACCGTTGACTGAAGTCAACGGCAATGAATTTCTTCCATCATATATTCCTGAAATCAAACTTAAACAGTTTCTTGCAATCCAATACTTTTAATGCTTCTTTTATCCCCCTAAAACTTACAACCTACAACCATTCCCCCTAAATCTTCTCCGTCAAATGTTTCCAATACCGTTTCGGCACGTGCTGCAAATGCAGTTTGGTGTTTTTCCGTGCCGGGATATTCACGTGTTTAAAATAATCTTTCCACAACGCCTGGTACAAGGTTTCATCTTCGGAATACGAGGAAATGAGGGTTTTCCCATCCTGCTTGCTGGATGCAAAATTTAACTGTATAAAAACAGCATCCTGCAAATCGTAATAAATGCCGTACGCGCGTTTGATGTCGTAAATAATCCATTTCTGATCGGCATAACGGCGTTTAAAATGCTGTAAGATCAGCGGCAAAACATTAAAATCAGGTTCGATGGAAGCATAAAAAATACCGTCGGCCATTTTCTGGAAACGCACAAACGCTTCCATCCGGTGCTTTTCGCGGCGCACCAGTTTCAACACATACGAAAGCCGCATCACGTATTTGTTGCCGAAATCCTGTTCAATGGTTTCGTTCGTGCTAAAAGCGTAGCGGATAAAACCGAGCAAATTGTCTTCCTCGCCGGCAATTTCCGACAAATGCGCGGCATACAAACGCTGCACGCCGCCCGCCGCCAAACGCTGGTGCAAGCCTTTTAAAACGCGGTTAGCTTTTACCGTATCGGACACAATGCTTCTTTTAGCATCAAAAAAATTGGGTTGGAGCAAATGCTCGGGGCAAATGCTTACTTCGGTCAATTTGTGTTCGTAAATTTCGAAAACCGCGGTGAGCAAACCTTCAAAAGTGCCGTCGTAAATTAAAGTGATCATATCAAAAAAGGCTGAGCTGGTTGGGTTTTTGTTTGAGGTATTTGCTTTGCGATTCGGCCAAAATAAATTGTTTGATCTTGGTGCCCGAAAGTTCGCGCCGCTCAAAATCCTGACTGTTGCAAACAATAAAATATCGGGCGCGGTTTACGGCGATGCCCATCGCTTTTAAATGTTCCCAATTGAGTTTGCCAAACTTGCGCCCGCTTACAATTTTTTTGGCCGATTCTACACCAATCCCCGGCACGCGAACAATCAATTGCAAATCGGCTTTATTAATATCAATAGGAAAATGCTGCAAGTTTCGGATCGCCCAACTCAATTTCGGATCAATATCCAAATCCAAATGCGGGTTGTTTTGGTCCACAATTTCACGCACGTTAAAACCGTAAAAACGCATCAGCCAATCGGCCTGGTACAAACGGTTTTCGCGCACCATCGGCACGGCCGAACTTAAACCCGGCAGCCGGTTATCGTTGCTCACCGGCACGTAGCCCGAATAATAAACCCGTTTTAAGTTGAAGGAATTGTAAAAATGATTGGCCGTGTACAAAATCTGCCGGTCGTTTTCCGGCGTGGCGCCAATCACCATTTGCGTACTTTGTCCGGCCGGCGCAAACAGCGGTGCTTTTTTAAACAGTGTTTTTTCTTCCTGGCGAAGGATGATCTCGTTTTTGATGAAATTCATCGGCTTGATCATGTCCTTTTGGTTTTTGTCCGGTGCCAGCAATTTTAATCCGGCTTCCGTTGGCAGTTCCAGGTTTACGCTCAAACGATCGGCGTACAATCCGGCTTCGCGCATCAGTTCATCGCTTGCGCCGGGAATAGATTTGAGATGGATGTAGCCGTTAAACTTATGTTCCGTGCGCAGTTTTTTGGCGATACGCACCAGCCTTTCCATCGTAAAGTCGGCATCTTTAAAAATCCCGGAACTCAAAAACAAACCTTCGATGTAATTGCGCCGGTAAAAGTTCATCGTCAAATCCACCACTTCCTGCACGGTAAAAGCAGCACGTTTGATGTCGTTGCTTTTACGCGAAACACAATAAGCGCAATCAAAAATGCAATGGTTGGTGAGCAAAATTTTCAGCAGCGAAACGCACCTTCCGTCCTCGGTATAAGTGTGGCAAATGCCGTTGCTGGCATCGCCCAAACCTTTATTGTGGTTTTTGCGCTTGCTGCCACTCGAGGCGCAGGAAACATCGTACTTGGCCGCGTCTGCTAAAATGGAAAGCTTTTCCCTGATCCGTTCATCGTTCATACCGCTAATATACTAATTATTTTAGTATTTAGTTTCGCTCAAATCAAACAAAAGTTTTAAACATAGCGTTAGTTGGGCAAATACATAGAAAATGGAAACATTATATACTGCTGTAGTTACAGCAAAAGGTGGCCGCGAAGGCACCGTAAAATCAGCCGATGGTGTGATTGATTTACAATTGAAAATGCCGGCAGAAATGGGCGGCGAAGCAGGTTACGCCAACCCCGAACTGCTTTTTGCCGCTGCCTGGGGAAGCTGCTATTTGGGCGCTTTGGGTTCTGTGGGAAAACGAGATAATGTGGACGTAAGCGAAGCAACGGTAGATGTACACGTTAGTTTTAACCAGGAAAGTGCCGCTTCTTATGTTTTGTCGGCCGAACTGCATGTTCATATTCCAGGCGTTGACTTGGAAAAAGCGCAAAAGCTGGCCGATGCGGCGCACAAAGGTTGCCCGTACTCAAAAGCAACACGCGGAAATGTAGAAACAAAGATCATTGCCGAATAAGCAGTTGTTTTTTGCAGGATTGGATTTTAAAAGCTGATATTTTTTTATCGGCTTTTTTTATGCGCCATATTTTTCAAACTGCTTTACTGATAATTTGCTGCTTCAGGCTTCCGCTTTTTGATGCTTCTTTTATCACCTAAAAATTGGTGTGTGCTGGTTTGATTAATTGCCACGAGCCTTCAGGCCGTGGACAAAGGAAGAACAAAAACGGCTTTAGCCAAAAACAAAAAAGCCTAATTTTTATGGCATAAAAGAAGCATTGAAAAACAAGCCGGGATGAACGCAAACAATTGATTAAGTGTGCAACGATATTGAACCTTTACAAAAACCTAAACGTATAAAAAGCCCAAAACCATAAAAGCCAAATGACCGATATTATAAAAAGGAACAATGTAAAAATCTTTGGAAACGGCGAAAAGGTTATTTTATTTGCCCATGGTTTCGGGGGCGACCAAACCGCCTGGCGATATGTTTTTGATGCTTTTACCGATGATTACAAAGTTATTCTTTTTGATTATGTCGGAACAGGAAATTCTGATCATTCCGCTTATAAGCCCGAACTGTACAATTCTTTAAGAGGCTTTGCACAAGATGTGTTAGACATTTGTAAAGCTTTGCAACTGAACCAGGTTATTTATGTTGGCCATTCTGTAAGCAGTATGATCGGGTTGCTGGCAGCGTTGGAAAAACCGGAGTATTTTGAAAAATTGGTTTTTCTTGGCCCGTCTGCACGCTATTTAAACGATGGCGATTATATCGGCGGGTTGGAAAGAAGTGATTTGGATGCGTTGTTTGAAATGTTGGACCATAATTATTTAGGTTTTTCTCAAATGATGGCACCTGCAATTATGGGCGAAAAAAACACAATAGAAAAACAAAACGAGCTGACCGATAGTTTTTGTGCAGTTGACCCGGCCGTTTCTCAAAATTTTGCACGCGTAACTTTGCTTTCCGACCATCGCGCAAAACTACCTTTTTTAACTGTCCCAAGTTTAACTTTGCAATGTATGGATGATGTGATGGCGCCGGAAACAGCCGGACAATACATTCAAAAAAATACGCCCGGAAACACTTACTTAGAATTATATACAAGTGGCCATTGTCCGCATCTAAGTTCGCCGGAAAAAGTAATCAAAGCCATAAAAGATTATATCCAAAATTGAAAGTTTTAGTAATAAAGTAGTGGAGCCATTACATCCAAACCAGCAGGATTTATTAACAAGTACAGAATTTTTGTATGAAAATTCGCCTTGCGGAATTGTGTCTTTTTCTCCTGACGGAAACATTTTTCGCGTTAATAAAACTTTGTTAAATTGGATTGGATTAAGTTGTGAAGAAATTGTTGGGCAAAAGAAGTTCCATGATATTTTAAGTGTTGGCGGCAAGCTTTATTACCAAATGGTTGCTTTGCCTTTGCTTAACCGCCAAGGTTTTATCAATGAAATTAACTTTGATATTGATTTAAAAAACGACACCGCTTTTCCAAGTTTGGTCAACGCTATAATCATCAAAGGAGACGATGGAAAAACGATAGCCATACATGCAACTGTCCTTAAAATTACAGACCGTAAAAAATATGAATCCGAGCTTTTAAGGTCGAAACAATTGGCAGAAGAAGAACGGAAACGTTTTGAATCGCTTTCCAACATTATCCCCGAAATTATCTGGACTGCCTTGGCCAACGGGAACATCAATTTTATGAACGAGCGTTTCTTTGAATATTTTAAACATGCAAATGTAAGTTCGAAAAAATCTGCTTTGATACAATTGTTTCATCCGCAACATCGGAAAGAAATATTTAAACTTTGGGTTGAAGCTGTAAAAAACGGAGAGAAATTTGAAGCGGAAGTTTTGCTTAAAAAGCATTCGGGCAATTTCGAATGGTTTTTGATTCGTGCCGTTCCGTATAAAAATCCCAATGATCAAATTGAAATGTGGTTTGGATCATGCACCAACGTACACGAACATGTGATGCAGCAAAAATTGGCCGTAGAAAATCTGAACAACAGTTTATCCGAAGCCAGCTATATCATCTCTTCCAAAGAAAAAACACTGGAAGAAATTGCTTACAGTCAATCACATATGGTACGGCGGCCGCTGGCAAATATCATTGGTTTGGTAGAAATGCTGGAAACCACAGAAGAAACATCGGCCAACAACGCCATTGTTGCAATGTTAAAGCAAAGCGCTTCAGAATTGGATGTAACGGTAAAAGAAATTGTATTCAAAGTTTGATTTAACTTGGATATAAGTTGATGCTTCTTTTATGGCATAAAAGTTGGTGCCAACCTCAACCTTTTGCCTTACACCTCACAACCTTTTACCTTTCAACCTTTCGCCTCAAAACCTTGATTAGGTAAATCTAAAAAAGGATAAGCAACTTTAGAAAGATGCAAACCTTGCGGATAAGCCAAATCTAAAATTGCAGGTGTTTCTTTGCTGATGAGGTGATGTTCAAATTCATCAACGCTCATTTTTCCGGTTCCGATCTTGAGTAGTTTTCCTACAATTATCCTGATCATTTTACTTAAAAAACGGTTGGCCGAAACTTGGATACGGATATGTTTTTCATCGTCATCAACAATTAAACTTACCGAACTTATATTGCAAATGGTATGTTCGTATTTTGCAGGAGTTGTACAAAAAGCACGGTAATCCTGGTGCACAAGCAACAACTGCAAAGTTTTGTCCATTTGTTCTAAGTTGAGATTTTTTAACTGGTAAAAAGAGCTTGTGCTGCTTATAAAAGGGTTTTTATAAGTATGGATATGGTAATTGTAAGTCCGTAGATAAGCATCAAAACGGGCATGTTGCTTTGCCTCCACTTGGATGATATTAAAAATAGCAATATCGGCAGGCAGGGCTTTGTTTAGACGGAAAAGCAATTCTTCAACATCAATTATAGCTAAATCAGCATGAAAAAAGAACTGGCTTGCATGCACGCCTGCATCGGTACGGCCGCAACCATTTATCGAAATTGGTATTTTTAAAACCTGCGCTAACTTGTCTTCCAGTACTTGCTGCACTGTTGTTGTGCCGGCATGTTTTTGCCAGCCGCTGTAATTGGTTCCAAGATAAGCAATGTGGAAAAAGTACCTCAAGTTTAAAAGTTAAGTTTTTGCTGCAACTTGGATTTTATAAATAACAATTGTTTTTTAAACAGCAAAAGTTTTTGTTTCCGGGAGATGTTATTATTTATTGTAAAATTGTGATTTGCATAACTAAAAATTGCTGCCTGCCGCATAAAAGGAGCATTTCGGGTAAGTTTTCCTTTTTCTAAAGTAAGATAACTTCCATCATAACAACGCAGCATGATACTGTTTTTATCAACCGGGATTATATCAAACTTTTCAGTTTCGTTAATTTCGAAATGCTTTGCTTTAATTTCGTTTTCGGCAGAACTTAGATAAAAATTATTTGCTGCCCGAAAAGCAAATTTGCCATAACCTAAATCTTTTAATGTAAACAAATTATGCGGGTTGCCAGGCTTTCCGTTGGCAAATAAATCAGTCTTATTGTTAAGGCAAACATATTTTTCTTTACCGATGCGCAGCGTAAATTTTGGTTCTTGCAACGATGCTGTTTTTATCGGCACAATTTCATCCAAACGTACAAATTCGTAACCTTGCCCCAGCAACTGCGGGATTAGGATTTTCAGCAGATCCAATGTTTTGTTGTGCGGTTTTACCACATCCATATCCGCAATTTCATCATGAAAAACCACAATGCCGCGCTGTTCATTATGTTCAATATCAGACAAATAACGGTCTGCCGCATCTTTTACCGGCCAATTGTTTTGCCAGTAATAACAATCAATCCCGGCAATTTCCCAATAAACCGGGCCGATATGGCTTGCCGTTAAAATACTTTGGTTTAGTTCCTGTGCTACTTCTGCCGACCATTTTCCATACGGTGCCCTAAAGTAAACCCGATCACTATCTACAAAAGGTTTGATAACGGCGTCTGTCCTTAAAACCTGGTCAATGATGTCACCATTGACCGAAACATAATAAGGCAAGTCGGGGTGTTCATAAGTATGGTTTCCAATCAAATGGCCCATTTCCTTCAGTTCTTTCAAAATTTCCGGGTGATAGAATGCATATTTTCCTACCACAAAAAATGTTGCCTGGATATGGTGTTCAAATAAAAAACGGGCAATGGCAAGGGTGTGGCTTCCTGGCCCGTCATCAAAAGTGAGGCAGAGGGTTTTTGCAGGAAGATCTGTTCCGTTGAAAGAGTTTTGCTGATACAAATGGAAAAGGGCTAAGTCTAAATTAAAATAACTTTTCTTGCTTTTACGCTGCTTTATCAAAAATAGATAAATATTTTTTTGCAACAGCCTGCTTGTCAAAATTACTTAAATATTCTTTTAGTTCTTCCTGGCTGTGATTGGGTTGGTTTGTATTTAGCAATGCTTCTTTTAGCAACTGGTTTAATTGCAATACATTTTCTGATTGAAACAACCTGCCAAAGCTGCCAACAGCTTCTGATAAACCGCCTGCATTTGCTGCAATAACCCGACAGCCGCAAGCCAGGCCTTCTAAAGCCACAATTCCAAAACCTTCTTTTCCGTTGGATGGGATAACCATCGTTTTATGTCTGTTTAATATTTCTACAATTTCTTCGCTGCTTTTGGTTCCAACAAAGGCAATTTGTTTGGTTAAATTCAAACTTGCAGTCAGGGTTTTCAAATTCTCCAATTCCGGCCCATCGCCAACGATAGTTACTTTAAAAGGTTTAGGCAAATTGCGGCAAGCTTTGATCAATGTATCACAACCTTTTTGTGTAACCAACCGCCCAACAAAAACAAAATCATGTGTTCTTTCCACCAGATTTATATGTTTAAAAACAGCATTGTCATAACAATTGTAAACCACTTCTGATTTTGTACGCAACGAATCGGCAATACTTTTACTAACAGCAATATTTTTTGTGGAAAATTTAATCATCAACAATTTTAAAAGTGAAAGAAAATTGGTTTTGTTGGTTAACGAAAAATCATTTTGAGAAATAACCCAATTTTTACGCGGATTCATTAAAAGTGGCCAGATGCCTTTTAGCGAGATGTTTGGCATATAATAGACATCGCACCAGGCAAACAATTTCGCTATTTCTAACGCATTTGCTTCGTAGTAAACATCAATACCTTCCAAATATGCACGCTGTTTTTGTTGTGCAATTACTTTAACCTCGTGGCCTTTTTCAATAAATTCCTGAGTCAAATTCAATGTCAGGTTTTCGATGCCGCCACGTAAAGGATAAAAGACAGTGCTAAAGATCAAGATTTTCATGATGATTGTTTCTTAAATTTTTTGTAGTATGATTCGATTACGCTTAGCCAATAAAAATGCCAACCGAAACACAAACTTGGGAACAGGCCTCTACAAAAAGCACCTATAAAAGAAGCATGATTAAAAATGCAAGATTCATTTTTATAAAAGGAAAAAGAAATACAATTGCTATCCTTTCAAGAACAGCTGCTTTCTTAGAAAAAGAAAAACTTATATCAAAAGAAAAACTACAAGTTATTACTGCAATAAGAAAAATTAAGGTAAAACAGCCTGTATTATTTTTGAAAAATCAGCAAATGAATGTTATAGGGGATTTTGGGGGAAATAGAACTTTTTAGGATGGGTTTAATTCCACAATTTGGGGAAATTGCGGGTATCGAATTATATTAGATTTACTCAAAAACGGATAGATATTGTTGAGCAACCACTGCTGTTTTGTAATGGCTTAAATACTTGGCTAATTCTTCCTGGCTGTAATTTGGCTGATTGATGTTTAATAATGCTTCTTTTAGCAACAGGTTTAATTGTTGCACATCGCCTGGTTTAAACATTCGTCCAAATTGGCCAACGGCTTCTGTTAAACCGCCGGCACTTGCTGCAATAACGCGGCAATTGCAAGCCAAACCTTCCAAAGCGACAATGCCAAAACCTTCTTTTCCTCGTGATGGGATCACCAATGTTTTGTGCTGGTTCAATACAGCTGCAATCTGTACACTCTGCAACGTCCCGGTAAAAGTAATTTGCACTGAAAGGTTCAATTGATTTACCAAGGCTTTCATAGCTTCCATTTCCAATCCGTCGCCGATAATCGTTAATGTAAAAGGTTTAGGCAAACCAGCGCAAGCTTTTATCAACACATCACATCCTTTTTGAGAAACCAAGCGGCCGACAAAAACAAAATCAAGCGTTCTTTCTGCGGTACTTTCTACCTTAAAAACAGCATCGTTGTAACAATTGTAAATCACTTTTGAAGGGGTGCCTAAAGATTTAGCCACACTTTTACTGACTGCAATATTGGCCGAAGTCAATTTGATCAAAAACAATTTAAAAAGCGAAAAAGGATCTTTTTGATGGGTAAGCGAGAAATCATTAAAAGAAATAACCCATTTTTTACGCGGATTAATGAGCATCGGCCAAACACCTTTTAAAGAAATATTAGGCATGTAATACACGTTGCACCACAAAAATAATTGCCAAGTTTTTAAAATTCCCGGTGCATAATAAACCTCAATATTTTGTATGGGCTTGCTTTGCTTTTGGTAAGTAATCACTTTAACCTGGTGGCCTTTTTCAATAAATTCTGTACAAAGATTTAGTGTGAGGTTTTCAATACCGCCACGCAAAGGATAAAAAACTGTACTGAAAATTAAGATTTGCATGAAGAATGCTTAACTGAAAAATACAATTATAAAATTTATGTCCTTGATTTTCTGTGTATTGACAAATATAATATTTTACGAATATACAAATTACAACAGCTTTTCCAAATTGTAAAAATCGCAATCAATCAAAAGTTTTTTCCAAGATACGGCTGTTTGCTATTTTAGGTTTTTAATGAAAAGATAATTGTAAAAAGATTTAAATTATAAATGCTTCTTTTACCACACCAAATTTAGGGTGGTAAAAGAAGCATTGCTTGTGAAACTTTGAAATTTTTATTTCAAATAAACATAAGTAATTCCGTCGCCGCCGCGGTCGGCGTGTTCGTCTTCCACGTGGCTTACTTCGCTGTATTTTTTCAGGTAATCGCGGATCAGTTTCCGCAAAATACCGTCGCCTTTTCCGTGGATGATTTTTAAAGATCCCACGCCCATCATAATCGCGCGGTCTAAATATTTTTCGATTTCGTACAACGTTTCTTCGCCGCGTTTGCCGCGTACGTCAATCTCCGGACTAAAACTTGCCGTATCATTTAAAGCCGAATTGTAAGAACGTCGGATTTCTTTCGGCACTTCTTTCCTACTTACTTTGTGCACTTTTTTTCGCTTGGCAACCGTGCGCAAATCGCCGATGGCAATAATCACGTTGTCGCGCGCCAGCTCCATCACCTGGCCCATCGTTTCCGAATCGTTCAGTTTCACCCAATCGCCAACTTCAATTTCGGGTGCTTCTTTTACCGGTACAATTTCAGGTTTAACCGTATTTTTCTGTAGTTCGTGGTTCAGGTTTTCGCGCAGGTTTCGCGTGGTTTCTTTATCGGCGTTGCTGCTTTTTATTTCGGCAATCGTGTTTTCAACCAACTTATTGGCATCCTGGATAATTGTTTTCGCCTGGATTTTTGCTTCGCGCAGCAAGGCTTTTTTGTTTTCTTCCAGGTAATTTTTCAATTCTTCATTTTCCCGAAGCAAAACATTGGCCCTCCGCTCCTGCTTTTGCAGGTTCAGTTTGGCATCCAAAACTTCTTTTTTGTCGCGTTCCAAGTCAATCAGCAACGTATCTACTTTTTTCTGGTTTACGCCGATTTTGTTTTTCGCCGCATCAATCACATTTCGCGGCAAACCAATTTTCTGCGCAATTTCAAACGCGTACGAACTTCCGGGTTTGCCAACCTCCAGAATATACAAAGGCCGTAATTGCAAGTTATCAAACAACATCGAAGCATTTTCCAAGCCCGGCGTGTTGCTGGCAAACAATTTTAAGTTGGAATAATGCGTGGTGATGACGCCTTTCGTCCGTTTTTGGTTGAGGGATTCTAAAACTGCTTCTGCAATCGGGCCGCCAAATTGCGGATCGGTTCCGGTTCCAAACTCGTCAATTAAAATCAACGTTTTGCTGTCGGCCATCTCCACAAAATATTTCATTTTGGACAGGTGCGCGCTGTACGTGCTCAAATCGCTTTCGATAGATTGGTCATCGCCAATATCTGCAAAAATCTGCCGGAAAACACCGATTTCACTTTGTTCCGAAGCAGGAATCAGCAAACCGGCCTGCACCATCAGTTGCAGCAAACCGACGGTTTTCATACAGACCGATTTTCCGCCGGCATTCGGACCCGAAACCACAATAATCCTATCCGTTTCGTCAATTTTAATATTGAGCGAAACCACGCTTTTTTGCTCTTTTTTGTACGATAAAAGAAGCAAAGGATGGCTGGCATTGATCAAATTAATGCGCATTTCGGAAACCAGGATTGGCATTTCTGCTTCAATATCCAAAGCAAACAAAGCTTTTGCCCGTACAAAATCCAACTTAGTGAGCAGGCCGTGGTAAGAAATCAAAATGGGAACGTAAGGCCGAAGTTCATCCGTTAGTCCGGTCAAAATCTTGATGATTTCCCGCCGCCGGTCAAATTCCAAATCCCGAACGCGGTTGTTCAGCATAAAAACTTCTTCCGGTTCTACATAAACCGTTTGGCCGGAAGAAGATTCGTCGTGGATAAACCCTTTTAACTTGCGTTTATTTTCCGACAGCAACGGAATACACAAACGGCCATCGCGAATGGTTAAAGAACCATCTGCCGTCCAGCCATTGTTGCCTGCATTTTTAAAAATCTGTTCGATAGTTTTTCGCGCTGCTTGTTCGGCCTGCGCAATTCCCGCCGTAATTTCCTGCAACTCGCGCGAAGCATTTGGCCGCACTTTTCCTTTCGGGTCCAGCACGCGGTCTATCGCTTTTAAAATATTTTTTTCGATAGGCAAATGTTCAAACAAAGCTTCCAAATTTGGGTACAAACCGGCGCGCTCGTTAAAATAAGCCAGAACGGCAAAAACCGTTGTCAACGATTGCTGCACTTGGAAAAATTCATCTTCCGATAAAAAAGTGCCTTCCACCCGTGCTTTTTTTGCCAGTGTTTTAATGTCGTGAAAATTGCTGATCGGCAACGCCGTATCGTTGGTCAGGATGTTTTTGAACTCCGAAGTCTGCCGTAAAAACTTCTGTATCTGGTCGAAGTTGTTCATCACCTGGATCTTGTCCACCATTTCCTGGCCCATCACACTCAGGCATTTGGCTTTAATCAGTTGTTTGATCTCGGTAAAACCCAGTTTATCTTCGCTATTTTTGGGGTAAATCATTCCGTATTCTTTCTGTTTTGCATTACCTTGCTGCAACTTTTTTCGCTTTTGATTTTTTTATCGAATCCTGTTTGATGCTTCTTTTAACCGAGTCTTTTTTGGCTGTTTTGGCGGTAGAATCCATCCGCAATTTGGTTTTGCGCATTTCTTCGGCGGCCTGCAATTTCACAAGCGAATCGTTTTTGGCCTTTAAACGCGCAACCACTTCTTTGTAGATGTCGTTCATATCGTTCAAATGGTAAGAATAATATTGAAAGCTTTTTCTAAACTGCGCCGAATCCACGCCGTACCTTTTAAAAATGGCCATGTACAAACCATTGCCGCGGTAACTTAAACTGTCCGGAATCTGTGTGCCTGCGCCCAGATAACCATCGGCCAAATGGACATCAACCATCAGCGGAACAAATTTTTCTTTCCCGATCAAATTAGCGGGCGCGTTATCTTTATTACAGGCACCTAAAAACAGCACGATGAAAGAAAACAGGATTTTATAAAATCGCATTATGTAGTTTTGCAACAATTTCATTCAAAATTACGGATTAATGAGCATTGCAGATAACATCAAAAACTTAAAAAAAGAAACCGGCGACGATAATGTGAAGCTGATCGCGGTTTCGAAAACCAAACCGGTTGAGGTTTTGCAGGAAGCTTATGACGCTGGGCAGCGTGTTTTTGGCGAGAACAACGTGCAGGAAATGGTAGAAAAACAGGAAAAACTGCCCAAAGATATCGAGTGGCATTTGATCGGCCATTTGCAAACCAACAAAGTAAAATACATTGCTTCTTTTATCAGCCTGATCCATTCGGTTGATAGTTTAAAGTTGTTGCAGGAGATTGATAAACAGGCCGCAAAAAACAAACGCGTGATTGATTGTTTGCTTCAGATTTATATTGCCGACGAAGAAACCAAATTCGGTTTAGGTTTTGATGAAGCAATTGAACTGCTGCGTTCCGAAGAATTTGCGGCTTTAAAAAACGTGCGAATTGTTGGTTTGATGGGAATTGCCACAAACACCGATAATGAAAAACAATTAAAGGAAGAGTTTTACGAACTGCATACTTTTTTTGACGGCATAAAAACCAGCTTTTTCCGCAAAGAAGAATCTTTTAAAGAACTTTCGATGGGCATGTCGGCCGATTATAAAATTGCGATTGAAGAAGGCAGCACGATGATCCGGGTTGGCAGTTTGATTTTCGGGCAACGTTTGATCCCGCATTGGAAAAACAATTAACACAGATGAATTTATTGATACGAGAAGCTGTAAAAAGCGATTGTCCGCGCCTACTTGAATTGATTAAAGAACTGGCTTTGTTTGAAAAAGCACCCGAAGAAGTAACGGTAACTTTAGAAGAATTTGAAGATGCCGGCTTCGGCACAAAACCCGTTTGGAAAGCTTTTGTGGCCGAAGTTGATGGTTTTATCGTTGGCTTTACGCTGTATTACATCCGTTATTCTACCTGGAAAGGCTGCCGCATGTATTTGGAAGATTTAATCATAACCGAAGCTTACCGCGGCAAAGGAATCGGGATGTTGCTGATAAAAACACTGATAAAAGAAGCATTGCATCAAGGTTTCAGCGGGATGCTTTGGCAGGTTTTGGATTGGAACGAACCGGCCATCGGCTTTTACAAAAAACTGAACGCTTCTTTTGATCCAAGTTGGATCAATGTTTCGCTTTCTAAAGAGCAGTTTTCGGATTTTGATTTGTCATCTTGAACTTGTTTCAGGATCTCACTTGAAAAGTAATTGACAAAACTAAATTTTAAACTTTGCTTGTGGAATGCTGAAACAAGTTCAGCATGACAAACGAGATAACACCAAAATTTAACCGATAAAAACAGTATGCAGGTTTTCAAATTTGGCGGCGCATCGGTGAAAGATGCGGCAGCGATCAAAAATTTATCTTTAATCGTCCAAAATTATCAGAAAGAAGAATTGCTGATCGTGGTTTCGGCGATGGGCAAAACTACGAATGCGTTGGAAAAACTAACGGCTGCTTACATCAACAAAACAGATGAAGTACATGCTGTTTTTACCGGCATAAAAACCTTTCACCATCAAATTATGGCCGAACTTTTTGCGCCATCAAACCCGGTTTTTGATGAAGTTGAAAACACGTTTGTGGAAATTGACTGGCTGATTGAAGAAGAGCCGCACGATGACCCGCATTTTATTTACGATCAAATTGTTTCTATCGGCGAGTTGGTTTCTTCTCGGATTGTAACGGCTTACCTAAACCAAACTGGTGTTAAAAGTCGTTGGTTGGATGCACGCGGATTGATCCAAACGGACAATACTTACCGGGAAGGACTTGTAGATTGGGAATTGACCCGAAAAAATATCAGCGAAACCGTTCCGCAATTGCTGCAAAACGAAGTGCTGGTTACGCAAGGTTTTTTGGGCGGGACTTCCGAAAACTATACCACCACTTTGGGCCGCGAAGGTTCTGATTATACGGCCGCCATTTTTGCTTCCTGCCTGAACGCGCCTTCGGTTACGATTTGGAAAGATGTGGCCGGCGTTTTTAATGCCGACCCGAAACGGTTTGAAAACGTGCTGAAGTTTGAGCAATTGCCCTATTCCGAAGCGGTAGAAATGTCTTATTACGGTGCAAGTATCATCCACCCAAAAACCATCCAGCCGCTGCAAAACGCCGGCATTCCGCTTTTTGTAAAGCCTTTTTTAACGCCGAAAGAAAGTGGAACGGTGATTAATGCAGAAGAATTTCTGGTAAAAGTTCCGGTAATCATCGTCAAAACAAACCAGGTTTTGGTTTCGGTTTCTTCCAAAGACCATGCTTTTATCACCGAAAACCATTTAAGCGAAATTTTTAAAACGCTGGCCGGTTTTCATTTTAAAGTGAACTTGATGCAAAATTCCGCTTTAAGTTTTACTTTTTGTGTTGATTTTGAAGCTGCGCGATTTAAACAATTGCAGCAAAAACTGAAACAGGATTTTAAATTCAGGTACAATTTGGAAGTTGAATTGCTGACGGTTCGACATTACGAAACGCCTTTGCTCCAAGAACTCTCCGCAGGAAAAACAATTTTGCTGGAACAATTAAGCAGGAACACAGCGCAATTGGTGATCAAAGTTTAAAATCAAAAAAAGCCAATACTGTTTTTACCGGCATAAAAGCAACGCTTCCAACATAATTTTCATCAACCGGAAAACTTAAAACCTGCCAGCTTTCGGCAGAACCAATGATTTCGGTTGGGTTTTGATGAACACCGGTTAATGAAGGAACGAGCGAAAGTTCGTCCACCAAACCTTTTCCGGTTGCTTTGAGCAGGCTTTCTTTGCGCGTCCACAACTGGTAAAAAGTTTGGTACGGCAAATCGGATTTTTCTATAAAATCAATTTCCTGCAGATTGAAACTGAACGACAACAAATTTTGGTAGGTAAAAGAAGCATTCATTTCTTCAACATCAATCCCAACTTCGGTAGCTGCAATTGCAATTAAAACCCAGTTGCCGGAATGAGAAATATTGAAATGCAAGTTTCGCCCAAAGTTGTTTTCTAATTCAGGTTTTTTGTTTTTGGCAGATTTGAATTGAACTGCTTTTGGGTCAACATTTAAATAGTTGCTTAATAGAATCCGTAAAACTGCTTTGCCAATCAGGGAACGATGCTGGTCGCTTTCCTGTTTATATCGAAAAACTTTTTCTATTTCCTGCGGTAAAAGCAATGGTTGTAAAATTGCTAAATAAGGTATAAAATCAGTGATCTTAATCCGCCAAATGTCAGCCTTTTCAGGGTTAAGTGAACTTTCAAATGCTGTTGTTTGCCATGTTAAACCCGGCAAATGGTTAATATGAATTTCAGATGGCATCATAAGTTTGGTTCAAGATCAGATAAATTTTTAATGGCAGCAAGCGTAATTGGCTATAATTTTAACAAAATTCCAACAGATACAAATGATCCTTGTCATTTTCTTAAAAGTACAAAAAGCCTTAAACTTAAAATTGTTACCGTTGTTAGAACAAAAAACACAAAGCTATGAGTATCAAAAAAGATTTGTTGAAAAAAACGAAAGCGTACGCAGAACAGGCAAAAGAATATGCTAAAGACCATGCAAAAGACTATGCAGATTACGCAAAAAGCCATGCTAAAGACTATGCAGGAGATGCCAAAAGTTATGCTAAACATGCAAAACAAGCTGCTGAAAAAGAAGCTTGCTCCAATAACAATGCTGCATCGGTAGCCATTGCTTTAATTGGCGGTTTGGTTTTAGGCGCCGCATTAGGTGTTTTGTTTGCGCCGGAAGCTGGGACCGAAACCAGAAACAATTTGGGCAGTTCGTTGCAAGATTTGGGGACTACCGTGGCCGATAAAGCACAACAAGGCAAAGAAGCGATTACAAATTTAGCAGATAAAGCGGTTGATGCCGTAAAATCTAAAATTGGCGGCGAAGGCGCACAAGGCGAAGACCCGGATATTGACCATCCTTCTTTCAGCTAAAGTATTTTAATTTTATGTGCATAAAAGAAGCATCTGTTTGAAAAAGCAGGTGCTTCTTTGTTTAAATGCGTCCGTTGTGCTTTCATAAAAAATTTAATACGACCACAAACTATCTTTTCTAACCGCTCTTTTGCGCACCATTATTGCCAAACATCGAAAGCAGTTTTATCAAGGTTGGAATACCCGCTGCAAATGCGCTTACATAAGCAATCAGTTTGGAATACGCTTCCTGTTGCGAAGTAAGCAGGAAAGCCAAAATAGCAAAGATGACGACTATAAGCGGCGTTTTTAATTTGCGCCAATTGCCATTGTCTTCCATCTGGTTTTTGATTTTCATGGCTTCGGTATTGCCAATTGCCGTGAGTATAAAGTTTCGGAAACCACGGTTAAACAATTTTAAAGTGGTATCATCCCGAATAATAACGCCTTTATTAACAAGCATACTTAAATTATAACTGTCGAAACTGTTTACCAAACCATCCTCGGCCAAGTCGTACAATAGAAACTTTTCTTCTTTAGTGAGCGATTGCCAGATGTACATGTAAAAATAATGCGCCGTAACTTGTAGCTTAAAAGCAAGCGAATTAATGCTGCCCGCAGTTTGATTGTTGCTAATTGTGCCCGATGCTTTGATTGCCGCGCTTTGCATACGGTGCAAAAAATGGGTGTACTGCATTTCCTTTAAAATAGTTTTTTTCCAGGATTTAGCTTCAGTAACATCATCAAAATTATGGTGTTCGATTTTGTGGATCAACAACCGGTAATTTCCCAGCAAAATATGCCAGCGTTCCAAATCTTGTATTGATGTTTTGCCTGTTGCGGTTGTTGAAGCGTTGGCCAAAGCTTGTTCTGCCTGTGCATTGATCGAATCTAAAAAAGCAGTTGGATGAATGGTTGACAAAATGATGATCTTGCATTTGTTTATCACCATCAACCTTTCCAACAAATTTAATTTAATACGGTTGGTTGTTTCATTTTTGATATTGTATTCAAAATGGTTGATCAGAACCAGTTTATAATCTTTTGAAAAAACGGCTTTTTCGGTTTCTTGCCAACGGAGGTTGTCTTCGGAAGCAAGGTTTGTTATGTCGTCCGGTATTTCGATCAGGTCGAGCAGCAAAACGTTGCTTTTTTCGGGTTGATTTGGGTTGTAAACATAATCGCTGCCATCGTCCTGTTTCAATTCTTTATTGCTGATTTTTT
This sequence comes from Mucilaginibacter sp., assembly GCF_041088075.1. Taxonomy (GTDB): domain Bacteria; phylum Bacteroidota; class Bacteroidia; order Sphingobacteriales; family Sphingobacteriaceae; genus Mucilaginibacter_A. The sequence continues at coordinate 77,566 of NZ_JBGCVY010000024.1, read as the reverse complement.
CCTTGATATAATTTAATTTATTAGAACCGGGCAAACCGATCACCATCAGCATTTTGTTCAAATCTTTACAAAGTAAAACTTCTCTGTCTATCGCTCCCCAAACATCTGTAACAGGCAAATTCAACGCAAACAGTTTTTCGATGATGTTCAAGATCAAACCATAAAAAACAAGCAGTAAAAAAAGCATCAATACCCAAAAAGGCAATTCGCCGCGATTGAACAAGGAAGGCAAACGATAATTTAAGCTTTTAGATTCTACTTTCAGGTAATCGCTTCCGTAAGGGTTTTGCAAAAGCGTTTTCGTGCTAACGGTATCGTTTAAAGGGCCTTTGTATAACTGGTTATAAAAAAGGCTTGAGTCTACCGCAGCGGATTGGTAAAGATGATTTTCCCGGATGGCCGAGGAATCCCGGTAGAAGTGAAAAGACTTTAACAGACTGACCGTTAAGTTTTCTTCGGAACAGGATGTATTGACGGTATCGGTTTTTGTTGATTTGGAAATCGAACCGATCCAGGAGTTGTCCGTGTAAATACCCCGGCTGCCATTTTCAACATCATTTAAATAACTTTTACTGTTGCGTGGTTCTTTTTCTATCAACTTCTTGGCAAAATCATATTGCCGGTAACGGATCAACAAGTTTTGTTCATAGTTATAAGCCATTACATAAAAAAGCACAACAGGGATTCCGCTGGTGATGATAAGCCGGGTAAGAACCATCAGCGTAAAGCTGTGCTTATAGTCCCAAAACATCCTGTAAGGGCTTTTAACTTTTTGGGCTTTTGCTTCGGCTGTTTTACTGGTCCAATTTTCCCAAAAAACAAACAGTGCCGCGGCCAGCAACAAGATAACAACTTCAAAGGCAATAAATTTTATAGTATGATCGAGTATAAAAACAGCCATAACATTAATCAGCCCGATAAAGGCCAGCAAAACCCAAACCGTCTTTTTTTTAATCCTGAAAAGTACTTCCTCATTTTCTTTTCGATAACGGTTGGCAAAAAGGCACATTAAAAAAGCAAGCGCGGCTGTGGCCGAAAACAAAAGCATGAAAAAAAATTCGGCAAAAGTGGAAACTTTAAATGCAAAGTTGAGCAGCAGCACAATTGCAATATTTAAAACCAACGACAAAACATAGTACTGATGAAAAGAAGCTTTTGGCCCGATCCAATTGATATAAAACCGTTGCTTTTTAAAATAAGAACCCTGGGAAGAAACCAAAAAAACCACGGCCATTTCTACCATCAGGAAACAAAAAAATGCGAACAACATGGCCAGCGTAAAACAGTAAATCTCAACATCGCGTGTATCAATAAAGCTGATATCGCTAAAAACAGCTATAAAATAAGGCAAGCCGGTAATGGGTTTCACTTCTACCACATAATCTTTGCCCATATATGCCGTTTGAAACGACTTTTGTGCATGTGCTTCGATACAACTTTGCAGTTCTCTGTGCTTAGAAAATTCCTGCAACAGGTTCTCTTTCAGGTTTCGGTTTTTGTTGGCGTGATAAAGCACTTTGCCGCGCCCGTCAATGATGGCAAAAGTATAACCGGCGGGCAAAACAACTTCGTCAAGGCATTTCATGTTAAAGGCAAAAGCTGCAACAACAGGACGTTTAGGTTCGGATAAAACCGACTCACGGCTGATAACCGTGGTAAAAGCGCCAGTCGTCCAGGAGATGATCTGTTCTAAATAATAAGGTTTTGTTGTATCTGCATTTAACAGGTATGCTTTTTTTGCCAGTATATTTTTTACATAACCGCGCTGCCCGAAATTACCGTGCGGCCCGTTGTACTTGAGCGAATCCCACTTAAACCATTCCTGCCCGGATTGATGGAGCCAGTAAACCTGGTTAAAATCTTTTTTAGGAAATTTTTCCTGGTTCAAAATGCTGTCAACCGAGTTTCTTAATCTTGCCTTGTCTTCCGGTTCTACAATTTCAGAACTGTCTTCTTTACCAATTCTTCCAATATCTGTCCGAAAATTATTGTTCTTTAGTGCCAATGTGTCCAACTTCTGCAAAAGTTGATAATTTAACTTTATCTCGTTTTGAAAAGCGGAAATGATCTTTTTGGCAATGGTATTTTTTGAATCAGCCATTTGAAGCTGCCTGAATTGGACGTTGTATTTAAAAACCACAAAAAAGAGCAGCGACATCAGCAGCATTGATATAATTATGGCACTTATCCCGTCAAAAAACGTCAGTCGGTCTTGGCTGCCCATGTAGTATAGTTTGATTGCCGGAAACAAAATAATGATTGCCAATGCAACAATAATCAGGAACTGCACGGTGCCCGATGGCAACTGTTTCTTTTCGTACTCGTATTTTTCGTTGGCCAGCAATCCGGCAATAATCAGTTTACTGCTGGCAGGCGTAAAACTAACCGGTTGCAAAAACAGTTGGTAAACCGTGCCTCCAATTTCCTTTTTCAGGATGGTTGCGCCTTTAACCCCGTTTTTTGTGCTTCTTAAAGAATCCGGGTCTACCTCGCTCAAACCGGAAGGAAAAGTTTGGTAAACTACCTTTTTTTCATCAAATACAATGTACTCGTCAAACAACACATTATCAGGCATCAATGGCTTGAAAAACTGTTCAACATTCATCTCCATGCTAATCATGAATGCTTTATTACCATTCTGTTTTTTATCCTTCTGTTTTTTGTAAAAGCTTAACAGGTATTGATTGGAGAATCGGTTTTCCTGAATATGATAACCATGATCACTGTTGGGGCCGAAAAGTTTATCAAAAGCACTTTCTTTAATTGGAACAATTGGTGTTAGTTTGAAGCTTCCGAAAGCGTTGTTTTCGATATAGTTTTTGATGTCTCCGTCCGTTTTGTTTTTGCGGATGTAGGCCGAAAGTATATTGTTTAAAAGCGAAACACTGTTTTGTATTTTTGCCTGAATGTTGCGGTCAATGTTTTGCATCGCCCGAAAACCTTGTTCCCTGATCCTTCTTTCTTTTGCCGGGATATAAACATAAAGATAGCTTATGCCGAGAAATACAATTACCAAAACGGTAATGAAAATGGCCATCAAACCCCGCCGGAAGTAAAAAAACTTTTCATAAATCAATGCGCTAAAACAAGTTGGATTGATTAAAAAATAAGTTGCCAATAGTTAAGTATTGTTGTCCAAGTTAAAGTTTTATTTAAAGGAAAGATTAGATCAACGGTCAAATCCAAATTAACTTTTTTAAAATACTGGCTTGTGTTTCGGTTTCTGATTGTTGCATCCAAAATAACACAAAGCCCAAAGTTGTTGAAAGCGCAGTTACACGTAAAAGATAAAAGTGTTTTTACGTAAAAACACCTTTTCAGAAGGGATCAATTTCAGCAATGCTTCTTTTAGCACCCATAAATTAGTATGACCAGGTTGGTTTTCCTGAAAAAAAATCCAATGATTTTTAGGGGGTAAAAGAAGCATCAAACAAAAAAGCCCTTAACATGGCTGCTAAAGGCTTTCATTTTAAAAACGGTTCTTAGCTGTACGAATTACCTTGAAGTTTGCAGAAACTATGCAAACTGTACATACTTTTAGTCCTCTTGAACAGTTCGTGGATTATAATGTACTGTTTCTTTCCTGCAAACGATTACACAAAATTTCGGCAACGATTGCGTGGTTTTTAATCTTTACTTATATAAAGAATATAAAAAAAACAAAGTAATATAGCCTGACCGATTATAAATAAGTAAATATTAAGGCGATGGACTGATAAAAACCTAAAAGCTTTTACTCCAAAAAATTTGAAAGACCGATGAAAGGAATTACCCAATCGAGCAACGAGCAGAAAGTACAACAACTGATACCCTTTTGCCGAAACGGTAAGTTTAAATAAACGAAATTAACAAATGAACATTAAACCTATTAAATATCATGACAAGCAATAAATGGATTCTTACAATTTTGTTATTAACAGTTTTCACAAATTTTACCGCTGCACAAAAGAAACATAAAACCAAGGTAAAGTCTAACAGTATATCATCCACAACAACGCCGTGTATGGATGTACTTAATCTTTTTACATCCCCAAGCGTTCCGAAATTAGGCCCGGCAGAAACCCCTGCTCCGGCAGGCAGCTGGACTAAAGGCGAAACGCCTTTAGATTTACCGGGCAAAGGTTTGGCGCAGCATCCAATGCTTTTAGTGGGGGAAAACTACGACAAAATGTTCCTGGTCAATAAAGGCAAAGTGATTTGGACCTATTCCACTGGCACAAGTTACGAATACGATGATGTATGGATGCTTTCAAATGGCAATATCCTGTTTTCAAGAATGGAGTACGTGGCAGAAATCACACCGGATAAAAAAGTTGTATGGCGCTATGATTGTAACCCTAAACCTGGACTTACCCATACTGAAATTCATACATGCCAGCCGATTGGCCTGGACAAAGTAATGTTCGTTGTGAATGGTTTGGCACCCAAGCTAATGGTTGTCAACATCAAAACCGGAGTTGTTGAGGTTGAGCATGAGCTTCCATATTCAAAACCCGCGAACCCTAACGGTATACATGGGCAATATCGCCGGGCTCGTGTTACCGCCGATGGAACTTATCTCGTTTCTGTTTTCGGGCTTGGATATGTTGTGGAATACGACAAAGACTTCAAAGAGATCTGGAGGTACACATGTAAGCAGCCCTGGTCGGCTCTTAGGTTAAAGAATGGCAATACGTTGATCACTAATGAGGCCGATTCCAAGACACTGGAGGTTAATAAAAAAGGGGAAACGGTATGGGAATTCAATACCCGAACAGACCTGCCGGAGGCGTATCAGTTTGCTACTGCCCCCCAAACCTGCACCCGTTTAGCGAATGGCAATACTATTTTTACATCTCGAGGCGACAATAATGGTAAGGGACCGCAGATGGTAGAGGTGACCAAGGATAAGAAGGTAGTTTGGGTTATGCAAGACTGGAAAACACTTGGCCCGGTTACTACAGTGCAAATTCTTGACGACCCGGGTGTTCCTGAAATTCCTGGTCAATCAGAACATTGATTTTAGATGGGTTTTTAATGACATGAAAAATATGGGGGCCAATACGGCTTTTGTTATGATCCAGTTTAACTAAAAGAAACAATTATATTTGTCCATAACACAGCCATTGTGAATTTAACGATGAATACCTGATAGAGGTTGTGGAACCATTACACCTTGTCCGGACGTTTTTATAAAATCAAATTTTAAGAAATGATAGAAAGAAAAAAAATCAAGAATGTGTTAATCATACTGCTTTTTTGTATGGTTTCAATATTTACTACCGCTTTGGCTCAACACCCAACCGGTTTTACTTCTTTTAAAACGGGTGAGAACTGGCTTGCAGATGACGGGCTTCCCATTGATTGTCACGGAGGTAATATCATTTATGTTGCTTTTTTAAAAACTTTCTTTTGGTACGGGGAGCATTACGGAAAGCCGCGTGGTGCTGCTTGTTATTCTTCCAAAGATCTGTACAACTGGAAAAATGAAGGAGTGGTTATACAAAAAGGCGATATAGAAGTTTTTGAACGCCCCAAAGTAATTTACGATAAGATCAATAAAAAATATGTGATGTGGTTTCACTATGATGGCAACAATTATACGATAGCGGAACTTGGGGTGGCGGTAAGCGATAAACCTACAGGCCCGTTTATCTTAAAAAATCATTTACGGCCAAATGCGCATGAATCGAGAGACATTGGCCTTTACGTGGATCCGGAAACGGACAAAGCTTATATCGGTTATGCTGCCGACCATACAAATCTTACCATAAGAATGGTAGAATTGTCGGGTGATTACCTTAATGTAACCGGCAACGATGTTGACATTAAAGCCCATTGCGAAGGGCCGGGAATTTTAAAAAAGAACGGTACATTTTACCTCCTTACCAGTGGCTGTTCAGGATGGACGCCCAATCCCGGAAATTATTATACAGCTTCGTCTATTATGGGGCCTTATGAAAAAAAGGGTTCTCCGTTTATTGGCGATGCCGGGGATAATTCTTTCAACTCACAGCCCTGTTACATTTTTAAAATTCCCGGTTATAAAAATGCCTACCTCTACATGGGCGACAGATGGAATGGTTCCGGAAGCCCGAAATCACAATATGTTTTTTTGCCTATTGCTATAACGCCCGGCGGGCAAATGGAACTTCATTTTTACCGGGAATGGGATCTGAACATTTTTACTCCTGAAAAGAAATAACAGCGGGATGAATAGTGGAAGAGGAATAATTAAACCGGGATGCGGCGGATTTAAAACAGCTAAGCAAGTATGCGTTCCATCAGAGCTGGACTTTAACAACCCTGAAAGGGGATTCATTATACTAAATATTGAAACAAAACATATAAAATGAAAATACGCAATCTGATGATCCGGATAACCCTTGCCGCTATGGTGTTATGCAACGGTTCCTACGGCCAAGCCATAAAATTTAATAATAATTTGTTTTCAACAGCCGGTTTTCACAAGCTTGATAATTCAAACAGCAGGTTGGTGTATAGCTTTAACAACGGTTGGTATTTCTATAAAGGCGACGTAAAGAATGCAGACAAAGCAAATTACAAGATAACAAGCCGTTGGAAGCAGGTAACGCTTCCACATGGCGTTGATATATTACCGGCTGATGCCAATGGCGGAATTAACTATCAAGGCATTGTTTGGTACCGAAAGACCTTTACGCTTCCAAAAGAACTTTCAGGCAAACTGATTTCGTTGACCTTTGAAGCAATCATGGGGAAATGTAAGATATGGCTTAATGGCAAGCTGGTCGCACAACATAAAGGGGGCTACCTGCCTGTTGTAATCAATGCTGCAAATAACGATCTTAATTACAACAGTGAAAACGTGATAGCGGTTATGGCCGACAATAGCGACGATCCGCAATACGCACCGGGCAAAGCACAGTATGTACTTGATTTTAATTATTATGGCGGTATTTATCGTGATGCATGGCTTGTAGCCACTAACAACATATATATAAGCGACGCAAATGCGGCCAATAAAGTTGCCGGGGGAGGCGTATTGGTTCATTATGAAGATGTGAGCGGGCAAGCTGCAAAAGTAGTTGTGCAAACAGATGTTGTTAATGAAAGCAATGCAGACAGCAAATTAACGATTGAAACAGATTTACGTGATACCACCGGCAAAATAGTTGCTGAGCAAACACATTCACTTCTAATAGCTGCAAAAGGCAGCAATTCAACAATACAAACGTTACAGGTATCAAAGCCGAGGCTATGGTCACCAGACGATCCAAATCTTTATCGGCTTTATACGCTTGTGAAAAATGCAGCAGGGGAAATCATTGATGGCTACTATCAAAACATTGGAATACGCAGCGTTGAATTTAGGGAAAATGCAAAGCTATATTTAAATGGCAAGCCGTTTAATGACAAGTTGGTGGGCGGCAACCATCACCAGGACTATGCTTTAATTGGCAACGCCGTATCGAATAATTTGCACTGGCATGACGCCAAGGTAATGCGCGATGCCGGTATACGCATTGTACGTGGTTCGCATTACCCACAAGATCCGGCATTTATGGATGCCTGCGACCAGTTGGGCATATTCGTAATTGTTTGTACACCAGGTTGGCAATTTTGGAATAAGGACACAACTTTCGCTAATTCCATTTACAGTGATGTGCGGCACATGATCCGCCGCGACAGAAACCATCCAAGTGTGTTTGCCTGGGAATCAATCCCAAACGAGACTGGTTACCCGGCCGATTTTGGTCAAAAAGTATATGAAATTACCCATGCCGAGTTTCCCTTTAAAGATTGTATCGCAACAACCAATTCCCATTCTCCTCATGCTGATCAATATGAGTTGCTTTATGGGCACCCCGGTGAACAGGTGGAAGATGAAAAAACATTGGCAGATAATAAAGATAGTAAAAGCGATAAGATGAATATTATGCGCAGGGAATTGCAAAAGCCGTTTTTTACCCGTGAATGGGGAGATAACGTTGATAATTGGAATGCCCAAAATGCAGATGGACGGGTTGAACGCGGATGGGGCGAAGTGCCGCAATTGGTTCAGGCGAAACACTATGCCAATCCTGACCCCGCTGACCGAATTGGGAAATATGCCACCAGTTGGGAAACATTATATGAAAGCCCGGCTGGGCATATTGGAGGCTGTGTGTGGCCTTTTGCCGATACCGAACGGGGTTATCATCCTGACCCTCAATATGGGGGCCTCGTAGATATTTTTCGTCAGACAAAATACGCGTATTATCTGTTTAAAAGCCAGCAAAACCCGGATAGCCGCTATTTTGCGCTCACCGGCGAAAACCCCTATACGCTTTATATCGCTAACGAATTTACCCCTTTTTCACCAGCCGATGTAACGGTATTTACAAACTGTGATTCTGTAAGGTTGACGGTATTTGGTAAATATACGGCTACGCTTGTACCGGATAAAACATTAAAAATGCCGCATCCCCCTATTGTTTTTAAAGACGCTTATCATTTCAGGGACAGCAAAGATGTTGAAAGCCGGAAGACAGAGGTTGTAGCTACTGGATTTAAAAATGGCAAAGTAGTTATCGTAACAAGCAAAAAACCGGGGTTGCGCCCTGCGGCACTGAAATTATCAACGGATGCAGTACCCGAAGAAATTATTGCAGACGGCAGTACGGTAATACCAATAACGGCATCAATCCTTGACAATAACGGCACCGTAAAAAGGCTTAACGATCAGTTGGTAACTTTTGAAGTCGTTGGCGAAGGGCGGTTAATAAACAATTCCGATATAGCCGAAAACCCAAAAAAAATGAGTTGGGGGACAGCACCACTGCTTCTCAGGACCAATATGAAAGCCGGCGACATCAAGGTTATTGTTAAGCCGATTGTGCAGGGCGCCATCACGGTCAGGCCCGACACGCTTGTTTTGCATAGTTTGCCGCCTTCCGTTCCGGCAATCTATAACCCTAAAGACGTAAATAATCTTGAGAAATATGGCAACAATACTCCTATTATAAAAAGTTCTGCACCAAGACCTTTAGGTCCTGTTAATTTGAAAGAACAATTGAGAAAGGTTGAAGAAGGGCAGAAAAAATTCCAAACGAATAACTAATAGTCATAAAAAAAAGATAAGGAACTTGTTTAAATTTACTTTTTGTGCCTTACACAATGCTTCTTTTACCGCCTAAAAATTGGCATTGCCTGGTTTTTGATTTGTTCAGGCTGGCATAGGCACCAATTTTTAGGCGGTAAAAGAAGCATCGGCCCCAAAAAAGAGGGCCAGGAAAAAGTTTTTGTACTGTTCTCGAATGTATGCTGGCTATAAAAATCCAATAATATTTCTTCAAAACAGCAACTTCTTTTAACTGTAAAATTGAAATAACCTATTCTGATTTATTTGTTTTTTTAACCAAATTTAATCCATCATACATTTCGAAACACAGTATAATCAAACATCATTTCTTTGAAATGGAATAAGTTCCACTATTGCTAAACCTCGGTAGTAAAACTTAGAGCTTGTTTAAATTTATATCGTAAAGATTTATAGTGCTTCTTTTATGCCTATAAATCTAAGTTTAGATGTTATATTGATACAAAAATTACAGTGGGCTACTGATTTTAGGTGATAAAAGAAGCATAGAAAATAAACTGAATAAAATTTAAACAGCTTCTTGGCTTCCATAAAATTTGAATCGCAATAACCAAAGCATGGTTGTTGTATTGGAATCGTCATTGAAATCACGTCTGAGACCCTTAATTAACATTCCCTTTAAAACCCCCAACTTACATGTAAACCCAACTGCTTGGAAATGATTGTATACTGATTTTCTTAATTGCCAACATAAACAATTTTGATGACCCGAAGGCACGTTTGTCATAAAGTTATTACGGAAACGATTGCATAAATTTTAAACGGGCCTTTTTTGTCTTTTATAATTACAAAATGCTAATATCGTGTCTGTTAAACCAATTAACTACAATTATGAATCAAATCACAACTCTTAATGGTTTTGATGGATATTTCGTCCAAAAGAAATTGTATGGCCATTGTCATCATGAAATGCCTGATTTAGGGCTCGCAACAACGATACATATCTTGGGCGAATCCGAAAATTCGGAACATACAGTAAGCAGAATGGTAAGCGCCATAACTCAGGCACCGTTAAAATATTGGATAAATTAAAGAGCTATTGCGCGCAAGATGGTGAAGCACGGGTTTATTATTACTCCATAGTACGGGTAACAAACCGATTAATTTAGAGGCAGACGTTCCGTTAATCTACACAGATTATTACTACTTGGAATCTTTAACGCGGTTAAAGCGATTAAACAATTATCAATCAGTTATCAAACAATAATATGTTGAATACATTTGTGAGACAACTAATTGAGGAGAATCAATTAAAGAAAGCTGTTTATAAAATGCGAGCCAACAAAACCATTCGCTGCCTAATTTTAACCACTTTTGTTAGCTTAAACGCGGCAGCACAATCGGCCATGTTTCCTACGGTAAGTGCGCCGGTACAAATAACTAACGGCAAGGAACATTTATTTGCCAGTTATTACGGCATAAATTCATGGAGCAAAAACGAGCGGTATGCTACCATTTTAGAAACCGATGTAAGGTTTCGCATTCCTACAATGCAGGATACGGCTACGCTCGGCCTGGTTGATATGCGCACTAATAAGTTTATACCCCTTACCAAAACAACCGCCTGGAATTTACAACAGGGCTGCATGGCGCACTGGCTGGCTACCAACCCAGACTCGGTTATTATTTATAATGATATGCGGAAGGGTAAATATGTATCGGTTATTTTAAACGTGTTTACCCGTAAAGAGCTAAATGTTTTCCCTTACCCGGTTGCGGCAGTATCCCCTGATGGTAAAGAAGCGGTTTGCATTAATTTTTCGCGGTTGCGCCTCACCCGTACAGACTATGGATATGATGGCGGAGGCCAGGATGTTCAGCCATCAGTGCAGTTTCCTGAGAATGATGGCATATTCTTACTCGACTTACAAACCGGGAAAATAAAATCTGTTGTTTCGCTGGCGCAACTAAAAAGCCAGGTACCCAAAATTAAAGACCCTAAAGGAATAGAATACATCGGCCACGTATTATTCAGCAAGGGCGGCTCTAAACTGTTTTTTCTGGCAAGGGCAATACCGGCCTGGAATACAACCTCGTTCACCATAAACAAAGACGGTACCAATCTAAAACGCTGTTTTCCGGATGAATGGGGAGGCTCACATTTCGATTGGCTGAACGATCAGCAATTACTAATAACCGCATTGTATGAAGGCAAGCAAAACAGCCATATTTTATTTACCGTAGGGCAAAGTAATTACCGCAAATTGGGTGGTGGCAAACTGGACTATGACGGACACGGCACCTTCTCGCCAAACGGAAAATGGATGGTGACAGACACCTATCCCGCCAGGAACCGCGATCAAACTATTCGTTTATTAAACATGAAAACAGATTCGGTGCTTACCTTAGGCAGCTACCGCGAACCGCCCGAATTTAAAGACGGGTGGCGCGCAGATATCCATTGCCGCTGGAGCCCCAAAGGCGACCTTATAGGCTTTAATTCAACGCACAACGGCTCAAGACAAGTGTATGTGATGAAAGTGAAAGAATAAGCGATGTTTTACACTTATCATTGTTAACCAGAGTCCGCCTTTGTACAAAATAAGATGGCTTACATTCTACCAAATTATAAATATATGAAAAGAAATATTTTAATAACCGCGCTATTTTTATTTGCAACAGCTTATGGCCAAGCTCAGAAAAAGGCCATATTGAAACCCGTTACCGCTTATGTAAACCCTTTATTGGGTACCGCTACTTTGTGGGACCCCAAAGACCTTGGCTTTGTGCCTACTTATCGCAGCTGGGGCGCCGAGGTGTTTCCGGGTTCATCTTTGCCTAACGCGATGGTGCAATTAACTCCGGTATCTAAATTTCACAGCGGATCGGGTTATCAGTACGAGGATACTGTAATTTATGGATTTGCGCATACCAGCAAAGGCCACTGGAACTTATGTAACATCCCGCTGATGCCTGCATCGGGCAGCAATTTTACTGCTGACGATTATAAGTCGTCTTTCAGTCATAAAAACGAATCGGCCCATCCCGGCTATTACCAGGTTTATTTGCCCCGTTATCATATAAATGCCGAGCTAACCTCAACTTTGCGTTGCGCATTTCATAAGTATACTTATAAATCAAATGCCAATAAAAAACTCATTGCCGATTTATCAATGGCGAATGAAGGAGTACGTGCCTGGAAAATTGACAGGGTAGACGATAATATATTAACCGGCTTTCAACAGACCGGCGAAAAAATGTATTTCTATGCTGTTTCTAATCATAAGATCACGGGGATTGACACCTTAACTTCGACTGCCCCAGTGATTCAAGCCCGTGGTGGGCGAGGCAGGCCAGCAGGACCGAAGAAAACGCCGGTGATAAGTTTTGCAGATGCAGAAAAGCCTTTAGAATTGCAGATCGGATTTTCGTACGTATCGGTTGATAATGCTAAAGCGAATTTGCAAAAAGAAATGTTGGGCAAAACTTTCACGCAAGTTAGAACAGAGGCCACTACTACCTGGAACAATTTATTAGGAAAAATACAAGTTACCGGCGGCACAGACCGCCAAAAGGGTTTGTTTTATTCGTGCTTATACCGTTCGTTCCTTTGGCCTGCCTTGCGTAGTGATGCTAATGGCGATTTTACTGACATGAGTGGAAAGGTAGTAAACAAGGGCTTTAATTATTATACAGAGCCATCAATATGGGACGACTATCGCAATAAGGATGTTTTGTTGGGAATGTTATCTCCAAAAGTACTTAACGATGTTATACAATCATTAGTTGATAAAGGCAAAATAAGCGGCTTTATGCCAACATTTTTTCACGGCGACCACGCTTCCGCAATTATTGCAGGATCTTATTTAAGAGGACTAAGGGACTACGATGTAAAAGGCGCTTATGACCTGATGTTGAAAAATGCTACTGTTGAAGGTACTCGTAAGTACGTGGACGAATACAATACCAAAGGTTATATCGCTGAAGATGCGGTAGAAAAACCTACCCTTGGCGCCGTGCATAAAGCCGCGGTTACCAAAACTTTAGAATATGCCTATGACGATTATGCAACCGCCTTGTTAGCAAAAGAGCTGGGCGATACCAAGAGCTATGATATGTTGATGAAACGTACCAAGAATTATAAAAATGTGTTTAACCCGGAAACTGGCTTTATGCAGGGCCGTTTGGCCGATGGCAGTTGGGTAAAGAATTTCGATCCGGGCTTTGTGTATTATGAGTACATGTACCGCGAAGCAAATGCTTGGGAGTCAACGTTTTTTGCGCCACAGGATCCTCATGGCTTAATCTCATTATTTGGCAGTAAAGCCGCTGCGGAGAGAAAATTAGATGCTATGTACACCACCCCTTATGATGGGCGCGAAGCCGCTAACATGTCCGCCTTTATTGGCAATTACTGCCAAGGAAACCAGCCTGATCATAGTACTACTTACTACTATTATTTTGTAGATCAGCAACCAAAAGCTCAAATGTATCTGGATAGTATCATGAACAATTTGTATGGCATGGGTAAAGACAAGCTAGCATATCCGGGTATGGATGATGCGGGCGAAATGTCAGCCTGGTATGTGTTTAATGCTATGGGATTCTACACTTTTTCACCTGCTGATCCGAATTATATCGTTTCGGTTCCATTGTTTGACAAAGTATCTTTAAAACTGGGTGCCAAACCTACCACGATTGTCAAAAAAGGGAACGGCAAAAAGATAACAGATATCAGTTGGACTGATAAAAAGGTTAAAGGATATTTTATTGATGATGCCGACTTGAAGAAAGGCAAAACCCTAACGATTACTACTCAATAGTTTTACGAATAACAAACATTGTTGCTCAATAAAAATCGTACATGAAAAAAATAAGGAGCCTTATTTTGGCCGCGGTCATCTTGCCGTCCCTCACTTACGGACAGACTAAAATCCGCCTTACAAGTTATGTAAACCCGCTGATAGGAACCACGGTTTTAACCGACCCCAAGCTGCTTGGCTACGACCCGCCATGGCGTACCTGGAATGGCCTTGATGGACCTGCGGCTACCACGCCATTTGGTATGGTACAGGCAGTTCCGGTAACTACTTATGGCAGTGGCAGCGGTTACGAGTATGAGGTTAAAACAATTAAGGCTTTCGCCCAAACCAGCGGAACGGATTGGGGGCAGCTTAACATCCCGGTTATGCCGCTGGAAGGCACCGGTTTCACTGCCGATAATTTTGCTTCGACCTATAGCCACGCAAAAGAAACGGCGCGTCCCGGCTACTACCGTGTTTTGCTGGAACGCTACAATATCAACGCAGAACTTACCGCTACTACGAGATGCGCGTATTATAAATATACTTACCTGGGCGGTCAGGATAAAAAGCTTGCTTTCGATCTTGTACACTCAGGCGGCGGCAGCAGCACCTGGGAGATTAACCAGGCCGGCGATTATGTAGTTACCGGGAAACAGGGGGGCCTGTATTTTTATGCTGTAATGAACCATAAGATCAAAAGCATAGATATCAATAAACGCAACCCAAACCAGCCCGATATCCCGCATAACGGGCAAGGTGCAGGCGGTCAGCGAAAATTGACCGGCAATATTAATATGCCCGTTATCAACTTCGAAAAGTCTGATAAGCCACTGGAGCTTAAAATTGCAATTTCAAGCGTTAGCGCCACAGGTGCAAAATCTAATTACGATATAGAAATAGCGAACAAGGATTTCGACCAGGTTTACAAAGAGGCTGATCAAAAATGGGAAAATATACTGGGCAAGATCAAGGTTACCGGCGGAACACAAAAGCAAAAAACAATGTTCTATTCATGCCTTTACAGGCAGTTTTGGTACCCAAGTGTTACCAGCGACGCTAATGGCAAAATATCTCTTGACGGCGGTGGCAGAAGACAAGGTGCGGGCGCAAGCGTCACTGCATCTGCACCAAGGGATACGGTTCCTGGATTTGATGTTTATCAAAGCCCTGGGTTATGGGACGTTTTCCGTACACAATTGGTTATGCTTAATATGGTTAGGCCTGATGTAAGCAACAATGTGATCAAATCCATGATCCTGTCCGGAGAGCGGTCGGGTTTTCTTTCTACTTCGTTTCATGGCGATTTCGCTTCGTCTTACATTGCCGGCGCCTATGCACGCGGCGTTAGGGGTTACGATGTACAGAAAGCCTATCATTTGATGCTTAATAATGCCAATACCCCATCCGGTAATGGTATAAGGACCCCAAGGCCACATAATGACGAGTATCTCAAATTGGGGTATGTTGCCGAAGTAAATATTCCGAACCCGACAACCGAAACGGTATCTACCGCGGGTACTACTAAAACATTGGAATTTGCTTATTCGGGTTACTCGGTAGCGCAGTTGGCTAAGGCACTTGGCGACAAGGAGATGTACAACACCATGATGAAGCGCAGCCAAAATTACAGGAACGTATTTGATGCCCAGACCGGGTTTATGAGAGGCCGGCTTGCCGACGGAAAATGGGTTACCCCGTTTAATCCGAGCTATCCTTATTACGAATTTATGTACCGCGAGGCAAACGCCTGGCAGGCATCATTTTTTGTACCACAAGATACCAATGGACTTATCGCTTTGTACAAGAGCCCTAAAGCTTTCGAGCTTAAGTTAGATTCGCTTTTTACTATTCCATGGGGTGGCTATGCAAAGGACAACCTATCGTGCTTCCTGGGTCAATTTTGTATGGGTAACCAGCCTGATTTTAACTACCCATATCTTTATTATTTCATAAACAAGCCCGAAAAATCGCAGGCTATACTTACCAAGTTATTATCGGATTACTACGGAATGGGTCCCGAAGGCCTGGCGTTGGCAGGAATGGACGATTATGGTTCGCTTACTGGATGGTATGTATTTAATGCCATGGGTATATATCCTTACTCGCCAACAGACCCTGAATATATTGTATCGGTGCCTATTTTTGACAAAGTTGAAATGCAGATAGGCAACGGTAAAACATTTACCATTAACAAAAAAGGAAAGGGTAAAAATATTGGCAAAATGACCATAGGCGGAGCACCTCTTAAAGGATGGTTCGTTAATTATGCTGATATGCTTAAAGGTAAAGCACTGGATATTTATACAAAATAATAGTTTAGAACGCGACCAATTTAGTCACTGGATAGCACTAACCATGACCAAAAGAAGTAACAATTATTTAATTTAATAATCCAGATATGAAGATTTATGAATTATTAACAATTGACACTTTTTGCATATTGTACTCTCCAACTATAAGCAAATTGGGCTCAACATGAATTTTTACACTATTGCCTGTTTTTTATAAACCGCTTGTTGCATCTTCAGGCAGCGTTAAAGTTTTAGCTATAGTTGAGATATGTAAAAAACCAAGCGAAACATTAACGGTAGTTTCATTTATATTGAAGTTGTTTAAACTTTTGTTTTTGTGAGAACAAGACTATTTATAATGGAAATCAATTCATCCCCCTAACCCCCTTCGAAGGGGGAAGCCTGTTGCCTACCTTTCTAAAGCTTAGAAATTTGAGATAAAAAGGTATGCGCCCTGGCCCTTTTCCCCCTTCGAAGGGGGTTAGGGGGATGACCTTAATTTTTACCCGATAAAAGAAGCACTCGGACATAAGTTTAAACAACTTCATTTTCAACAACAAAAGTGTTATCGCCAAAAAGATAAAATTCTACTTTACTTGGCGCATCAAATTTTATCCCGAACGTTGCCAGCAGTTTGTCACTATAAACTTTAATTTGCTCCCGTGTTAAGTTTAGAACTGTTTTAAGCGATCCTTTAACAGGCAATGCAGTTACATTTGCACTATTCAAAAATGCCGTGTAATCTGCAATTCTTTTGGCAAGCCCATCAGTAATTACCAAAGGAGTTCTCTTGTTTACAATACGTTGTAACATATCAATGAAATTAGGGTCTTTAAGTGCATGAACTTTAAAAATAGCCGCTTCTTTTATGCCTGTAAATCCTGTTTTTGATGCTGTTCCAATACAAAAAGTACAACGAGCCGATGATTTTTATGCGGTAAAAGAAGCATAGAAAATATGTTGAACAAAATTTAAACAGGCTCTTAGAATATTGCAACTTATTTCTATGCAATCGTTTCCGTGATTAAACTAATAGAAATCAGTTAGGTAATACTTAATTTGCACTTAATGGAACCTCATTCCAATAATAATTATGAAGAAGTTTAGCTCGTTTTGCTTATTACTATTCTTTTATACAACCTCATTTTCGCAATCAAGCATTATAAAATACCTGTCGGGAACTGATAAAGACCATACCATACAATGGGATTTTTACTGTAGCGAAGGGCGCAAAAGCGGCCAGTGGACTAAAATAGCTGTACCGTCAAACTGGGAACAACAAGGGTTTGGTAACTACAACTATGGCAGCGATAATCTTAAAAAATTTACGGAACAAGGTATATACAAACACCAGTTTGCAACTGAAGCGACTTGGAAAGGCAAACGCATATTTATAGTTTTTGAAGGAGCGATGACAGATACTAAAGTTACCGTAAACGGTAAACTGGCCGGGCCTATCCATCAAGGGGGTTTTTATCGTTTTAAATATGATATAACGGATTTGGTTAACGCTTCAGGGCAAAACCAATTAGAGGTTACAGTGGATAAGCAATCAGCAAACCCATCGGTTAACAAAGCCGAACGCAACGGAGATTACTGGATATTTGGTGGTATTTACCGCCCGGTTTATTTGGAGATAGTACCACAAAAATATATTGACCGCACGGCTATTAATGCTACATCCGATGGCAATTTTCAGATCGATGTTTTTATCCAAAACCTTAAAGGCGGCGAAATAATTGAGGGTCAGGTACAAAAACTTAACGGTGAAAAAGTAGGCAAGCCCTTCACCATAAAAGCTAATACAAGTGCCGAATTTCAGCAATTAAAAAGCAGTTTTCACAAACCTTTATTATGGAGTGCCGAGTATCCTAATTTATACCAGGTGGTTGTCAACATAAAAAATAAAAACGGGGCAATTCTACATTGCGTTAAGCAAAAATTTGGTTTCCGCACGGTTGAGTTGCGAAAAAACGATGGTTTATATGTTAACGATACCCGCATCATATTAAAAGGTGCTAACCGCCACAGTTTTTGGCCAGAGAGTGGCCGTACGTTGAGTCACAACGTCCATTTAATGGATGTGAATGCTTTAAAAGATATGAATATGAACGCGGTACGTATGTCGCATTACCCGCCCGATCAGGATTTTTTAAATGTTTGCGATTCACTAGGTATATATGTGTTGGATGAGTTAAGCGGCTCGCAAAATAAATACGATACCATTGTTGGCCGTAAACTTGTTAAAGAAATGGTTGCACGCGATGTAAACCATCCAAGTATTATCATTTGGGACAATGGTAACGAAGGCGGCTGGAACCGTGCTTTGGATAATGAGTTCAAGCTATACGATCCGCAAAACCGTACGGTAATTCACCCTTGGGAAAAATTTTTGAATACCAATACTAAGCATTACCCTGATTATAAATACGTAACACAGGGTTTGGAGAAAGACAGCACTGTATTTTTCACAACCGAATTTATGCATGGTTTGTATGACGGCGGCGCGGGGGCCGCGTTAGATGATTTTTGGAAGGCTATGAACAAATACCATGCAAATGCAGGTGGATTCATTTGGGCTCTGATTGATGAAGCCATTATACGCACCGATAAAAACAATGTTTACGATACTTATGGCAATCACGCACCTGATGGCATACTTGGTCCGCACCGTGAAAAAGAAGCAAGCTATTATGCTATAAAAGAGATATGGTCGCCTATTTATATCGACCCAAAACCTATTGATGCTAAGTTTGACGGTAAAATACTTGTAGAGAACCGTTACTCCTTTACCAACCTTAGCGCCTGTACCTTTAAATGGAAACTGGTTAAGTTTCCGGGTGCGGTGAGCAAAAGCACTGCGGCCACTACTACCTTAAGCGGCGCAGCGGCTATTAATTTGGCACCAGGCGCAAAGGGCACATTAAACCTCAAACTACCTGCTGCATGGGTCAAGAACGATGCCTTGTACTTAACTGCTTACGACAAGGATAAGGAAGAGGTGTTTACTTGGTCGTGGCCTATAACCGCACCATCGGCAATTGCTAAAACGCCGATCATGTCGGTACGTATGCCTATTACCGCTACCGAAAGCGGTAACGACCTCATTATAAACAGCAACCGTATTAAATATTATTTTGATAAAACTACGGGCTACATCACCAAAGTAGTTAAACCAAATGCCACTATATCATTATCGGGTGGCCCGGTATTGGCAGGTGTAAACACAACGCTTAAAGAGTTTACGCATAAAGAAGTTAACGGTCAGTATATTATTGAGGTTGATTATACAGGCGATGCCAGCTTACATGTTAAATGGACCTTCGCTTTTAGCAAACCGGTTGAACTGGAATATAGCTATAAACAAACCGGCGATGTTGATTTCCACGGTATAACCTTTAACTACCCGGAAGAGAAAGTTACCGGTATGAAATGGTTAGGACGCGGTCCATACAGGGTTTGGAAAAACCGGTTACGCGGCCAGCTGTTTGGAGTGTTTCATAAAGATTATAACAATAGCACAACTGGCGAAACCTGGAAATATCCTGAGTTTAAAGGCTACCATGCTGAAATAAACTGGGTAGTTATTGAGAATAAGGAAGCACCAATTACTGTTTATACAGATGATAAAAACATATTTTTACAAATGTATCAACCAAGCCGCGCCAATGGCGCGACTGACAAAGTGATGCCGCCTATGCCTACCGGAGGCATTGGTTTTTTGAATGGTATTAGTGCCATGGGCACAAAGTTTCAGGAAGCGAAACAAATGGGTCCGCAAAGCCAAAAAAACATCCTTACCGGCTCTCCTATTACCGGCACTCTTTGGTTTGAGTTTTAATTAAACGTCATAAATTATGTGCGCCATATGCGATGAGACTTAAAACATACAAACAATACGACATTTCAATTTTGGAGTTGCCACATTTGGTTTGAGAAAAATGATAGGCGGATTTAAATAGGTTTTAAATTTGACCAAGATGGACAAGCGCGTATGATTTGGCATTTAAGAAGATGGCAGTAGAGCTATCTGATGCCAGGGGATCAGCAAAGGCAGCAGCAGATGAACTGGGAATAGATCCCTGGGCGAATCAGTAAGTGGGAGAACCAGTATAAAAGTGGAGGCACGGGCACTATTCTGGCCGAGGCACGGGCAATGGGCAAAAAGGCATCCGGCCTGGAATGAACAACGAGGTGTTTGAAATACATCTGAAAAACAAAGAGTTACAGGCAAAAAAAGGGGCAAAAATCTGTTTTAAAGACTTTGCCCCATAACGGGTGAACGATGGGGCTCGAACCCACGACCCTCGGCACCACAAACCAATGCTCTAACCAACTGAGCTACGCTCACCGTTTTGCTGGTACAAAAGTAAAAATCTTATGGTAAAAGTCAAGTAAATTTATGCTGAAAATTGCATGCTGTTTTTATCGCCCTAAAACCCGCAACTAAAATTTACTTTTGCCACAGTATGATTGAGATTTTTACAGATGGCGCCTCCAGCGGAAACCCCGGCCCCGGCGGTTACGGGGCAATTTTGAAAGCCGGAAGCCACTACAAAGAACTTTCGGGCGGTTTCCGTAAAACCACCAACAACCGCATGGAGCTAATGGCCGTTATCAAAGCGTTGGAAGCCATCAAAAAGCCTGGTCAAACCATTGCCATTTATTCTGATTCAAAATACATTATTGATGCCATCGAAAAAAAATGGGTTTACGGCTGGATTAAAAAAGGCTTTAAAGACAAGAAAAACAAAGACTTATGGCTGCAATTGATGGAACTTTATAAGCAGCACCAAATTAAACTGGTTTGGATAAAAGGCCATGCCGGGCATCCGGAAAACGAACGCTGCGACGAACTGGCCGTAGCCGCAGCCAAACAACCGGCCTTGCCTGCCGATGCAGTTTTTGAAGCCGAAGCAGCCAAAGAAAAACTGTTTTAATTGAAATAAGGCAATGCTTCTTTTACCGGCATAAAATTGGTGTGGCTGGTATTTACGGGTTCAGCATTTCGATCACTTCCAAATCATGGATCCGTTTTTTTGAAACAGAAAACCGTAGCAACGTGCGCGTTTTGTGCCAGCCTTGTTTGCCTGCCGCGCCGGGGTTCAGGTGCAAACAATTGATCTTTTTATCAAACATTACTTTTAAAATGTGCGAGTGGCCAGCGATGAACAAAGCGGGCGGGTTGGCATAAATTTCGGGTTTTACAGCCGCATTGTATTTATCAGGATAACCGCCAATGTGCGTCATCCAAACATCCGTTTCTTCGCAAAAAAAACGCAGGTTTTGCGGATAAACGGCGCGCACATCTTTGCCGTCAATATTACCAAAAACACCACGAAGCGGTTTAAAAGCAGCCAGTTCATCGGCCAGAGCGATATTACCAAAATCACCGGCGTGCCAAATCTCATCAACCGCATCAAAATGTTTAAAAACAGCCGGGTCTAAATAACCGTGGGTATCAGAAATTAAGCCGATTTTTTTCATGGTAAAAGAAGCATGTTAAGTTGATGGTTCATGGGTAATAGTTGATGGTTTATGGCGAATGACTTAGGCCGACAACTAATTTGCCAATTAAAAAATGGTTAAAAAGTCTTTCAACAGCGTTTGATAATCCAGACTGTAAATTTTCTGATCTGCATAAATAGTAAAATCAGCGTAATTGGTTTTAGTTTGATTTAGGCCGAAAGAAAGCATGTACCGATGCGAAGGATCATTTTTGAAAGATGAAACAGCAATTTCTTGTTGCAGAAACAATTGTTTTTGCGCCAATTCTTTTATAACTGATGCTGTTTTTACAGGCAAAATTATCCAAAAACTTCCGTTTGGACTGAGAAAATCAGGAACGCTTTTCATCAGGTTTTCAAAAAAAACCAGAGTTGCATGTTTAGCCAGCGTTTTATTTTCTTTTGGGGAAGTCAGTGTATCCAAATAAAACGGCGGGTTGGAAACGATCAGATCGTATTGCTGATGCTGTTTTTGCAGCCAAAAATTCTCGATTGCAATTGGATACAAGTTAAGCCGATTGGCAAAAGGCGAGTTGTTAAAATTTTCTGCCGCTGTTTTTGCCGATGCTAAATCAATCTCTACCGCATCAATTTTGGTTTCCGGAAAACGTTGCGCCAGCATCAAAGCAATTACGCCTGTTCCGGTCCCGATATCTAAAATTGTTTTTGGGTTTTCTGCAGATGCTGTTGCGCCCAATAACACACCGTCGGTATTGATCTTCATAGCGCAAGTGTTTTGATCCACTAAAAACTGTTTAAACCGAAAAACAGTGCTCATTTAACGCTCATACAATTCTAAAGGCAAACCATCCGGATCGGCAAAAAAAGTAAAGCGTTTTCCGGTAAATTCATCTACGCGGATGGGTTCTGTTTGCACATTTTTTGCCGATAAAAACAGTATTGCCTCCTCCAGATCGTTCACTTCAAAAGCCAAATGCCGCAAACCTGCCGCTTCGGGCCGCGAAGGGCGAGGCGCAGGATTGGGAAAAGAGAAAAGTTCGATCTGGTATTTGCCGGCCACTTTTAAATCCAGTTTCCAAGAGTTTCTGGCTTCGCGAAAAACTTCCCGTTCTGCTTCAAAACCTAAAACTTCAGTGTAAAATTTTTTGGAGGTTTGGTAATTGGAACAGATGATGGCGATGTGATGGATGCCGTTGATTTTTAACATTTTTGATTTTGGGATTGCACGGATTTGAAAAAGGTTACACAGATTCTATTTCGACAAATTTTAATCGCCTAAAATATCGTGCAGCACATGATTATAAACTGATGATGCTTCTTTTACCTGCCCAAAATTAGTGTCGTCAACTTTCAAACTTCCGGCGGTAACGGTTCCCAAAAAACTAAATTCAACTTCTGATGTCGCCATTAATTCGACCAAAACTTCCTGGTTTTCCGGTTTAATGGAAACCACTACCCTGCCTTGCGCTTCGCCAAAAAGGAAAGCGTCTTTTCGGATTTCGGCATCGGTTTCAATCTCAAAACCAAATCTGTTTGGCATCGCCGATTCTAACAAAGCAATGTACAAACCGCCATCAGCAACATCATGCGCCGAAACCAGCAGCTTTTCTTTAATTAACAGTTTGATAATTTGATGCATCGCGTACTCCTTTTCCAAATCAAAAAACGGTGCGGGAGAAGCAGCAATTTTGTGGAAAGAAGCCAGGTATTGAGAAGATGCAATATCGTTTTTAGATTCGCCGATGAGATAAATTAAGTCGCCTTCGTTCCGGAAATCAGAACGCGTTAAGGTTGAAAGATCATCCATCACACCAAGCATCCCTATGGTCGGCGTTGGGAAAACCGGGCCTTCATCGCTGCTTTGGTTGTAAAAACTCACGTTGCCGCCCGTAACCGGCGTTTGGAATTTTTCGCAAGCCGCGCTCATGCCTTTGATCGCGCCAACAAACTGCCAGTAAACTTCGGGCACGTAAGGGTTGCCAAAGTTGAGGCAATTGGTAATGGCAACCGGCTCGCCGCCAGCGCAGGTAATGTTCCGGGCAGCTTCGGCAACGGCAATGGCGCAACCGGTTTCAGGATCAGCGTAAACGTATCTGGAATTACAATCCAGTGTTAAAACAATCGCTTTATCCGTTCCTTTTACCGCAACAACAGCAGCATCGCAAGGCTGATTGGTGGTTACGGTGGAAGTGCCAACCATCGAATCGTACTGGTCGGTTACCCAACGTTTGGAAGCAATATTTGGATGGGAAACGAGATGATCGGCAACGGCTTTTAAATCTTCCGGCTCTGCAACTTGGTCAATGTTAAACTTTTTATTCTCCTGAAAATAAGCCGGTTCTTTGTATTCGCGCTCGTAAACCGGCGCGCCTCCGCCCAAAACCAAATCATCCGCTGGCACATCTGCTACCATTTCTCCATTCCGGTAATAAACCAAATGTTTGGTATCGGTTACTTCGCCAATTTGCACGCAGTTTAAATCCCATTTATCAAAAACGGCTTGCACTTCTGCTTCGCGGCCTTTTTCTACCACAATCAGCATCCGTTCCTGCGATTCGGAAAGCAGGATTTCAAACGGCTGCATATTTTCCTGGCGCGTTGGGACTTTATCCAAATCAATGACCATTCCGTGTTCACCTTTGGCCGACATTTCTGAGTTGGAGCAGATAATCCCCGCCGCGCCCATATCCTGCATCCCGATAACGGCACCGGTTTTAATTACTTCCAAAGATGCTTCCAGCAATAATTTCTCCTGGAAAGGGTCGCCAACCTGAACGGCCGGTAAATCGTTCACCGAATCTTCGGTGATGTTTTTTGAGGCAAAAGCAGCACCATGAATGCCGTCTTTCCCGGTGGAAGAACCAACGATGTAAACCGGATTGCCAACGCCGTACGACGTTGCCGAAACGGTTTCGCCAGCCTTGACAATGCCCGCCGAAAAAGCGTTGACCAGCGGATTAACCTGGTAACATTCATCAAAAAACAACTCGCCGCCAACCGTTGGGATGCCAAAAGCGTTGCCGTAATCGCCAATGCCTTTGACCACGCCTTTGATAAGCCATTTGGTGCGATCGTTTTTCAAATCGCCAAAACGAAGGGAATTTAATTGCGCAATCGGCCTTGCGCCCATCGTAAAAATATCACGGTTGATGCCGCCCACGCCGGTTGCCGCGCCCTGATAAGGTTCTAAAGCCGACGGATGGTTGTGCGATTCGATCTTGAAAGCGCAACCAATGCCATCGCCCAAATCAACCAATCCGGCGTTTTCTTCGCCGGCTTTGGCCAGCATCCGCGGACCGTCTTTCGGCAGTTTTTTGAGCCAGGTGATGGAGTTTTTGTAGGAACAATGCTCGCTCCACATCACCGAAAAAATAGAAAGTTCGGTAAAGTTGGGCACGCGTCCTAATATCTCTTTAATGCGTTCAAATTCTTCGGGAAGCAGGCCAAGGTCTTTGGCGGTTTGTACGGTGGTTAAGTTTTGCGGCTCCAAGTTGTTTGGGTTTGGTGGAAGCGCAAAATTAAAAAATTTAAAGGGAAGGTAAGGAAGGGAATGTGGAATTGGGGTGTGGTTTAGAATGGCCACTTAAATTTGGGTGGTAAAAGAAGCATTGGTTATGTGAAAAATAAAATTTTAACAACAATTTTTAAAATTTTAATTGATGTAGCTAAAACAAGAAACTTTTGTATGTTTAGGAGTTTTACACCAATAAATCGACACTGTAAATGAAAAAGAAATTCCTTAATTGTTTATTACTGTTAACCGTTATATTTCAGTTTGCAAAAGCTCAAGACACTATTCCTATATTGAAGGGATCAGTAAATATTTCAATTGCAAAAGGGACGTTTGACTGTGATATTATTTTAGAAAACATTCCAAGAATAAAAAATTATGTGATCCGACTTAATTCGGGAATGAATATTTTATACTTTAAAAGTCTTGATAAAAATTTTCTTATTTCTTACGATAAAGCTTTGAATGATACATCATCTACTCATGAATCAATAGGCTATTTTTTTCCAGACAATACTGGCAAAGCGAAGTTTTTACCTCATTCATTAGAAATGCGTTATACAGGAAAATATCCCATTGCAACAGATACTGTTATAAATTACAGTAGGCAAGATTGGAAGGGAAACATTGCTTTCAATGGGTATTCTGTAAGAACAGATGGATTTCAAACTTGTTGGTATCCTGTATTATATGATGTTACTAAAGATGTTATCTGACTGACAGTATTTATCAACAAATAATAAATGACAAAATAAAGGAATTAAAAAACTTTAAAGCAATGCCGTTTGCAAAAGTTAAATCTAACGCCGACTACAAAGACAGAGAGTATTATGTATATTATTACGCACCTCTAATTTTTACAGCTATAAAAAAGGAAATAGGCGAACAAACCATGTGGTTGTGGTTAAAGAATATTTTGAAAACTCCAGTTGACCGTACAAATTACAATTTTTTATTAAATACATTAAATGCAACTTTAAACAATAAGGAAAAGACAGAATTGATAAAAAGTAAGTACTTTGAATCAGAGAGTTCTCTTAGTAATGCTATAAGCAAAATTGAGCAAAAATAAACGGCATAAAACTATTCTATGATTTTGCAAAAAATTGGCTGACGAATTACAAATCAACTTGCATTTTGCTATTGTTGTTCAGTTTCAGCAAAAGGAACAAAATTTAGCCGATAAAAGAATTATCAACATTTGATTATAAATCTAACTTTGGATTTGGTTGATGAGTTTTAAATCCCAGTTCTTCGCAAGATATTTTCCATTATGTACAACCCTACAACCACAAACATTTCAAGCATCAAATGAAAAACATCGATAAAAAAAGTTTAGCGAAAGCTTTTAGTTTGTTTGATACAGATGATATAGAAAAAATAGAGGTAGGAACAAGCAAAGGGTTACAGCAAATACACAACTATTTGTTCGGCGGATTGTATGATTTTGCCGGAAAGGTTCGTACCCAAAATATCTCAAAAGGTGGTTTCAGGTTTGCAACAGCTTTGAATTTGAAGGAAGTTTTGCAAAAAGTGGAACAAATGCCAGAGCACACTTTTGAAGAAATTATTGAAAAATATATGGAAATGAATATAGCACATCCTTTTATGGAAGGCAACGGCAGGACAATGCGAATTTGGCTGGACATGCTTTTAAAAAAGCGGCTTAAAAAAGTAGTAAACTGGCAATTTGCAGATAAAACACTTTATTTACAGGCAATGGAACGCAGCCCGATTAACGACTTGGAATTACGAACGTTGCTTGCTGCCAACTTAACAGAAGACATCAACAACCGGGAAATTATTTTTAAAGGCATCGAACAATCTTACTACTACGAAGGATATGAAAAAGAAGATGATGAAAGTTGATACTTCAATACTTTTATCCATATAATGAATTTTTTATTCCTGTTGATTTTTCCAAACAAAGAGAGGAACCATCATCCAAGCGTTCATCTTGTTTTTTTGAACAAAGATTTCCCCCTGCTGTTGGAATGACGCCATGAATTTTTAGTTGATAAAAGAAGTATCAATAAATGCCGTTTTTAAGGTTATACATTTCTCCTTTAAAACTTGGTTGTAATAGCTCAACGACCATTTTGCTGCGTTGCCCGCTACGGCAACAAAACACTATTTTTTTGTTTTTGGGGAGGGCATCCGCCTTGTCTATCAATTCATCAAACGGAATATTGATGCCGCCAATGTTAAAATCTTCAAATTCGTAATCTTCCCGTACATCAACCAAAAAAACTTCATCCGGCGTTTTTTCCAACCAGTTTTCTAATTCTTCTATGCTGATTTCCTGCTTGTTGCTTTTACCAACTTCAACTCCCTGTTTTTGGGTTATTGGTTTTTGCTGAGCTTGTTTCGCGAATTTAAAAATGCTGACGGCGTTATCTAAAGCATTAACCGTCATTAGTTTTCCGGAAAGTATTTCTCCGATCTCACAAATAATTTTGATGGCTTCGTTTGCCATGTATAAGCCTACCAAACCTGGCAGCACGCCTAAAACACCGATCTCTGCACAATTTGGAACATCATTATTGGCAGGGGCTTCGGGGAAAATATCACGGTATTGCGGCCCGCCGAGGTAATTAAAAACAGAAACATTTCCTTCAAATTTAAAAATCGAACCGAAAACAAGCGTTTTATTTAGCTGAACACAAGTGTCGTTTACCAGATAACGTGTCGGGAAATTATCCGAACCATCAATAATTAAATCATACGCTCTGATTAATTCTTCGGCATTTTCTACCGTTAATCGTTGGTGATAATCCTTTAATTCTACATAAGGGTTCATGATTTTCAGCTTTTCCGCAGCAACAACAGCTTTCGGTTTGCCAACATCTGCTGAAGAATACAAAATTTGCCGGTGCAAATTGCTTTCATCCACCCGGTCGTCATCTACAATTCCTATTTCGCCAACACCTGCTGCAACTAAATATTGTAAAACCGGGCAACCTAAACCTCCGGCACCAACCATCAGCACTTTGGCAGCTTTTAGTTTTTGCTGGCCGGATAAACCTATTTCCGGTAAAATGACCTGCCGGTTGTACCGTTTTAATTCTTCCCGTGCTAACATTTTGTTGATTATACTTTACATACAAAGTTTAGCATAAAAACCTGGCAAAAAAACAGCTTTAAGACAAATTGCACAAGCCTGTTTTTTAGGTGATAAAAGAAGCATACCTTTCAGTAATACCTTGCCTTGAACCTGGTTCAAAAAATTTTTCTTTTCGTTTAGATTTCGGTTTATGGCATATGATGCGCATTAAAATTATTTTTTCTCTTTAAAAAACTGACTTTTTCCATTATTTTTTACTTTTCTATCAAAATTTTACCTTTATTTATGAAATTAGTAACATTTCTTGTAACTATGGGCATTGTTTTCGATCCATATATTTTTTTGAATGATTCAATAGCAAACTTGTTAAAAACTTATAATTAATATGTCTAACATCCGTTTTCAGGCGCTCCAGTCTGTTTCAACCCGCACTATTCCTGAAGTGAACGCGCCTTCGCCAAAAATTTCCGATTATTTTGGTTCCAACGTTTTCGACAAAAAGAAAATGAAGGAGTATTTATCAAAAGAAGCCTACCAAAGCATTATTGATTCGATTGATAAAGGTGTGCCGGTTGAGCGCGAAATTGCCGAACACATTGCTTCGGCCCTAAAAACTTGGGCAGTAAGCAAAGGCGTTACGCATTACACGCACTGGTTTCAGCCCTTAACCGGCACAACGGCCGAGAAACACGATTCGTTTTTTGAGCCGGGCGGAGACGGAAACGGCATCGAAAAATTTAGCGGCGATGCTTTGGCGCAGCAGGAACCGGACGCTTCCAGTTTCCCGAACGGCGGCATCCGCAACACGTTTGAAGCACGTGGTTATACCGCCTGGGACCCATCTTCCCCGGCGTTTATCATCAGCAAAACGCTGTGTATCCCAACCGTTTTTGTTTCTTACACCGGCGAAGCTTTGGATTACAAAGTGCCTTTATTAAAAGCTTTGCTTGCCCTGGACAAAGCGGCCGTAGATGTTTGCCATTATTTTGATAAAAGCATTGAAAAAGTAAACGCTTCTTTGGGCATCGAGCAGGAATATTTTTTGGTGGATGTGGCTTTGTTTAACGCCCGCCCGGATTTGTTTCTGACGGGAAGAACACTTTTCGGCCACATGTCAGCCAAGAGCCAGCAGTTGGAAGACCATTATTTCGGTTCCATCCCGGATCGTGTTTACGCTTACATGCAGGATTTTGAAACGGAAGCGTTGAAGTTGGGCATTCCGTTAAAAACCCGACATAATGAAGTTGCTCCTTCGCAATTTGAGTGTGCGCCAATATATGAAGAGATCAATTTAGCCATTGATCACAACCAACTGTTGATGGATTTAATGGACAAAGTTGCCCTGCGCCATCATTTTAAAGTATTGCTGCACGAAAAACCTTATGCCGGCATCAACGGTTCGGGCAAGCACAATAACTGGTCGCTGATTACCAACACAGGAAAAAATTTGCTTTCGCCGGGCAAAACGCCGAAGAACAATTTGATGTTTTTAACTTTCTTTGTCAATACCATTCGTGCCGTTTACGAACATGCGGATTTGTTGCGCGCTTCTATCGCTTCGGTTACCAACGATCATCGTTTGGGTGCCAACGAAGCGCCGCCTGCTATTATTTCCATCTTTTTGGGCAGCCAGTTAAACGATGTTTTAGACGAGATAGAAACAGCACGCATCAGCCGGATCATGAAAGATGAAAACTCGTTATGGTCAGGCATTCCGAAAATTCCGCAGATTTTGCGTGATAACACAGACCGTAACCGGACTTCTCCTTTTGCTTTTACGGGCAATAAGTTTGAGTTGCGCGCGGTTGGTTCTTCGGCCAATTCTTCCAGTCCGATGACGGTTTTGAATTTGATCGTTGCCGACCAGTTGACCAAGTTTAAATACGATGTGGACAAGCTGATTAAAAAAGGCGAGAAAAAAGATGTGGCTTTGATGACGATCATCAAAAGATACATTAAAGAATCGAAAGCGATCCGTTTTGAAGGCAACGGTTACAGCGAAGCATGGGAAAAAGAAGCGGCAGCACGCGGTTTGGCCAATATTAAATCCACACCAAAAGCGCTGGACGTTCTATTGTCGGAAAAAACAGCCGAACTGTTTAACAAAACTGGCGTTTTCAGCGAACGCGAAGCCCAGGCCCGCCACGAGATTTTGCTGGAAAACTTTTACAAAAAACTGCAAATTGAAGCCCGTGTGATGGGCGAACTAATCAACAGTTCCATTCTTCCCGCAGCCATAATCTACCAAAACAAGCTGATTGACAATGTAAAAGGTTTAAAAGAAATTGGTTTGGAAGAAGCCGCTTACAGTGTGCAAATGGAACTGATCCGCAAGATTTCCAGCCACATCAACGAGGTTCAAACCAACGCTAAACAAATGCTGCAAGAACGAAAAAACGCCAACGCCATTGAAGATATTCGCGAAAAATCCATCGCTTATGATGAAAAAGTAAAAGGTTATTTCGACCCAATCCGTTACCACGTTGATAAATTAGAACAACTGGTAGATGATGCACAATGGCCGCTGCCCAAGTTTAGGGAGTTGTTGTTTATTAAATAGGGCGAAAGCCGTTAGCTGTCAGCTTTCAGCAATCAGCTTCCTGTCCTAAATCTATAAAAGCTTCGGAAAGCTCCGGAGCTTTTTTTATGGCATAAAAACAGTATGCGCCGTTTTATCTAACTATGCAAAAGCTGAAAGCTGATTGCTGAAAGCCGACAGCTAATCCCTATTTTTACCCCATGATTTCTTCACAGCGATATGATCTGCGGGGCGTTTCGGCTTCCAAAGAAGACGTGCACCAGGCCATCAAATCCATCGACAAGGGCATTTTTCCGAAAGCTTTTTGCAAAATTATCCCTGATATTTTAGGCCATGACGATGCGTATTGCAACATTATGCACGCCGATGGCGCCGGAACAAAATCTTCGTTGGCTTATTTGTATTGGAAAGAAACCGGCGATCTGTCGGTTTGGAAAGACATTGCGCAAGATGCCGTTGTTATGAACCTGGACGATTTGCTTTGCGTTGGCGCAACTGATGATATTCTGCTTTCTTCCACCATCGGCCGAAATAAAAATTTAATTCTGGGAGAAGTGATTGCCGCCATCATCAACGGAACGGAAGAATTGTTAACGCAACTTCGGGAATTAGGGATCGGTATTTATTCGACCGGCGGCGAAACGGCTGATGTGGGCGATTTGGTGCGAACGATTATTGTAGATTCGACCGTTACCTGCCGGATGAAAAAAGCAGAGGTGATCTCCAACGAAAATATCCAACCAGGAGATGTGATTATAGGTTTGGCTTCCGACGGGCAAGCTTCTTACGAAAATTCTTACAATGGCGGCATGGGTTCAAACGGCCTGACTTCTGCCCGCCATGATGTGTTCAACAAAAGTTTGGCTGCCAAATATCCCGAAAGTTTTGACCCTTTGGTTCCGGAGAATTTAGTTTTCTCCGGTTCCAAAAACCTGACTGACCTGATCGATATTGGCAACGGAAAAACAATTACTGCCGGTAAGTTGGTGCTTTCCCCAACCCGCACTTATGCGCCCGTTATCAAAGCGGTTTTAGAACAATTTCGACCGCAAATTCATGGCATGGTGCATTGCAGCGGCGGTGCGCAAACCAAAGTTTTGCATTTTGTAGATCAGGTTCATGTGATTAAAGACAACCTTTTCCCGGTGCCACCTTTGTTTAAATTGATCCAGCAGGAATCCGGCACCGACTGGCAGGAAATGTACAAAGTGTTTAATATGGGCCACCGAATGGAGTTGTATGTGCCGGAAGAACTTGCTTCGCAAATTATTCAAATCTCCAAAAAGTTTAACATTGCAGCGCAAATTGTTGGCCGTGTAGAAGCTGCATCTGAAAAAAAATTAACGGTTAAATCTGAGTTTGGGGAGTTTGTTTATTAGTTGTGTAAGTGTCTGATACTTCTTTTACCACCCTAAAATTTGTCTGGTTTTACATAGGACACACCCCTGACCCCTGCCGAGAGGGGAAATATGACGCAGACATTTCTAAATTAACAAGGCAAAAACGGGAAAGATCTTAGAAATGTAGCAAACTATGCTTCCCCTCTCGAGAGGGGTTAGGGGTTTGTTTCTGCATCAAACTAAACAAATAACCACTATCTCCTATGCCTCCGATGCTTTTTGCTGGAACGGCTACTGCTTTTATGCTTGTTTTTTTTAGTAGCGTGATGGCGGCGTTCTGCAACATGATGATGCCTCTGCTTTTTGGAAGTACTTTTTGTTGACGTTTTTGTTGAGGCAACCAATGCTTCTTTTACCGGTGTTTTTTTAGTGGTATCTGTTGCACCAGTTGTTTGCTTTTTATTTTCATCGCCTGCCTCTACTGTTTTTACCGTAAAACTATTGTTGCGGATGCCGTATTCCAAAACCCGTTTTTGGCCGGTTGGTTTGGCATCGGCCCCGCTCCCATCGTAAACCGGAAACTGGCGCATCAATGTTCCTTCTTTGATATAAAACTGGTCTTCGCCACGGTAACCTTTTTTCTGTGATGAGGTCAATTTCGGGAAATTCAGCTTTTGTGCGCGGTTGTCTTTGTACTCAAAAGCCTCGATTTGCATGTGTTGGGTCGAATCTTTGGCTTTGGTTTGGATCAGGATTTCCGGGTTGCCGTCCATGTCCATATCCGTATTGTAAACATCGGTGATAGCACCGTCCAAATCGCCGGTTGTGGTGGTGTACTTTGCGCCAGTCGAATCCGATTCCAAAATCAAATAAGCGCCCGTTTTGTTCGATCCTCTTCCCCAGCTAAAAACATCAAAAATATTGTCCGGCGAAACTTCAATGGTTTTATGAAAACGGAAAGGCTGCATCAATGCTGGTTTTACCGTTGCAAAGCTTTTTTGCACAACAGGTTGATTATTATTGGCCGAATTACATCCGGCCAAAATTATCGTTGCAACAATCGCAATGAATGGACAAACGATACTTCTTTTATCACCTAAAAATCTCATAGCAATCAATTAAATAAAATATCGGGCGGCAATTCTGTTTGTGGTTTTCCGGCTAAATTTAAATAAACTCTTAGCGTAGTTGCCTCGCCGGCATCAAAATATTTGATCTTAATTTTATGAAAACCTTTTTGCAGCGGCACCTGGTTGTTCTTTTGCGACAAAGCGTGTTTGCCGTCGTTGTCAACCACCAGCTCGTCGTCCAAAAACAGTTGCGAACCATCATCAGAACTCAAGCCCAAATTGTAATTTCCATCCTGGTCAATGCGTATGTTGCCCTGGTAAATCGCCCCAAAATAACCGTTGTTTTTTCTGAGCCTTTCAACGTTGATGGTTTTCGTCGTTCCAGTATCAACCACCGTCGCGCTGTCCAATTGTGCCGAAGTATTGAAATTCCCGCTTACAATTTTATATTTTAAACCTTCGGCAAGCGGCTGGATGTTTTGCGCCAAAAATGGCTGCCGGTTATAAACGGATACTTTGTTTACCAAGCTTTTTTTACCGTTCGGCGTAACTTGTACCGTTTGCAAAGTAAGCGTTTGGTTGTTTTCTATGTTGATGTTGATCGGTTCTTTGTAAAGCAAACTTTTTTGGGCCGAAGAATTGCTGCTGATGGTATAATAAATCTTGCTGTTGGCAACCGAAGGTTTTAGCTGATAATTGAGCGTTTGGCCGATCATAAAAGTATCGCGGATGCCAAAAGGCTCGGGTACCCGGAAGTTGATGCTGTCGGCATCCAAACGGTACAAATGCCGCGGCAAACGTACTTCTGCAAAATCCCGAAAGTTTTTATTGGCCAACGGCGTCCATGCAATTTCGGACAAAGCCAGCAACCGCGGCAGCAGCATGTATTCTGCCTGTGCAGTTGTGCTGATGTATTCGGTCCATAAAGTTGCCTGCACACCAATAACAAATTGCTGCTGCGCTGCCGTTAACGAGCTTGGAACAGGATTATAATTATAAGTTTGCTGCAAAGGCGCGTAACCATTGTTAGCAAGCGGCTCCTGCGATGATTTGGATTGCGCCTTATCAAAATACAAACCTGCTTTTTGCGAAGCCATAATCACATCGTGGTTTTGCCTGGCTGCCGCAATTCCGCCGGTTTCGCCTCGCCAGCTCATCACGGTTGCATTTGGTGCCAGCCCGCCTTGTAAAATCTCGTCCCAACCGATGATGTTTCGGCCGTTTTCGTTCAGAAACTTTTCAATCCGCCCAATAAAATAACTTTGCAAACCATGTTCGTTTTTCAGCTTCAGCCTTTTGATCAAACGCTGGCAAAACGGAGAATTGTGCCATACACTTTTCGGGACTTCATCGCCGCCGATATGGATGTATTTTCCCGGAAACAATTGCATCACTTCCGTTAAAACATTTTGCAGAAAGTTAAAAGTAGAATCGGAAGGGCAATAAACACCATGAAAAACATGCCAGGTTTCGGCCACTTTGTAAGTTTTGTTTGGCGTGCAGCCCAACTCAGGGTAAGCCGCAATCGCAGCCGTAGAATGGCCGGGCATTTCAATTTCCGGGATGATGGTGATAAAACGATCGGCCGCATATTTTACAATTTCTTTGATTTCTTCCTGCGTGTAAAAGCCACCATAAGGCGTGTTGTCAAATTGTTGCTGACCGCGGTAACGGTAATTTCCAATCAACGTTTGTGTGCGCTGGCTTCCAATTTCGGTCAGTTTTGGATATCTTTTGATCTCGATGCGCCAGCCCTGGTCGTCCGTTAAATGCCAGTGAAACGTGTTGATTTTGTACATCGCCAGCAAATCCAAATATTGTTTGATAAAAGAAGCAGGAAAAAAATGCCGCGAAACATCCAAATGCATTCCCCGGTATTTAAACCGCGGATGGTCTTCAATTTCCAAACAATTGATACTGTTTTTATCGGTCGTTTTTGTGTCGGCCAGCAACTGGATCAATGATTGCACGCCGTAAAACAAACCGGCATCTTTCCCCACAACCGTAATTTTTGCTGGCGTGATCCTTAAACGATAACCTTCTTCCGGCAAATTTTCCGCACCAATTGAAGTTAGCTCGATGATGGAAGTTGCCGTATCAGTTTTAGTTTGAAGATTTGAAGGATTAAATTGCGTAAGAAAAGAAGACAGAAACGCAACAGAACGGTCGTCCTTTAACTCCGTTTTTACAATGCTTCTTTTATGCAGGTAAAATTTGCCTGGGTTTGGTTTGATGGAAAAAGGTGCCGGGATAATGCCGAAATTAGGATCATTATTTTGAGAAAAACACAAAGATGCTGCACAAAGAAAAATAAAAGTGCAGCAGAAAAATTTAAATTTCATGAAGTAAACAACAGCGTAAGAATCAAAACTAAAAAAATTAACGTCTTTTAAAACTGTATATGTTTAAACACGAAGATTGTTACTTAAATATTACACCCACTTTTTTCCCGGAAATATTTTCAAGCAGCGGTTTAAAAATCAGTAGCGCGTTTTGCTTTGTTTTTTGCAGCAACTGCATATCCGATGCGTTTTTGAGCAAACGCTGCTCGGCAATTTTGTAAATGCCTTCGACCATATCTTTGGTATCGGTTGGAAACCAGGTTCCGGAAACATCATAAACCTGCGATTTCTGGTGGTCTAATTTCACATAGCAAATTTGCGGCTGCGGCAAAAACACGGTAATCGAATCTTCGCCTGCCGCAACAATGTCTTTTTTCTGGACTTTGGTTAAATCAATGCAGCCGGTAACTTCGCCAACGGCAACAAACAAAATGCGTTTATCGGGCAAAATGGTGCGCACTTCCTTTTGTTCGATCACATCTTTCATCGAATATTTTACCAGCTCCAGTTTGCCCATCGACGTGATTTTTTGCACCATCACATCTTCTTTCATTTCCTTGCGGGAAGCAAAAAGTTTGCCTTTAAAATAGAAATAACCGAAAGCCAGCACGCCCAGCACGATTACCCAACTTATTAAAGTTTTGATGATGCTGTTGGTTGCCGTGTTTGTATTTGCCATAATGATTTTTAGGTGGTAAACCCCCTGACCCCCTTGAGGGGGAAGTATGGCGGCTACCTTTCCACCTTTTACCTTTCCGCCTCAAACCTCTTACCTCAAACCTCCTACGCTTCAACAACACTCTCTTTAGCCGCCAGATAACGTTCAGCTTCCAGCGCGGCCATGCAACCGGTGCCGGCTGCGGTTATGGCCTGGCGGAAAACCTTGTCCTGGGCATCGCCGCAGGCAAAAACACCTTCGATATTGGTTTGGGTAGAACCGGGTTTGGTGATGATGTAACCGGTTTCGTCCGTATCAATCCAGCCTTTAAAAATATCCGTGTTTGGGTGATGGCCGATTGCCACAAAAAAGCCGGTAACATTTAGCAAACGTTCTGCTTGCGTGTCGGTGTTTTTGATGCGTACACCTTCTACCGTTTGTCCGTTGCCTACAATTTCCTGTGTTTCCGAACTGTAAATGACTTCGATATTGTGCGTATTTAAAACCCGGCTTACCATGGCTTTAGAAGCACGAAACTCGGGTTTACGTACAATCATATAAACTTTGCGGCACAACTTGGCCAGATAAGTTGCTTCTTCTGCGGCCGTGTCCCCTGCCCCAACAATCGCCACATCCTGGCCTTTAAAAAAGAAGCCATCGCAAACGGCACAGGCAGAAACGCCAAAACCGTTGTACTTTTGCTCGGATTCCAGGCCCAGCCATTTGGCAGAAGCACCGGTGGAAATGACCACCGTATCGGCCAAAATCGTTTTTACTTCATCCACTATCACTTTATGCGGAGAACCTGAAAAATCAACCGAACTTACGTAACCAAAACGGATGTCCGTACCAAAACGCTCGGCCTGTTTTTGAAAATGCTCCATCATTTCCGGCCCCTGCACGCCATCCGGATAACCCGGAAAATTCTCCACTTCGGTAGTTTGCGTTAGCTGTCCGCCAGCAAGCATCCCAGTGTATAAAACAGGCTTCAGATCGGCGCGGGCGGCATAAATTGCAGCCGTATAACCGGCAGGGCCAGAACCAATAATCAGGCATTGTACGTGTTCGGTATTTGACGACATGTTGTGTTTTTAAGTTTATGCAAAAATACGTTTTTGGCGGGATAATTGGCTTAGGGCAAATGTCAGGCAGAAACAATTTTTAGGTGCTAAAAGAAGCATTGGCCGGTTTTTGCCCATACTTCTTTTATGCCTGTTTTTTTGGTGTTTGGTTTTGATTTTTCTTTGCCTGCCCGTTTGTCAACAGTAAAATTAATTGCGGATTTTATGCAGGAAAATTAGTTTTTTGAGAAGTGCTAAGGTTTAAATTGATGGATATGATCTTGGATTTGATCGAGGCAGGTTTGCAATTCTTTTTTGACCTGCTTTTCCCAAAACCGCATCACTTTAAAACCCAAAGCTTCCAGTTTGATTTTGTTGATCCTGTCGCGCTGCATGTTCCGTTCGATTTTGGCAATCCAGAAACCGCGGTTGGTTTTGATTTTTTCGCGCTTATTTTCCCAGTCAAACCCGTGCCAAAACTCGCCATCAATAAAAACAACCAGCTTGTACCTGCGGATCAAAATATCCGGCTTGCCGGGAAGCTGTTTGTTGTAAAGGCGGTAACGGATGCCCGCTTGCCACAAAGCCTTTCTCAATAAAACCTCCGGCGACGTGTTTTTCGCCTTGATTTTGGCCATCAAACGGCTTCTTTCCGTAGTGGTATAAAAGCCGTTTTCCTCATTAAAACGCGGCACTTTTATGGTTTCTTCTTCTCCGTATTCGACCATGTAAAAATTGTGGAAAACTAATTGGATTGTTTTTTAACAAGACAAGTTAAGAAAGATTTTTTAAAGCGATGATAAACATTCACCAAATTTATGCCGATAAAAGAAGCATTGTTGTTTGAAAAATAAATTAATAGTGTAACTTTCCTAAAAAATTAGTTATGAAAAGGATAACCGCAATTTTAGTTTTAATCAGCTTGTTTGCTTTCGAAGTAAAAGCCCAAAACAATTTTAAACTAACCACCGCCCAGGAAGCAGCCATACAAAAACTCCGGGCCAAGGTTGAAGCCAACCCATCCAATTTGGAAGCGCATGAGGCTTTTATTGATGCTTTTAAAATGAATGACCATCCCCAACTGGAAGCGCAATACAAAACCTGGACATCAAAATATCCTAAAAACTATGTTGTTCCGTTTGCTATTGGTCAATATTATGTAAACCATGAAAACCCAAAAGCAACGCCGTTTCTGTTACAGGCAAGTATTTTAAAACCAGACAAAGCTGAAATTTGGTACCTTCTTGCAAGTGCTACAAGGTTAAACAACGATTTAACCAAACGCCGGGAATATTTAATCAAAGCCATGCAGCTTGACCCTAAAAATGCCGATTATGCTACTGATTATGCTGAATCTTTTGATAAAACAGATAAACTACGCCATGATTCCCTGGCTTTGGAAGTGGTGAGGAAGTTCCCGGAGAATGAGTGTGCCATAAAATCTTTGTTTTTGTTAGCCATTAATTCTTCTGTTCCTGCAGAAAAAGTTGCTTATTTTAAGCAGTTGTACAACCATAAAGCCAACCCGCTTTCCGAATGGTATTTAGGTGGCACTTTGGCCTATGTTGACTTTTTGCTGAAAACCAATGCCGACCAAGCTTTTGACGTTGCCTTAACCATGGCCATCGAAGGCAAAAGGAACCGTAATATCTGGAAAGACAGGATAATTGTTGCGGATGCTTTTTTAAAGGCCAGAAAAGCGTTGGCCGAAAATGACCCTAAAACAGCGTTGGCTTTATTAAACCAAGTTGATTTAGATAACCCTATGTCGGGCAGTTATGGTATAGATGCGAAAGAATACCTGGTATTGTTTAAAGCAGAAGCGGCCGATGCGGCCAAACAAACCAACATGGCTTTTGATAGCCTTGCGGTTTTGTACAGTAAAGAACCGACGGAAGGTTTACACGATGCGGTGTTTAAATATGGCAGCAAATTAGACATGGACAGCAACAGCGTGGTAAAAAGCATCTGGAAAATCAGGGACAGCAGGGCGGTAAAGGCTACGAATTTTTCTTTGGAGAATTTTCAATCCGGCGGAAAAACGGCTTTGTCAGACTATCAGGGCAAGCTTGTTTTGTTAACTTATTGGTTTCCGGGCTGTGGGCCTTGCCGGGCCGAATTTCCGCATTTTGAATCCGTTTTAAAAAAATTCAGCAAAAATGATATTGCTTATTTAGGTTTAAACCTGGAGCCTTCGCAAGACCAAGCTGTACCTGCTTTTTTAAAAGAAACCGGCTATACTTTTATGGCTTTGCACGATAATCCCGGAAGAGATAAAGGCAATTTAGCAGCACCCGGCGCGCCTTCAAACTATTTAATAGACCAAAAAGGACGGATTGTATTTTCAGGTTTCAGAATTGATGCTGAAAATGAAAAGATGCTTGAGCGCATGATTAAAGAAACATTGGCTGTTAAAGATTAATAAAAAGTTGATTTAACATTAGGATAAGTTTTGATTTTATTCGGCTTTTTGTTGATGCTTCTTTTATCGCCCTAAAAATCAAAAGGTTTAAATACTTTATTTTCCAATACAAGAGACACTGATTTTATAGGCATAAAAGAAGCATCGGCTGATTTGCTTGTTAACTTGTTTAAACTTTTATTATTCA
Organism: Mucilaginibacter sp.; assembly: GCF_041088075.1. GTDB lineage: Bacteria > Bacteroidota > Bacteroidia > Sphingobacteriales > Sphingobacteriaceae > Mucilaginibacter_A. Next base: position 37,768 of record NZ_JBGCVY010000024.1, on the reverse strand, counting down.
TTTAAAGGACACACCCCTGGCCCCTCTCGAGAGGGGAAGCATGGCTTGCTATCTTTCCAACGTTTGGAAAGGCGACGTTTGCAGGTTCCCCTCTCGAGAGGGGTCAGGGGTATGTCCTTTATTTTTATGCCATAAAAGAAGCATCAATTAATTGGCTTGTTTTTAAATTTTGATGTTACAAAAAACAATTTTACCTTTTGTGCTTAAACTGTATCCATGCACAAAACCCGTTTAGAAGCATTTAGCGATGGTGTAATTGCCATCATCATTACCATTATGGTTTTGGAACTAAAGGTTCCGCATGAAGATAATATACAGGCGCTTGTTGCTTTACTGCCGGTGTTTTTAAGCTATGTGCTTAGTTTTGTTTATGTGGGCATTTACTGGAACAACCATCACCATATGTTATCTGCGGTGGATAAAATCAACGGAAAAGCACTTTGGGGAAACTTGCATTTGCTGTTTTGGCTGTCTTTGATCCCGTTTACAACCGAATGGATGGGCGAAAACAATTTTACAAAATGGCCGGTTTTACTTTACGGAAGTATTTTGTTTATGAATAGTGTTGCCTATTTTATTTTGGCAAAAACATTAATTGGCCAGGCGGGCAAAAACTCAAAACTTGCAAAGGCATTTGGCAAAGACTGGAAAGGCAAAAGTTCGGTACTTTTGTATGTAATAGCCGTTGGTTTTTCCTTTGCCAACACCAAAATAAGCCTGGCAATTTATACGGGCATTGCCATAATGTGGCTTGTCCCAGACAAAAGGATTGAACATGAGGTTTTAGACCAAAATCAACCCAAAAAAGTTGAGGGTTAACAAAGTAAAACCATTAAATTCTTCGCTTCAAAGTCAGCAGTAATTTTGCCTGGATGTTGTGGTGCAGCACTTCCAGCAACAATGTCCGCTCGTTTTTTGAACGTAAAATATCGTCCACTTCCTGCAAACTCATGTGGCTTACTGCTTTAAAATTGATGGCCAGCAACTCATCGTCTTTTTCAATCCCCAGCAAATCTGCCGCCGAACCTGGCTCTACCCTACAAACAATGATCCGGTTTAAACCCGCCCCTGCCGCACAATATTCCATGCCGCTCATGTCATGCTCAAAAGGTTCTTTGTAATTGTAATTGGGCTTGAGGTAAAGGTAGCCTTGCCGGTAATCAAACAGCATCACAAAACGTTTCAGCAAATCAATGCCGATGCTGCCGTTGCGTTTTACGGCATCCAGCTTTCCCATTACGCTGCACGAATCGGGGAACGCGGCTATTACCTGCTTAAACTTGTAGGTGCCGATCTCCATCACGTCAACCCGGCTCATATAACCGTTGACCGGCCCGCTTAAACCTACGCCCAAATTGGCTGCCGCAATGTATTTTTCGGGCATGCCGCCAGTGTTGTTCCAGCCGCTTTCTAAAGATAAAGGATGGCCGGCACCCAGATCAACAATCAGTTTTAACGGCAAAGCCAAACCCTGGCCAAAATTGATATTAGCAAACAGGTAAGGTTTTTTCCCTTCTATCTGCAACGGGATTTTAGTCCATTTTTTGCAGTTGGGCAATTTATTGGTGCCAAAAGCAGTAACTGTGCTGTCGGCAAAATTGATTTTTACGGGGAAACTGTTAAAAAAATCGTAGCCAATTAAGCCATGTATCGGGATGCCGGCAAAACCGGAAAGTTCTAACACATCTTTGCCCAAAATTGCGGCCGATACATTATCTGCTTCAATGTCCCCTATTTTTACATGCAGTGCCGAAACCAGCCAGGCGTCCAGGTCTTCGCCTTCGCCCAAACCGGTGATTTTTAATTTCTTTTTGTATTTGAGGTTGAGGGAATCCACCAGCAGCGGATCGGTGATCATCATATAACCACAACCGGTATCCAGCACAAAATTATAAGGGCCGCGGTTATTGATTTTGGCTTGGACAACCAGCATATTCCGCACAAACTTAAAATGCACTACGGCTTTGTTTTGCCTGCCCGAAATAGTAAAAACTTGCTGGGCATAAAGAGGCAAAGGCTTTTCCATCAGCCAAAAAACGGCCAACAACAAAAAGCATCTGCACCAATGCCGTTGCAACCAGGAAGCCAACACGGTAACGTTTATTTAGGTGAAGTAAATTTACAAATATTTGATATGAATACTGTTTTTACTGGATAAATTTTTTTAGGAGGTTTGGTTAAAAAAGTAGTGGTAAAAGAAGCATTGGTCATATTTGTGCCATATAGCAAAACGGGCTGAACCTGGGCGGAAAACAGTGTCTATCCCATCAGCTATTAAAAACTAAATCCGTTTTAAGGTAGTATTTCGTGCCGATACTTGCCCGCTTTTTCTAAGCGGGCTTTTTTAATTTATCATTTCAGGTAAAATATTGCAAACCAAATTAATTTAAAAGTATTTAACTTAATTATTGTATTAAACACTGGATTTTTGCCAAAACGTAAACCTTGTGCAAAAAACAGCAAAGTTTAAAACAGCATCAATAATTAAAATAATTAATATAAACCGGGGAGTACTTTCCGAACAACCAATTCAATTTAAAAAAGAGAGGAACAATTTATGTTAGCAATGAATTACCGCGGCCCGCGGCGGGTGCGGGCAGACCAAAAGCCATTACCCGAAATCCTGCATCCCGAAGATGCCATTGTCCGCGTTACACGGTCTTGTATCTGCGGTTCTGATTTACATTTGTACCACGGTTTGGTGCCGGATACCCGGGTTGGGACAACTTTCGGGCACGAATTTATAGGCGTAGTGGAAGATATAGGCGCATCGGTACAAAACTTAAAAGTAGGCGATAACGTGATCGTGCCTTTTAACGTGGCCTGCGGAAAATGTGCTTTTTGCAAGCAGGAACTGTACGGCAATTGCCACGAATCAAATTCTCAGGCCACTGCCGTGGGCGGGATTTTTGGTTATTCGCATACGGCCGGCGGGTACGATGGCGGGCAGGCAGAGTATGTGCGCGTTCCTTATGCTGATGTTGGCCCAACGGTTATCCCGGACTGGATGGACCACGATGATGCGGTTTTATTAACGGATGTTGTACCAACCGGTTACCAGGCGGCAGAAATGGGCGGCATAAAAACCGGCGACACAGTTGTGATTTTTGGCGCCGGTCCGGTTGGGATTTTAGCGGCAAAATGCGCTTGGCTTTTTGGAGTCGGCCGGGTGATTGTGATTGATCATTTGGATTACCGCCTGGAATTCGTTAAAAAATATGCGCAGTGTGAAGCTTATAATTTCAAAGAAATGGAAGACCCGGTGATGTTTGTAAAACAAACAACCGATTGGTTTGGAGCCGATGTTTGTATTGATTGCGTAGGCGCCGATGCCACAGGCGATGCTTTACAAACCATTACCGGCAAAAAATTAATGTTGCAGGCCGGTTCTGCCACGGCTTTGCATTGGGCAATTAATTCGGTTAAAAAAGGTGGTATTGTTTCCGTTGTCGGCGTTTACGGCCCTACGGACAACCTCGTTCCAATAGGTAATGTACTGAACAAAGGCCTCACCGTTCGGGCTAACCAAGCTTCTGTTAAACGCTTGCTGCCGAGGTTGATCGAGCATATCCGCGCTGGCCGTTTAAACCCAAAAGGGATTATCACCCATCGCGTGCCTTTGGAAGAAGTTGCCGATGCTTACCATATTTTTTCATCAAAATTGGACAACTGTATCAAAACAGTTTTGATCCCGCCATCTGCCAAAAAATAAAAAAGAACGATCATGGAAAACACAACAAAAGATTATACGCATATCAATGGCTGGGGCGTAGATGCCGACCCGAAAAACGAACCGACCTATCCAATGAAACACTACAACGGCGATGACCACCAGCGTTTGAACTGGGTGAGGCCGCCGTTGCAAAAAGTAACCGTAGAAATACTAAAATCAAAAGAACGCCCCTACCTTACGGCCGTGTTAGGAACTTCTGTTCCGCCTTCCGGTTTAAGCGGCGTTATCCGTCGTTACGCCTTCAAAAATTTCAGCGAAAACGAATACGGCCACTGGCTGCCTTTGTTGCTGGCCGACAGGATCAACGTGGTGGAAGGCATGATAGACGATTTGAAACACGGCCATATCCCAAATATTTTTGCAGAAAAAGGCTTAAAAGCAGAATGGAAATTTAATCGGAAAAGCTTCGTTACAAAAATTGCCACCGGCGTGGTTTTAACCGGGATGGTTTTATATTTTAACCAAAAAAGAAAGAAAGCATTACTGGATTAGGTCATCCTTTCAGTCTTTTATTAGGTAAAATGCCAGCCTGAACAATTGTTCAGGCTGGCATTTTTTTTAGGAAAACAGTTTTGTAAAAACCCGCAATTACAATTCGGATAAGCCAATTGAAAGAGTTGCTTTATAAATATTTATTTATCCAAAACAAGCTTGACTATTTTTTCATACTTGTAATATTGTCTTTGTGCCAACTTTCATTTACGCCATCTATAAAACCGTTTTTTACATCTTTCCAGTTTTTAATCAAACTAAACAAGAGCAGTAATAATAATATTCGCCAGAAGAGTTGTTTGCGGGTCATGGTTGTGAATTTCAATAATTAAACGAGAGTAAAGATAAATTTATAATCAAATGTTGATGCTTCTTTTATCGGCTAAATTTTGTACTGTTAGGTAAGACTGAAGCAAAATAAAAAGTTAGTTTTTTATCAAACCAATGTTAAGGGCAGTTTGTACTTTTACTTTTTCTGAAGACAAAAAACCTTTGCTGGAAATCTAAGTTTGATTGAAAAACTTTTGATTTAGATAAAAATTAAATTCCAAATAGCCAATATCAATCCCAAACTACAGCCTATAAAATTCAATTTATAGGATTATGTATTTAGTTCGCAAAGTAATTTTACAGTTAAGCTATTGATTTTCAATAATTTATTTAGTATGTTTAAGCTAAATACGTCAATATGTTTAGCGGGATAAGTATCAACGAATTTAGGGAAAACTTTAAAACGGAGCGGGATTGCCTCAGGTATATTTTAGACAAGAAGTTGGCTGGCGGGTATTCTTGCTCGAAATGTGAGGGCAACCAGTATGGCAAAGGCAGGGAATGGCACTACCTGCGCTGCAAGAAATGTGGCTACGACCAATCGGCAACCGCCGGGACATTGTTCCATAAGTGCAAATTGGGCTTGCTGAAGGCATTTGAGATAGCCTTCCGTGTTTCGGTCCGTAAAAAAGGCATGTCAAGCTGTGAACTGTCCAAAGAATTTAGCTGCCAGCAGCGGAGTGCCTGGCTTTGGAAAGCGAAGATACAGGAAGCGATGAAAAGCGGCGGCAAGCACGCCTTATCGGGCGAAGTAGAGGTGGACGAGTTCCTGGTGGGCGGGTTTTCGGAAGGGGAACCGGGCAGGAGCCCCAGCAGTAAGGACTTGGTTGTGCTGGCTATAGAGAAAGTGACGGACAAAAAAGGCAAAACAACGGTTGGAAGGGCCTATTGCCGGGCAATCGACGATGCATCGGCAGATAGTTTGAGAAAAATATTTGATGCGCATATCGCGCCACAGGCATCGGTAAAAACCGACGGGTGGCGCGGGTACTGGCCCTTGGGCAAGGACTGGGCGATAACAAAGGAGAAAAGCAATAAAGGTGCAGGCTTTCCGCTATTACATATTCACATTATGAATATCAAGGGCTGGTTAAGGGGCGTTCACCACCAATGTGGAACGCACCGCCTGCAAAACTATTTAGATGAATACCATTTCCGTTTTAACAGAAGGGGGTTTTTAAAATCAATTTTTGATAAACTTATTACCAAAATGACTGAGGCTAAGCCGGTAAACTACAAAACGATCAAATGTGAACTAAATACATAATCCTAAAAAGGATATTTATCGGCTACGTTGGAAATGAAGCAAAGAAATATTGTTTTAAGATGCTTTTAACAACTTTTCAATATTAGCCAGCCTGCTTTCAAATTTGTTTTCGCGTTCCTCAACGGCTTTCAACCTGTTTTCTAATTGCGAAAAAGTAGAAAGCACGTCTTTGATATTTTTCAGTTCAACCACAATCATTTCATTAAACTTGTACTGCTGTTCCCATTGTTTAACAGACAGGGCCATAAAATCTTTAAGGATAGTGTTGGTTTCCTTTAATTCTATGGCAACATTATCTACCCGTTCTCCAACATTCTTTACCTCCGCGGTTGTTTCATCCTGTTTGATAAGCATCTCTGTAATTATCAGTGCTAATTCCTTGTCCATCCTTTCTAATAAATATCGTTCAAATATAATTACAAATTACTTCTAATTTTACCCGATAAAAACAGCATCACCTTGCAACCATATATTTTAGGCGTTGATATTGGCACGGGCAGCGTAAAAGCGGTTGCCGTTGGTTTAGATGGCGAAGCAATTGATTCGTCGCAAGTCCATTATCCGATGTTGCCAACAGAAACCGGTTTTGCCGAGCAAGACCCGGAACTGATTTGGCAAGGATTTTTAAAGTGTATTGAAGAAATTGTTGCACGTTTAGGCCAGCCCAAAGCCATCAGTTTAAGCAGCGCAATGCACAGTTTGATTTTGGTTGATGCGCAAGGCAAACCATTGACCAACATGATCAACTGGGCCGATACGCGAAGTGCGACCGTCGCCAGTGCGCTCCGTTCTTCTCCCGAAGGAAAAAATTTGTACGAACAGACCGGCACGCCCATTTATTCGATGTCGCCTTTAACCAAAATCATTTGGTTTCGGGAAAACAGAAAAGATTTGTTCAGGCAAACGGCCAAATTTATATCCATCAAAGAACTGGTTTGGTTCCGGTTGTTTGGTGAATTCGAGATTGATTATTCCATTGCTTCTGCCACCGGTTTGTTTGATATTTTGAAGTTTTGTTGGAGCGAAGAAGCTTTAAAACTGGCCGCGATTAGTGCAAACCAACTTTCAAAACCGGTAAGCACCAGTTACATGCGCCGGGATTTAAAAGCAGGCATCGCCAAAATAATAGGCATAAAAGAAGCATTGCCCTGGATGATCGGCGCCAACGATGGTTGTTTGGCCAACCTCGGCAGCGGTGCCAATCAACCGAACACTGCCGCTTTAACTATTGGCACAAGCGGTGCGGTGCGCCTGGCCAGCCGCAAGCCTTTGTACAATTTTGCGGCCATGACTTTTAATTATATTCTGGACGAGCAAACCTACATCTGCGGCGGCGCCATCAACAATGGCGGTTTGGTTTTAAACTGGCTGCTCGAAAAGTTTATGGTAAAAGAAGCATTGTCGGCAAAAGATTACGAGCAATTATTTGATACGATAAAAACAGTACCCGCCGGCAACGACGGCCTGCTTTTTCTGCCGTATTTGACCGGTGAACGAACACCTTTGTGGGACAGCAACAGTTGCGGCGTTTATTTCGGGATTAAAACAACACATACGCAAGCCAATTTTTTGAAAGCCGCTTTGGATGGTGTTTGCTTTGCGATTTGCCACGTGTTGGATGCGCTCAATCAATCCCCGGAAAAAAATGAAGAAATACGCGTAAGCGGTGGTTTTACCGCTTCGCCGGTTTGGGTGCAGTTGATGGCAGACATTACCGGAAAAAAATTAACGGTGGTGCAGGCCGAAGATGCTTCGGCAATTGGTGCCGCTTTTCTGGCCATCAAAACCGGAAAGTTTAATGGTTTTAGGTTGAAGGACGATGCACAAATCAATCAAACTATCCAACCAAACCTCGAAAAGTACCAGGTTTACAGCAGTTATTACCGCTTGTTTGTAAAATTGTACGAGGATTTGAAAGAAAGCATGCACCAATTGGCGCAGATAAATACGGCAGAACAATTCATCAATCCAAAAATATTGAGGTAAATTTGCGGCAGAAAACTGCCCGTTTAATCCGGCCCAAAATATTTCATGCGTTCAACGGTTATCCTGCTCCTTGTTTTTTTACTGGTAAAAACAGCATCTGCACAAACAGCCGTTGCGGACACTTTGGTTGGGGCCGAAGTTCCAGTTTTAGATTCTGCAACTTTGGTCAAACAGCAACTTCATTCAGATTCTCTTGCAAATTTCTTTATCACGCCGCCGGATCCTAACCGCAAAAACCAGTTTATAGACAGCGTTATCAAAGCCAACCTGTACACCGGCTACGCATTTTTAGACCTGCATTTTAAGCCGGTAAAAACAGTAGTGCAAACCGGCAAACCGCGCAGTTTCAGAGACCGCTGGATGTTGGCCGTGATGCTGGGCCTGCTTTTGTACCTGGCCATACTCAACCGTTTTTTAAACAAATCCATCGCCGATATTATCGAATCGTTTTACAGCAAAAGGGTGCTTTCCCAATTTTCGAAAGAAGAAAATTTGATCAATTCCTGGTCGTTTATTTTGCTGTTTTTACTGTTTGGCGCAACCATCGGTTTGCTGTTTTATCAAATAGTAGCTTATTACAACCGAAATTATATAGACGACGGCTGGCAGCTTTACCTCGGTTTTACCTTTGCCGTCATCGTTTTTTTTATCCTGAAGATTGTTGTTTTGCGGATTTTGGGGCTGATATTTAATATCCGCAGTTTGGTCAAAGAATATATTTCGGTGCTTTACCTCACTTATTTCAACCTTACTTTTATCAGTTTGCCATTGGTCATCAGTTTTGGTTTGATTGCCGACAGCTTAAAACCTGCCGTTTTACTGGTGTTTGGCTTATTGATCGTAGTGGTTTTGTTTTGGCAATACATCCGCAGCAGTATAAATATTCTTTCGGTGTACAGATTCAGTAAAGTTTATTTATTTATTTATCTTTGTGCCCTCGAACTATGCCCTGTTTTTATTTTGGTGAAAGCTTTAAAATTATAAGAAATACAGCTACTTATGCAGATTGCCGCTGAAAGATTGAAGAAAGTAAAAAGTATTTTAGTTACGCTACCTAAACCCGATTCAGATAAAAACCCATATACAGAACTGGCCAAAAAATACAATTTAAAAATTGATTTTCGGTCTTTTATCCATGTAGAAGGCGTGCCGGCCAGAGAATTCAGGAAAGAGAAAATTGCTTTGGGCGATTTTACTGCCGTGATTTTTGCCAGCCGCAACGCTGCCGATCATTTTTTTAGGATTTGTGACGAGATGCGTTTTGAGGTTCCGGTAGAGATGAAATACTTCTGCCTTTCTGAAACGATCGCCCTTTACCTGCAAAAATACATCCAGTACCGAAAAAGAAAAATATTTTTTGGCAAGCAAACCGCTGCAGACCTGGCCGAGGTTTTAAAAAAGCACACCAACGAAAAGTTTTTGTACCCCTGCTCTGATGTGGCGGCGGAAGAAACTCAGAAGTTTTTGCAAAGCAACGGCTACAATTTTACGCCTGCCGTTTTGTTCCGCACGGTGTGCAGTGATTTGTCTGACCTGGCAGAAGTTTTTTACGATATCATCGCTTTTTTCAGCCCGTCCAGCATCCAGTCGCTTTACAAAAACTTTCCTGATTTCGAACAGAAAAACACACGCATTGCCGCTTTCGGCGCTACCACCCACAAAGCAGCCATCGAAAAAGGGCTGGTCCTGGACATCCCGGCACCGGTCACGGAAGCTCCTTCTATGACCATGGCGATCGAGCAGTATATAAAACAGGCCAACAAATAAAATAATTTTTGTTTGTTGCAGTTATTAATGCAAACCATATAATTTCCGAAACTTTAGCTTCTAAACCTGCGTAAAGAAATCAAATAACCATGCTGTTTTTATGCACTAAAAATGTGTATAGCTGTCAATTTTTAATTTTCATCACATTAGTATTGCAAGGATGAATAGTTTGGTTAATTTTATAACGATAAAATATTTTCCGGCGATGAAAAAAATAGCATCAGTAGAAAATATTTTACCTTAGATTTAGTTATTGCATTAATTTTAACCGAGTTGTTTATACTTTGGATTTGAAAATGAAAAACTTTTATTTTGGTGTATTAGGCTTATCGGTGCTTTCTGTTTTAAACAGTTGCAAAACTTCCGGAGGCGACAGGGGCGAAGTGAGGGGCGTTTCCGGTAAAGCTTTTAAACAAGAACAGCCTTACGGGATGGTTTACATTCCCGGCGGCAGCTTTTTGATGGGCCAAACCGACCAGGACGTAACTTTTGCCCAAACTGCCCAGAACAAACAAGTTACGGTTTCTCCATTTTTTATGGACGAGACTGAAACTTCCAATGCCAAATACAAAGAATTTGTAAACCAGGTGCGCGATTCTATCGCCATTACCAATTACCTGCAAGACGATAAATACTACTATAAACCGGGCGGCAAAAACGCCAAGCCTGACCCAAGCGGTAAAAAATACATCAATTGGAATTATGTAGCTAAGAACCCGGTTTTTAGCGGCGGCAGAGGAAAAGGTAAGGCCGGTGCTGCGGCAAGTGCCAATCAAGCTAAACTGCAAGGCATGTATTACCAGGGTGATGACCGCATTTTTGATAAAAACGAAATTGATGTGCGCCTTTTGAAATACAATTACGCATTGATGGTTTTGCGCGAAGCATCCAACAACCGCTTCGACAAATCAAAAAGGCGTTCTGATTTTATTTTACGCGATACCGTTCCGGTTTACCCCGATACTTTATGCTGGCTGAACGATTTTTCTTACGCCGCCAATGAACCTATGGTACAAGGTTATTTTTCGCACCCGGCTTATTTAAATTATCCGGTGGTTGGTGTTACCTGGCGCCAGGTTCGTGCTTACACCGTTTGGCGCGGCCGTTATAACGATGCTTATAAAGATGCGCGCGGCATTCCGCACCGCCAGCCTTATGAACTGCCAACCGAAGCAGAGTTTGAATATGCAGCACGTGGCGGCCGGATCGGTAACGATTATCCATGGGGCGGCCCGTACATCAAAAATTCTAAAGGTTGTTTATTGGCCAACTTTAAACCCGGCCGTGGGGATTATGCCTCCGATGGCGGTTATTATACGGTAAGCGTGCACTCTTATTTTCCAAACGATTTTGGCTTGTACAACATGGCCGGAAACGTAGCAGAATGGACAGCCTCTGCCTATGATGAAGCTGCCTCTACTTTTGTGCACGATATGAGCCCGACTTTTAATTACGAAGCAAAAGCAAGCGACCCCGAAGTGCTGAAACGCAAAGTGGTGCGTGGCGGCTCCTGGAAAGATATTGGCTACTTCCTCCAAAACTCTACCCGCGGTTATGAATACCAGGACACTGCAAAATCTTACATTGGTTTCCGCTGCGTAACCCATTTCCTGGGCAGGGACATCAAAGACAAACGCTCTAACTACTAATTGAACTATTATATCATCTACTTTTAAAAACAAAAACTATTAAAACTACTATGGCTGTAAAGAAAAAATTCGACTGGTTGCACACAGCAATTTCTTGGGGGGCAAGCGTCGTAATTGTGGGTGCGTTATTTAAAATCCTTCACTTAGGCGGAATTTATGGTAACATTATGATTGGATTGGGACTGGGTGTTGAAGCATTCCTGTTCTTTTTGACAGGCTTTTTTCCACCGGCAAAAGACCCGGCCTGGGAAAGGGTTTATCCTGAACTTAGTGAAGATTTCACAGGCGAAATGCCAAAGGTTTCTGCCCGTCCTGCACAGGCCGTTGCCGCTCCGGTACAATCAACTGCCGCCTTGGATAAAATGCTGGCCGATGCAAAAATTGGCCCGGAATTGATTACCAGTTTAGGCAACGGTTTAAGGACATTTGGCGATAAGGTTTCTACCATTTCAAGCGTTGCCGATGCCGGCGCTGCAACTACAGAGTTTACCAACAAACTGAAAACTGCTGCTTCAGGTTATGATAAGCTGAGTGTTTCTTTCGAGAAAGCTTCGGCCAACTTGAACGAAATGGCAAATTCTAACATTGATTCTAAAGCTTACCACGACCAGGTAAACAACCTGGCCAAAAATTTATCTGCCCTAAACGCAGTATATGAATTGGAGCTACAGGATTCGAGCGCGCACCTGAAATCAATGAACAAGTTCTATCAAAATGTTTCTTTAACGATGCAAAACTTTAACGAATCTTTAGATGATTCTAAAGCCTTTAAAGAAGAAGTGGGTCGCTTGGCAAAAAACCTGTCTTCTTTAAATAACATTTACGGAAACATGTTATCAGCGATGAACCAGCCTCGTTCCTAAACAAATTATAACATAAATACTACACCAATAGATAAAACAATAGCAAATGGCTGGAGGTAAGGAAACGACAAGGCAGCGGATGATCAATATCATGTATTTGGTATTGCTTGCGATGCTGGCCTTGAATGTCTCGGACACAATTTTAAATGAATTTAAAAATATAAACGACAGTTTAAATACTTCTAAAAACAATGTAAACAACAGCGTTAACCAATTATTCACTTCTTTTGAGAACACCAAACTGAAAGAAGAGCCGCAAAGGGCAAAACCAATTTACGATAAGGCCGTACAAGCCAGGGCAGTAGCAGAAGAACTGAACACTTATATTGATAAGTTAAAAGAACATTTTGTAAAAGAGGGGCAAGGTTACAGCGAAGAATCAGGCGATTTGGTTGAAAGGGCAAATTTGGATATTTCTCCGGGTTATATGGTTAATCAGGGCGAGGGGTTGAAGCTTAAAAATAAGATCAACGAAACGCGCGAAAAATTAATTGCGCTTGTAGAACCGAAAGACCGTGCAGGTTTAACGTTTTCTTTGGAAGCGAATGATCCGGCGAAAGCAGTTGAAGGCAAAAAAAGATGGGAAGAGATCAATTTTGGCGAAGGCACACCGCTTACTGCTTCCATGACGGTTTTAACCAAAATCCAAACGGATACCAAAAATGCCGAATCTGACGTGGTTAAACGGATTTTCGGGAAAATGGATCAGGCGGTAGTTAACTTGGATCAGTTTTCTGCAGTGGCAGTTGCGCCCAGCAGTTATGTGGTTGCCGGTCAGCCTTATACTGCCGAAGTATTTTTAACCGCATCAGATTCTAAATCAAATCCGGATATTACAGTAGGTGGCTCGAGGTTATCAACTACAGGCGGCAGAGGAAAATATACAGTTGGAACAGCTAGAGAAGGTGTTTTTACCTGGGTTGGAAGCATTCGTGTAAAACAAAACGACGGAACGATTAAAGAGTACAAAACGGCACCGCAAACGTATCAGGTTGCACGCCCTTCGGCAGTGATTTCCCCGGATAAAATGAACGTGTTGTATGTTGGCGTACCTAACCCGGTTTCGGTTTCGGCGCCCGGTATTGCCAAAGAAAAACTGCATTTAAGCATCAGCGGCGGTTCCATCAGTGGTTCGGCGGGAAAATTTACAGCTACCGTTTCTTCACCCGGAACAACGGCGAAAATTACCGTTTCCGGCGAAACCTCCCCCGGGAAAAACCAGGTTTTAGGTGTGCAGGAATTTCGTGTGAAAAGAATCCCTGATCCAAAAGCGCAATTTGCCGGTAAAAGCAGCGGAGCAGTTGCTTCAGGAAATATCAAAGCGCAGGACCGGGTTTTTGCACGGTTAGAAAATTTTGATTTTGATGCTAAATTTAATGTTACGCGTTTTTCGTTGACGGTTGTTAAGCCTCGTCAGGATGCAATTACCATTTCCGGTTCCGGAAGTGATCTTTCCGGCCCGATGAAATCGGCTTTAGCTACCATTACGCCTGGATCACGTGTGATTTTTGATAATATTATTGCTGTTGGCCCAGATGGTACGCAACGTGGTTTAGACCCAATTGTATTGACCGCAAATTAAAAAACTATGAAAAGGAACCTGGTTATTTTAGTTTTATGCCTGCTTTGTGCAAGTTCTTTCGCACAAACGCGCAGGAGAACGGCTACCCGAAGGACTGCACCTAAAAAACAAACTGCGGCGGCTGCCAAATCCCAGGCGTTGGGAGATACGAGCAATGTAAAGGCGTTTGTGCGCCCGCAGGATGGCTATTACAAACCGCAGGACGGTTATTACAAAAAGACCAGTATTTTAAATGCAAAAGTTACGCCTTACCAATACCTGCGCGAAGCTGATGTAGCTTTTGCAAAAAGGGTTTGGCGCGAAATTGACGTTCGCGAACGGATGAACCAATACCTGGCTTCTCCAAAAGCACGTTTGATTGATATTTTAATGGATGCCATTGCAAAAGGAGAATTGAATGCTTATGATCCTTCTCCAACTAAAAACGACCCGAACGGAGACGAATTTTCTGCTTTGCTAAAACCAAACCAGGCTATGGCAAAAATGGCTGACAGTGCGATGATTGATACTTTTGATAAAAACACAGGAGAAAAAACAGGTTCCAGAATGCAAGCGGGTGAATTTAACCCGGACAGCGTAATCAAATTCAGGATCAAAGAAGATTGGATTTTTGATAAACAACGTTCTGTTTTTGAACCTCGCATCATCGGTATTGCACCTTTAATCAAATCTCATGCAGGTGGATTAAACTTGGATTATCAACCCGCGTTTTGGATTTACTTTCCGGAAGCCAGGAATATTTTGGTAACCAAAGAAGCAGTTAATCGCCACAACGATGCCACCGGTTTAAGTTTTGATGATATTTTTATGAAGCGTGTTTTTTCCAGTTACATCGTGAAAGAATCCAACGATAAAGATGAGCGGATTAAAGATTACGCACAAGGGATTGACAAGCTGTACGAATCGGAAAAGATCAAAAAATCTTTGCTGAACTACGAACAGGATTTGTGGCAATATTAACACACCAATTTTTACCTGATAAAAGAAGCATTGGCTCCGCAAGAATGTTCTTGCGGGGCTTTTTCTTGTGTAAAAAAATTATGGGTTGCCAAAGTTTATTTGCTGATCAACACTTTCATCAATATTACAAACGAAAATTTTGGGGTTGCTAACACACCAATTTTTACCCGGTAAAAGAAGCATTGGCTTCGCAGGATTACTCTTGCGGGGCTTTTTCTTGCGTAAAGAAATCGTGAATGGCCAAAGCTTGTTTGCTGTTTACCACTTCCATCAATAGCTCTTGCGAAGCTTCACGTACTCTTTTTACCGACTTAAAATAGGTGAGCAGTTTATCGGCCGTGGTTTTGCCAATTCCCGGAATGTTTTCCAGTTCGGTTGCAATGGTGGCTTTATTGCGTTTTTTGCGGTGCGCCGTGATTCCGAAACGGTGCGCTTCGTCGCGCAATTGCTGGATGATTTTTAACGTTTCCGATTTTTTGTCTAAGTACATCGGATATTGGTCGCCGGGATAATACAGTTCTTCCAAACGTTTGGCAATTCCGATGATCGTTACTTTTTTATCAATATCCAGCTTTTTCAACGCTTTTACCGAAGATGACAATTGTCCTTTTCCGCCATCAATAATAATGAGTTGTGGCAATTCCTGGTTTTCTTCCAGCAAACGTTTGTAGCGGCGGTAAACGGCTTCTTCCATTGTGGCAAAATCATCAGGGCCGACTACTGTTTTTACATTGAAAAAACGGTAATCTTTTTTCGACGGCTTTCCATCCCGAAAAACCACAATTGCCGAAACCGGGAACGAGCCTTGAAAGTTAGAGTTATCAATACATTCGATGTGCCGCGGCAACTGGTTTAAACGTAAATCTTTCATCATTTGTGTCAACAAGCGATCTGTCCTGACTTCCGGGTTTAATTTTTCGTACTGGTCAATTTTTCCGCTCTTAAAAAACTGCACATTCTTTTGCGACAGATCCAACAATTTTTTCTTTTCGCCTAATTTTGGAACGGTAAAACGGATGTTGGAACCTTCATCCACAGTAATATCAAACGGAACAATAACTTCTTTTGACATGCTGTTGTAACGTGTCCGAAATTCGGAAATAGCCAAAGTCAGTAATTCTTCATCGGTTTCATCCAGACGTTTTTTCAGTTCCAAAGTTTGTGTTTGGGTGATTACGCCGTTCATCACTTTTAGAAAATTAACGAACGCGTACCTTTCTTCGGAAGCAATACTGAAAACATCCACATCCGTAATCGAAGAATTGACCACGGTTGATTTGCTTTGGTAATTGTCCAGCAGTTCGAATTTTCTTTTCAGTTTGTGCGCCAACTCGAAATTCAGTTCGGCAATGGCATTTTCCATTTGCTCTTTCAATTGCTTCACCACAGAGCCGGTTTTCCCGTTCAAAATGTCTTTAATTTCCTCGATGTTGTTCAAATAATCTTCTGCGGATTGGTATTTCTGACAAGGGCCTTTGCAGTTTCCCAATTGATATTCCAGACAAACTTTAAATTTACCGGCATCAATATTAGGTTCGGTTAACGGAAGGTTACAGGTTCTCAATGGATAAGTTTCCCGGATCAAATCCAAAATCGTGTGCATCATGCTAATGGAAGCGTATGGGCCGAGGTATTTGGAACCGTCGCGGATGATCCTTCTCGTCCAGTAAATGCGCGGAAAAGGTTCGTTTTTGATGACGATCCAGGGATAGGTTTTATCGTCCTTCAGCAGCACGTTGTAACGCGGCTGGTGCTTTTTGATCAGGCTGTTTTCTAAAAGCCAGGCATCAATTTCGGTATCAACAATGGTAAACGTAATTTTCCTGATCTTGGAAACCAGCACTTTGGTTTTGCCATTGCTGCTTAAAACATCTTTGTTGAAATAGGAACTGACCCGGTTTTTCAGGTCTTTGGCTTTGCCAATATAAATGATCGTGTTCTCGTCGTCCCAATACTGGTAAACGCCGGGTTTGTGCGGAACCGCTTTTAATGCTTCTTTATAATCGAAATTACTCATGCCCAACAACGCTTGCTTCTTTTATCGGTATAAAATTAGTAAACGCTTAAAAGCCCAATTGTTTATCTACTTCTGTTTTTTGCTGTTGTTGCTGGCTGTACGCGCCGCAATCCATCGTGATGCTGACACCATTTTTCGGCGGGTCAAAATCCACATTTTTTTTGATGCCTAAGCTAGCGTTGGCGTAAACCTTTTTCATATACAAGGCAAAGATCGGTAATGCCGTGTTGGCACCTTCACCCAAATCTGTAGAACGGAAGTGTATCTGCATATCTTCGCAACCCGTCCAAACGCCGGTAACCAATTGCGGCGTAATGCCGATAAACCAACCGTCAGAATTATTTTGCGTGGTGCCGGTTTTGCCGCCGATTGGGTTGGTTAAACCGTACTTGCTTCTTAAACGCCATCCGGTTCCTTCCTGGATCACGCCTTTTAGCATGTAAGTCATCACGTAAGCCGTTTGCTCGTCCATTGCCACTACCACTTTTGGTTTACGCTCATACAGCAGGTTACCGTTCTTGTCTTCCACACGCAACAAATAAATTGGTTCTGTCCAGGCACCATGGTTGGCAAAAACACTGTAAGCGCCCGTCATGTCAAAAACGGAAGCATCAAAGGTTCCCAAAACGATAGAAGGATAAGGTTGTAGGTTTGGACTATGTACGCCCATTTTTTTAATGAGATTAACCACAGATGTTGGGCCAACTGCTTGCATCATGTTTGCGGCAATCCAGTTATGGGAAATAGCCAAAGCCTTGCGCAGGTTTAAAGAACTGTAAATGTTGTCTTTTGCAGGAGAAGAAGGTGTCCAAGCTTTGCCATCTGTAACGATGGTAACCGGTTCTACCGGAACTTCCATACAAGGCGACATGCCATTGGCTATGGCAACGGCATAAGTAAAAGGTTTGGCCGTAGAACCAACCTGGCGTGTGCCCATTTTTACCTGGTCGTACTTAAAATGCTCGAAATTATCACCGCCAACCCAAGCTTTAATATAACCGGTTGTAGGGTCCATAGACATTATCGCATTACGCAAAATCAGTTTGGTGTAAACGATGGAATCAATTGGCTTCATCGTGGTGTCAATGTTCCCTTTCCAAGTAAAAAGGTTCATTCGGGCAGGCGTGTTAAAATCAGTTTTAATTTCCTGGTCTGATTTTCCCTGGTCTTTCAGCATCCGGTAACGGTCTGAACGTTTCATGCCCTGATCTAATATGCTTTTAAAATCAGGGATCATTTTCCAAAGACTTCGGCCGCGCCAATGTGCGTTAAACTGGTTTTGCAGATCGCGCATGTACTCTTTTTGCGCCTGTTCGGCATAATCCTGCATCTGGTAATTGATCGTGGTGTAGATTTTTAAACCATCGCGGTCCAAATCATAAGGCGTGCCATCTGCTTTGGTTATGGATTGGTCGGCCAGCGTTTTTTGGATGTCTTTTTTCAAAACAGAGCGAAAGTAAGTCGCCAAACCATCGTTCTGGTCAATCGGGTTGAAATTTAAGCCTAAGGGTTTTGCTTTTTCTTCATCTGCCTGGCCTTCGCTTAAAAACT
Source organism: Mucilaginibacter sp. (assembly GCF_041088075.1). Taxonomy (GTDB): domain Bacteria; phylum Bacteroidota; class Bacteroidia; order Sphingobacteriales; family Sphingobacteriaceae; genus Mucilaginibacter_A. The sequence continues at coordinate 19,571 of NZ_JBGCVY010000024.1, read as the reverse complement.
TTTCATCTGTCATCCGCTTCAGCACAAAATTCCTTCTTTTAATGGCGTTGTCGGGGTGATTAATTGGCGAATAAATGCCGGGACCGTTTACCATGCCAATTAAAAGCGCAGCTTGGTTGGGCGTTAACTTATCGGGCGTGGTATTGAAATAAGTATGTGCGGCAGATTTGATACCGTAAGTATTGTAAGCGCCAAAATCAACGGTGTTTAAATACATCGTCAGGATTTCTTCCTTGGTATAATTACGTTCGATTTTTACTGCCGTAATCCATTCCTGTAACTTTTGGATGATCCGTTTAAAAGGATTGTGCGCACGTTCTGAAAATAAATTGAGCGCTAATTGCTGCGTGATGGTACTTCCGCCTTGTTTCTTCCCGATCAAGTTGTAAAAAACGATGGAGAAAACGCGCCTGAAATCAATGCCCGAATGATCGTAAAAACGCGTGTCTTCCGTAGAAATTAAAGCGTGGACAACGTTTGGCGAAAGTTGCGAGTAAGTAACGTTTGAACGATTTTGCACATAATACGTGCCTAATTCTTGTTTATCTTCCGAAAAAATTACGCTGGCCAAATTGCTTTTCGGGTTTTCCAAATCGCGGAAGGAGGGAAGTTTGCCAAACAACTGGAAGGCAACGGCCATAAACAATAAAACAAAAAAGAAAAACACACCGGCCACCAACTTCCAAAAGTTGAGGGTGTAGCGGCGGAAATTTTGGTCTCTGGCAGGTTCTTTATAGCGCATTACAGATAATTAACTTGATAAAATTCAAAGTAGCTGTTTAGCAATTTTGAATCGGCTAATTTATCCAGATTTTTCCGGCTGATGATAAAGAAATTATATTTCTCTGCCGGAACTTTCATTATTTCCGGCAAAAGCGGCACAATGTGGCGTGCGTATTCTTTTACTTCGCCCAAAGAATAAAAACGGCCGGTGTAAATCAACTGGTTGGTCTGGCCGATTTCTTTCAGTTGATGTTTTAGCGGTTGATCAGGATAATTGGCGCGGTTAAACTGGCCGATGCCAAAACGCGAAGGCGCCAGATTAGCTGCGCCATTAACGTTGATAACGAAATACAGTTCGGTACTATCCGACAAAGTAAAAATACGCGATGCTTCTTTTATGCCTATTTTTTTGGTGTCTGTTGGTAAAGTAACATTGAGCTTGTTGTTTAAAGTGGCCGTTGGAGCATTAATCGTGCTATTGCTTTTCGGCGCAGCCAAAACTTCAGGCGCTTTAGGCTGAACAGGGGCAGGCGCAACAACCGGATTTGAGGCTATTGTTTGTGGATGAAAACGATCCTGAGAAAAAGGAATATCGTTCGGGTCGCTGTCCATAATCACAAACGGGCGAGCGACAATTGCGGCCTGGTTTTCTTTGATAAAAATTAAATGCTGTTTCACCAAAGGCGTTACCAAACGGTCATTCGGATATTGCGCGGCAATTTGCTGCAACTCCAGCAGAAAAGGATCCAGCTTTTGCTGATGGCCTTGCGCGATGGTTTTTAAATAAGCCAATTGCGGTGCCAGGCGGTTTTGCGGTTTCAATTTTAAGGCCGAATCTGTTTGCGCAATTACGGCATCGTATTTCCGGTTTCGGTACAAATCATAAACCGAATTGTAAAAAGCATTTTGCCGCGAGTCTTCGGTCAGCATTTTTTTGCTGTATTCCGGGTCCAAAATAATTTGCGCATACTGCGTTTGCGGGTAGTTTTTCAGCAACAAATTTTTGTATTTCTCGGCTTGCGGTTCGTTGTGCGCATCGGTGTACAAACGGTAAAGGCTGTAATAAACAGGGGCTAAGTTTGGATTATCGGGGAAGCGCGCAACGATGTACTCGTAAGTCTGGATGGATTCCTTTTCATCGCTCAAAATATCTTTATAGAAACCGGCAATATCGGCATAAGCATTAAAAATGGTGACGTTGGACTGCTCCAACAAAGCAGGCGTAAGCGGAATACTGTTCAACAATTCCTGCCGGTAATTTCCGGCTCCCGGCGTTGCCAACGCGGGTGCCTGGATGGGTTGTGCAGCATCCGGGTCGTTCACTGCATTCGGATTGGTGGCAGCCAAATTTGCAACACGCGAACTGATGCGCCAGTTGTCTTCCAGCCTTCGTTTCCCCCAAACACGGATAAAGGCTGCGATGCCCTGGTTTACCGCATCCGGGTTGTAGAAGTAAAACGAGCTTGAACTTCGGCTGAGCGTGGAAGAAACATTGCCCGTGTTGGTAGCCGGATTTACGGTAACGGGCGCGTTTTGCTGCTGCATGGCATCCTGATCTACCATTAAATTGATGCGGGCAATCCGGTCCGGCTCTTTCAATTTGGCCAAAGCCTGCAAGGTATCCTGGCGCGTAATAATTTGGTAACGGCTGGCCAGCAATTGTAAATTATTGGCTTTTTTAAGGATTTGCTGATAGCCCGGATACTGGGGTGAAAGGTTGAGCAATGTGCTGTCGTAGTATTTTTTGGCCTGGATATAATCGGACTTGTATTTAAAGTTGATGTCGGCCAAACGCAGGTACGACAAGCCTTTTTGCTTCTGGTTTTTGGTACTGTTTTTAACGGATAGTTTATAGTTCTTTACCGCTTCGTCAATTTTTTTGGCTGACAAAGCCGTTTCCCCAATCTGAAAATAAATCTGGTCAATAAAATCCGTGTTCTTATCGTCTTTCAGCAACAACCGCAACCGGCTGATGCGGTTAATTTGTTCGCCTTGCTGCTTTTCTTCGATGCGCAAACGGTTTAAATCGGCATTAAAAGCAAGCTCAAAAGAAGCATTGCTGTGTACAACGTTTGAATAATTTTTGTAGGCGTCTTCCGGTTTTTTGTTCGCTTCCTGTATCTGCGCCAAAATAAACGTCCAGCGTATTTTTCTTTTTCGATCGCTTGCCAAATCAACGGCTTGCACGGCCAGCTTTTCGGCCTGTTCATAGTTGCCTTGGTCTAAATTAAATTGCAAATCCGCGCCGGTGATGTCTTCTGCCGAAGCTTTCTTTGCCTCAAAAAGCTGGCGTGCGGTGTCTAATGCAATTCCTGCTTTTTCCGGCTGGTTTAGTTTTATTAACGAACGCGCTTTCCAGGCCAGTGCCGTCCGGGTCAGTTCTGTGTTTTTGGGGAAAGAACGAACCACGTAACTAAAATACTCCACCGCATTAAAATAATCGCTGCCGAGATAATTAGCCTGTCCCAGCAAAAAATAAGCATCACCCAAATAATGACTTTGTTCTTTTAAGCTGATAATACTGTTTGCACGGCTGGTAACTGCTTCCAGATCCTTGTTTCCTGCTGCAGTTTTAGCGATCGTATCCTGGTAAACGCTTAAAATCTCCGAATAATCATCGTTGTAAACCTGCGCCATCAGTTCCTCTTTTTGCAGGATGATTTGCCGCGCATTGAACAAAATGTTGTAGTGCGCCGTCAGGTTTTGCATGCTTCGGTTAAAGCGGCTTTCTTTTTCCAAAGAGCAGCCACTCATCGCAAGCAAAAATAACAGGGGTAAAAACAGTATGGTATTAAAGCTGAAAGACCGGGCCAAGCGTATCGTTGTTAATTATTGTATCAAAAGTATTTTTGTGAAAACCAACCGAATGCCAAACTACTAAAAAAACATTTTGGTTACTTAGGGCCTGTTTAAATTTCTACCGTAAAAATTGATAATGCTTCTTTTATGCCCATAAATTCTGTTTTTGGATACTGTACCGGTACGTGTATTGCAAAAGGACAATGATTTTTAGGTGGTAAAAGAAGCATCAAATAAGTTTGATAAAATTTAAACAAGCCCTTAATTTTGAAACCTCATTCATCCAAGTAAACCAATTCAAATGAACAATTACATCAAATACAGCGCGCTTGGTTTCCAGATGATCATCATCATCGGCCTGTTTTCGTTTGCGGGCTACAAAACAGACCAGGTGATGCACCATCAAACGCAATGGGTTACGGCTGTATTATCTTTATGCGGCGTATTTGTTTCGTTGTACATCGTTTTAAAATCTTTAAAAGATTGAGAATTTCTAATTTTATCTTGAGTTATTGTTTGGCGATGATTTTTATCGCATTGCCGCCCTTTGCATACGAATATTTTTATAAAGGGTTAGGGCTGATGCCGCATTTTTGGGTGGTGTTTTTGATGTTTGCCGTACTTACTTTTTTGGTGTGCTTTTCTACCCTGATAAGCAATCTAAAAAACAGCCAATTATCGGTTCAGGTATTTTTAGTGGCCACAGTGGTCAAGCTGTTAATCTGCATGTTCTTTGTGCCGGTTTATTTGGCCAAAAACCACGTAAACCAAGGGCTTTTCTTAGCCTGCTTTTTTTATTTATATTTATTAAATACGGTCTTTGAAGTTTATGCTTTGTTGTGTAACTTGCGCCTCCAAAATCAAAAGTAAAAATCGCGATATTTAATGGATTTAAGCCATATTTTGAACTCAAAAAAAATTAAGCTAAGCTTCTTTCTTGCTGTTTTATCTGTTCTTTTTGTTGGAAAAGCATTTGCATTTCAGGAAAACCCGGGACATGAAAAAGCCGGGGACAAAAAGGAGTCATTTGATCCGTCTGTTGCTATTTTAGAACACATCGCCGATTCGCATTACTGGCACCTTTGGGGCGAAACAGCTTTTCCGCTTCCGGTTATTTTATATACAAACAAAGGTTTTGAAACGTTTTCTTCTGCTAATTTTGGGCACGGGCACGAAGTTTATAAAGGCAAATATTACACTTATGCTTTAGAAAAAGATAAGGTAAAAGCAGTAGACCCTTCCGGCAAAGTGGACGAGGCGGCCAGCAAAAAAGTTTACGATTTTTCGATCACCAAAAACGTGGTTGCCCTTTGGATTGCCTGTGTACTGTTGCTGGTCCTCTTTTTTGCCGTTGCTTCTTCTTACAAAAAAAGAGTCGGCAAAGCGCCAAAAGGCTTTCAGTCTTTTATAGAACCGGTGATTGTGTTTGTAAGGGACGATATTGCGCGACCGAACATCGGTTACAAATACGAGCGTTTTATGCCGCTGCTTTTAACGATTTTCTTTTTTATATTGATCAACAACCTGATCGGGCTGGTGCCGTTTTTTCCGGGTGGCGCCAACGTAACGGGCAATATTGCGGTTACCTTTGTGCTTGCGGTTATTACCATGGTTGTGGTGAACGTGAACGGCAACAAATATTACTGGAAACATATTTTTGCACCTGACGTACCCTTTTGGCTGTACCCGATTATGTGGCCGGTAGAGCTGGTGGGCATTTTGTCCCGGCCGTTTGCCTTGATGATCCGTTTATTTGCCAATATCACCGCAGGCCACATTATTGTATTGAGCTTGATATCACTGATATTTGTTTTTAAATCTATTGCGGTTGCACCGGTTTCTATTGCATTTGTAGTTTTTATGGATGTGCTGGAGCTGCTGGTGGCCTTGCTGCAGGCTTTTGTTTTCACCTTGCTAACGGCACTATTTATTGGTACAGCAACCGAAGAACACCACCACTAATTTGTAAACAACTTTATATTTATATTTAACTTTTAATTTAGAACAATGATGACTGGAAGTATTGCTGCAATTGGTGCAGGTTTAGCTGTTATCGGTGCAGGTATCGGTATCGGTCAGGTAGGTGGCAAAGCCATGGAAGGTATCGCCCGCCAGCCTGAAGCTTCAGGTAAAATTCAAACTGCCATGATTATTGCAGCCGCTTTGATTGAAGGCGCTGCATTATTTGGTGTGGTAGTGGCTTTCTTGGGCAACAACCCTAAGTAATTTATCCAAGCTGGCCTTTTGCGTTTGGCAAAGGCCAGCTTTATTTTATCAGTTAATTTTAAATAGATATGGAATTAGTAACCCCCGAAATTGGCTTAGTATTTTGGACGACAATATCATTTTTGATACTGTTCTTTTTACTGGCCAAATTTGCCTGGAGGCCAATTATGGGCGCCATTGATGTGCGCGAAAGATCTATCGAAGATGCTTTGCTGAAAGCGGAAGCAGCCAAAGAAGAAATGGCCCGTTTGACCAACGAAAACGAAGCTTTGTTAAAACAGGCCCGTGCCGAACGCGATTTGATTTTGAAAGAAGCCAAACAGGTAAAAGACCAAATAATCGGTGAAGCAAAAGCTGCGGCACAAACAGAAGGCAACAAGATCATCGAAAAAGCAAAAATTGAGATCAACAGCCAGAAAGCAATTGCCATGGCGGATGTTAAAAACCAGATTGCCACGCTTTCTGTAGATATTGCCGAAAAGATTTTGCGCAAGCAGTTTGAAGACAAACACAAACAAGACGAGCTGGTAGCCGATTTGTTGAAAGAAGTAAAGCTGAATTAATTTTACGTGATAAAAAATGTCTGAGTTTAAAGTTGCCACAAGATATGCCAAATCGTTGATTGACCTTGCAGAAGAGCAAAACCTGCTCGAACAGATCAAAAACGATCTATCGCTGTTTGTGCAAACCTTACGGGCCAATAGTTTGCTGGCCGCTGTTTTAAGAAACCCGATCGTTTCGCCGCAAAAAAAATCAGCGATATTGAACCAGGTTTTTACGGGGAAAGTGCAGCCTGCCACGATCTCGTTTTTTAAGATCATGGTAGATAAAATGCGTTCGGAAATTTTGTTTGATACCGCAAAAGAATTTGTAGAGCAGTACAATCTTAAAAAACATATCGTAAAAGCAGTAATTGTTTCGGCCGTTCCTTTATCCGAAAGCAACCGTTTGGAAGCGATGGCCGAAGTAAAAGCCGCAACGGCTGGCGATGTTGTTCTGGAAGAAAAAGTAGATCCGGGCTTAATCGGCGGGTTTGTACTAACCGTTGGCGACAGGCAGTTTGATACCAGCATCTCCGGCACATTAACCAAACTTAAAAAAGAGTTTGAACATAAAACAGCCGCAGAATTGGTTTAAACAATTTTTGCTTTCTGAAAATAGATGAGGCAAAAAAAATGCAGGTAAAAGAAGTATTCCGGTAAAAAAGTACTTTTCAAAATAGAAGAATATAACGATTTAAAATAAACTCAAAAAATGGTAGATGTAAGACCAGACGAAGTTTCCGCCATCCTGCGCCAGCAGTTGGCAGGCTTTAAGTCAGAATCAGAGTTAGAAGAAGTTGGGACCGTATTGCAAGTGGGCGATGGTATTGCCCGTGTTTACGGTTTAACGCAAGTGCAATCAGGCGAGTTGGTTGAGTTTGAAAACGGCCTGCAAGGTATCGTTTTGAACCTGGAAGAAGATAACGTGGGCGTGGTTTTGTTAGGTGCTTACGATGAAGTGAAAGAAGGAGATACCATTCGCAGGACTAAAAAAATCGCTTCCATTCGTGTTGGCGATGGCATGTTAGGCCGTGTGGTAAATACTTTAGGCCAACCGATTGACGGTAAAGGTCCAATTGCAGGCACTACTTACGAAATGCCTTTGGAGCGTAAAGCGCCGGGCGTTATTTATCGCCAGCCGGTAACTGAACCTTTGCAAACCGGAATCAAAGCAATTGATGCGATGATCCCGATTGGCCGCGGACAACGTGAATTGGTCATCGGCGATAGGCAAACCGGTAAAACAGCGGTTTGTATTGATACGATCATCAACCAAAAAGAATTTTACGAAGCCGGCAAACCGGTTTATTGTATTTATGTGGCTTGCGGTCAAAAAAATTCGACCGTAGCTAATATTGTCCGGGTTTTGGAAGAGAACGGCGCGATGCCTTATAGCATTGTGGTTGCCGCTTCTGCTGCGGATCCGGCTCCGATGCAATTTTTCGCGCCTTTTGCCGGTGCAGCCATTGGCGAGTTTTTCCGCGATACCGGCCGTCCGGCTTTGATTATTTATGATGATCTTTCTAAACAAGCCGTAGCATACCGCGAAGTTTCTTTATTGTTACGTCGTCCACCAGGCCGCGAAGCTTATCCGGGAGACGTGTTTTACCTGCACTCCAGATTATTAGAACGTGCTGCCAAGATCAATGCAAACGATGCGATTGCCCAAGCGATGAACGATTTGCCGGAATCAATCCGCAGTATTGTAAAAGGCGGCGGGTCTTTAACGGCTTTGCCAATTATTGAAACACAAGCCGGAGACGTTTCTGCTTATATTCCAACCAACGTAATTTCGATTACTGATGGGCAAATTTTCTTAGAATCAAATCTTTTTAACGCCGGTGTTCGTCCGGCCATCAATGTTGGTATTTCGGTGTCTCGTGTTGGCGGCAATGCACAAATTAAATCCATGAAAAAAGTAGCCGGTACGCTAAAATTAGACCAGGCACAATACCGCGAATTGGAAGCATTTTCCAAATTCGGTTCTGACTTGGATGTTGCCACAAAAACAGTTTTGGATAAAGGTTCGCGCAATGTAGAAATACTAAAACAAGCACAATTTGCACCGGTTCCGGTAGAAAAACAAGTGGCCATTATCTATCTCGGCACAAAAAACCTGATGCGCAACGTGCCGGTAAACCGTGTAAGGGAATTTGAAGCTGAATTTACCAGCCAGTTGGAAGTTCGCCATCCCGAAGTTTTAGCTGCTTTAAAAGCAGGAAAATTAGACGATGCAAGCACCAGCGTATTAGAAACCGTAGCAAAAGAACTATCTGCAAATTATAATTAAGAAAGTATCGAGTAAATAGTATCAAGTATCAAGCGGCAAGTAATCTAAATACTTGTTACTCGATACTTACTACTCTTAGAAAATGGCCAATTTAAAAGAAGTAAGAAACCGGATTTCCTCCGTATCATCTACCCAGCAAATTACCAAAGCCATGAAAATGGTTTCGGCGGCTAAGCTAAAACGTGCAACCAACGCGATTACGCAAATGCGGCCGTACGCGACCAAGCTGAACGAGATTTTGGCTAATTTGTCGTTAAGTTTAGAAGATGCAGCTTCGCCTTACATGCAAGTGCGCGAGCCTGTTCGGGTTTTAATTGTTGCGGTTACTTCCAACCGTGGTTTGGCCGGTGCTTTTAATGCCAATGTTATCAAAGCGGCCAATAACCTGATTGCCGAAAGATATGCAGAGCAGTTGCGGGCAAAAAACGTTTCGGTGGTTGCCATCGGAAGAAAGGCGCAGGAATATTACGAACGCCGAAAATACAACGTCATCGGCAACAACAACGAGTTGTTTACCGAGTTGAATTTTGATAATGTTTCGTTGGTTACCGAAGCCATTATGCAAGGTTTCGTTAACGGCGATTATGATCGTGTTGAACTGATTTACAACCATTTCCGTAACGCTGCCGTTCAATACATTGTAACCGAACAATTGTTGCCGGTTGCAAAACCTTCTAAAAAAGAGGCGGTAAAAACAGCACAGGTAGATTATATTCTGGAACCTTCGCAAGAGGAAATTGTAGAAGAATTGATCCCAAAAAACATCAAAGTGCAATTGTACAAAGCTGTTCTGGATTCGCATGCTTCCGAACACGGCGCGCGGATGACGGCGATGGACAAAGCCACAGAAAATGCCGGCGATTTGCTGAAAGCCTTAAAACTTTCGTACAACCAGGCACGCCAGGCGGCCATCACAACCGAATTAACCGAAATTGTTAGTGGTGCAGCAGCATTATCTAACGGATAAAACCTTTCCGATTATAAACTTAAAAAACCCGGCTAAAGCTGGGTTTTTTTTGATGCTTCTTTTACCGGTATATTTTCGGTGAAGAAAACTTTAATTTTTGTAAAAACCCTTTTTCTGTTTTTCGCTTTCGGTAAAATGGTTTACTTTTGAAATCAAATTATCAAAACATGAACAAAACCGCTTCTGCCAACGATACCCGGCATTATATTATCTTGGCGATAAGTATCTTTATCGGAATTTTTGGTGTGTATTTTCGCTTTTTTGGTGATACTGTCTTCTACACGATTGTTGCCAATATATTTTTTATAGGTGCTATTGTTCTTTGCCTGCGCACTGTTTTTGCCATTTTAAAATGATGCTTCTTTTACCACCTAAAAATTGGTAAAGCTTATTTTGGGTGGTATTTGGACTGGTTAAGGATTTTTTGTTCGTCCCGGTCTGTCATCAATTGCTGCAGCGTAACTTTCGGGTTTTTGTCCATGTACTGCTTTACGATCTGCCAGCCCGTCCAAACCGCCAGTTTCGGTGCTGAATTGTTATGGTCGCCCAAGCCTGGCGTAAAAGGCGCTTCGGTCAAATATTTCTGTATCTTCTGGTAATCTGTTTCATAAATCAGGTTATCTTCCAAAAAATAGCCCCAAATGTTTGCCTGGTTTTCGTTGCACCATTTCAGTTGTGCATCGGTATAACCAATTTTAGTGGAATCAGCAATTTCCGGTAAAACCTGATCCATAAAATACATGATCTTTCCGTTGTAAACCATCCGCGAAAGCAACGATTTGTCGTCCTCCGTTTGCTCCTCAAACATTTCTTCGCGCGCCAAACTCTCGATCACGCGCGGCACCATATTATCAGGCGTAAAACGGCGCGAAATATAATGCGGAAAAGTTTCAATCAAAGCTGGGTAAAACTTAGAATTGGCACCGAGAAAAAGGTCTAAACCAATACCGATATAATGGTTTCCGATTGAGTTTTGCGCTTGGAAACCAGAGAAATACGCATAAACGTGCGGCAAATTCTTCTGCGGGTAATAGTATTTGATGTGCTTAAAAGCATCCGTCATTTCGGCTTCCTGCTTGTCCAAATTCGGGTAAACAGAATCCACTTCGTGCTTTAAATCCGTGTAAGACCTCGCGGCAAAAACTTTTCTGAGGTTTGCAAAATAAGCTGTGTCTTTTACGCTTCCGGCACCCAAAATCCGTTCGATAAAATCAACATAAAAATCGCCGTAATGCCGGTACAACTGGTTGGCTTTGGTTGGGTAATTGCTGTTTCTGAAACCATCAAAATCGTGGTCAAAACGTTCTATTTTTACGTTGAGGTTGATGCCGCTGACATCAATTTTATCTTTTCTTTTACAGGAAAGCAGGAAAACACAAATCAGAAAAAATAGATAGCTTTGTTTTTTTAGGATTTGGGAAACAGTTTGGTTCATAGCAAACGAAAATAAAATTTTAATCTGTTAAACGCTAATATTGTGCTTACAGATACCTTTTTTATGATGAAGATCGCATTAGCACAGCTTAATTACCACGTTGGAAATTTTGAGGCCAACACCAATAAAATAATTAATGCCATAAAAGAAGCACAGCAAAACGGTGCCGATTTAGTAGTTTTTGCAGAACTGTGCATTAGCGGTTATCCGGCACGCGATTTTTTAGAGTTTGCCGAGTTTATTGCTTTGTGCGATAAATCGGCAAAGCAAATTGCAGCAGCATGCCACGGTATTGCCTGTATCATCGGTTTGCCCACCGTCAATTCTTCTCCCGAAGGAAAAGATTTGTACAACTCCGCTTACTTCATCGAAAATGGTACGGTAAAAGCAGTAGCCAACAAAGCGTTGCTGCCCAATTACGATGTGTTTGATGAATACCGATACTTTGAACCGGCAATCAATTTTGAGTGCATTGAATATCAAGGCCAGAAAATTGCCCTGACCATTTGCGAGGATCTGTGGAACAACATTGATGATCCGCTTTATCGCATTCGGCCAATGGACGTTTTAATCGGGCAAAAACCGGATTTGATGATCAACATTGCCGCTTCGCCTTTTGCCGTAAACCACGACCAGGAGCGAATGAAGGTTCTAAGTTACAATGCCAAAAAATACGGTTTGCCGCTGCTTTATGTAAACCATGTTGGTGCCCAAACCGAACTGATTTTTGACGGAGGATCAATGGTTTATGATTCTAACGGACAAATTATTGATGAACTGGATTATTTTAAAGAGCAGATTGCATATTACAACATCGAAAAAACAGGTGTAAAAGAAGTATCCATCAAAGCAGAAAAAACTTTAACGCCAGATGTTTCGCGAATGAGCAAAATCGAACAAATTCATCAGGCTTTGATTTTGGGTATTCGCGATTATTTTAAAAAGTCAGGTTTTACCAAAGCAACGCTTGGGCTTTCCGGAGGAATAGATTCGGCTTTGGTTTGTGTGCTGGCCTGCGAAGCTTTAGGTGCCGAAAACGTGATGGCGGTTTTGCTGCCTTCAGCTTTTTCTTCCGATCATTCCATCAAAGATGCCGAAGATTTGGTGAGAAATCTGGGCTGCATGAGCCAAACTGTGGCCATCAAAGAAATCACCAACGCTTTTGAACAGGCTTTAGAACCACAGTTTGCCGGTTTGCCTTTTAACATTGCAGAAGAAAATATCCAGTCGCGCAGCCGTGCCGTTATTTTGATGGCGATGTGCAACAAGTTTGGCTATATTTTGCTCAACACGTCCAACAAAAGCGAAGCCGCTGTTGGTTACGGAACACTTTATGGCGATATGTGCGGCGGGATTTCGGTTTTGGGCGATGTGTACAAAACGCAGGTTTACGAACTGGCCAATCACATTAACCGCGAACGGGAAATCATTCCGCAAAATTCCATCGCAAAACCACCTTCCGCAGAATTACGCCCCGGACAAAAAGATTCGGATTCGTTGCCGGATTACGATATTTTGGATCGGATTTTAAAGGAATACATCGAATTCAGAAAATCATCAACCAGTATTATTGCAGCCGGTTTTGAGGAAGCTGTGGTGCGAAAAGTAATCCGCCTGGTCAATATTTCTGAACATAAACGTTACCAAACGCCGCCTATTTTACGGGTTTCGGCCAAAGCTTTTGGTATGGGCAGGCGGATGCCGATTGTGGGGAAGTATTTAAGCTGATGCTGTTTTTATAGGTGTAAAAGAAGTATTGCCGGTAAAGTAATCTTGGTATTTCAAATGGACTAATTTACATTGCCGAACCAGGTCTTGTCGGGTAAAGGCCGGATTTTTCCGCTTGTATCAGTTATTCATTCCCTGTTGGAAATTATGTTTTGTAAGCTTTAATAAACAATATTAAAATTTATAGATCAGTTCTATTATTTGTTTTGTAATTATTAAATTATACGAAAGCAGTTTTAGAAACGCTACAGGTAAAGAAAGAAATTTTTTTAGAAATGTATTATTGCTAAGCTTAAACTTAATATTTGAAGCAAATGTTAAGGAATGAAATTTATTTCTCTATCCCTTATAAATCTATTTAAATAGTCAGATAAGCTATCCAAATCTTGATAAATCGAATATTCATTTATTCCATACTGTTCAAGTTGCTTCTGAATCTCTTTTTTAGATTTCTTGTTTATAACGATTTTTATGAATTCATATTCTTTAATATTTTTTTCTAAAGATATTGTTGGCTCATGCGAAATGCTAAAAACACCTCTTTGACTAATTACCCTTGCTGTTAATCCTTTAGGATAGAAAAAGCCAGAAGAAGTTATGTCAAAAGGATCTCCATCTGTTGTTAAAGGATGGTTTTTAAAATCAACTATAAAGACACAACAAAACATTATTACTACTACAGTTTTCCGTTGCAAAATACAAAGCTACTAACGGATTTTTAGTCCAGTCAAGTAATCGAGTTCCTAAACCATGATGTTGACCTAATGATAACCAATCCCATAAATCAACAGGTATGTTAGACAAATTATGATTAGCATATCTTGACCATGATTTTATAATATCCTTTTCTTTAAGATATTTAGGAACTGTTTTAGTATACTCTGGCCTTCCAATTTTAGGAATCAATTCCCAAGCTGAATTTGATTGGCCTCGAAAAAGAAAGTTGCTATCCGAGAACTTTTGTATAATATTGTGAAACTCTAAAAAACTATTATCCTTTTTTATTTCCATAATTTATTAAACAAGCAGGTAAAATATTAAAAATTAAAAGAGGCAACTAATAATCTTAAACCAACCTTTTCAAAGCCATAATATAAGCCGTATGGAAACCTTCATGAAAAGGCAAAAAATTAACGGCATCGTCAATATTATCCAAAGCAACGCCATAACGCGTAACAACAGGTGTATAAGTGCTAAAAAAGCCTTTTTTATAATCGCTTTCAAACTCGTCAAGAGAGGATATCAATAGGCTTTTAATGGTTTCTACCTCATTACTATCTATAAAACTATCCGGTTTGGTGCCGGGCAAAAAAGGCGTAACATATTTGTCCTGCACAATGGGCTGCAGGCCGGAACGTTTGTAGCAAAGTGCTTGTTGCACGGCAGTTAAATGCGCCAGGTTCCAGATGATGTTGTTGTTAAAACCTTCGGGTAATTGGTTTAACTGTTCGGTGTTTAAATTCTCTATTAGTGTAAGCAAAAAAGTTCTGGTGTTTTTTATATTTTCAATTTGCTGGTGCATAGGTTTCAATCTTAGTAAAACCCTAAATTACTTAAAAGCATTCATATTTTGGCACGATAAAAAAAGCATTCAGTAATAAGGCTTTTTTAAAAAACAGCTTTATTGCTGATGTAAATGTCTTTACGCACCAGGCTGTCCGGCAATACTTCAACTGCATTAATGCTCCCTTTTCCGTTGAAACTGTTGGCGTACAAACCTGCCTTCTCCACCACAAAAACCGAATATTGACCGGCAGGTAAATTTACCTCAAAATACCCTTTTGCATTGCTGCTGGTTTTGGCCACGCATACTGTTTTTATGCCGGTAAAATAAGCGCCGTTGCTTTTTGCTTCATTCACATTGGTAAGGTTGTAGATGGCAATTTCGCGTTTTACAGGTTGCGAAACGGATGGCGCGCGGCCCGGGCTTGGCATTTGGTTGCCCTGTTTAAGCAGCACATAGCCGCAAATGCCCTGTTTCGGTTTTTTCAAAGGTTTGGGTTGAAGGATAGGAACCAATAAAAATAAGATAAGGGTTAAAAAACTTCGCATGATATAAAAGTAATGTATGTATCTTAAACGCTCGAATAACACCTAAGCCTATCCGGCCCGTTAATTTAAATATGCTTCTTTTATGATCAAAAATTTTACCTGTATTATATTGTTTTTTATCACTTTTAAAACGCTTCCGGGCTTTGCGCAGTTTGTTAGCGAAGACAAAAGGAGGGAGCTGATTAGTTTTTCCGACCGCTTAAAAACGGATTTTGAAAGCAACCGCACCAAAGCTTTTGCCCTGGCCAAAGTAAAAGGCTGGCCAATTTTACGCAAGCAAAAAGATGGCCGGATCGTGTCTTTACAAGGCGTGGATGCTTTGGGTTTTCCTATCTATCTGCAAACCAACAATAACATTATTGCTGCGGCAACCACGCAAACTACATCGGTTTATTCCGGCGGTTCGCTCGGCTTAAACCTTTCCGGTTCAAGTGCTTTTATGGGCAGTAAATTAGGGATTTGGGACGAAGGAAAAATCTACCCCGACCACCAGGAGTTCGTCGGAAAAACGGTAACCATGATAGACAATTCAGCAACGGTCAGCGAACACAGCACGCACGTAGCCGGAACATTAATTGCCAAAGGTGTTTATGCACCGGCAAGGGGAATGGCTTTTGGTGCAAACGGATTGGTTGCTTATGATTTTAACAATGATGCTTCGGAAATGGCTGCCGCTGCGGTTAACTTATTGGTTTCCAATCATTCGTATGGTATTGTTGCCGGTTGGAGCTATAATACCAGCGTAACGCCAAACCGTTGGGAATGGTATGGCTTGCCCGGCGATAACGAAGATTATAAGTTTGGTTATTACAGTACCTATGCACAAAGTTTTGACCGGATTGCTTACAACGCACCTTATTACCTGATTACGGTAGCCGCCGGAAATGCCCGCGGAGAAACCGGCCCGGCTGTTGGTGCAACCTATTATGGCTATCAAAGCCGTACCGACCAGACGATTGTAAACAAAGGTGCCAGGCCGGCCAGCCTGAGCAGTAACGATGGTTATGATATTATGGATGCTCCATCATTAGCCAAAAATGTACTGGCTGTTGGCGCGGTAAACCCTTTGCCTTTTGGCCCGGCCTCGTCTTCGGATATTGCCATTGCTTATTTCAGTAGTTGGGGCCCAACGGATGACGGCCGCATCAAACCGGATATTTGCGGTGATGGCGTTAACGTAACTTCAACCGGTTATACAGCACCTGATGCTTACGAAGCTTTATCCGGCACTTCCATGGCTTCGCCCAATGTTGCCGGCTCGGTCTTTTTGTTGCAGGAATATTATGCACAAAAAAGTTCCGGCAGTTTTATGCGTGCTGCTACGTTAAAAGGTTTGGTTTGCCATACTGCTTTTGATGCCGGAAATATCGGCCCCGATTATATTTACGGCTGGGGCTTGCTCAACATAGCCAAAGCGGCACAGGCCATTACGGACAACGGCACGAAAAGCATCATCAGCGAAAATAGCTTGGCACAAGGGCAAACGCAAGCTTTTAATGTGGTTTCTTCCGGAAACGGCCCTTTGGTTGCCACGATTTCCTGGACTGATCCCGAAGGAACGGTCGGACCAACAGGCGTAGTGGATGACCCAACGATTAAATTGGTAAACGATCTCGACATCCGTATAAATCAAAATACTACTGTTTTTAAGCCCTGGGTTTTAGATCCTGCAAATCCGGCAGCGGCTGCCACAACCGGTGATAATAGCCGCGATAACATCGAACAGGTTTACATCGCCAACACCGTTCCGGGAAAAAGCTATACCATCACCGTAAATCATAAAGGAACATTGAGCCGCGGCCCTCAGGCTTATTCGCTGATTGTTACAGGTGTTGGCGGCAAGGTTTATTGTGCTTCGGCGGCAAACTCGACATCCGATTCTAAAATTAACCAGGTTCAGTTTGCCGGAATCAATTATACCGCGGCTGCCGGTTGCACTTCTTATACCGATAACACCAGTTTGACTGCTACGCTGGAGCAAGGCGCAACTTTTCCTTTCAATATAACTTTGGGAACTTGCGGTGGAAATTTTAACAAAATCGCCAAAATTTTTATTGACTGGAATGCCGATGGCGATTTTGACGATGCCGGAGAACTGGTTGCTACTTCGCCCATAATTAATGGCAATGCTTCTTTTACCGGCAATATTTTGGTGCCGGTTTCGGTAATGCCAAATACCTATAGTTTGATGCGGATTGTAGAAACAGAAACCACCGATCCTGCTGCCGTTACCGCCTGCGGAACTTATGCAAAAGGCGAAACCCAGGATTACCGCATTAATTTTGTCCGAAGTACAAAAGATGCCGGTATTGCCAGTATTTTAAGTCCGGGTGCTTCCGGCACTTGCAGTAACAATGCCGAGCAAATCAGTATCCGCTTGCATAATTATGGCAGCGCGGCCATCAGCAATGTTCCGGTTACGGTCAATATCACCAACGCAAACGGATCGGTTACCACCATTAACGAAACTTTTACGGGTACGATTTTACCTTCGCAAGAACAGGATTTTACTTTAAATACAACTTTTAATGCCCAGGCTGGCGCTGCTTATCAAATCACGGCTGCAACAAATTTAGCCGGAGATACACAAAGCAGTAATAACCAGTCAACCGAAACGGCAACCATCAGCCCGGCACCTGTTTTAAGCAATTTGCTGGCGGTAAACTGCTTCAATACCAATTCGTATTTGTTAACGGGTAATGGCGATGGAACCGTTTTTTGGTATGCCAATGCTACTGATGCACTGCCTTTTGACAGCAGCCCTTCTGTCAATACAACACAGGCTCCCATCAACAACACCTATTATGCCGGTTTAAATGATTTGGCAGGAAAAGTTGGCCCGGTAACTAAAAACGTTTTTTCATCCGGCGGCTACAACCAATTTGGGCCGGGAATGAACATCACCACTACCGTTCCTGTTATTTTGCAAAGTGCCAGGCTGTACATTGGTTATCCTGGCACCATCACTTTTACGGCAACCAATACTTCCGGACAAACCGTTTCCAGCGTTACTTTAAATGTGGCCGCCACGCGCAGCAACCCGCAAACCGGCTCACAGGCGGACGACCCAACCGACGTTGGCCGTGTTTACCAGCTTAATTTACTGCTTCCTGCCGCCGGAAGCTACACCATTAACATCAGTTATGCGAATAACGCCACTATTTACCGCAACAATGGCGGCGTTATCGGTTATCCGTTTACCATCGGCAATTTCTTCTCGCTTACCGGAACAAACGCTGCCGCCACGCCGCAGGCTTATTACTATTACTTTTATGATTTGACCGTAAAAAGTGCCGGTTGTGCTGCTGCTGCACGTGTTGCCGTACCCGTTACCAAACCACAAATCACCCAGAATGGCGCCACTTTAACTTCCAATTTCGCCAAAGGCAACCAATGGTATTTAAATAATACGTTGATCCAAGGCGCAACTGGCCAAACCTATCAGCCAAAAGTTGCAGGTACTTATCGGGTTGATGTAACCACTTCCGCAGGTTGTGTTTCGCCTTCGGCAGATTTTAATTTTACGCTGCCGGTCGGCGAAAGCCCGCTTACGGATATCAACCTCATCATTTATCCGGTTCCAACAAATAATATTTTAAATTTAAGTTTCGAGTTGTACCAAAAAGGTGATCTGCAATATTCTGTTTGGAACAGCATTGGCCAGTTGATGTACCAAAACACCACGGCCATTACAGTTTTTGGCAAGTATAATACCAGCATCAATACCACCAGTATGGCCAGCGGTAATTACATTTTGCGGATCAGGACGGGATCGAAAAATTACAGTAAGAAGTTTGTGATTACTAAGGGTTGATGCTTCTTTTACCGGGTAAAATTCTATATCAAATTAGAAAGAAACATATTTGAAAGCATGAGTAAACAATTGGCTACAACGATACCGGACGAAGTGGTAATGAGTAAGATTTACATGGTTCGGGATCAGAAAGTAATGGTTGATAGGGATTTGGCAGAGTTATATGGCGTAGCAACTAAAGTGCTGAAACAAGCTGTAAGGCGAAATATGGCGCGCTTTCCTGAAGATTTTATGTTTGAGATGGATAAAGAAGAGTTTGAAAATTGGAGGTCACAAAATGTGACCTCCAGGGAAGACCGGCAAGGTCTTCGCTATATGCCGTTCTGCTTTACAGAACAAGGTGTAACCATGTTATCCTGTATTCTCAATAGTAAGCGTGCTATACATGTCAATATCCAAATCATACGAATTTACACTCGGATAAGGGAAATGCTGCTGGCACATAAAGATGTTTTTCTAAGAGTAGAACAAGTAGAAAAGCAAATGATCAAGCACGACGAAAAGATAGAATTGCTCTTTACCTATCTGAGTAAATTTATCGAAAAAGAAGAAACACCGAGAACGCAAATAGGTTATAGGGCAAAAAAGGAAGGGTAGGAACTGATAAAATTATGGATCAATAAATTTGGGTTTGAGTTTAAAAATTGTAAAATGAATTGTCGAAATCACTTATTGAACTTGTTTAAACTTGTTTTTTTGTGCTTTGCACCATGCTTCTTTTACCCTATAAAAATTGGTGGGCAATATGTTTGGATTTGGTTAGGCTGGTAAAAGCACCAATTTTTATAGGGTAAAAGAAGTATCAGCCAAAAAAACTGACCGGAAAAAAAGTTTAAACAACTACATTTATTAACGAAGTTGTTTAAACTTATTTAGAGGGTAAAACAAGGTTCCCAATAAAAGCTGATTTTTGTGGTGCAAATCATAAAAGGTCAGATCAAGATTGGGAACCGTGGATAAAGGTACGATAGGGGAATTAATTTTGCCACATTTAA
>NZ_JBGCVY010000023.1:0-60394 GCF_041088075.1 Mucilaginibacter sp. | reverse complement strand
GTTTGGTCGTGCCGCTGGCCCGCCTTCCGCCGGGCGTCCGGTAGCCCTTCTAAAAATTGTACAAGGTCGGTCTCCATACCTTTTTTATGCTAAATTACAACACCTAAACTTAGAATGCAACAGCCCTGCTCTCGAGAGGGGAAGCATGGCGGCTACCTTTCCGCCTTTTATCTTTCCGTTTCCCAGCCTTCACCTTTCATTTTTCCACCTTAGGTTACGAACACTAATTTTTATAGGGTAAAAGAAGCATGGCCAGTATCCAATTAAACAACTTCTCTTATAAATTTACGGCTCTTGCCTCAGCCCTGGATTTAAAATTTTCAAAACCGAGTTGAGCTACATCTGCTTTAAAGCTTTCAAATTGTTCTGCATTCATGTTGCTTACCGGAAGCCTGAATTCGCCGCAATCTACGCCTACCAGTTTCATGTAAGATTTTCCTACTGAGATGCCGCCGTATTTTCCCAACAAACGGATCATATCAATTGCCTTTTGCTGAAGCTGTCGGGCTTTTTCCAGATTGTTATTGTTAAAAGCTTCGATCAATTCATAATACAGCGGCGCGGCGTAATTAAACGTGCTTCCAACTGCGCCCTTTGCACCCAGCACCAATGCCGAAAGCATGTTTTCATCGCGGCCCCAAAGCATGTCGTATTTGCCGTTCTGAAAAGTCATGCAGCTTTGGAAGTCCATAAAATCCTCGTGCGTGTATTTTACGCCCGTAAAGTTGGGCAGTTTTCCGTCTATTTCTTTTAAAAGGTCAAACATGGCATATCCCACGCCCGTTAAAACAGGGATATGGTAGTAATAAAAAGGCATATCGGGCACTGCGTTTGCCACTTCCATACAAGCTTGGGCAAGCACTTTAACATTTGCCGGCTTAAAATAAAAAGGGCCCGTGAACGACACGGCATACAAGCCGATCTGCTGCGCATGTTTGGCCAGTTCTATGCAATCGGCCAGACAAGTGCCGCCCAAAAAGGCCATCACTTTAAATTCAGGGTCGTGGTTGGAGCAGGCTGCCCAGGCTTCGGCAATTTTCTTTTTTTCGTTTATGGTTAGCGAAACGCCTTCGCCGGTTGAACCATTGATAAAAGCGCCTGTAATTCCGTTCTGCTTTAAAAAGTTATAGTAGGCCGGTATCCGTTCGATATTAGGTTCCCCTTCTTTATTTAAGGGACTAAAAGGGGCTGATATCAATCCCTGTAAATGTTCAAATTTCATGTATTAGATATTTTAGTTTGAGGATATTTTAATGTCCGGGTTGATTGATCTTATAAAACCGGAATGCTTCTTTTACCACTATAAAATTAACCTCAGCCCGGCCCTCTCCAAAGGAAAGGGAGCTGCCGACTGTAAAAAAGCAAATGAAGCTTGATGATTTTTAGGTGATAAAAGAAGCATGGAGACAGTTAGCTTTTTTAAATTAATATATTAATGATAAATTAAAACTGCGCATACCCCGGGTTTTGCACCAATGACCTGTTATTGGTTAGCGAACTCCTGTCAATTGGCCATAATAAGGCATAGGATTGCGAGGGCAGCAGCGTGGTATGGGCATAAACATAGCTGTCGCCAGCCCTTCTTAAATCGTACCAGCGCTTGCCTTCAAAAACGAATTCATAAAACCGCTCCTGCAAAATGGCTTCCCGCGGGTTGGCATCAATTGGCTGGTTAGGGAAACCCAATGTGGCAGCGTTATAGTTTGCACCGTAAGCCCTTGCCCGCACTAAATTAATCTCGGTTGAAGGGTCCTGTCCCAAAGCTACCTTCGCTTCTGCCATCATTAAAAGCAAATCGGCGTAACGGTAAATAGGGTAATCATTGGTGATCTGCCTTGTACCGGCATTTTGTTCACCCTGATATTTATCAGTAAAGCAGCCTGCAATTTTATAAGTGCCGTTGCTTAATTTTGAATAGCCCGGCTGGATGCTGGCCAACGTCCTGGTATCGGTACTTTTAAATTGGCGGAAGGTAGACATCTTTACAGGTGCCCGTAAAAAACCGCCCCAATTATCCGTAGTGGCATTAAACTGGCGGTTGGCAAGCGAATCATAAAAGTTTACGATCAAACTTGTCTGAGGCACAAAGCTGGTTTGTACAAAACCCATTGTTGCTTCGTTCAACTGGTAATGGCTTACAAATATCACCTCATTGTTCCCCTTATTGGCTGTAGCAAACACATTGCCGAAGGAAGATAATAGCTGCAGCGACGGAACATTAGCTTGGATATCTGTTAAAGCAGCTTTTGCAATGGTAGCATCTGCTACGCCGCCGGCCCTGTTGCCTGTCCATAAATAAACATCAGCCTTGAGCATTAAAGTTGCCGATTTTGACCAATAAGATTTTAAGTTCCTAAAAGAGTAATCAGTACCGAAACTGTTTATGGATTTGTCAATATCCGCTTTGATCAAAGCCATCACGGCATCAGCAGGTGAAGCGGCTTTTGCCAGGGAAGATATATCTAAAGTTGACCCTGATGTTGGATCTGTCTGAATGATAACTGAGCCCCAAGATCTGTATAACTGATAATAGTAGAACGCTCTCATACCGTACGCTATTCCCAGGTAATAATTTTTATTGGCGGTTGTAACAACCGAAGTTGCATTTAATTTGGAGATAAGCAAGTTAAGCTGATTGATGTTATAATAAAATCCACCAAAATTACTTACGCCTGGGTTATCCAAATTCAAGTTCTGTGTCCATAAGCGTTCCAGTCCCTGGGTAGCTTCCCCGGTAAAACTACCATTGGTGCCCGGGTCTGTTCCAAAAATATCTGCACGCATTTCGCCTAAAGTCTGGAAGGCAGAATTATTTGTCCTGAACTGTGCATGCACACCAGCAACAAAGGCATCAAATTGGTCTGCCGTTTGCCAGAAATTAGCATCTGATACACTGCTGACCGGTGCCAGGTCTAATTGCTTCCTGCATGAACTGGTCAATATCAGGATACATAATCCCGATAAAACTAAACTGATATATTTTTTCATGTAAATGCTTAATTTAATAGTTAAAAAGATGCCTGGATACCAAATACAAAGCTTTTTGGTGTTGGGTAAGTTCCCTGATAAATTCCGTTAATTAATCCTGTACTTTGGTCAATCGGGGCTTCTGGCGTTGGGCCACTGAATTTTTTTAGATAAAACAAATTCTCGCCGCTGGCATAGATCCTGGCACCTGACAGGAATTTGGTTTTGCTTAGCAGATTTTTTGGAAAATCATAAGACAAGGTAATTTCCCGGCAGGCCAGGTAATTGCCGCTTTCATAAAAATTAGAGTTATTACCGTTTAAAACAGCGGATCCGTTATTCCCTCGTGTATAATTTTGTTTGGAGCCCACTACCTGATCGGCATAATACACTTTTGGTATATTGGTAACGGTATTGGCAGGGGACCATGCCTGTTTAATCTGGTCAATATAATTAAAGGTTCCCTGATAGTTACCTAAAGTACGGGCCACCAAATCATTATAAATGGTATTACCGGTATTGTACTGGAAGCGGGTGTATAAAGAGAGGGCTTTGTAGGCAACATTGATATTGAAACCGCCCTGCCATCTCGGGTTGATATTGCCTAAGTAAACCTGGTCCCTGGAGTCAATGGTATCGTTTTTATCCACATCCTGCCAGTTTACATCGCCTGGCGTAATATGGCCGCCTTTTCCTGCTGCCAAGTTAGGTCCGGTAATCCCTGCCACATTATCAACCCGGTTGCCCGCTACTGCTGCCACATCTGCCGCATCTTTAAAAATAGACACTTGTTTATAGCCGTAGATATGGCCGGGCTCCTGGCCTTCCTGCAGGCCGCCTACCCAGATCACCTGTCCCGATTTAGGATCATAAACCTGCAGGCCGCCTTGCCTGTTATTTATGTTTCCGTTATAAGGCAGTTTTAAAACTTTGTTCCTTACATAAGATGCCGTTACACCTGCGCTTAAACGAAAGCCTTTAGGGTTATTGATGATATTGCCGTTCAGTGTAAATTCAACCCCTCGGTTTTGTAAAGTACCTAAGTTGGTTTTTAAGGTAGAAAAACCGGTATAACTTGGTAAAGACAGGTTGGTTAACAGGTCGCTGGTGATGCGGTTGTAATAATCAAAAATCAAACTGATCCTGTCTTTCAAAAACCCAATATCAGCACCAACATCGGTAGTCCTGCTTTTTTCCCAAACCAAATTATTGTTGGTTAAACCGGTATTTAAGAAAGTGCCTAAACTATTATACAATGTTTGAGAAGCATAAACGCCTTGTACATCATAATTGCCCAAACCAGCAATATTACCGTTTGTACCATAGCTTATGCGTGGTTTCAAGGTCGAAACAACTTTACTGATACCAGAATTTTCAAAGAAACCCTCTCTCACCACATCCCATCCGGCAGATATGCCCGGGAAGAAACCAAGCCTTTTCTGAAACGCCAGTTGAGATACGCCGTCTTCCCTTAATACAAAATTGAAAAGGTATTTCCGGTCATAATCGTACCCTACCCTGGTAAAAGAAGATATGATGCGGTTTTCTGACTGCGAACTGGTATTTACACCCGCATTAAATGTTGTTGATGCATTTGCTGTTGGAATTGCATCTATTGGTGCATTAATGCCATCAACCTGAATGGTTAATGCCTTCTGATCGTAGTATTCTGCGCCAAGTAACGCATTGATATGATGCTTCCCAAAATCTTTGGTATAGTTTAAAATTGCATCATACGTTTGCTGGAAGTTTCTGTTATACTGGCTGTACGATTCCCTGTTTGTATTAAATGTTGGTATTGCAGCAAAAAGCTGCGTATAAGTTTGTGTAGCCTGCTGAAAAGACTGGTTTACCGTTTGGTACAAATAGCCGCTGCCAGACACCCGTAAATATAAATCTGGGCGGATGTCCCATTTTATTGCCGCATTGGCTGCTATCCGGTCAACTTCATTGCTTCTTTTAAGCTTGTTCAGCCAATATAAAGGGTTACCATCAGTATTACTGTTGCCTGGGTTAGGTTGTGTTTGTGCAGCATCCAGCCAGGGGTTAAAGGTTGGCCATAAGGCTAAATTACGGTATAGTGTATTTATTTCTGAACCACTTGACACACCTAATTGGGATGAGGCGCTGAACGTAGCCCCGGACGATACTTCGATGTTCGGTTTTACTTTATAAGAGCCGTTCATTGTTCCCGAGTAACGGTTGTAATTGGAACCGATAATTACACCGTCCTCATTATAATAATTCAGGCTGCTGAAATACCTGCCTTTATCATTACCGCCGGTTGCGCTTAAATAATGGTCCTGCGTATGGGAGTTCCTGAACAATAAGTTTTGAATTTGCTGGCCATGGTCTTTAAAAATGATTTTATTCCCCGGATTTGCCGGGTCGTCGATATCCTGCCACCCCTGCTGCAAAAGCCCGATGTTTGATGGCGTTTCTGCACGGATATCAAAAGAAGCCGCGTTAGCAGCATCGGTCAACAAGCCGTAACCCCGGCTGGAGTTGATCTGTGCTAAAGTTCTGCTGGAATTGACGTTGCCCAGCCTGTTATAATAAATATAATCCGCTGCACTCAAGTAATGGTAATTATCCCTTTGCTTGTTGTAGCCTTCCGTAAATTTATAGGTGATCTGAGAAACGCCTGATTTGCCCTGCTTGGTAGTGATCAGGATAACGCCATTGTTTGCCCTTGCACCATAAATAGCCGTTGCAGCCGCATCCTTTAAAACATCTACAGAAGCAATATCTTCTGGCGGAATATCATTATATGCCCTGATCACACCATCAACCACCACCAATGGCGAAGTTGAACTGCTGATAGAAGCGCCGCCACGCAAAGTAATTAATGGTGTTGCGCCTGGCGCACCACTGTTATTAACCACCTGTACACCCGCAATAGTTCCCTGTAAAGCGCTGCCAATGTTTGCACGCGGTGCGGTGGCCAATACCTGGTTGTCCAGCTTTGCAACGGCACTGGTTACGGTACTGCGCGATTGCGTGCCGTAACCAACCACTACCACTTCGTTTAAAGTGTTGGAACTTTCTGCCAAAGCCACTTGAATAGTGGTGGAATTTCCTACCGTTACCTGTTTGGATACAAAACCGATCGAAGTAAAAAGCAACACGTCCCCTTTTGCGGCTTTGATTTTAAAGACACCATTTAAGTCTGTTTGTGTGCCCACGGTTGTCCCCTTTACCACCACAGAAACTGCCGGAAGGGTAATTTTGTCTTTTTCTGCGGTAACCGTTCCGGAAACAGTTCCGGTCTGGGCATGCAGAACGGTACAGAGCATTACCCCTATCACCGTTAGCAAGGGTTTAAAAAAAGTAAATTTAAGGTTCATAATATTATAGGTTATAATTTATTATGTCATACATAAAGCAATATTATTAA
Organism: Mucilaginibacter sp.; assembly: GCF_041088075.1. Classification (GTDB taxonomy): domain Bacteria; phylum Bacteroidota; class Bacteroidia; order Sphingobacteriales; family Sphingobacteriaceae; genus Mucilaginibacter_A. The sequence goes on along the minus strand of NZ_JBGCVY010000023.1, from coordinate 54,030 downwards.
ATTAAAATTATTAACTGCAAGTAATTAAGTTAATTTTTTTATGTTGATTATCAATTAGTTAAAATAACGCTTGCAAAATTTTATTAAAAATCCCGGAAAAAGGTTTTTAAATACGGATTACATGGAGATGGTAAATGCAAAAGCTATTTTAAATTATGGCCAACCTGCTTTAAATGCTTCTTTTATGGCATAAAAATCAGGGGCTTTTTTACAGGCACAACGGCATGGAAAAGTTAGGTGACACGCTGAAGAACCTAACGTCATAAATAAACAAACATTAAGGTTTCTAAATTTAGAAACTTTTTTTTATTTTTGGTGAAAATGATGTGAGTGAAGTATTTTGAAACAAGATTTTTAGAAAAAGCTAACGGATTTCTTGCCAAACTCGATAAAAAATTAGCACGCAAAGTATTTTACAACATTGATTTGGCAGAACAAACAAATGATCCCCAATTATTTAAAAAGCTAAAAAACGAAATCTGGGAATTTAGAAGTCAGTATTTTGGCAATCAAAACAGGCTTCTTGCTTTTTGGGACAAAACTGAACCTATTGAAACGTTGGTTTTGGCAATCTACGGGTTTGTGAAAAAAGACAATAAAGTCCCTCAAAAAGAAATTGATAAAGCCAAGCGAATCAGGGAAGAATATTTTAATAACAAAAAGAAAAAATAATTATGGCTAAGAAAGAAATGAAATCCTATTCGCTTGCCGAAATGAAAGACAGATACATCGGACAAGTTGGAACTCCCGATAGAGATGATTACGAGTATGAACTTCGGATGGACGTTTTGGGACGAATGATAAAAACAGCGCGACAAGAACGTAACCTGACCCAGGAACAGTTAGGCGAACTGATCGGTGTTCAAAAATCGCAAATCTCTAAATTAGAAAGTAGCGCAAACAGTGCAACTATTGATACAATTTTAAAAGTTTTCAAAGCTTTGAAAGCAGACATAAACTTTAACGTCAAGCTTGAAAACGAATATATTCAACTAACATAAAGAATGGCAATCGCCCAACATTGGTTTGGCAAAAAACTGGCTGGCGGATTAAACATCAATTTTTGTTTGCTATTTTGCTTCTGGTTTTTATTGCTGTTGTTTTTGGTTGATGAAAACGATGCCATGCTTCTTTTAGCACCTAAAAATTGGTGTTGCAGACTGAAGAAAAACGATGAGGTCCTAATGATTTTTAGGTGCTAAAAGAAGCATCAAAAACCACCGGTATCTACTCAATCTCCAGACAAACCAGCGCAATAAAATGAATCATAAATAAGGCTTATTTAATTTTACGCCAGAATTTACAATGCTTCTTTTATGCCTATAATTTTTATTTTCCAATAACGATACAAAAGCACATAAACCCCCTGTTTTTTTATGTGATAAAAGAAGCATGCTTAAACAGCAATAAGAATGCTTAATCGAACAAACGGGAAAAATGATTTTCAAGGTGGTTGCGCATTCCGTTCCGAAGCAATTCTGCAGAACCTTTTTCTATCAGTTCAACCAGCCCTTTATGAGAAACAAAATTCTTTAAGGCCAAATGCTTTTTAAGCAGCCCACTGTGATGGACATAATCAAAAACAGGCAACAACATTTTTTGGAAGTTTTTTAAGGTTTGGTTGCCGGTTATATCATATAATTTTCCGTGAAACTTGATCTCTTGTTCAATTTGGAACAAATAGTTCTGCGGTTTCTTCGGTTCTGATGCTACAATTGATTTTAATTCTGCAATGTCTTTAGGTGTTACACGTTGTATAATAAAGTCGGCCATTCCTATTTCCAACGAGAGGCGCATTTCAAATACTTCCTTCAGCGTACCCTCGTCCATGATCTGCGGTTTCAGGCTTTTTTGAAGAATGGAAGTAAGGTCAGGACTGGTGATGACAGAACCTTTGTGTTTTTTTGATTCGATTAAACCAATCATCCGCAGGCGCAAAAGTGCTTCGCGAATCACCGTTCGGCTAACGCCCATCGCTTCTGTAAGTTCAAGTTCTTTAGGAATAGAATCCCCTACTTTAAAATTTTTCTCGATAAAAAGTTCAATAAGGTTTTTCTCCACTTTATCTACAAGCGAACTGGTGTCAATATTTCTTAAGCTTTCTATCAGATCGTTATTTTTCATATACAAAACATACAACTTCAAATACTATATGATTATCATTGTTTTTTAAAAGAATTGTTATAAATAGTATAAACTATTACAGAATTTACAAAATAATAGATAATAAAATGAATTGAAGTAGTTTGCGTGTAAATAATACCAATCAGTTTTTACCCTTAAATCTAATGGCCTTAAGTAGTGGACTTGCCGCAAAAAACCGGAAAGGCTGCGATTTATCGCAGCTTTCCGGCAGGGTGGTCCCGACGAGAATCGAACCCATATCTAAAGTTTAGGAAACTTCTATTCTATCCGTTGAACTACGGGACCATTTATTATTTATCTTATCACGCTTCCGTTGGCAAACGCTTCCGATGGTGTTGCAAAACTAAGTTTTCCTTCGGGATTTTCGGCCATTAAAATCATCCCTTGTGATAAAATTCCTTTGATTTGGCGCGGCTCTAAGTTAACCAAAATGCTGACTTGTTTGCCGATGATCGCTTCCGGTTCAAAATATTCGGCAATTCCGGAAACGATCGTCCGCTGATCCAATCCGGTATCAATACTTAATTTAAGCAGCTTTTTTGTTTTGGCTACTTTTTCGGCAGCCAAAATCGTTCCGACACGGATATCCAACGCAGCAAACTGCTCGAATGTGATGTTTGGTTTCGCTTCAATTAAAGGCAGTTTTACCTGTTCGTTTTCCATTTTGGTGTTCAGTAATTTTTGGATTTGTGCTTCAATCTGCGCATCTTCTATCTTTTCAAAAAGCAGTTTTGCTTCACCTAAAACATGTCCTTCAGGCAATAGGTTTGCGTTTCCGGCTTTGTCCCAGTTTTGGGTTGATAGATTTAGCATGGTAAACAAAGCATCGGCACTGTTGGGCAAAAACGGCTGCGATAAAATGGCCAGGTTTGCTGCTAATTGCAAGCCAATATTTAAAACAGTTTGCACGCGTTCCGGATCGGTTTTGATGAGTTTCCACGGCTCTTCATCGGCGAGATATTTATTGCCCACGCGAGCCAGATTCATAAATTCTAACAAAGCTTCGCGGAAACGGTAATTCTCCAAAGCGTTGCCAATTTTATCCGGAAACTCTTTTAGCTGCTCGATCGCTTCCTGGTCTTGCTGCGACAAAGCACCAAGCGGCATCACTTTCCCGCCAAAATATTTGTGCGATAAAACAAGCACGCGGTTGATGAAATTGCCATAAATCGCAACCAGTTCGTTGTTGTTGCGCGCCTGAAAATCTTTCCAGGTAAAATCATTGTCTTTGGTTTCCGGCGCAGCCGAAGTCAACACATAACGCAGCACGTCCTGCTTCCCCGGAAAATCTTGTAAAAATTCTGGTAACCAAACCGCCCAATTGCGCGAAGTCGAGATTTTATCGCCTTCCAAATTCAAAAATTCGTTTGCCGGAACCTGATCTGCCAGGTGATATTCGCCGTGCGCCATCAACATCGCCGGAAAAATAATGCAATGGAAAACGATGTTGTCTTTCCCGATGAAATGCACCAGTTTGGTTTCTTCCGATTTCCAGTAATCTTCCCACGATGCTTCTTTTACCGGTATATTTTTGAGGTAGTATTCGGCTTTTTTTTCTTCGGAAAGATTAGCGTTGAGCAAATCTTTGGTTGCCGAAATATAACCGATCGGCGCATCAAACCAAACATAAAGCACTTTTCCGTCTGCGCCTTTTACCGGTACTTTTACGCCCCAGTCCAAATCGCGCGTCATGGCACGTGGCTGCAAACCGCCGTTCAGCCAGGATTTGCACTGCCCGTAAACCGTTGGCCGCCAAGCTTTCCGGCTTTCGATGTAACCTTCAATTTCGGGCTGCATTTTATCCAGCGGCAAAAACCAATTCGTCGTTTTGCGCAAAACCGGCGGCTGGCCGGACAAAGTAGAATGCGGGTTGATCAAATCCGTCGGGTTTAAAGAAGTGCCGCATTTTTCACACTGATCGCCATAAGCATTTTCGTTGCCGCAAACCGGACAAGTGCCTACAATGTAACGATCGGCCAGAAACTGCTGCGCGCTTTCATCAAAATATTGCTCGGTTAATTCTTCGGTAAAAATATTTTTATCGTACAGATTCCTGAAAAAACCCGCCGCCGTTTCGTGGTGTGTTTGCGAAGAAGTGCGGTGATATATGTTAAAAGAAATCCCAAAATCGCGGAAAGAATCGCCGATAATTTTATGATATTTATCCACCACTTCCTGCGGCGTAACGCCTTCTTTTCGCGCTTTTAGGGTGATCGGGACGCCATGCTCGTCAGATCCGCAAACAAAAATCACGTCTTTTTCTTTCAAGCGAAGGTAGCGTACATACGTATCGGCCGGAATATAAACGCCGGCCAAATGGCCAATGTGTACCGGGCCGTTGGTGTAAGGCAACGCGGCGGTTACGGTATATCTTTTTATCTGATGATCTTCCAAAGTATTTGCGGGGATATTTTTTAATTTGCAAAGATAAGCCAATTTGGCTGCCCTTAAAATTGCACACTCTGTTTTTATGAAGATTATCCAGCCACCATTCCTTAAAAAAGGAGATAAAGTTGCCCTCACTTGTCCGGCAAAAAAACTGCCGCACCCAATGACGGATGCGATTTCACTTTTAGAATCCTGGGGCTTGGAAGTTGTTTTGGGCGAAACGATAACGGCTTCTTACCACCAATTTGCCGGCAACGATGCTTTACGGGCTTCGGATTTAAGTCGATTTATAGCCGACACGAGCATCAAAGCCATTTTTGCGGCGCGCGGTGGTTACGGCACCATCCGGATTATTGACGAGGTTGATTTTATGCCGATAAAAGAAGCATCCAAATGGATCATCGGTTTTAGCGATATTACGGTTTTGCACACGCATGTTTTTTCGGTTTTCGGTTTGCAAAGTATCCACGGACAGATGCCGGTAACCATTCCGGACGGAACGGCAGCATCTCTGGAAACTTTGCGAAAAGCTTTGTTTGGAGAAGAATTGAGCTATCATTTCTCCGCAGAAAAACTAAACCGCCACGGCGAAGCACAAGGTATTTTAGTGGGCGGAAATTTATCTTTGTTGCTTGCGGTTTCCGGTTCTGTTTCTGATTTGGATTACGCCGAAAAAATTTTGTTTATAGAAGATGTTGGCGAATATTTGTACAACATTGACCGAATGATGCGGACATTAAAACGCGCCGGAAAATTGAAAAACCTGGCCGGGTTAATGGTTGGCAGCTTTACCGAACTGAAAGACAACGACATCCCGTTCGGACAAACAGCCGAAGAAATTGTTTTTGAAGCGGTTAAAGAATACAATTATCCGGTCTGCTTTAATTTTCCGGCCGGGCATATTGCTAATAACCAGGCTTTGATCTTCGGAAAAACACTAAATTTAGCTGTGCAAAAACAGCATACCACCGCAACCTATTTATAACATGGCAATTTTTGAGAACTTAGGGAAGTATAAAAATTTAGGCCTTTTGCTGATCCGCATTGGTTTAGGCATTATGTTTATTTATCATGGCGTGCCTAAATTAGCCGGCGAACCAGAACTTTGGGAGAAACTTGGCGGCGCGATGAAAGGCGTAGGCATTAGTTTTGCTCCTGCTTTTTGGGGCTTTATGGCTGCCGCTACCGAAACTTTTGGCGGTTTGCTGCTGATTATTGGCTTGGCGTTTCGCCCGGTTTGCATCCTTTTGGTTATTAATTTACTAATTGCTGCGCTGATGCATTTAGGAAAAGGCGACGGTTTGCAAGGCGCGGCGCACGCCATTGAGGATGCCATTATGTTTTTGGGCTTGCTGTTTATCGGCCCTGGCATTTACAGTGTGGATAAAAAATGAGTTGCAAATGGCTGCTTGCGGTGGTTTTTGGGTTGATCGGCTTAAAAGGGAGCAGTCAGAATATGCTGTTAAAAGGCGATTATGCTGAAGCGGTCAGCCTCAACGTAAACCAAAAGTACGTTTTTAAAACCCCAGCGGTTGGCTTTGGCCGGAAACAGGAATATCCCAAGAAAAAGAAAAACAATACCAGCTATTTGTTTGAAAAAGAGCGCAATACAAGCTGGTTTAGCTTAACGATTCCCGCCGATGGTTTTTTGACTTTTGAGATTGCGCCGCTTTCTGTGCAGGATGATTACGACTGGATGCTTTTTAAAGAGCAAACTTTTAATGCGACAGAAAGCACGATTGATTACAACCATCCGGTACGCACCAACAACAGCCGGAACGATTTTTCGGTGAGCGGGAAAACCGGTTTGAAAGATGGTTTTACCGAAAACTTTACTTCGCCCGGCCCGGGAAAAAGCTTTTCCAAACCGATTGAAGTGCACCAGGGCGAGGATTATATTTTGGTGGTTGATAATATTTATCCTGGCGGCAAAGGGTTTACGTTTACTTCCAAACTGCAAAAAGTATTGCCGTCGCAAATTCCGCCTTTGGTTGTTTCCGGAATTATTAGTGATAAAAGAAGCATGCAACCATTGCGCGCCACCATTACGGTGGAAGACACCTCCGGGAAAGTTGCGGCAATGGCAGTTTCAGATTCTTTGACCGGAAAATTCAGTTTAAAAATTCCTACGGGAAGCAATTATACCGTTGCCATTGATAAGCAAGGCTACGTTTTGCTCAATGATTTTTTGCCGGTAAAAACAGCATTGCAACCACAGAATTATCAACTGCAAAAACTGCAAACGGATGCACATATCACCTTTTACAACATCCGCTTTTTGCCGAACAGCGCCGTTATCCTCAACACGTCCGGCTCGGATTTAAACCGTTTGCTTCATTTTTTAGAGCAGGAAAAGGACTGGAAGATCCAAATCATCGGCCATACCAACGCCAATGTTTTTACCGACGAACGCTATTTGCAACGCCTGTCTGAAAGGCGCGCTTGGGCCATCAAAAACTTTTTGTTGAACCGTGGCATCGCCAGCGAACGGATGCGCTGTTTTGGTTTAGGCGGAAAACACCCGCTTTACGACAACAAAAAACCCGAAGAAGCCATAAGGAACCTTCGGGTTGAGATTGTGTTGGAAAGGTGAGTTAAGCAAAGCCTAACTTAAAAATTTAATATCCCGGATTTTGCTGCGCTTTCAACGTTGGGTTAGCTGTTATTTCCTATTTCTTGGGCCTGCCCTGTTCCTTCCGCTTTACAACATTAGCCTGCGTTTGCTTGTTTAATTATAAATCCTAAAATTTTTCTATGCTTCTTTTAGCACCTAAAAATTAGTGCTGCACCTGTTTCTGAAAAAAGCAAAACTCTAATACCAATTTTTAGGTGCTAAAAGAAGCATCAAAAACAAGTTTTCATAATTCGGCTAAGCCTGCCTTTTACACAAAAACATACTCAGGCCAAACATTAACCCTCCCCAAAAAATTATTTTCATTTATTTAGTACTATGTATTGCATATTACAATCTTAAACCTATATCTTTGCAATATGATATTGGAAAACACGCAAACCCAAATGAGGAAGGGCATACTGGAATACTGTATCCTCGCCATTATTTCCCGTGGGGAAATTTATGCCTCGGATATTATTGCCGAATTAAAAACCGCAAAACTGCTGGTGGTGGAAGGAACGCTGTACCCGCTGCTGACGCGGTTAAAAAACAACGGCCTGCTCAGTTACAACTGGGTCGAATCCACTTCCGGGCCACCACGAAAATATTACCAGCTCACAAATGAAGGCTCCGTCCTGCTTAAACAACTGGACGCAACCTGGCAAGAGCTTTCTTTCGCGGTAGAAGTATCCTTAAAAGCAAGAAACAATAACCGATAAACCATCAAACCTCATACCCCACACCATGAACAAAACAATTATCATCAATATAAACTGTATCATTTTTCATATCGAAGAAGATGCTTACGACATCCTGAAAAACTACATGACCGGCATTAAAAAGCATTTTGCCAGTTCGGACGACAGCTTAGAAATTACAACCGATATCGAAAACCGCATCGCCGAAATGTTCTCCGAACTTTTAAGGCGCGAAGGCAAACAGGTAATCGTTACCACAGACGTAACCGCGGTAATTTTACAAATGGGCACGATCGAAGATTTTTCGACCGGAGAACAAGAACCTGCTTTTACGCCCGGCGCAACAGACCAAACCAATGAACGCAGGTTGTTCCGCGACCCGGACGACCATTTGATTGGCGGCGTTGCAGCCGGTATGGCCAATTATTTTGGTATCGAAGCGCTTTGGGTACGCCTGATTTTTGTGGTTTCGCTTTTTGGTGCCGGCAGTGGTTTGCTGGTTTACATTATCCTTTGGGCCATTATCCCACGCGCCAACACCAGGGCAGAAAAAATGGCCATGAAAGGAGAACGTGCAGATTTACAAGGCTTTAAACGCAATTTTGATGAAGAGTTAAAAAACATTAAACAGTCTTTGTCCAACGCCAACCGCGAAGCCAAGCCTTTTGTTTACAAAATCAGGGATTTTATCGGCGAGTTTTTTTTGCTCTTGCAACGCTTTTTTAGGGGAAGCGGCAAAATCCTTTTAAAACTGATTGGTTTGGTTATCATCGTTGCATGTGCCTGTGCTTTAATTGGTTTACTGGTTTCCATCGTGGTTTTTTCTGCCAACCAATCCATGTTTGTGCATGGTTTTTCGCCTTTTAACATCGTTGACTACAAGTTTAGCAACATCTTATATGTGTGCGGTTTTCTGGTTTGCGCCATCCCATTGTTTGGTTTGATCCTTTTTACCATCCGTATCGTTTTTTCCAGGAATGTTTTGGGCAGGTCTATTGGTTTTATCCTGTTGATCGGCTGGATTGCCGCCGTAAGCACTTTGGCTTTTTATGCCACCAAAATAGCGGCCGATTTTAGGTACACGGCCAGTTTTAACCAGAACATGGATATTATGCAAACGCAAAGCCAGCATTATTTCCTCAAAATAAACACGGCCAAAATATTGACCAAAGAAGACAGCGCAACATTGGGCATCAAAAAAAATGATTTTGCCAACCGCATTATTGTAAACATGAACAATGAAAACGACAGCGACATCCAGCCAAACAATGTTTCTTTGTCTATTCAGAAAAGTGAAAATGAATTTCCTTCTCTGACAGAATCTTATCACGCAAAAGGCTCCAACTATCAGGAAGCTTTGCTGAATGCGCGCAACACGCAGTACAATTTTATGCAGGAAGATTCGGTCATTAAGTTCGACCGTAAATTAATACTGATAAAAAAAGCATCGTGGCGCGATCAAAAGATTAATTTAACGCTGAAGCTTCCTTTAAATTCCATCATTACCATTGATGAAAGTTTAGATATTATTTTGCGCGATGTGGATTTGTACAGTTGCTACAACCAGGACGACAAAAACTGGGGCAAACGCCTGGCCAAATTCAAGATGACGGAAACTGGCTTGGTTTGTTTAAAAGATTCTACCAAACACCAGGAAGAAGGGCAATAATTCCTGTCGCCTTGTCATTCCGATCTGAAGGGAGGAATCTTCTTCAAAGCAGGATTATGCCTTTTTGGTTTGAAGAAGATCCCTCCTAACATCGGGATGACAAAGCGCAGAAATGCAAAGCGCTATTTTCTAACTTTCTAACTTTCGGTCTTCCCAACTTCCTGACTTTTCGAATGCTTCTTTTATCGCCTAAAAAATATTTTTCAAAAGCTGTAACCAAACCGTTACTTCCTGCATCTTAACCACAAATACCGCGGATAAAATAAACACAACCCAGGTTCAAACGGCCACCAGAACCTGATTTTAATAAAACCCTGGTTTTTAAAATTTAAAAAAAGAAGGTTTCTTCTTACGGGGGATTGCTTTGCTAAAAAATTATTGACATGAACAAAACTTTAACTTTATCCATGCTTCTTTTATCACACCTTTTTTGGTTTGGGTTAAAAGCATCGGCACAAAACAAACCAGCCGGAACCATTGCCGGAATGGTGAAAGACAATCAGCAAAAACCGCTGGGCTACGCTACCATCAGTTTGCTGAAAGCCAAAGATTCTTCCTTGGTAAAAGGGGCATTGACCGATGACAACGGCGCTTACAAAATTACCGGCGCGGCAAATGGCAGCTATTTGGTTTCAGTAAGCATGATTGGCTATCAAAAGGTTTTTTCCAAACCTTTTGCCATCAGCGAAGGCAATGCTTCTTTTACGGTAGAAAAATTGGTATTGGAAGCCGGAGGCCAGCAATTGAAAGGCGTTTCTATCGTGGCGCAAAAGCCGCTGATCGAACATAAAATTGACCGGACGGTGCTGAATGTAGAAAACAGCGTGCTAGCTGCAGGCAATAACGCACTGGAAATTTTACAGAAAGCGCCCGGCGTTACTTTGGACAAAGACGACAACATCAGCCTGAAAGGCAAACAAGGCGTTACCGTGATGATTGACAATAAACTGACTTATCTTTCTTCGGCACAACTGGCTACTTTGCTGCGTTCTACGGATGGCAATTCGATCCAGTCTATCGAAATCATCACCAATCCTTCTGCCAAATACGATGCAGCCGGAAACTCGGGGATCATCAACATTAAAATGAAGAAAAACAAAAGTTCTGGCACCAACGGCAGCCTGATTTTGGGTGCCGGATATGGCGCTTATCCCAGGACCAGTGAATCCCTCACCCTAAACCACAAAGAAGGCAGGTTTAACTTTTTTGGTTCGTACAATCACGGCAACCGCGATTGGTATAACGAACTTGATATCGACCGTGTAGTTGGCAGCAGTAATAACACCACTTTTTTTAACCAGAAAACGTTTATTAAACAAATCAGTTATTCCAACAATTACCGTTTCGGAACGGATTACGATATTACCAAAAAACATACCATCGGATTTGTAGTAAATGGTTATTTTAATGGCGAAAATAATAACAACATCGCTAATACGCTGATTGGCGCACGTGAAGGCGTTACAGATTCGTTGCAAAAAACCTATTCAAACCTGCACCAAACGTATAAAAACTTCGCTTTTAACTTAAACGACCGCTTGCAATTGGATACTGCCGGGCAGGAACTGGCTATTGATTTGGATTATTCAAAATTCAACAACAACAACATTGCCCAATACAATACCGATTTCTTTTTGGCCGATGGCAATACCCAGCGTACGCCGTTATCGTTGCGCAATCAGGCACCGTCTGTCATCAACATCAAAACCGGCAAAGCAGATTATACCAAAAACATCAAGAAAATTGGCAAGCTGGAAGCCGGTATCAAACTAAGCGATGTACAAACAGATAATGATTTGCAGGCGCAAAAACTGGCTGGCAGCAGCGGTTATATCAACGATACAGCCCGCACCAACCGCTTTGTTTATACCGAAAAAATCAGCGCGGCTTATATCAATTTAAGCCATACTTTTAAAAAGCTTTCGGTACAAGTTGGTTTGCGTGCAGAAAATACGCACTCCAATGGAAACCTGGTTACCACAAACCAGGTGGTTGACCGGAATTATTTAAACTTTTTTCCAAGTCTGTTTTTGCAGGAAAGCATCAATGCCAAAAATGATGTCGGTTTTACTTACAGCCGCAGGATTGACCGGCCGAGTTATGATAACTTGAACCCGTTTGTTTATTATTTAGACCAATACACTTACAGCCAGGGCAACCCGTTTTTAAAGCCGCAGTACACGCAATCTTTCGAGCTGAATTATACTTACAATAAAGCCATTAACGTAAGTTTGAGCTACAGCCGAACCACGGATGTGATTACCGAAGTTATCAAAACGGTAAATAAAGCTTCGTTTGATACACAGTTAAACCTGCAAACCCAAAACGCTTACAGCCTTAACATCAATGCGCCTTTTACCTTTACCAAATGGTGGACGGGCAACTTAAACTTCAACGGTTTTTATCTGGGCTTTAAGTCTGATTCATTGCTTGGCAGCAGTTTAAGCAGAGGCAAGGCCGCTTTTCAGGCCAAAGTGTTGCAAACCTTCTTATTTGGCAAAGGCTTTAAAGCAGAACTTTCCGGTGATTATCAATCGCCGCTGGTTTATGGGGTGTTTAATATCAGGCCACAATATGCCATTGATGGCGGCTTGAGCAAATCCTTCGCCAATAAAAAAGCCAATGTTAAGCTTTCGGTAAGCGATATTTTTAATACGCGCACCAACAACCTCAGCAGCAATTACTCAAACACAAACATCTACATTTACCAAAAGCGCGACACGCGTGTGGCCTTGCTTACGCTGACCTACAACTTTGGCAACAGCAAACTGACACCAACCCGCCGCCACAACAGCGGTGCCGATGCCGAAAAAAACCGCGTAAAAAGCGGAGGCTAAATTTGAAGAAAAGGAAAAGAAACTTATAAATTTTAATGATGAAGAGTAATCGAACATGCAAATGCTTAGATGGACGGGTTTTAAGGGCCTGGTCATTAGGTATGAAACCTTGGTTAGGAACTGGATGGCGATGCACTGGATAGCCTTTTCTGTGTTTTTCCTTAGAAGAACAAAAAAAATAAAAGTTTAAACAACTTCAAAGAGTAGGGGCAATTTTACATCTAAAAAAAAATGAAAAAGATCAAACTTGATCCATCGGCATGGACAAACAAACCATTGCTAAACTGGACGAAAGACAGCTTCAAGAAATCTTAGGAGGAACTGTTGCTGATTTTGCAGCAACTTCTGGAGACTGTACCAATGGTAGTTCTAACTGTGGATTAACAGGCGGTTCAGGTGATTGCAACGCCGGAATCAGTAAATGCTAAATTCCATTTAAAGAATCGGGTATAGAAATCTGTACCTGATACTTATTTTAAAAGATTTAGTACGGTGTAACTTTTTTTATTGATAAATCTAATCTGCTTATATATGAATTTAGTGTTTAAAAGAGGAAGTATATTAAGCTTTCTTTTATTTTTCAGCATAATTTATCAAAGTGCAGCACAGGCTATTTCTGGTAGGGTAATAGAAACTGGGGGCAAGGGAATTGAAAATGCAAACATAACAGTTTTTAATGCTACAGATTCAAGTGCTGTAAAATATGGAGTAAGTGATAAAGAAGGTTATTTCGAGCTCACTAATTTAAGTAATGGCGTATTTATCATTAAAGTATCGTGCATAGGCCACCAAACTCAGTTATTAAATAATATTAAGTTTAACAGTGCTTCCGTTAAATTATCCGATATCATTCTTGGCGCACAGTTAAAAGAGTTACGTGGAGTCACTATTGTTCAAAAACCACCCGTTCTCCAACGAAAAGTTGACCGGTTAATATTTAACCTAAACAGCACCATAATGGCGAATGGTTCTTCCCTCTTTGAAGCTTTGCGCGTGGCACCTCTTTTAACGGTTTCCGACAACAGTGTTTCTATGGTGGGCAAAGGAAGTATGGGGGTTATGGTAAATGAGAAACTAATAAACTTAAGCGGAACAGACCTGACTAATTACCTGAAAACACTACGGTCTGAAAATGTGGAAAAAATCGAAATCATAACCGCCCCTCCGGCAAAATATGAGGCGCAGGGGAATGCTGGCTTGATTAACATTGTTTTAAAGAAAAACGAATCTTTAGGATGGCGTGGGTCATTAAGTTCGTCGTTTATGCAGCAAACCTACACCTCCTATAACAACAATCTGGCTCTTTTTTTTCGGTCAAAAAAAGTTAGCAGTTCTTTCACCTTTAACCAATCAAATAATCATGGCATTATTGTTGAATCAAACGATATAACCGGGCAGCCTAACCCAATCCTTAGCAATGGCCAACGTGTAACAACTACACCAAATCTGCAGGCCAGTTTAAGTATTGATTATGAGGTAAACAAACACAATAACATCGGCTTTATTTATAATATATCAGACAGCAAAGCCCACATTATTTCAAATAATAAGAGCAGCTTTAATACAAGTAATACTGTCGACTCGGTTTTGAACACTACAGCCGAAATTTCAAGACCCTTATTCACACAGACTTTAAATATATACCATGATTTAAAGATTGATTCCACCGGGAAGAAATTAAATAGTTCTGTAAATTTTTTTACGAACAAACCTGAAATAAGAAATAATTTTATTTCTGAATCCGAAAACACCTATGCTACAGTCCGAAATAATAGCTTTTCAAAATATAATATCTGGTCCATCCAATCAGATTTAACATTGCCTTATAAATGGGCAACAATAGAAACAGGTGTTAAATATGCCATTTTTAATAATAGTGCTGATGTGGAATACTTTAATTATGTTCACGAAAATTTTTTGTTAGATAACACGCGTAGTAACGAATTCAACTATACAGAAAATAACCTGGCCTCCTATTTCAGCATGGAATCTGAATTATCGAAAAAATGGACGGCCAAAGCAGGATTACGCTATGAGTATACTATGATGGATGGTTATTCTCCTACTTTAGACCAGCGTAATAAACGAAATTATGGCACCTTATTTCCCACAACCTATATTGTTTATAAAGCTAATGAGAATGATGTTTTTTCTTTAAATTATTCGAGGAGGATCAACCGCCCTGGCCTAAATTTCTTAAACCCTTTCGCATTTTATTCCAATATTTATAGTTATTCCATCGGAAATCCACTTCTGCTGCCTTCTTATAGTAACAATATGGAGCTCAGCTATCTATACAAAGGCATGTTCTCCTTTACTGTATCTACACAACACACTAGTGATCTATTTTCAGCAATTACAACGGTTAAAGGTCCCTCAGTGGTCTCAATGATAGAAAACTATTTATCTCAGGATAACCTGGGGGTCTATGCATCCTTTAACCGGGCATTATTTAAATGGTGGGACAATAGCAGCTCTGCCACTTTTTTCTTCGTATCCTCAAAATCTAAAATAAAAAACATTCCCACTCATAATGGAGCTTCTGCATCATTTAGTGTCAATAATAGTTTCAAGGCAACTCCCAAGTTGAGTTTTTATGTTAATTACCGTCAAACTCTTCCCTCAACCAATGGAAACGTTTACACATACAGCCAAAGTAATTTAACAACTGGAGCCAGACTAAGGTTACTCAGCAACAATTTGATAATAAGCTCATCCTTTTTTCTTGGTACAGTAAGCAAATATGATATATATTTTAGTGATTTTGTGCAGGCCATAAAAACGGACTATGATTATAAAACCTTCAATCTTGGTCTTACCTATTTATTCGGAAGATCGAAAGTCTCCGGAAACAACAAGAACATATCTTTTGATGAAAAAGGAAGAGTTCAAAAGTAACATGATTGAAGTTGTTTAAACTTTTTTCTGCCCCTCTTTTTTTAGGGTGATACTTCTTTTATCGCCTAAAAACCTTAACCGTTTGGTTTTTTTGATTGAATAAATGCAGGCAGGAACCAATTTTTACCTGGTAAAAGAAGCATGGCATTTTCTTTATGTACAAATTTAAACAGGGTGCTAAAAGTTTAAACAACTTCGTTTTTAATTATTGCACCATAAAAACAGCATTGGCAAAAAGCAGTTTGCCATTCTCCCAAAAGCTGCGGAACAATGGGTCGTCGGCCAGGTAAACCACCGCGCCGCGGCCCATATCCTGCACGCCAAGCAGCAACCCGTCCTGCAAATGTGCTTTCACTTTTTGTCCGGCAAAACCAGCCACGTAAGCGTTTTTTTGAATTGTGCCCACGTTCCAGCCATCTTCCAAAAACTGGTACAAATTATCATCCTGCTTTAAAGTGTAGTAATAATTGGGGAAACCGAAAGCCAGCGGATGCGTGTTGTCCAGATTGATTTTGTAAATAGCACCCGCAATATTTTCGCTGATGGAATTGCGTTCCCTACTGCCAAAGGCTTTGATTTGCTCGTAAGGTTTCTTTTTTGCGTTTGGTTTTGTATCGTCGTTGGCATCCGGTTTTTTGTCTTCTTTTAGTTTTAGGCCGAAGCTTTTTTTACCGGCAACTTTTGTAAGCGCGTTTTCCATCAAAATCAGTTTGCCGCCGCTGCTTACCCAGTTTTGCAAATCTTCTGCCAGAAAATCAGGATAGTTGCCATCGGGGAAAATCGCCACATCAAAATCGCCCCATTTTACACGGCCCAAATCGCGCTCGTTTACCAAATTTACCGGATAATGCAGTTCGTTTTCAAAATAAAACCAAACTTCGCCAAAAGCAGCAGCCGAAACACCTTCGCCGGTAACCAGCATCACTTTGGGTTTGGTGATGGCATGAACGGTAGAAAAACCTAAATCGTTGCCCTTCTCCACAAAACCAGAGCTTAAAGGCGTTAAATTTCGGTTGAAAGTTTTGGCTATGGATTGCACCGTTTCATCAAAAGTTTTTTCCAGTTCTTTGTTTCCCGCACGGGTAATGATAAGCGAACCGGGATCAAAACTTTTGCCGGCAGCCGTAAAAGCCTTTTCGGTAACGCGCACTTTTACGTTTTTCTGCATCAGCGCAGCCAGAAACTTTACGTCATCTGCCGATTTCCAATTGCATACATAAGCGTAACTGGCTTTGTTTTGATTATATGGCTCTGTTGTTTTCATCGAAGCCGACTGTGGACGCAATGCTTCTTTTATGCCATAAGTTTTGGTGCCGTAAACGTAAGGCAAACTCCAGGCGGTGATATCGTAGGTGTTAGAATCGGTCAAAAAAGTTTTTGGCTCCATCAGCACGTTCAACAAAACTGCTTTTGGCTGCGCCGAAGGGATTACCATATCGTTTGCTTCAACCTTAAATTTTTCTGTTTTCCCGCTGAAGTAATTGAAGCCACTTGCCGCACCTCCACCGCCAAAACCATATTGGATACTGTTTTTATCGAACAATTTTGCGAGTGCTTTCAGCTTGTCTGGGTTTTCATTTTTCACCACATAAGTTTTAAACTCGCCCGGCGGATTGCTTTTGGCACGGTCAAAAAACGCTTTAAACTCCGTCAGTAGTTTTTTGGTGTTTGCCGAAGCAACTTCCACCGTACTTAAGCTGGTGGTTAAGTGATGCGCAATACGGTCAGACAGTTTCAAGGTATCGCCTGCAGCCGTTCTGATGGCCAAACCAGCACCGATGCCGCCCTGCTCAAAAGTCATGCCGATGGAACCGCTATAAAGCGGGTAAGTATCGCCGTAAGATGGATACAGCAAATCGAACTCTTGTTTGGTAAAATACAGCCAGCCGTTTTGGTCGAAATATTTGGCGTTGTTTTTCCCGATGGTAGTTTGGAATTCGCGCTGCCAGGGCGTAATATTTTTATGAAAAGGCTCGGCAGCGGGCGCAAAATAATAAGGCGCGTTGTAGCCCTGCTCGTGGAAATCAACATGCACTTCTGGCAGCCATTTGTTGTACAAAGCCAGTTTTTCCTGCGATTCTTTTTGCGTTTGCCAGGCCCAGTCGCGGTTCATGTCAAAATCATAATGGTTGTAGCGGCCGCCCGGCCAGGGTTCGCGGTGTTCGCGCGCGGCCGGGTCGGCATCCGGCGGTGTGGCATGAATTGGGTTGTAAAAATTAACATAACGCTCGCGGCCATCCGGGTTTTGGCAAGGATCAATCACCACAACCGTATGTTGAAGCCAGTTTTTAGTTTTTGTGTTGGAAGGGTCAACCATTTCGTACAACATTTCCATCGCCGCTTCGCTGGAGCTGGGTTCGTTGCCGTGGATGTTATAATTTAGCCAAACAATGGCCGGAAAATCCGTACTTCCCTGACCGGAACCCAGTCCTGCCAACTTTAAATTATTCTGGCGGATGTCTTCCAAGCGGCCAATATTTTCTTCCGAAGCAATAAACGCAGCCAAAAGCGGCCGTCCTTCACTCGTGCTGCCGTACTGCACCAATTTTACATTTTTTGAAACCTGGGCGATGTACCTGAAATATTCGGCAATGCGGTAATGTTGCGTAAACCTATCGCCCAAAGCATAACCTAAAAATTCGGCCGGCGACTGGAGTTTTTGTGCTTGTAAAATTGCAGCCCAAAAAAGTATCGGTAAAAACAGTATCAGTTTTTTCATGGAAAGGGAAAATATTTCAAGAAGACTAAGCTATTGATTTTTGTGTAGGATTAGGATTTGTAAAGGGAAATTTGCAGAAAGGCTTATTTTAGAAAATCAGCTTAAACTAAAATAGCGGCAATCCTTATTTTAGTTTCCATAAGTAAACTTAAAAATTGTTAAGTTTACTTTTCGGGCTTAAAGTAAACTTAGAATGAATTAAAATTTTACTTTTAGCTTCTCCGGTTCCACTAAAACCGACCTACAATTTCACCAATCCAATCGTATTGTTATCGTATATTTTCGTATCATAGCGTATCAAAACTTTTAAGTTTATCGATTCTCCTTTTTAAATTACCTTCGGAATTAATAAAATTGCCATCATGACAACCGAAAACCTTTACCAAATCTTCCTGCAACATCCGCAAATCTCTACCGATACGCGTAAAATTGCTGCCGACAGTATTTTTTTCGCCTTAAAAGGGGCAAATTTTGATGCCAATACTTTTGCCGAAAAAGCACTGGAAATGGGTGCCGCATATGCCGTTATTGATGACGCCGCTTACTTTAAAAGCGACCGTTTTATTTTGGTTTATGATGTGCTTACCGCTTTGCAAGACCTTGCCCGTTATCACCGAAAACAATTAAACATTCCAGTGATTGGGCTGACTGGTTCTAACGGAAAAACGACCACGAAAGAGTTGATCAATTCGGTTTTGAGCCAGCAATTTAAAACTTATGCTACCAAAGGAAATTTGAATAACCACATCGGCGTTCCGCTTACGCTTTTGTCCATTTCACGTGAAGCAGAGGTTGCGATTATCGAAATGGGCGCCAACCACCAGCAGGAAATTGCATTTTTATGCAGCATTGCGCAGCCCACGCATGGTTTGATCACCAACATTGGCAAGGCGCATCTCGAAGGTTTTGGCGGACCCGAAGGCGTGCGGAAAGGAAAAGGCGAACTGTTTGATTTTTTGGAACAAACCAAAGGAACCGTTTTTGTAAACCACGACGATTTGATTTTGGAGGAAATGGCCTTTCACCGAAATTTTAAACACGTGGTTTATTATGGAAAAGATCAAACAAATTCGGTTTCAGGAGAAATACTGGAAAATGTGCCGCTGTTAAAAATCCGATGGTGGATTAATGATGAGCTTTCAGCAACACCAAAAAATAAAACGCAAACGCAGTTAACCGGAAGTTACAACTTCGATAATATTCTGGCTGCCATTTGTATCGGACATGAATTTAAACTTTCTGCGGAGCAAATTAATACAGGAATTGCTGGTTATCAGCCGGAAAACAGCCGCTCGCAAATTGTTCAAACCAAAACCAATACGCTGATTTGCGATTATTACAACGCCAACCCAAGCAGTATGGAAGTGGCCATCAAAAATTTGGAGGCCATTACTGCCGATAAAAAAGTATTGATCTTGGGCGATATGTTTGAACTGGGCGAGCACTCCTCCGCAGAACACGAACTCATCATCAAAAAAGCAAACGAAATTAAAGCCGATGAGCGGATTTTTATCGGTTCAGCTTTTTATCGGCACCATGCTTCTTTTACCGGTACTTTTTTTGAAACGACCGATGCTGCTTTTACCGCCCTAAAATCTTCGCCCATAACCAACGCAACCGTTTTGGTAAAAGGTTCGAGAAGTATGAAATTAGAAAGTTTACTGGAGCTTTTGTAGGAAGTTTTTGTTCCTTCTGCCCAATTGTCATGTTTTTACCCATGCTTCTTTTATCGGTATAAAATCCACCTTTCGGAATACTTTTTGAAATACAATTGTTAGTATTTAAAAAAGGAAACAACAAAATGGGTTTAGGATATTTATTGATGATTGCCATCGCGCTGCTGAGTTTTGGCGTGCAATGGCGTTTTAAAAGCAAGTTTAAACAGTATGCCGAGCTTCCGTTGCTATCTGGTTTATCCGGCAAAGAAGTGGCCGAACGAATGCTGCGCGATAACGGTATTGACGATGTAAAAGTAATTTCGGTGGATGGCCAATTGACCGACCATTACAATCCGGCCAATAAAACGGTTAATTTAAGCGCCGATGTTTACGAAAGCCGGAGCGTTGCTTCTGCGGCCATTGCCGCGCACGAATGCGGCCATGCCGTGCAACATGCCAAAGCTTATTCGTGGTTAACTTTCCGTTCGGCCATAGTTCCGATTGTGCAAACGGCTTCGACCATAACACAATGGACTTTGATGATCGGTATTATGCTGCTGGTTTTCAGCGGAAACCCGATAGTTTTAGGCGTTGGCGTTGTGGCTTTGGCTTTGGTTACCACTTTCAGTTTTATTACGTTGCCGGTCGAGTTTGATGCCAGCAACCGCGCTTTGGCCTGGCTGAACAACAATTATACGGTAATGCAAACCAGCGAAGAACACGCAGAAGCAAAAGATGCGTTGTGGTGGGCCGCCATGACTTACGTTGTTGCCGCTTTAAGCGCCCTGGCAACTTTGGTTTATTACGCTTCTTTTCTGTTTAATGGCAGAAGAAACTAAGTTAATTGCAAAAGCTTTTTAACAAGTATGGCCTCGATCAATGATCGAGGCCATACTGTTTTTATGCCGGTAAAAGAAGTATCTTAATTTAATTTATAAGGAGCAACCAATTGAAATTCCGGGATTTTAACATCAAAAGTATGGTTATCCAGCAAACGCAGCATTTGGTAATCGCCTTTCATGCTGCCCATTTCTGTTTTTAAATTACAGCCCGAAACGTATTCGTGCTGGTTGCCCGGTTCAATAACAGGTTGCAAACCAACCACGCCTTCGCCTTCCACTTCCCGGTGCGTACCGTTGGAATCAAAAATATTCCAATGGCGGCGCATCAATTGTACGGCGTAATCGGTCATATTTTCGATGGTAACTTTATAAGCAAACATGAAATGCTCGTTTGCCGGGTTAGAATATTCTTGTTGGTACAGTGTTTCTATGGAAACTTTCACACCGTCGGTAATTGTGTTCACCATAAAGCTTGTCAAATTTTAATGTGATAAAAGAAGCATTCTTCAACAATCACGCCATAACATAAACGTGTGCCGATTTGATTCCTTCCAGAATGTCATAAATTTCTTGCAAATTTTCCAAGGCGACCAATTTCATTCGGGTTTCTTTAAAATGCTCGATGCCTTTAAAGTAATTGGCATAATGGCGTCGCATTTCAAAAATCCCGGTTTTTGGCCCTTTCCAGGCAATTGATTTTTGCAGATGTGTTTTGCAAACTTCCACCCGTTCTTCTATCGTTGGTTTGGGCAAAAAGTTGCCTGTTTTGAGAAAGTTTTTTATTTCCCTGAAAATCCATGGGTTTCCGATCGAAGCGCGGCCAATCATCATGCCGTCCACACCAAACTCCTGTTTCCAAGCCAGTGCTTTTTCCGGCGAATCAATATCGCCATTTCCAAAAATCGGTATTTCGATGTTCGGGTTCTTTTTTACTTCGCTGATCAACCGCCAATCCGCCTCGCCTTTGTACATCTGCGCTCGCGTGCGGCCGTGGATGGTTAAGGCTTTGATGCCCACTTCCTGCAAACGCTCGGCAACGGTGTAGATATTTTTGGTATGATCGTCCCAGCCCAAACGCGTTTTTACAGTAACCGGCAAATGTGTCGCTTCTACCACGGCTTTCGTCATGGCTACCATTTTATCAATATCCTGCAACAAACTCGCGCCTGCACCTCTGCAAGCCACATTTTTAACCGGACAACCATAATTTATGTCAATCAAATCCGGGTTTGCTTTCGTTGCAATTTGTGTTGCTTCGCGCATCGTTTCGATACTGCTGCCAAAAATCTGGATGCCGATTGGCCGTTCATACTCAAAAATATCCAGCTTTTGCCTGCTTTTGGCTGCGTCACGGATCAATCCTTCCGAAGAAATAAATTCCGTGTACATCATATCCGCGCCGTTTTGCTTGCAAACGTAACGGAACGGCGGATCGCTCACATCTTCCATCGGTGCCAGCAACAACGGGAATTCTCCCAGATCAATATTTCCTATTTGAACAGACATGTTTATCTTTAAGCCCTGCAAATTTACGTAATTTATCAGCAGTTGATGGAAAAGCCTTATTACCAAATGTCGTACGCGTTGCAGTTTTTACTGCTGATTTTGCTTGCCGTGGCAGGTTTAGTTTTGGGCGGATTGATCTGCGGCGTAATCGTGGTAATTCTTTACGGCCCTTCTGCTTTTAGTGCGATGCTAAACATAAGTGCCAATATGCCTGAAAGCACGCTCAACAGTTTGAAGATTATGCAGATGGGTTCGTCCGTTTTTGGGTTTTTAATCCCAGCCATCTTTTTTGCGAAAGTAATTGTTCGTCAGCCTGTTCCTTATCTCAAAGCCAACTGGCGTTTCCCGCTGATACTTCTTTTACTGGTGTTTTTTATCATGCTGGTTTCTTCGCCGATGATGGAAATGCTCATCAACTTCAACCAAAAAATGGTTTTTCCGCAGTTTTTAAAAGGTTTGGAACGATGGATGCGCAACCTGGAAGACAACGCCGGCCAGCAAACCGAAATTTTATTGCAGATGAAAAGTTCGGCGAGCTTTATCGTTAACTTATTGATGATTGCCATTTTGCCGGCCGTTTCAGAAGAATTTATGTTCCGCGGATGCTTCCAGCAAATTTTTACCGGCTGGACAAAAAGTATGCACTGGGGCGTTTGGCTTTCGGCGGCCTTGTTCAGCGCCATCCATTTTCAGTTTTTCGGGTTTTTGCCGAGGATGATGCTGGGCGTTTTCTTTGGTTATTTTGCGGCCTGGAGCGGCAGTATCTGGCCGGGCGTTTTAGGCCATTTTTTAAACAACGGCACAGCTTTGGTAGTTAGCTATTTATACCAGTTGAAAATGATCAAAACCAACCCCGACGAGCAGCATTTATTTGAATGGAAAAGCTACGTTTTTAGCCTGCTCATCACGCTCGTGCTGTTTTTAGCCTATCAAAAATTGGCTGAACCCAAACGCAAAGATTTACAGGAAGCATAATGGAAGCAGACTGGGTTAAAATTTATACTTCCACCAATTTTTTTCAGGCCGAACTGGTTAAACAGCTTTTAACGCAGCACGAAATGGAAGTGGTGCTGATGAACAAGCAGGATTCGGCGCATAAAGTTTTCGGACAAATTGACGTTTACATCCATAAATCGTCTTTCAGCCAAGCGATAGAAATTTTGGTTTTAAACGATATCAACCCATGAATTTTAATGTGATAGCTTTGCTTCCGCTCTGTCATCCTGAACTTGTTTCAGGATCCCTCGTGAAAAGTTTTAACCTTTCTAATGAGATGCCGAACCAAGTTCTGCATGACAATAACCAACACATCAACCCATGAAAACCCGCGCCATAACTGGTTTCTTTTTTGTGGTGGTGATGCTGGCCGCTTTCTTTTTTGGCCCATACATTTTTGTGGGTTTCTTTTCGTTGCTGGCTTTACTTTCGCTGTTTGAATTTTATGGTTTGATAAAAACTACGGGCATTTTTCCGCAGCAAATTTTGGGCTTCATCCTCGGTTTGATGGTTTGCGCAGCCACAGCTTCCTTTTGGTTCGATACTTCTTTTACGAGGTATTTTTCAGCCTTCATTGTTCCAATTGGCGTAAGCATTTTTTTTGCCGAGTTGTACCGGAAATCAGAAAAACCTTTCCACCAGATTGCCTACACTTTTCTCGGCCTGATTTACACATTGCTGCCATTTGTATTTTTTATGGCGATGGCTTTTCTCCAAAAAAACTTCAACCCGCATTTTTCTTTAGGCTTCATCCTGTTACTGTGGACGAACGATACCTGTGCTTATTTAACGGGAAGAAAATTGGGCAAAACCAAACTCTTCGAACGCCATTCGCCCAAAAAAACCTGGGAAGGGTTTATCGGCGGCTTGCTTTTAACGGCTTTGGTTGCTTTCGTTATCAGTCGTTATTTTAAAGAAGTTTTTTGGTTGCATTGGATCGTTATTGGCCTGATCATTTCCGTTTTTGGTACAATGAGCGACCTGGTAGAAAGTATGCTTAAAAGAAGCATCAACGTAAAAGATTCGGGCAGTTTGTTGCCCGGCCACGGCGGTTTGCTGGACCGTTTCGACGGACTTTTAATGGCCGCTCCGTTAGTTTTTATTTACCTTTACCTTGTTTTGTAATTTACAACGCTATTTTTACGCATGACGATCCATAAAGAAGGCTACAATACCATCGCACTCAGTATCCTGTTCATTTTTGTGCTCAACGCACTCGTTCAATTTTATTTTCCCGATGCAAATACTTTTCATTGGGTGATTTACATTTTCTCGGCCATTCTTTTTCTGGTGGTGCTGCAATTCTTCAGGAACCCAAAAATCGCGGTTACGCAGGATGAAAAATTAGTGGTTTGCCCGGCGGATGGTAAAGTAGTGGTGATTGAAGAAGCACAGGAAACCGAATATTTGAAGGATAAACGCTTGCAGATTTCCATCTTCATGTCGCCCATCAATGTCCACGTTAACCGAAACCCGATTACTGGCGTGGTTAAATATTTTAAATATCACGCCGGGAAATACTTAGTGGCCTGGCATCCAAAATCATCCACCGATAACGAACGGACGACGGTTGTGGTAGAAACCCATCAGGGAATCCCGGTTTTGTTCAGGCAGATTGCCGGTGCCATGGCCCGACGTATTGTTTGGTACGTAAAAGAAGGCGACGAAGTGAAGCAAGGCGACCAGTTCGGTTTCATCAAATTTGGTTCGCGGGTAGATGTTTTTTTACCGCTGGGAACCAAAGTAAACGTAACCTTAGGCGAAACCGTAAAAGGCGGAAGAACGGTTTTGGCTGAGTTAGTAACGGATTAATGCTGTTCCATTGTCATCCAGGTTGATCTCTTTTTTATTTTGTGCCGATAAAAGAAGCATCAATAATTTAAAGAAGATCTCTCCCTATGGTCGAGATGACAAAGCGGCTCTTTTTCAGCGATAGAACGGTAACCACCATTAAGGTATGCGCCCAGGCGCGGTGGGCTGAATGCCGCCCGGAGGCGATCCGGCATTCTTGATTTTTGGTTCTTTTGATCAAGCAAAAGAACGCACAAAAGAAAAACGATTGAATGACGGAAATACAAATCCCAACACTAATTTTTACCTCATAAAAGAAGCCTTTCAGAAAAAATCTGAAAGGCTTCTTTTATTAACCAAATATCTTTAAAAAACTTAAACCCTTTTAGATTTAATACGTGCTGCTTTACCAGTCAGTTCGCGCAGGTAAAATAACTTTGCACGGCGTACTTTACCATGGCTGTTCACTTCTAATTTGTCGATGTTTGGAGAGTTAACCGGAAAAATCCGCTCAACACCAATACCGTTAGAAACTTTACGAACGGTAAATGTTTCATGTGCGCCTGTACTGTTGCGTTGGATAACAACGCCTTGGTAAAGCTGGATACGCTCTTTGGCGCCTTCCCTGATTTTGTAGTAAACACTAACAGTATCACCAGCTTTAAAGGAAGGCAACGTGCTTTTAACTATGTTTTGTTCTTCAACAAATTTTACTAAATCCATGATTTTAAGCTCTTAATAACGATTTTTATGCCCTAAAAATCGGATTGCAAGTATAGGAATTTAAAATTGATTTAAAAAGACGGATTTAAATTTTTCAACATTCCAATTTTTATGCACATAAAAACAGTATCAGGAAAGCAAATCAGGCCGGCGCTGCTTAGTTCGTTCCAAAGCTTGTTCGTGGCGCCATTTTTCTATTTCGCCGGCATTTCCGCTTAGCAAAACCGGCGGCACGGCTTGTCCGTTCCATTCTGCTGGCCGTGTGTACAAAGGCGCATCGAGCAATCCATCCTGAAAAGAATCCGACAAAGCCGAAGTTTCATCAGAAAGCACGCCCGGAATCAACCGCACCACCGCATCCACCAAAACGGCCGCCGGTAATTCGCCACCTGAAAGCACATAATCGCCCACAGAAATTTCGCGCGTAACAAACGTATCCCGGATGCGCTGATCAATCCCTTTGTAATGCCCGCACAAAATCAGGATGCTTCTTTTAAGGGATAAATTATTGGCAATTTGCTGGTTCAGCGTTTCCCCATCGGGCGACATAAAAATGATTTCGTCATATTCCCGCTCCGATTTTAACTGTTGTATACAATTGGCAAATGGCTCCACGCCCATCACCATGCCGCCGCCGCCGCCGTATGGATAATCATCCACACTTTTTTGCTTGTTGGTTGTATAATCACGTAAATTATGAACATGGATTTCAGCAATGCCTTTTTTCTGCGCCCGTTGTAAAATGGAATGGGCGAACGGGCTTTCCAGCAATCCGGGCAAAACGGTGATGATATCAAAACGCATTGGGCAAAGGTAAGGTGTTGAGGGGAAAGGATGAAAGGTGAAAAGGTTAAAGGCGAAAGGTTAATAGCGGGTTCAGAATTTTTATTCCTGTTTATAAAAATCTTATTTTTGATTTATGGGAACATTGATTGTACATCCTGAAAATGAAGAACAGTTAACCGCTGTTAAAGCTGTTTTAAATGCGTTGAAAGTTACTTTTGAGGAAGAAGAAAGTCCTTATGACCCAGCATTTGTTGCTGAAATTCTTCAAGCTAAAAAAGACATCGAAAATGGCAAAGGCGTAAAAATCCGTACCAAGGATTTATGGAAGTAGTTTTTAATCAACTTCGATTTAAAATCCATCACTCCAAATAAACATCCAGCAAACCTTCCGGCAAATCCACTATCACTACGCCTTTTACCACATCAATATTTTTGATGATGCTTTCGTTGAGCGGGAAAAGCACTTCCTGGTTTTTGTAAGAAACGGTAGCAATAAACTGCTGCGGATATTCGTGGATTTCAATGATCTCGCCCAGTTCGCCTTCGTTCTCGTCTATGGCGATGAAATTCAGCAAATCTTTTAAGCCAAACTCGTTCTTCTTCTTTTTCGGTTTGTTTTTGTTCGACAGAAAAACATTCTTCTTTACTAACAAAGCTGCCTTTTCAACCGTGTCCACATCTTCCAGCAAAACGTAAGCAATATTTTTTTGAGGAAGCTTAAAAAACGACACAAAATACGGAACTAATTTCCCGCCAAGTTCAATAAACAAACTGGTAAATTTTAGTTTTTCCGGTTCGTCATAAGCCACAAAAACCTGTAGTTCGCCTTTTAAACCGCGTGTTTTGGTAACGGTTCCTATCTGGAAATAATCTTCTGTAACCATCAATAAAAAGGTGCTAAAACAAGTATAGCGAAGCGCTTCTGTTGCAAGAAGCTGCTTCGCTATAAATTTAAATTTTATTTTTAATTACTCGGTCGGAGTTTCGGTTGCTTCATCAGCGGCAACAGGTTCTGGTGCCGGCGGTGTGTTTTTAGCAACAATTGCCGCGGCACGGTCGGCATTTTTCTTAGCTTCTGCAGTTAAAGCAGCTTTGCGCGCTTCGTCTTTTGCAGAACCTAAATCTGTTTTCTTACCGCTAATTTTGTTTTCTTTTTGCTCGGCCCAGGCTGCAAATTTTGCATCGGCCTGTTCTGCCGTTAAGGCACCTTTTTTAACTCCGCCTTGCAAATGTTTTTTGTACATCACGCCTTTGTAGGCCAAAATTGCACGGCAGGTATCGGTCGGCTGTGCGCCGGTGTTAACCCATTCCAGCGTTTTATCAAAATTGATGTTGATGGTTGCCGGGTTGGTGTTTGGGTTGTAAGAACCTAAACGCTCGATGAAACGGCCATCTCGTGGTGCGCGCTCATCGGCTACCACGATGTAATAAAAAGCTTTGCCTTTTTTACCGTGTCTTTGTAATCTGATTTTTGTTGCCATTGTTTGTTTTATGTATCCAACATATCCCCCGGAACTTTTTGGTGCGGGGGCTGCAAAAGTAGGAAAAATATTACTATTTTATCAATGTAATAATTATATATTTATGGCTCACGCTTTTTTAATCAAACAAATATAATTACTATGAAAAAATTTCAACTAAGCATTCTACTATTGTTAACTGTATGCATTTTTTGCTCAAGTTGCGCCACTGTTTTTGGCGGCCATGTTAATACCTATCAGCGTACCCGGCCAAAAGACGGCGAACCACAAAGAAGGGTACGTGTAGGTGCATTAATTGCTGATGTTATTCTTTTTTGGCCGGGAACTATTGTTGATTTTGCTACCGGCGCTATCTATAAACCCGCCCCAAACGAGGCTTCCAAACAAGAAAACTTTAAAACCTTATAAATACTTTAATAGCCAGTTTAATTAAACTGGCTATTTTTGTTTATGGAAAAACAACGCATTGCCATTGATATGGATGAAGTTTTGGCAGATGTAATTGCCAAGTTTCAATATTTATATAAACGAGACCACCCGAACGAGGTTTTACAGGAACTGAAAGACGGACAGGAATTTTACCACATTTTGCCCGATCCTATTGTCGGCGATTTCAGGAAACACATTTATGAAAAAGGTTTTTTCCGGGATTTGGAAGTGATTAAAGACAGCCAGCGCGTGGTAAAAGAGTTAAACCAGAAGTATGATGTGTTTATCGTTTCTGCCGCGATGGAATTCCGCAACTCGCTGGAAGATAAATTGGACTGGCTGGCAGATCATTTTCCGTTCATCCCCTGGCAGCGCACCATTTTTTGCGGCTTAAAAATAGTTAATGTGGATGTGATGATTGATGACCGCAGCCGAAATTTTACCGCGTTTAATGGTCGGCCGCTATTGTTCACTTCTCCCCACAACAAATTGATTACCGAGTTTGAAAGGGTAAATACTTGGGAAGAAGTTGCTGCCAAACTACTTTGATTTTATGCCGGTAAAAGAAGCATGCTTCTTTTACCGGCATAAAATTTATAAAGAAAGGATTTCTACAATCTTTAAAAAATTGGGGTTGATAATCGTGTTGTGTTTGATGGTTTGAGAAAAATTGGTACTGGTGATTGTATTGTGTATCAAACCAAACATTTCGTTGCGATGGCCGTCCAGCAAACCTTCTACGGCTGCAACACCAACCCGGCTGGCCAAAACCCGGTCCATGCAACTTGGGCTGCCGCCGCGCTGAATGTGGCCCAAGATAGAAACCCGGGTATCATAGTTCGGGTATTTTTCTTTGATCTGGTCGCCAATTTTAAACGCGCCGCCTTCTTCTTCTCCTTCGGCCACGATAATAATTTTTGATGCCTTATGTCTTCTGTCGCGCTCCAAACGCGAATAGATGGCTTCAATATCGGTTGTGGTTCCAGGTATCAAAATCGCTTCTGCCCCGGTTGCAATGCCTGTCCGCAACGCAATCAAACCACTATCACGCCCCATTACTTCTACAATAAACAACCGGTCGTGCGATTCTGCCGTGTCCCGGATCCGGTCAACCGCATTTACAACCGTATTAATGGCGGTATCATAACCAATGGTAAAATCTGTACCGAACAGATCATTGTCAATGGTTGCTGGCATGCCTACAATCGGAATATTAAATTCCTGCCCGAAAATATGGGCTGCGGCCAATGTACCATCGCCACCAATGGCCACCAAGGCATCAACCTTGTTTTTTTGCAGCTGCTGGTAAGCTTTTTTTCTACCTTCAGGCGTCCTGAACTGGTCGCTTCGGGCTGTTTTCAAAATCGTCCCTCCGCGTTGCACAATATTGGCAACCGAGCGGCGGTCCATGATAAACATATCGCCGTTGATCATCCCTTCGTAACCCCGGCGGATACCGGTAACCTGGATATTGTAATATAAAGCCGTACGCACAACGGCGCGGATAGCGGCATTCATTCCCGGCGAATCACCGCCCGAAGTAAATACGCCAATATTTTCTATAGATGTACTCATACTAAAATCAAATGTTGGGGCTAAATAACTCAGAACCTGTTTAAAATTTACTTATTAAGGTTTCTATGCTTTTTTTACCTATAAAAATTGGTGCTTGCACCAGCCTAAACAAACCAAAAACCGATTGCCCACTAACTTTTAGGTGATAAAAGAAGCATTAATATTTTTCTTCCATAAATTCATAGGCCCTCAGTCAATAGAATTATTTAACCGGGATACTAAAATCAATATCTTCTGGCGGCAGGCATTGTTTATCGTTGCAAACCATGTATTCAACTTTGCCTTTGATGTTGGTCTGGTCTTTTTTCAGTTTTATTTTTTGCTGAAAGATAACCGACTTTTCAAAATACAACACGTTCATTTTAAAAACCTGTTCCATTTTGGTAACCGGTTTTGGTTCGGCCAATGCGCCGTTTAAGGCATAATCTTTTGAAGGCGTAAAATCAATCGTGGTTTTTACCGGCCCGCCTTCTTTTTGCTGGGTCGAATAAATATGCCAGCCGTTATCAATGGTTGCCTTGATCAAAAGGACAGCCTCGGTTTTACTGGTTTTTTTTGCCGCATACGACCATTTTACCGGTTGCAAAATTTGAGCAGACAAGCCAAAACTTAAAAAAGATGCGGCTAAAAGAAGCATTAGTTTTTTCATGATGTTTTTAATTAAAAATAAATTTGATCTGTTTCAAATCAAAAAATACAGTTTCGTTTTCTTTTTTGACACCCAGCAGACCGGAAGGGTTTACGGCACAAATTTCGCCTTTAAATATTTCGTTGTTGGTTTGAAATTCTAATTCACGGCCAAAACCGTACAAGTTGTTTAAATATTCCTGTTTAATTTCTTCGGATTTCCCGGCCTTCAACTTTAAATAATAAAACTCGATGCCGGCACAAATTTGCAACAATACTTCTTTTATGGCATAATTTTCTGAAAGTATTTGTTTAACGGAAACAGGGTTTGGCAGATGGGCAGGAAAACTTTCCTGGTTGATGTTGATCCCAATCCCAACAACGGCGCTTTTAATGGCATTTCCAGTTATGGTATTTTCAATCAACATTCCGCCTAATTTTTGCTGCTTGTAATAAATATCATTTGGCCATTTTAACCTGACTTCATCTCCCAGTATTTCCCGAAGCGGTTTTATTACGCCTAAACTCATGGCCGCAGCCAGGTCAAAGGTATTTTGAGGCGATAAAAATTGAGGATATAAGAGCAAACTGAAAGTTAAATTTTTTCCGGCTTCGCTGTGCCAGCCATTTTGCTGCTGCCCTTTGCCAGCCGTTTGATATTCTGCCATAATGACTGTTCCTTCTGGCACTGGCTTGGAATTTGCCACTAACTGTTTCAGCAGGTCATTGGTAGAAGTTATCTCCTTATATGTCAGAATATTTTGTCCAACAAATGCACCTGAAATTATGTTATTTTGCAAAGTAGAATAAAACGTGTGTAAATTCGTTTTCAAAACTAAGTGTTTTTAATGGTAATAAACAAGAATAAATTAGAATCAACCTTAATTTCGGAAATCATCATCAATGGGATCCAGGAAAAAAAAGGTAATGACATTGTTAGATTAGACCTCAGAAATATCCGCAGTTCGGTGTCAGATTACTTTGTAATTTGCCATGCCGAATCTACCACTCAGGTAAAAGCGATTGCAGGAAGTGTGGAAGAAGAAGTTTATAAAGCTTTAAAACAAGACCCTTGGCGGAAAGAAGGCTTTGAATACGGCGAGTGGATTTTATTAGATTATATTGACGTTGTAGTGCACATATTTAAGACTGATAAACGCGAGTTTTACGGAATAGAAGAGTTGTGGGGCGATGCCGAGTTTAAATCCTATAAAAGTGCTTAAAGTAGTTTCAGGTCCTGTAGCGTAAGTTATAAAATATGTGTTTGTAAAAAATGGAAAAAAAACCCTCTGAAAATCAGAAAACTATCCGCAGGATACCCAATAAAAAATCAACACCAAAACCGCCTAAATTTAATTTTATGTGGATTTATGCAATCGCGATCATCGCGTTGCTGGTTGTACCTTATTTTTTTGGCGGCAGCGGCGGTTCGCTTATTAACTTTCAAACTTTTGAAAGTAATATGCTTAGAAAAGGCGATGTTGATAAAATTGTTGCCTACAAAAACGGTGATTTGGTGGTTGCCGAAGTTTACATCAAAAAAGACAGTCTCAGCAAATCGCAATATGCCAACGTGCGCGATAAGCGTTCGTTTAATATGGCTACTGATAATGCGCAATATTACTTTACCGATGCTTCCTATGAAAGCCTGAAAGCATCGGTGCAAAATGCGCAAAAAGACGTGCCGGATGCGCAAAAAGTGCCAATTAGCTTTGAGCAGCATGAAAGCTTTTTCTCCAGTTGGCTGGTACAAACCATCATTATGGTGGCTTTATTTGCCGGCATGTGGCTGTTGATTATGCGGCGTATGGGCGGCGGGGCAGGCGGCGGCCCGGGTGGCCAAATCTTTAACATCGGTAAATCAAAAGCCACTTTATTTGACAAAGAATCTCAGGTAAACGTTACTTTTAACGATGTTGCCGGTTTGGAAGAAGCCAAACAGGAAGTGATGGAAATTGTAGATTTCCTTAAAAATCCAAAAAAATATACCAATCTCGGTGGTAAAATACCAAAAGGCGCGCTGCTGATTGGTGCGCCGGGAACGGGTAAAACTCTGTTGGCAAAAGCAGTGGCCGGCGAAGCGCAGGTTCCTTTCTTCTCGCTTTCAGGTTCTGATTTTGTGGAAATGTTTGTTGGCGTTGGTGCTTCCCGCGTACGGGATTTGTTCCGCCAGGCAAAAGACAAAGCGCCTTGTATCATCTTTATTGATGAGATTGACGCGATTGGCCGCGCCCGTGGCAAAAACAACATCGTTGGCGGCAACGACGAACGTGAGAACACGTTGAACCAGTTGCTGGTAGAAATGGATGGTTTCGGTACAGATTCCGGGATCATTATTTTGGCTGCAACCAACCGTCCGGATGTTTTGGATTCTGCTTTGATGCGTCCGGGACGTTTTGACAGACAAGTTTCTATTGATAAACCGGATTTGAACGGCCGTGAACAAATTTTCAAAGTCCATTTACAACCGATAAAAACAGCAGCAGATGTTGATGCCAAGAAATTATCGGCACAAACACCTGGTTTTGCCGGTGCCGAAATTGCCAACGTTTGCAACGAAGCTGCCTTAATTGCCGCCCGTAAAAACAAGGAAGCGGTTGATATGCAGGATTTCCAGGATGCGGTTGACCGTGTAATTGGCGGTTTGGAAAAGAAAAACAAGATCATTTCTCCGGAGGAAAAACGAATTGTTGCTTTCCACGAAGCTGGCCACGCCATTGCAGGCTGGTTTTTGGAACATGCTGATCCTTTGGTTAAGGTTTCCATCGTTCCGCGTGGTGTTGCTGCTTTGGGTTATGCGCAGTACTTGCCAAAAGAACAATTTTTGTACACCACAGAGCAATTGTTGGATGGTTTGTGTATGACGATGGGTGGACGCGTTGCCGAAGATATTGTATTCAACAAAATCTCGACCGGTGCACAGAACGATTTGGAACGCATTACCAAATTAGCTTATGCCATGGTAAGCATTTATGGCATGAACGATAAAGTTGGAAATGTATCTTTTAACGATACGCAAGGCGAATACCAGTTTAACAAGCCTTACTCTGAAAAAACATCGGAATTGATTGATAATGAAGTGCGTAGTTTAATTAATAATGTTTATCAGCGTACCAAAGATTTATTGAATGAAAGACGGGAAGGTTTGGATAAACTGGCCAATAAATTGCTCGAAAAAGAAATTTTGTTTCAGTCGGATTTAGAGGAAATATTAGGCAAACGCCCTTTTGAGACCCGTACCACTTATGATGAGTTTGTAAATGGCGATGATCCTTCCGGAAATTTAGCCCCGGTAGAACAAAATTTAGTTCATGAAGGTGTTGGCGATCATTCAGGAACTTTTGAAAGAAACCCGGAAGAAACCGATGCCAAAACAAAAAAAGATTAAAAACTTTTAATCAATTTTGAGCCACTGCGTACCCACGCAGTGGCTTTTATTTTGCTTATGAAAGACAGCACCACGCCAAAAGAACAGTTGCTCAAAAAAATCCGAAAGGCTTTGCTGGATAAGCGCGACAACCCTTACCCGCAACTGGAGGATTTGCCTTTGTATGCGCCGCAGGATGAATTGCTGGAAGTCATGTTTGCCGAGCAATTTACCGCAGTTTCCGGCCAGTTTATTTTTTGTGAAGACGAGATTGACTTCATCGAAAACCTACTCACCCTGGCCGAACAGCGCAACTGGCACAAAATCTATTGCTGGGAAAAGTATCTGCAAAACATCTTAAAAACCTACGATTATCCTTATTTTGAAACCGATAAAGACTTTGAGCAAGCCGAAGTTGGTTTAACTTTATGTGATGCTTTGATCGCCCAAAACGGCAGCATTTTAATCACCAATGGCAATGCGGCAGGCAGAAGGTTGAGCATTTATCCGCACCAGCATATCGTTTTGGCTTACACCTCTCAATTGGTTTTGGATTTGAAAGACGGTTTTAAACTCCTCAAAGAAAAATACAAAAACACGCTGCCTTCCATGATCACAACCGTTACCGGCCCAAGCCGCACTGCCGATATCGAAAAAACGCTGGTATTAGGCGCACATGGGCCAAAAGAACTTTTTGTTTTTTTGCTGGATGATTTACAGGGATAAAAGAAGCATTCATAGCAAATAGATAATAGTTAATTGTTCATGGATAATAGCTTATAATCAGCCCAAATTTATAGTGGTAAAAGAAGCATTCATAGCAGATGATTAATTGTTCATAGTTAATGCTTAATAGCTTAAAACCAGCCCAAATTTATAGGGGTAAAAGAAGCATCACTTAATTTTCTTCATACTTCTTTTACCGATACTTTTTTGTTGTTTTATTATTGATTTTGCTATTTTTTTTAGCATTTTTGTTAAATGAATCAGCAGGAAAACGATGGTTATTTTAAAGGCCGCGGCGCACAATTAAACACGCACAACAAGTTTTTAAAGAACAAATACGTCCGCGATTTTGAAGAAGGTTTGGACGAGCCTTATCTGGAAAACAGCAAAACGCAGTTTTTTAACGAAACGCCTAAATCCATCGTCAGCGAATCCAACAGCCCCGATTTGTCTTTTATGCACTCCATCAACCCGTACCAGGGCTGCGAACACGGTTGCATTTATTGCTACGCCCGCAACTCACACGAATATTATGGTTTCAGTGCCGGATTGGATTTCGAACGAAAAATCATTGTAAAACACAATGCTGCCCAATTGCTGGAAACTTATCTCAACAAAAAGAACTACGAACCAGCCGTCATTGTGCTTTCCGGCAATACCGATTGCTACCAGCCCGTCGAAAAAAAGCTGAAAATTACACGCGGTTTGCTGGAGGTTTTTTTAAAGTACAAACATCCGGTCAGCATCATCACCAAAAACAATTTGATTTTGCGGGATTTGGATTTGCTTGCAGCTTTGGCAAAATCAGATCTCATCCATGTCAATATTTCGATCACTTCTTTGTCTGAAGCCCTTCGCCAAAAATTAGAACCACGAACGGTAACTGCCGCGGGAAGGTTAAACGTCATCAAAAAACTTTCGGAAGCTAGCGTGCCGGTGCGGGTAATGGTTTCGCCGATTATTCCGGGTTTAAATAGTCATGAAATTACCGATATTATTAAAGCTGCTGCCGATTGCGGCGCTGTTGATGCACGCTACACCATCGTCCGTTTAAACGGCGCCATTGCTTCGATTTTTACCGATTGGATTCACAAAGCTTTTCCCGGGCAGGCAGAAAAAGTGTTGCACCAGATTGAGAACTGCCATGGCGGAAAACTGAACGATTCGCGCTGGGGAACCCGAAAAACAGGCGATGGCCAGATTGCTGTTTCTATCCAGCAAATGTTTGCATTGGCTTGTAAAAAGTATTTAACGGGAAGGGAAATGCCGGATTATAACCTTAACCGTTTTGTAAACCAGTACGGCCGGCAAACAAATTTATTTTAATTTGTTTTGAAATTCTATATTAAAACGTAATTTTATACTATATACCATTTCAGTATTCAGTATAAATAATATGCAGACTAATATCCGTTCGGTAATTGCAGGTACCGGAAGTTACGTTCCCGATAAGATCATCACCAGCACGCATTTTATAAACCATCGTTTTTTTGAAAAAGATGGTCGGCCGGTAGCCAAAAGCAACCCGGTTATTTTAGAACAGTTTAAAAACATTACCGAAATAGAAGAACGCCGCTACGCACGGGAGGATCAAAACACTTCTGACTTAGGTTTTCTGGCTGCAAAAGATGCTTTAAAAAGTTCGGGAATTGATGCCGAAAGCCTTGATTATATTATCGTTGCCCACAATTTTGGCGATGTTGCAGAAGGCACAAACCGCGTTGATATGGTTCCTACTTTAGCAGCGCGCATCAAGCAATTGCTGCAAATTAAAAACCCGGATTGTGTGGCTTATGATTTGCCTTTTGGCTGCCCGGGCTGGGTGGAAGCCATGATCCAGGCAAATTATTTTATCAAGTCCGGTGATGCAAAAAGGTGTTTGGTGATTGGTGCCGAAACACTTTCGAGGATTATTGACCCGCACGACCGTGATAGTATGATTTATGCCGATGGTGCCGGAGCAGTTATTTTGGAAGCCGCAACAGGTACCGAAAAAGGGATTATTGCGCACAAAACACAATCTCATGCGGTTGATTATTCCAATTTGTTAACGATGGGTGCTTCTTATTCCAACGAACAGAGCGATCCGAATTTATACATCAAAATGAACGGACGTAAACTGTACGAATACGCGTTGATCCATGTGCCGCAAGTCATTAAAATGGCCTTGGATAAAGCCAGCATCAGTTTATACGATGTAAAAAAAGTATTGATCCATCAGGCAAACGGAAAAATGGATGACGCCATTATGCAGCGCGTGTTCGGGCTTTATGGCGAAAAAGAGTTTGACCCCAGCATTATGCCGATGAATATTGCACATTATGGCAACAGTTCTGTGGCCACCATTCCTACTTTGTTGGATTGTATTTTGAAGGGCCAAATGTCTGGTCAAACCATTAATGAAGGCGATAAAATTTTATTTGCTTCGGTTGGTGCCGGGATGAATATCAACGCCGTGGTTTATCAGAATTGATTTAGATGCTTCTTTTATGGCATAAAAAAAGGCGGCCAGTATTTGGCCGCCTTTATCTTTTAGAAGATTTTTATGCTACTTGTTGCGGTTCTGCAGTTTCCAAAACCATTTGCTCATCCACCAAAATTCGTCCGCAATGTTCGCAAACAATAATTTTTTTACGCTGACGGATATCTGCCTGGCGTTGCGGTGGAATCTCGTTAAAACATCCGGAGCAGGCATCACGCTCGATGGTAACTACAGCCAAGCCGTTTTTGGCATTGCCCCTTAAACGGTTGTAGGCAAACAGCAAACGCTCTTCGATATTCTTTTGCGCTTGTTCTGCCTGTACAGATAGTTCGTTTTCTTCTTTTTCGGTTTCGCTGGTAATCGTCCCTAATTCTGCTTTTTTCAGTTCGAAATCTTTACGACGGTCTTCCAAATCAGCCAAAGCCTTTTCATAAACCTGGGTTTTGGTGGCAATTTCGTAACCTAATTCTTTGATTTTTTTCTCGCTAACCTGAATATCTAACCCTTGGATTTCAATTTCCTTAGAAATGGCATCATACTCACGGTTGTTTTTAACCTCGTTTAGCTGGGCTTCGTATCTTTTGGTGTTGGCTTGTGCTTCTTTGATCAGGTTTTTTCTGGTAACTACAGCATCTTCCAAATCATCCAGTTCATTTTTTATTTTCTGAATCCGGGTTTCCAAACCTGCAACTTCATCTTCCAGGTCGTTCACTTCCATCGGAAGTTCGCCTCTTACCTGTCTGATGCGGTCAATTTTGGTGTGGATAGTTTGTAGTTCGTATAAAGCTTTTAGCTTTTGCTCTACTGTTTGTTCCATTAAAATATATATTTGACGGGGTTTGTATTAATTTTTGTTAAACGGACTGCAAAAGTAGGAAATTTTTCGCTGATAATTTCAGCTAATAATTCCTGTGTAAACTGCTCTGTTTCAAAATGTCCGATGTCGGCAACCACCAGTTTTCCTTCGGCATCAAAAAACTCGTGGTATTTAAAATCAGCGGTAACAAAAACATCGGCACCGGCAGCAATGGCCTGCTTCAGCAAAAAACTCCCCGAACCGCCGCAAACCGCAACTTTGCTCACTTTTTTGCCGGTAAAAACAGTATGCCGGATGACTTCCGCTTTCATCACTTTTTTAACAAAATGCAAAAAGTCAATTTCTTCCTGCGGAGAAGACAATTCGCCGATTAAACCCGCGCCAACTTCCTGGAAAGCGTTTGTAATCGGATACAGATCATAAGCCACTTCTTCATAAGGATGCGCCAAAATAAGCGCAGTTAGAATCTTATTTTCCAGATTTGTTGGATAAATTGTTTCGATACGCACTTCCGGCTCTCGGTGCTGCTTGCCCAATTCCCCAGTAAACGGATTGGCATTTTCGCCGGCCTTGTACGTTCCGGTTCCGTCGGTATTAAAACTTGCTTCGCTGTAATTGCCGATTTTTCCCGCACCGGCAGCAAATAAAGCGGCACGAACGGCTTCTGCCTGCGCAACCGGAACAAACGTAATTAGCTTTTTAAGGAGGTTGTTTTTGGGCGATAAAATGCGTGTATTGATCAAGCCCAAACGATCGGCAATGTGCTTGTTTACACCGGTAGCAACATGGTCTAAGTTGGTATGAATGGCATAAATAGCAATGCTGTTTTTAATGGCCTT
This sequence comes from Mucilaginibacter sp., assembly GCF_041088075.1. Lineage (GTDB taxonomy): Bacteria > Bacteroidota > Bacteroidia > Sphingobacteriales > Sphingobacteriaceae > Mucilaginibacter_A. The sequence continues at coordinate 15,417 of NZ_JBGCVY010000023.1, read as the reverse complement.
TTCTACCACACGCTCCACATAAGTTTTGCCGTTAAACTTTTTTAAACCCTTAAAAACGATGGGGTGATGAGAGATAACCAACTGGCAGTTGTATGCAATGGCTTCATCTACAACGGCTTCGGTACAATCCAAAGAAATTAAGGCCTGCGAAATTTCCTGATCTGAATGGCCAATTAGCAACCCGGAATTGTCGTAATCTTCCTGGTAATTAAGCGGTGCCAAACTTTCCAGATAAGCCGTTAATGTGTTCAGTTTCATACGCTGAAATTAAACAACAATTTTTGCCAGTAAAAGAAGCATCAATGAAATTTTAGATTTTAAGGCTTTTGTGTTCTGGTAGAATCAACGCGTTTAGTTTCATAGGTTGAAATTAAACAACAATTTTTGTCCGGTAAAAGAAGTATTGATGAAATTTAAATTAGCGCTTCTGCGTTCTGGTAGAATCAACGCGTTTAGAATCTGTCATCAGTAATAAAGAAACGGCCAAAGCGCTGATAACACCAACCAACATTGCAGCGAAAATTTTTCCCGAAAAATCGCTGATGGAACCTTTTGAAACATAACTGATGTATAAAATAGCAAAGGCAACAGCTACAACGCCCCCTGCAAACAAAATTTTAAAGCCTTCCTGCAAGCCTTCAAAAAAAGTGATATTGCCGTTTTTTTCTACATCACGATATCTTCTTACACCAAAATACAAACCAATAATCGGGATCAATACGGAAGTATATTCTACCGGCGAAGTTGAGGTTAAAGTGGTGTAACCAAGCAAATGCATCATCAAAATCCACGCCCCGCTTAAAACACCAATAACTACACCGAATATAATTGCATTTTTCATAAGATCAATTTTTATGGGATAAAAGAAGTATCGGCAAAACGAGCCTGCTTGTATCAAACAAATGTGCTAAATTTTGTTTGCCTAAATTTAACTTTTAATAACACTTTTCGCCGTATTTTCTATTTGATATATTTGCAACGATTTGAATATCCGTGAAATTTTAGAACGATATAAAGAAGATGGCCGCGTTAAAAACTTGGCGCAGGCGTTAAATTCGGGCAAAAGTCCGCGCGTTCATCTTCGGGGCTTGGTTGGCTCAAGCGATGCCTTTCTGGCTATTGCTTTGTATTTTTTGCAGCATAAACATACCATTTTTGTTTTGCCCGATCAGGAAGAAGCTGGTTATTTTCAGGCCGATCTGGAGAATTTGCTGGACAAAGAAGTCCTGCATTTTCCTTCTTCTTTTCGAAAAGGTTTTGATTTTACACAGCCCGACAGCAGCCATGTTTTGGCGCGTGCCGAGGTTTTGAATGAATTGAACCATGCTTCAGAATTTGGAAACCTGATTGTTACTTATCCGGAAGCACTGGCCGAAAAAGTCATCAACCGTGCTTCGTTGGAAAAAAACACACTCGAAATTGCTGTGCAAAACAAGCTGAGTTTGGATTTTATCAACGAGTTTTTGATTGAATACGATTTTGAGCGCGTTGATTTTGTGTACAGTCCGGGCCAGTTTTCCATTCGCGGCGGCATTGTTGATATTTTTTCTTTCTCGCACGATGTGCCTTACCGGATCGAGTTTTTTGGTGATTTTGTAGAATCCATCCGAACGTTTGAAATTGAAAGCCAGCTTTCGGTAGAACATGTAAAAAGCATCACGATTGTGCCGAACGTGCAATCCAAATTCCTGATAGAAAGCAATATTTCTTTGCTGGAATATGTGGATGCCGATACCACAATTTGGATAAAAGACGTGCAATTAACGCTCGACGTGATTAAAGACGGCTACAAAAAAGCCAACGAATTGTGGAAAGCCTTGTCGGTGGCCGAGAAAAACCAAAACCCGGATTGGATTGACCCGGTTTATAATTTTACGGATGAAAAAATGCTGGCCGACCAACTGCGCGATTTCCGCATTGTAGAGTTTGGAAAACAGTTTTTTTATCAGGCTGATCAAACCATCACTTTTGATATCCGCCCGCAGCCTTCTTTCAATAAAGATTTTAACCTGCTCATCCACAACATCAAAAACAACGATGCGGAGAAGATTGAGAACCTGATTTTAACGGATTCGACCAAACAGATCGAACGTTTATACGCCATTTTTGATGACTTGGACAAAACGGCCAAATTTACGCCGATTCCCGTTTCCATCCGCGAAGGTTTTGTTGACCGCGAACAGAAACTGGCCTGCTATACCGATCACCAGATTTTTGACCGTTACTATAAATACAAGCTTAAAAAAGGCTACCAGAAATCGCAGGCCATCACTTTAAAAGAACTGCGCGAACTGAAACCGGGCGATTATGTAACGCACATTGACCACGGTATTGGAAAATACGCCGGCCTGGAAAAGGTGGAAGTGAACGGCAAATCGCAGGAAATGATCCGGTTGATTTATGCCGATAATGACTTGCTTTACGTCAACATCAACTCGCTGAACCGGATTTCCAAGTTCAGCGGAAAAGAAGGCACAATGCCTAAAATGAATAAACTGGGCACCGATACCTGGGAACGTCTCAAAAAAACCACAAAAAAAAAAGTTAAAGACATTGCCCGCGATTTGATTAAACTCTATGCCGTGCGCAAAACGCAAAACGGTACGGCGTTCTCGCCCGACAGTTATTTGCAAAACGAACTGGAAGCTTCTTTTATCTATGAAGATACGCCGGACCAGGAAAAAGCGACAAACGATTTGAAACGCGACATGGAATCACCGCACCCAATGGACCGTTTAATTTGCGGCGATGTTGGTTTCGGCAAAACTGAAGTTGCCATTCGCGCTGCTTTTAAAGCCGTTGCCGATAGTAAACAGGTTGCTGTTTTGGTTCCGACAACCATTTTGGCTGCCCAACATTATAAAACGTTTTCTGACCGTTTAAAAGGTTTTCCCTGCAATATTGATTACGTAAACCGCTTTAAATCGTCTAAACAAATCAAAGATACGCTGCAAAATGTAGCTGATGGAAAAGTGGATATTTTAATCGGCACGCACCGTTTGGTGAGCAAAGACGTCAAGTTTAAAGATTTGGGTTTGATGATCATTGATGAGGAACAAAAGTTCGGCGTATCAACCAAAGAAAAACTGAAAACGATGCGTGTAAATGTGGATACACTAACGTTAACAGCAACGCCAATTCCGCGTACATTGCATTTTTCGTTGATGGGTGCGCGCGATTTGTCCATCATTTCCACGCCTCCGCCAAACCGACAGCCTGTTGTTACCGAACTGCATGTTTTTAACGATAAACTGATCAAAGAAGCCGTTGAGTTTGAAGTGAACCGCGGCGGACAAGTTTTCTTTATCCACAACCGCGTGCAGGATTTGGCGCAATTGGGCGGCATGATTAAAAAATTGGTGCCAAAAGCAAGCGTTGGCATTGCGCATGGCCAATTGGAAGGCGACGCGCTGGAAGACGTAATGCTGAAATTTGTGAACGGCGAATTTGACGTGCTGGTTGCGACTACGATTATTGAAGCCGGACTGGATATTCCGAACGCCAACACGATCATCATCAATCACGCACACATGTTTGGGTTGAGCGATTTGCACCAGATGCGTGGGCGCGTTGGCCGGAGCAATAAAAAAGCGTTCTGTTATTTGCTAAGTCCGCCGCTATCAACCCTAACTTCGGAAGCAAGAAAAAGGTTAAGCGCGATTGAAGAATTTTCTGATCTCGGCAGCGGATTTAACGTAGCCATGCGCGATCTGGATATCCGCGGCAGCGGAAACCTGCTGGGTGCCGAACAAAGCGGTTTTATTGCCGAAATTGGTTTCGAGATGTATCACAAAATTTTGGATGAAGCGATCCAGGAACTGAAAGACGAAGAGTTTCAGGGCGTTTTCCAGGATGAGAAACCACGTCCGTTTGTTTCGTTTACGCAGATTGATACGGATTTGGAGATCATGATTCCGGATGAATATGTAACCAACATCGGCGAACGCTACAACTTGTACACCGAACTTTCCAAATTAGAAAACGAAACTGAATTGCAGGCGTTTGGCAAACAGTTGGAAGACCGTTTCGGGCCGATTCCACGCCAGGTCCGCGATATGCTGAACACCGTTCGGCTGCAATGGCTGGGCAAATCGCTTGGGTTTGAAAAAGTATCGCTTAAAAAGAATATTCTGCGCGGCTATTTTATTGCCAACCAGCAATCGCCTTATTTTGAAAGCGGCTCTTTCCACCGCATTTTGCAGTTTGTGCAGGACAACCCGCGCCGCTGCAACCTTAAAGAAGTAAAAAACAGTTTGCGCATCAGTTTTGAAGGCATCAGAACGATAGACCAGGCCGTAGAAATTTTGGAAGAAATGGCCGGGGAAACGGTTGGCGCTTAAAAAAGGGTGGTAAAAGAAGCATTGGGTTTTAATATTTTACGAGCAAAAGTTGTTACCTTTAAATACCAAACAGTAGAAAACATGTCGGTTGTAAAAGAAAAAATCATTCAGGAAATTGAAAGTATTCAAGATGAAGAAATGTTAAATAATATTCATCATGTTTTACAAAATATCTACTCCAAAAAATCAATCATTATTCTTAATGATGAGCAAAAAGTTAAAATTGCTCAAGCAGAAAAAGATTATTTAGAAGGAAGATTCTATACAACAGACACTCTTTTTGAGGAAATAATCAATGGCTAAACCTGTTGTTTGGTCTGAAGTTGCTAAAATCGACCTAATTTCAATAAAAGCATTTTATGACAAAAGAAATAAGTCATCCACCTATAGCACGAAACTGTTAAGAACGATTAAAAGTTCGGTGCATTTAATTGAAAAATATCCTGGTGCAGGGATTGATACAAGTATAGTTGGCGTACAAGGCTTGGTAACCGGCCATTACATTTTATTCTTCAAACATCAAGATAACCACATTTTGATCCTAACTGTTTGGGATTCCCGCAGATATCCGAAACAATTAGAAAACTTGCTAAAACAATAATGCTTTTTTTAATAAACCAAATTAAGTGCATTAAAAGAAGCATTGGTTTGTAATAAAGCTTACTGCACCACCTGATAAATCGCATTAAAATTCCTGCCAAAACCCTTATAATCCAACCCATAACCAACTACAAACTTGTTTTCGATCTCGAAAGCAATGTAATTTATTTCTTCAATCTGATATTCCATGGCAGTTGGTTTGTGTAAAAGTGTACAAATACTTACAGAAACCGGGTTTCTCGCTTTCAGTTTATCCACAATAAAACGCATGGTGTGGCCGGTATCTACAATATCTTCTATGATTATAATATGGCGATTGCCGATATCCATCTTCAAATCATAATCTTCCGTAACCACACGTTTGCTTTCCATGCCGCCGTGGTAAGAAGAAACTTTCATAAAAGCAATTTCGCAAGCCACATCAATTTGCTTCACCAAATCAGCCATAAACAAAAAACAGCCGTTTAAAATCCCCAGTAAAACGGGTTTTTTGCCTTCGTACTGCTGGTTGATTTGTATGCCGATCTCTACAATCCTGGCCTGGATCGTTTCAGCATCAATCATGATCTTAAACGTTTTATCTTCAATTGTTACAGTTTCCGGCTTCATGTTGATGCTGTTTTTATCGCCCCAAAACTAACCAATCCGACTGGCTTTCTTCAAACGCATTCGTGCAGTTAATGCTTATCTTTGCGGCCATTTATGATGATTTACCACATGCACCAGTTGCCCAACGGCATCCGGATTTTATACTACCCAACCGATTCTACCATTTCGCATTGCTGTTTGATGATCAACGCCGGCTCGCGCGATGAAGAAAAAGCCAAAGACGGACTGGCGCATTTTATAGAACATTTGCTTTTTAAAGCCACCGAACGAAGAAATACGAACCAGATTTTAAATTATTTGGAAGTGGTTGGTGCCGACTTGAACGCTTACACCACCAAAGAATATACGTGTATCCATGCTTCGTTTTTGAAAGAATATTTAGAGCGGGCGATGGATTTGATGGAAGATATTTTTTTCCATTCTACTTTCCCGCAAGAAGATTTGGAGAAAGAAAAAGGTGTTATTTTAGATGAAATTACCTCGTACCAAGACCAGCCGGAAGAAGCCATTCAGGATGATTTTGAAGATTTGCTGTTTAAAAACCATGCTTTGGGCCGAAATATTTTGGGCACGGCCGCTTCGGTCAGCGCTTTAACGCGGGCCGATATTGCTTCTTTTATCGCACAAAATTACAACACGCACCAAGCCGTTTTTGCCGTAACCGGGAAATACGATTTTACCAAAGTAATAAAACTGGCCGAACGTTATTTCGGACAAGTGCCGGAAAATAACCAGTCAAAAAAACGAATAAAACCAATTGCATCTTCTGCTGAAATCATTCGGGTTGAGAAGCCAATTGCGCAAACGCATTGCGTTTTGGGCACCACCGCTTATGCTTCTTTTGACGATAAAAAACCGATGCTTCTTTTACTCAACAATATTTTGGGCGGAAACGGCATGAGTTCGCGGTTGAACTTGGAAATCCGCGAGAAACATGGCATTGCTTACACCATCGAATCCAATTATTCGCCTTTAACAGATACCGGTTTATTTTCGATTTATTTTGGAACCGACACCGAAAAAGCGCCAAAAGCCATGCGTTTGGTGCAAAAAGAATTGCAGAAACTGCGCGACAAAAAGCTGGGAACGGTACAGTTACAACAAGCCAAACAAAAATTTATCGGGCAAATTGCTTTGGCCGAAGAAAACCGTTTGGGCTTGATTTTATCAATGGCAAAAAGCCTGATGGATTTTGGCCGGATTGATACGCTGGAAGAAGTTTTTGCGAAAATAAACGCGGTTTCTGCCGATGATTTATTGGAAGTTAGCAACGAGGTTTTTGATCCTGCTCAAATGCTGACGTTGCTGTTTGAGCCGGAAAATTAAATTTCTATCGTATCAAATTTTTTGATTAAAGAAAGTTTTGCTGAAGCATTTAAAACTTCGATGCCAATGATCGTACCGTTTTGTGCATAATCAATGATCATTTCCCCGCTTTTATCTTCATCGCTTTCTACAATAGTTTCTGTTTTAAATTGGATGTATAATGTGTCTGTTCCTTGATCAAAAGTTACTTTCATGGTAAAGCTTTTATTGTCTCTTCAACACTAATTTTTATGCGATAAAAGAAGCATCAAGTGAGAAAAAATTAAACGATTGCAACCATCAGAAAAAATAAATTCCACTCCTAAAGCTACCTAAAATTTTATTACGCTAAAACCCTTATTTTTGCAGCAATGAAATTACCCATTGTAGCATACGGCGACCCCATTTTAAAACGTGTTTCCGTAGATATCGGCCCGGATTATCCTAATTTAAAAGAACTGATTGCAGATATGTTTGAAACGATGTATGCTGCACGCGGCGTTGGTTTGGCGGCACCGCAAGTTGGGCATTCCATCCGTTTGTTTATCATTGACGCTACGCCTTTTAATGATGACGAACCAGATCTAAAGGACTTTAAAAAGGTTTTTATCAACGCGCACATGATTGATGAAACTGGCGAAAAGTGGCCTTTTAACGAAGGTTGTTTAAGTATTCCGGACATCCGCGAAGACATTTACCGTTGCAGCAATATCCGGCTATCTTATTTGGATGAAAACTTTGTGCACCATGAAGAATCTTTTAAAGGATTGGCCGCACGTGTTATCCAGCATGAATACGACCACACCGACGGCAAGTTGTTTACCGACTATTTAAGTCCGCTGCGTAAACGGTTGATCCAGAAAAAGCTGAACGATATTTCGAGAGGGATTGTAAAAGCAGAATATAAAATGAAATTTCCGGCGGTAAAAAAAGGCCGTTAATTGCTGTTGTCGCTTTGGCGGCTTTTATCGCCACGGATGATCGAACGGATCAAACTTCCCCAGGCTATCGGGTTAAGCAGCGGATTGGTTGGCCCGGAACCTGTATGAACCAAATTATCGTGCATGGACTGCAAATTCATAATCTGATTGGTCTGACCGTCGTGTGGCAAAGTGCGCGCCATAGCAATAACAGAACCGCGGTTCAAGTTTTTTTCGGCCAAAGCCAAATCGTCATCAGCAAATTTTTTGGCCAAAAAATCCCGTTTAAATTCATCTGTACTTGCCCATGGAAATACCCGAACCATTGGCAGGTTGATCGCTTCTGCTTTCAGTTTGATTTTCAGCACAAAACTTTTATTCTGGATATTTTCAGGAATGACAATAATTTGGCTGAGATAACCAACCGAAGAAACACGGATGCTGTCTTTCTCGTGCGCTACAAACGAAAAATAGCCTTCGTAATTGGAAGAAACGACCTGTTTTTTATAAGAAAGATTGGTTAAGTTGGTGTAAGGTACAACCGTATTGCTGTCCGCATTGATGATAATTCCGGAAAATTGCACCAAAGGCCGCTCTGCTTTTTGTGCAAAAGCAGAAAAGGAAATCAACAAACCGAAAGCTAAAAGCAGCTTCTTCATCAATTATAAAAGGTTGTGAAGTTTAAAATTAAAGTATTAAACCGATATAAAAAAACAGGCACAAAAGAAGTAATAATTATTTTACGGACGTTGATGTAAAACGTTATTTAACAATCGTTAACAACAATCTATTGCAGATTTTGCGGCAATACGGCGTGAGGGTCGTCAATATCGGTCAGGTTTACGGCTTCTACGCCTTTTATTTGCGGCACGGCGCGCATAATGGCTTGTTCAATGCCGGCTTTCATTGTCATGATGCTCATCGGGCAAGAGCCGCAGGCGCCCAGCAAACGCAAACGCACAATGTTATCTTCGGTGATCTCTTCTATCGAAACATTGCCGCCATCTGTTTCCAAATATGGCCTGATCGTGTTTAATGCTTCTTCAACCTGTTCTGATAGGTTCATGTTGATACTTCTTTTATCGGGTAAAAATAAGGATTTTATCTCACACCAACTGTCTCTGTTGTTTGCGCGTTTCGGATGGCAACCTGCTGGGCAACACGTTCTGCCATATCAAAAAAAGCAACAGCCATTGGGTTGTTTTCCTGCAATATGATCGGTTCGCCCGCATCGCCAGAATCGCTGATACTTTTAACCAACGGAATTTCGCCCAAAAACGGTATGTTCAAATCGGCAGCTAATTTTTGTCCGCCGCCTTGTCCAAAAATATGATACTTGTTTTCGGGCAGTTCGGCCGGTGTAAAATAAGCCATATTTTCGATGATACCGAGCAAAGGCACGTTGATGGCGTCCATCATAAACATACCAATCCCTTTCTTCGCATCAGCCAAAGCCACGTTTTGCGGCGTGGTTACAATAACCGCCCCTGCAATCGGGAAAGTTTGGGTTAAAGTGATGTGGATATCGCCGGTCCCGGGAGGAAGATCAACGATTAGATAATCCAAATCGCCCCATTCTGCATCGTTAAACAATTGTTTTACAGCGGTCGAAACCATTGGCCCGCGCCATGGAACCGGTTGGTTCGGGTCGGTAAAAAAACCAATAGAAAGCAGTTTGATGCCAAATTTTTCAATCGGTTCTATGCGGGTTTTGCCGTTTACTTCGGATGACCTTGGCCGCGCGCCTTCCAAACCAAACATAATCGGGATGGACGGGCCGTAAATATCCGCATCAATCAAACCAACTTTTGCACCTGTTTTGGCCAGACCAAGCGCCAGATTAACGGCAACGGTAGATTTACCAACGCCGCCTTTACCGGAAGCCACGGGAATGATATTTTTTACGCCCGGAACGCCTACATTTTTCGGCGTGGTAACGCGGGAAGTCATGTTGATATGCAGATCCGCTTCTTTACTTACAAAATGCAAAATAGCATTGCGGCAGGCATTTTCGATCATGGTTTTTAACGGACAGGCAGGCGTAGTCAGCACCACCGAAAAACTCACACGGTTGCCTTCAACCACCACATCTTCGATCATGTTTAAGGTAACCAAATCTTTTTTCAGGTCCGGGTCTTCCACATAACTTAATGCCTTTAAAACTTCTTCCCGTGTAATACTCATTATTTTGTTTGATTTTTGTATGATAAAAACAGCATTTCGTCCGTTCTCGATAAAAATAAAAAACTGCTGCAGAACAATTGACAGCAAAAAAGATTAATTAGTTTTAGCCAAAATTTACAGATGCGCCGTTTAAACCGTAAATATCTTAAAATCGGTCTTATTGTTCTTGTTTCTTTGCTGGTACTTCTCTCGATAGCAGGATTAATTGCTTATTCTAAACGGCAGGTTTTGCTTGAAAAAGCCTTGAACAAAGCTAAATTAAAAGCCAGGACCGAGTATAATTTAGATGTAAAAATAGGTTCGGCCAGCTTTACCGGCCTTACAACGGTCAACCTAAAAGACATTACCATTGTGCCTTTTGATCGCGACAGTTTATTGAAAATCAGCCATTTTCAGGTCAGCGTAAAAGTTTGGCCATTGTTGGTTGGAAATGTTAAGCTTTCGACCATCATTATGGAAGATGGCAAACTCAATTTAAGCAGCATAAAAGGAGTACGCAATTACGAGTTTTTGTTTCGGAAGAAAAGGGACAGCACCAAAAAAGCAAGTGGAAACCTGGCCGATTTTGCGCATAATTTGATGACGCAGTTTTTGTACAAAATCCCGGACGACCTCAACTTAACTAATTTTAATATTGCTTTTCACGACGATACCAACCGACTGAACCTGCAAATCCCAAAAGCGGTGATTGAGCGAGGAAAATTGTTTTCCACTATTTTTGTGAACAACGGTTATGCCACCTGGCACATTGCCGGCAACGTAAATACTTCAGATAAAAACGTTGCTTTGAAACTGTATGCCGATAACAAGAAGGTAGAACTTCCTTTTATCCAAAAAAAGTACGGGTTGAAACTGAACTTTGACACCATCGGCACCGAATTGAAAAAAGAAGAGCAAAGCGGCGATGAAACGCAAATTTACAGTTCGTGCTTTGTGCGAAACCTGCTCATCAACCACCCAAAAATAGCTTCCAATGATATTGTTGTGCCCAGCGCTTCTATTGATGCCAATGTTTTTGTGGGCGAAAATTATGTTTCGGTGGATAGTTCTTCGGTCATCCACCTTAAAAACGTTTCGGCCAGTCCGTTTATCAAAATCACGCTTAAACCAACTAAAATTTATGAGTTGAAATTGCGTACGGACTGGCTGGATGCGCAATCGCTGTTTAACTCTTTTCCGAGTGGTTTATTTGAATCTTTGGCCGGCATCCGTGTTTCCGGAAAGTTGAAATATGGCTTGAATTTCTACCTCAACACAAAAGACCCGGACAACGTAAAGTTTGATTCGGGTTTGCAAAAAGAGAACTTTAAAGTGCTGCAATACGGCGAAACCGATCTGACCAAACTGAACCAGGTTTTTGTGTACACGCCTTACGAAAAAGGCAAACCGATGCCGCCAAGAACAGTTGGTCCTACAAACCCTAATTTTACGCCTTTAAACCAGATTTCGCCAAACCTGCGCTACGCGGTGATGACGGCGGAAGACCCTTCGTTTTACCGCCACCACGGCTTTGTGGAAGAATCCATCCGAAAATCCATCGCCACAGATTTTAAAGAAAAACAGTTTAAACGCGGTGGAAGCACCATTTCGATGCAATTGGTGAAAAACGTTTTTTTAAGCCGGCAAAAAACGCTTGCCCGCAAAATCGAAGAAATATTAATCGTTTGGATCATCGAAAATAACGGTGTAAGCACTAAAAACCGGATGCTGGAGGTTTACTTCAACATTATTGAATGGGGACGAAATGTATACGGCATTGGCGAAGCTTCGCGCTATTATTTTGGTAAATCGCCTTCGCAACTCACTATTGGCGAGAGTATTTATTTGGCCAGCATTGTTCCGAAACCAAAATCCGGTTTGTATTCTTTTTTGCCTGATGGAAGTTTGCGGCCGTCCATCCATGGTTATTTTAATTTGATTGGCCGGTTGATGGCTTCCAAAGGTTATACGCCGCCTGATACCTCTGCTTATGGTTTTTACACGGTCCGCCTTCGGGAAGCTTTGCGGCCAAAAATGGCACCGGTTGATACGATGGCGGTGGATAGTTTGAACCAGGAAGGCGATGCCGATGCAGGCGTTGGGCCGATGCAGCATTTGAACTTTTTACAGCGTTTGTTTGGCAAAAAAGATACGGTAAAAGAAGCATCTGAGAAAAAAACGGTAAGCAAACCTGCCGCCGATACCACGGCCAAAACGCCAAAAGAACTCCGCATGGAGAAACGCGAACAACGCCGCCGCGAAAAAGAAAAACAGCGGGAGTTGAAAGATAAAGGGTTGATCTGAATTTTTAGGTGGTAAAAGAAGTATTGCTAAAAACCCATGCTTCTTTTACCGGCATAAATTTGTTGTAAGTCGTTTTTAGCAGCAAGCTTTTTTTTATGTTATGCTGCATTGGTTTTTACCGGACGAATGTTTTCAAACTCTGGTTTCTTTATGTTTTTTTCTTCTTCCAAATCATAATCGTCTTGCAGGCCAAGCCAAAATTTTGCGGATGTTCCTAAATATTTCGCTAACCGTAATGCTGTATCCGCTGTAATCCTACGATTGCCTTTAAGGATTTCGCCAACTCTTGTCTGCGGAATAAATGTTTCCTTTGACAACCTGTAAGCTGTAATGCCTAACGGGTCCAAAAATTCTTCTTTTAAGATTTCTCCGGGATGTATATTTTTTAGCGTTTCCATAATTCGGCTTGTTAATGGTAATCTATGATTTCAACCTCAAATGCATTGTCGTTTTCCCAATTGAAAATAACCCGCCATTGTTTGTTAATCCTAATGCTATAAAATTTTGATAAGTTACCGCTAAGTTTTTCCAAATGATTGGCTGGCGGCACCCTTAAATCATTTAAGTTTTGAGCGTTGTTGATCATTCTCAATTTTCTTCTTGCAACGTTTTGGATATCGGTTGGGAGTTTTTTTGATTGGATTCCTTCCCAAACCTTTTCCGTTTCTTTACTGCCGAAACTTTCAATCAAAATCTAAAATTAATACTAACGTTAAAGGTAAGTAAATTATTTGCCAAAAGAACTCCGTATTGAAAAACGCGAACAACGCCGCCGCGAAAAAGAAAAACAGCGGGAACTGCGGGACAAAGGTTTGACCTGAATTTTTAGGCGGTAAAAGAAGCATTGGTTTTTGGTGATGCTTCTTTTACCGGCATAAATTTGTTGTTTTCGGTTTTGTGCGGTTAAAGTTTTTGCTCCATTTTTCAATACAAGTTTTCTGTTTTTTTTCTGACAATTCCTTCTCCGGCAATTTTTATTTGCTGTTGCCTGCGCGTTTTCGCGTAGCAAAACCTGCGTAAAACCACGCAGCAAACCCACGAAAAAACCTGCTTCAAAATCCGTAACGGCAACGTTTCCTACGCTTGTAACTGCCTGTAATTTAGCATTATCATCAGCAACCAAATAAAAGTTGTGTGGATGAAAAAAGCTTCGGTATTAAGCTGAAGTTTTTGCTAAAGATTTAAAAGGTGGAATCCGAAAAACCTGGGACAGAGTAGGAAAAAACAATCAAACAAAAACCAAAATGTTAGCTACAAAAATTGAAAACCCGATGACGCTGGAGGAAGTAAAAAAACTTCCGCCGGTTAAAGCAACACAGCAGGAAAATTTCCTCAATGCCGATCAGCAATCAAGCAAAGGGCCGGAAATGGAAGTTATTGACGGCTTGTCTTATCCAAAAGGGACGGAAGCTGTGGGCGTTGCGTATTTGGCAAAAGCAGCCGATGAAGGCGCAACAGAAACCGACCATTTTTATCCGCCTTTCAGCGATTTGGACTACACGCCGCGCTTAGAACCTAAGAAATTCCGTCGGCCAAAGTTTATTGATCGGGACAGCATTCCAAGTATTGGTTTGAAAACGATTTTTGGCACCGACGACCGAAAAGTTTTCTATTCTACCGCTTATCCGTGGCGATGCGTAGGCAGGGTAGAAACACCGCTGGGCACTGGCAGCGGCGTGATGATTGGGCCGCGACATGTGCTTACCTGTTCGCACATCATTGATTGGCAGCCAAACAACACTACTGGCTGGTTTAAATTTACGCCGATGTACTACAACGGCAGTGCGCCTTACGGAGCTGCTTTCGGCATCAAAACTTATTACAAATATAAAGTAAACGGGCCAACGATTGACGGAACTGAAGCGCAATACGATTACACCGTAGTTGTTTTAGACCGGCCGATTGGCAACAGTACGGGCTGGATGGGCTCAAAATCATACACCGATTCTTGGGACGGCAGCGCGGTTTGGACACATGCCGGTTACCCTTTTGATTTGACCGGGACCCAAAGGCCAACCTACCAAACCGGCATTGCTTTGGACGGCGATTTTTGGACTACCGACGACCATGAAAGCATGACACACCAGGCAGATGTTTATCCCGGACAAAGCGGCGGCCCGTTTTGGGGTTATTGGGGCGGCCAGCCTTTTGCCGTAGCCACGCAAAGTGCGCAAAACGCGAGCAACAATACGGCCAGCGGCGGTGCCAATTTAGTTGATTTGGTAAACCGGGCGCGGACGGAATTTCCTTAAAAAGTACAATTAAGTTGATACTGAATTTAGGCCGGTAAAAGAAGCATTCAATTTAGGCTGGTGCTTCTTTTACCGGCTTATTTTTTTGTGATTGAAATCACTGATTGTGATTTCAAGTTATGGCAGACGAAGATTATTTCCATACTTTAACTTTTTTAGCATTCTTGCCTCGATAACACGACCGTTTTCTGCATCGTTTAATGATTGATCAATTTCTGCATGAAATTGCTCCAGGCTCATCGGTTTTAAATTACTTTCTAATAACTCCGCTTTTTGGTTGCGTAGAAATTTTTCTAAACCCTCAATAATTTCCTCGTTTTGAAGTTTAAGAAATTCTTGAACAAATGATATTTTACGCGCTTCTAAATTCATGTTTTGAGGTTATGTTAATGAAAAACAAAAGGATAGCCATAAAGTAAAGATTTGCTATAACATTAGTGATAATAGAAGAATTGAGAAGAATGTCTAAATCCTTACTTTATTAGTCCAAGTTTTTTAAACTTTCTTTGGAGATCATAAAAAGTTTGTTCAATCTTATCATTAGAGAATGGAATATATTGTAACCCTGCGATATTTGTAAATTCCTCGACCCCTTCTTGTTTTAAAATTATTACTTTATCGAACCCTAGTCTTCCTTGAAATAGACCTGCTTCATGAATTACATTCTGCCTTGCTCTTGTTTTGCCATCGGATGTTTCATCTTCTGCTGTCATTATTAAAACTGCAAAAGATGTTTTATTAAGAAACTCTTCAAGAACATTTATTATGGTTTCCCCTGTTCTGGATTCATCTTCAAATGTTAAAGTCTTTAAGTTTAAATCATCTTTTAAATAAATTTGGACTACTGCCCATAATTTGCTTCTTCCGTGTCCAACAAATACAAATCCTTTACCTTCTGATTTAGTTTCTTCCTTTGGTTTAAAC
>NZ_JBGCVY010000022.1:0-78714 GCF_041088075.1 Mucilaginibacter sp. | reverse complement strand
AATTTTATTCGAGATTCTTTAAATTTTAATGATGCCATTAAGCCTATTTCGTTTTGCCATTTATCAATCCTTTCAAGCCACCCTTGTGTTGATATAAGTTTTGAAGTAAAGTTGTTTGGCCAAACACGATATGCAGAAATGACGTGTGGTATAAATGCACTATCAGAAGTTAGTAAACATTTTTGAATCAATAAACTGTCTGCTGCAGTATAACCGTATTCTTCTTTAAATAATCCATGCCTTTTTGCTAATTCCGTATTAAAAACTATACTTGGCAGTCTTGCTTCTACGCCATATTTAAAAATGTCAAATCCAAGAGGTACATTAAATTTGATCAAGCTATCCGGTTTCCATGAAGATACAATTGCATCTCTTTCATCTATTACATTATGACCAAAAATAATTATCCCACAATTTTTAAATTCGGTTATTGCATCAAATATTCTGTATAGTTCGTTAGAATAATATAAGTCATCATCGGATGGAATAATAAACCATTTTGTTTTTACATGATTAATACAATAGTTCCAATTTTCATACATTTCTAATTTTTTAGAAGGTGTAATAAACAAGAAACTGTTATAAAAATTAATTATTTCTTTAGTAACAGCTCCTCCGTTATCACTTACAATAACATTTGCATCAGTTGGTAATGTATCTAATATTTTAATAAGATAATCATTCCTGTTAAATGTTGGAATTACAAAGGTTATCTCAGTTAAAGCACTCATCTATCCGTTTATATAACTTCTTAATACTTCTGCCATATAATCATAATGATCTTCATTCAATCCGGGCCACACGCCCAACCAAAAAGATTGGTTCATGATAATATCTGTGTTTTTTAAGTCTCCGCTTACCCTATGCTGTACATTTGTATAAGCTGGCTGGCGCAATAAGTTTCCGGCAAACAATAACCTTGTCCCTATTTTATTTTGCTCTAAATGTTGGACCAACATGTGCCTGTCTGCAGCGTCTCCTTCGCGTAGCGTCATTAAAAATCCAAACCAAGATGGATCACTTTCGGGTGTGGGTTCCGGCAGGATAAAAACTTCCTCAAATTCTTTCATGCGCTCGTATAATGCTTTATAATTCTGACGGCGCTTCTCCACAAAACGGTCTATCTTATTAAATTGTGATACACCGATGGCGGCTTGCATATCCGTTACTTTTAAATTAAACCCAATATGCGAATAGGTATATTTATGGTCGTAGCCGTAAGGCAACGATCCTAATTGTTGAGAAAACCGGCAGCCGCAAGTATTATCTCGTCCAGGTTCACAATAGCAGTCCCGGCCCCAGTCCCGAAAGCTTTCGGCAATTTTAGCCAATTCAGGATTGTTAATTAATACCGCCCCGCCCTCGCCCATGGTGATGTGGTGTGCAGGATAAAATGAGAAAGTTGAAATATCACCAAATGTCCCAGTTTTTTTACCTCTGTAGGTCGCGCCCAACGAATCGCAATCATCTTCTACAACCCATAAATTGTATTTTTTTGCCACACGCATCACCTCATCCAAATTAAACGGGTTTCCTAAAGAATGCGCGATCATGATGGCCTTGGTTTTAGGGGAAACAGCCTGTTCGATCAAATCGGCCTGCACGTTATGCGTAGCAATATCTACATCAATAAATACCGGAACAGCGCCAAATTGTACAATCGGATTAACTGTGGTTGGAAAACCTGCCGCAACGGTAATTACTTCATCTCCGGGCTTAATTGCACGGTCGCCCAGTTTAGGCGACGTTAAAGCATAAAAGGCAACCAAATTGGCTGACGAACCTGAATTAACCAATAATGTTTTTACCGCCTTAAAATAGGAAGTAAAATTACTTTCAAACTGATTGGCAAACCTTCCTGCGGTTAGCCACCCATCTGCTACGGCTTCCATACCTAACAGCAGATCATCTTCTTCAATTATCTTTCCGGTTACAGGTATGTAATCTTTGCCCGGTTCCGAAATTTTTGTTGTTTTTAGCTCAAAGTCCCGAGCGTTTATAGTTTGACTGATCATTATTGCTTTTTTAAGTAATCATCTACATTTGAAAAAATAAAATCAGGATATTCTGAAGCAAACTTTGCCGCTATTAAACCACCACGAAGAGGGCGGAGGGCTGCCTGATTTAGTGATGCTGTTTTTACCGGTATAATTTTGACCTTGTTTGCATGATAAGCGTTTATACGTTGTAGCAATTGTACACGCGATAAATAATCTGTACTTGCCAAATGGTAAATACCCGTTTTATTATCTTGTACCAAAAGGTAAATCGCTTTTGCCACATCTGCTGCGTTTACCGGTGTTGCAAGTTGATCAACCGGTGCTTTGATCTCAACAAAATCTTTTTGCTTTACAGCATCAAGTATTCTGGCAATAAAGTTTTTGTTCCGTATTTCATCTCCATAAACATTGGTAATACGCAAAATTAAATGATCGGGATACGTAGAAACTATTTCTTCTGATTCCAATTTATGTTTGCCATAAACATTTAATGGTTCAACTTTATCTGTTTCTGCATAAGGTCCGTTTTCGCCATCAAAAACGTAATCTGTTGATAGATATACAAATTTTGAATTGTTATTTTTTGCCAGTAAAAGAAGCATTTGTGTAGATGCAACGGTTAATTGATAACTTAAATCCTGTTCTGTTTCGCATTGATCCACATTAGTTAGCGCACCGGTATGGATAATTACGTCCCATTTTTCTTTGCTTATTTCAATCGGTACTTCTTTTAGCGGGTCAAAATAAACAGAATAATTGGTTGAATAGCTTAAGTGTGTTCCCAAGTTGATTCCGTCTTTATTGTTCTGCCCAAAAACCTGGTACAAATTGCTGCCCACTAATCCGGATGCACCAATAATCAACACCTTCATTAAACTGCAATTAGCTTTTTAAAATCTTTGAATGACTGGTCCCTTTCAGAAATAATCGGGTTCTTTACATTCCACTCAAAACCAAAAGAATCCCATTTGATGCCATCTTCTGAGGCTTTGTTTTGAGCGGTTGTGGTATGGTATTCTACCAAACTATTATCTTCTAAACTCAAAAACCCATGTGCAAAACCTTTTCCAATATAAATGGCGTTTCTTTTTTCTGCACTCAATTCAACCGAAAAAAATTCGCCATAAGTAGGAGATGATTTTCGAATGTCTAATACTACATCCAAAGTCCTGCCAGTTACCGCGTAAACTAATTTAGCATGATCATGCGGCGAATTTTGAAAATGCATGCCTCTGATCACATTTTTGTGCGATACAGAAAAATAATTTTCTACAAATAAGTAATCTAACCCATGAGATTGAAATACATCATCGTGAATAGTTTTTACAAATTCGCCTCTTGTATCCCGATGAATATGATATTCCAACAAAAACAGATCGTTAAATGGTGTGTCGAATATTTTCATGTGTTTACCTGTAAGCCCATTCGGCTTTACTTTTAGCTTTTGTAACGTAATTTTGGATTTGCTGCACCCTGTTTTCTAAAACTGATTTTGAGTCGTCGTTTTCTGCCTGATAACCTTCTACTGTAAATTTCACGGTTTCATCAAATGAAAGTACAGGCTTCCAACCTAACCTGTTTACAGCTTTTGATATATCCAATTTTAAAAAATGAGCTTCGTGGGGCTTGTTTATATTTTCCGGAACGGTATAACCACCCGAATGATCAATTTGTAATATTTTTTCTATCAAATCCTCGACTGAATAATTTGCAGAATCTTCCGGTCCGAAATTCCATCCGCCAACAAACGGTTTACCTTTTAAAAACAAGGCTGCACCCAAATTTAAATAACCGCTTAATGGCTCTAAAACATGCTGCCATGGGCGCGTTGCGCTTGGGTTACGGATTGTTAATTTCCCTCCGGCCTTTACTGCCCGAAAATAATCGGGCACAATCCTGTCCGCAGCCCAATCCCCACCACCGATCACATTACCGGCACGGGCAGAAGCCACACAGCAACTTTCACCATTAAAAAAAGAGTTGATGTAAGATGAAGTAATTAATTCGGCGCAACCTTTTGAAGCACTGTAAGGGTCTTTCCCGCCCATCGGATCATTTTCTCGGTAACCCCAAACCCATTCTTTGTTATCGTAACATTTATCACTGGTGATGTTTACTGCTGCTTTTACAGATGGTGTTTGGCGTACGGCTTCAAAAAAGTTTACTGTACCCATTAGGTTTGTTTCAAAAGTTTCGGCCGGGTTTTGGTATGATAATAAAACTAAAGGCTGTGCGGCAAGATGAAAAGCAATATCTGGTTGTACTTGGTTAAAATAATCTTTCAATTGATTTCTGTCTCGAACATCGCCTTCAAAATGGTTAACTTCTTTAGCCAAGTTGCAGGTTACAAAATTATCTGCATCAGATGATGGGGCCAAGGCATAACCATAAACTTCGGCACCCAATTCTTTTAACCAAATTGCCAGCCACGATCCTTTAAAACCGGTATGGCCTGTAATCAATACTTTTTTCCCTCGGTAACAATTCCAAAAAACCATATTACCAAATTTTCCATTTCGCCCTGTTCTGAGACCACTCCTCTTCCAACTCATGCTTATCCCGAAGCGTATCCATCGGCTTCCAAAACTGATCATGTTTAAAAGCTACCATTTGTCCGTCTTCTGCAATCATTTCCATCGGTTCGCGTTCCCAAATGGTACCGTCGCCATCTTTAATATAGTTAAAAACTTCCGGTTGACAAACAAAAAACCCACCGTTAATCCAGGCACCATCGCCTTTTGGCTTTTCCATAAATGATTTTACTTGATTGTGTGCATCCATATTGATGGCGCCAAACCTTCCTGATGGCTGTACGGCTGTAACCGTACAATATTTTCCGTTGGTTTGGTGAAATTTCAATAACTCGGTGATGTTGACATCAGAAACGCCATCGCCGTAAGTCAGCATAAAAGGTTTGTTTTCGGTATGTTGCTGGATCCTTTTGATCCGTCCGCCAGTCATGGATTCGTTACCGGTATCTACCAAAGTTATTTTCCAAGGTTCTGCTTGAGAATCGTGCACTTCCATCGAATTTTTTGCCAGATCAATGGTAACGTCAGATTGATGCAGAAAATAATTGGCGAAATATTCTTTTACCACATAACCTTTGTAGCCCAGGCAAATGATAAAATCATTAAAGCCATGGGCAGAATATATTTTCATGATGTGCCAAAGTATCGGCATACCACCAATTTCGACCATCGGTTTCGGCTTTAAAACCGTTTCTTCGGATAACCTGGTGCCTAAACCACCGGCAAGCAACACAACTTTCATGCAGTATTCTCTATATATTTTTAAGCAACAGCAACTTCTACATTTTCCACCATCGGGAAACTACAACACAAAAGACATTCATCAGCATTTAATTCTTCGGGCTTATTTGTCGGGCCGATCATTTTTACTTCGCCTTGTACAAGTACCGCTTTGCAAACCAAACAATTTCCGGTTTGGCAGGAATACGATAAATTGAGCATGGCATCTAAACCTGCCTCTAATATACTTTTGCCTTTAACTACTTCAACCAAATGTTTTACACCATCTTTAATCACCGTTACCATCCTGGTACTGATATTTTCAAACGCCACCGGGTCTCTTACAATCTCAAAATCTTCTGTTTGGATGCTTTGGCTTTTTACCCCCAAAGCAAGCAATGCTGTTTTTACCGACTCTTTTAACCCTACCGGCCCGCAAATATAATGCAGCGTGTGGTTTAAATCTCCTTCTGCCTGCATTACCGAAAGCACTTTTGCAGGATCAATACGGCCTTCAATAACAGTTGGGTTAACCTCGCTGATAGCAAGCTTAGTATGAGAATTCCAGGAAGTAAAATTTGGGTATACTGTTTTTAATGCCTTAATTTTATCCTTAAAAATCACACTTTCCAAACTGCGGTTGCCGTAAACCAGCGTAACTTTTTTACCTGTATTTTTATGTAATGCTTCTTTTATGATAGAAAAAAGTGGCGTTATCCCGCTTCCTGCCCCCCAAAGTACAAGATGCGTATCAGTTGTTATTGAATCAGGGTTTAAGACGAAACTTCCCATCGGTTCCATTACTTCAACCAAGTCACCTGTTTTCAACCGGTCGGCAATATGGTTTGAAACAATCCCTCCCGGAACCTGCTTTACCGTAATTTCCAAATCCGAATCAACGCCTGGTGCGGAAGAAAAGGAATAAGGCCGACTATACCTGCGGCCGTTGATTTTTAAAATCAGTGTTAAGTATTGCCCCGCTTGATATTTTATTTTTTTTAATGCAGGCTGTTTAAACACTACGGTTAGCGTATCTGCCGTTTCCCGACGTAATTCTGTAATTTTAAGTGTATAATGTTTCATATTATACCTGTTAATTAAGAATGGCCTTAAATATTTTCCGAACGGAGAGTATCAGGATGATTAAGAAACATCCTAAAAAGGCACCTACCACAAACCCTTTTACTTTACCTAACCGGTCAACAAACAAAGGCAATACCGGCTTGTCTATTACCTGGATCAATGGTGTTTCCTGACGTAAGGAAATTTTAGAAACTTCCAGATTCTTTACAATTTCACCATAAATAGCAGAATTGGCCTGTACATCTACCTGCTTGCGTTGGGAAGGTACGCGCAAGGTTACAAGCGATGGATTGGCATTCGGTGCAGCATCAATAGCCGAAGCTACGCCGCCGATGGAAGAATTTAAAACCCGTTTTACACTATCGGCTTGTTTTTGTAGGATCATTACATTTTGCGAACTTTTCTTCGTTTTGGTTTCAGTGTAAAAGTTGTTTACGGTTTCTACCAATTTGTTGTTAAACTCTTTAGAAAAAAGCTCATCATTGGTGGCCACGTCCACTTTTAAAATATTTAGTTTTTTATCAATCTTATCAACACCCAAAATTTTGGTCCTGAAAAGGCCGACCAAATCTGAAATGATACTGTCCTGCTTCCGGTTAAATTTATCCGGATCGCCATAAAAATTAATGGACGTAATATGGTCCTTTTCTTTCCACTTGTCGCGCAGCTTGTAAAAATCTATGTAACGGTCAATCAGCAACTGCTTTTTCCCTTCGATAACAACCGGGCTAAGCAGCGTTTTTTCCAGCATCACCCGGGACCGGTACAATTCAATAATATTATCGCCTTGAAAAATGCCGCCTGCGCCGCCGCCAATATCTATCCCTGCCAATGATGCTAAACCTGCATACTGGCCCAAACCTCCACCTTTACTATCCTCCAAAACAAAAGTGCTGGTTGCGATATAAAGCGGTTTTCGGTAGAAGGAATAGGCCAAACCCAACAACCCGCCTATAACACCGCATACCATAATCAAAACCCATTTGCTTTTTAAATAAGCAATTGCAGAATTTACTTTTAAAACGAGTTCTTTTAAAGATATTTCTTCGGAGTCTGTATTAATATTTTTATCCATTTAGTATCCTCTAAACCACAATGATTACTTTCACAAACCGATAAACTATTTGGTAACACTTATTATCCCTAAAATAATAGCGCCTAAGGAAGCTAAACCTGTTGTAACACCTAAAATTGTTTGAATGGTGTTGGCCGGGTTTTTAGGTTTGTTCGGCACAAAAATTTCGCTTCCCGGCCTGATACTTGGGTGATTGTTAAAGAAAAGGATTTTCTTCGTCCCTTTTACCGTTCCGTTTGGATAAACCACATAAGCAGCGCTTTTTAAGGCATTGGATGAAAAACCACCTGCATTATAGACATAAGACTTAAACGATTTTGATTTGCTGTAAACAACGGCACTTGGATAAAGCACTTCGCCGTTTACGCGTACAACCTGCTGCTCTTTTGGCACCCGTAAAACATCGCCATCTTCCAGTATTAAATCAATCTTTGTACCTGGTTTTTCTATTATTTTTTCAAGGTTGATACCCACATAATTATTGCGGGGCTGCAAATTATTGGTATTTGTTGTATCGCCTCTGTTGGTCCTTCTCAAACGGCTCACCTGCTCATTCCTTTCCAATCTTAAGGCCGTGGTATCGGTTTTATTTTTATCAACACCTAAAATAGCAATGTTGTTCCTTTTTAAGGAACCGCCTTGTACATCGGCCGAGACGGTTAAACCACCGGCACGCCTAACCAAATCCGAGATTTTTTCATCTTTGGTTTGAATGGTGTAAGACCCCGGATACAGCACTTCGCCTTCTACCCTTACGGTCCTTTGTTTTTCAAAGCCCGGCAGGCTGTACACCGAAACTATATCAAAAGGCTGCAGCACAAAATCAACACCGGCAAGTTTAAGCTGGCTATCCACATTGACACTAAAAACCTGTGCAACTTTACTGTTTTTTGATTCCGGGTCAGCATTATATACCCTTCGGGCCACTTCAATCCGTTTCGGGCTGGCCCCTTCTGCAAAACCACCGGCATACAAAATCAGGTCTTCCAATTTCATGTTTTGTGAGAAATCAATGGTGCCAGGCTTTCTTACCGACCCGTTGATCGTAACCTGATATTTGTTGCGCAAATCAAAAATAGAAGAAATAAAAACCACGTCTTCCCTTTGCAATGGGATGGTTACTGCTTTGTTTAGCACATCTTTTACACTAAAAGAAATCAACTCAGTGCTGTTATCGGGCTTTAACCTCGTAATCGTACCGCGTTCTGTAAAAGCGTCTTCCCGCAAACCGGCCGCTTTTTCAATCAACTGGTTTAAGGTCAACCCGTTTTGCAGTTCGTATTCGCCCGGGCGAAACACGGCACCGTTAATGGTAACCCGGTTTACAAAACGGTTAAGCACAGATTCTATGTAATATACATCGCCGCGCAAAGGCATATAATTTGAATAATCGGCTTCTACCAAGTCTGTCAGTTTGCGCTGTTGGCCGCTTACCTGAGAAATTTTTATCCTTGCCACATAGGCGCTATCGGTAAAACCGCCGGCAAAATTTAAAACAGTTTGAAAGCTTTCGCCCGGCAAAACCTCAAACAAGGCCGGAATCTTGACCTGCCCCAACAATTCTACCCGGGTTTTGTAAGTAGGCACGCGGATCACGTCCTGGTCACGCAAAGCAATGTTGTCTTTCTGGTTGCCCTTCGTAAGGAAATCGTAAACATCCAATGTCCTGATGATACGGTTGTTTCTAATTACTTCAATCTGCCTGAAACTTCCCGTTTCGCTTGGGCCGCCAGCTGCATACAAGGCATTAAAAACAGTAGCGAGCGAAGGCAAAGTGTACGTGCCCGGCCTTTCCAACTGCCCGATCATGATGACTTTAATGCTGCGGATATTGCCCAAACTTACCTGCACATTTGTTCCGCGGCCGATGGCATAATTGTTTGCCGCAAGTTTAGCTTTAATCAAAGTTGTGGCTGTTTCGATTGTTTTTCCGGCCACGTTTATAATACCAATGCCGGGGATATTAATATTGCCTTCGGGAGAAACGCTCAATTGCCAGTTAACCAGCGAGTTGCCGTAAACGTTGATATTGAGCTGGTCGTCAGGCCCGATGATATAATTTAGCGGGGTTGCCAGTTTAAGGTTAGGCTCAAAAGAATTGTTTTTGCCTTTAAAAAGGTCGGCGCCAAATATTTTAGGCTTTAAATCTGCAAAAAGGTTAACCCGGTTCGTGGTATCTACAACCTCTGGCTTGTAATTTAAATTTCTTTTGCCGGCAAGGATCGTGTCCGACAAACTGTTGCCGGCCGTACTGCTTTTTCGGATTTGGATGATCCTGGCCTGTAGTTTTTGAAGCTGCCCGTTGGCCATTCCCCTGGCCTGCGCCTGCTGCAACAACTCTGTATCACTAATACCGGCATTTTGCGCCCGCTGCAATAGTTGCTTAAGATCCTGGTCGCTTAGGTTATCTACATTAATGGTAGAAATATTATCCAGGTTGGTTTGTGCCGATGCTGTTTTTATCGCACAAAAACTGATGAAAACAGAAAGTAAAAAAACAAGAATAGTTGCTTTGTTCATACATTTAAACGATTAGAGCATGGGTTGCACCACTCCAATACAGAATACAAATTTTTTCAAAAGTAAATTAAATTATCATTTTACGGAAAATTAAAACAACAGGTTAATTTTAAATTAAAGAAGCGGAAACACGGTTTATGCTTTGACAAGAAACTGTTGATGCTTCTTTTACCCCTATTAAATTGGTGAAAAAATTTGATGTCAAAAACTGTTTCAACAGTTCCATTTACCTTAAAAATATCTTAATTAGAAATTAATCTGTCTTAACCTCCTTCTTTTACGGCAACCGATAAAAAAAGTTAATCATTTGTTAAATATATTTTTAATTGTACTGATTAGCTGTTGTTTACCGCCCGGTTTTTGGTTCTGTGTTATAAAACGTCTTTCTATAAAAAGCTTTGGACGGGTTGTTCTTTTTCGGCCAAAATCATTTCCCCCCGTCCATTTTTTTTGCCACCGGTTAAACTTTTTAAACCTGCCAATGGTTAGTGTTTAAATTTATATTTGTGCCTGTGATAAATACATGGCCAACAACGATGCTTCTTTTACCACATAAAAATTGGTATTGGGTTTCGCGTTTACAAAATTTGCCGAATACTTCACTGATTTTTATACGATAAAAGAAGTACTGGAATAAACTGGCCAATCAAATAAAATCTTAAAAACTAACAACAGATCAATGATCCATTCAGGAGGCAGACAAAGGGTTATCATCACCAACGTATTTCCAAAAGTTGAAGAAGGAAAATTTCCGGCCAGGGTTGTGCTGGATGAAATTGTTACTTTATCGGCAGACGTTTTTGGCGACGGGCATGACGAGATTGCCGCAAGCATTTTTATCAAGCCTACATCCGAAGCGTTGTGGAAAGAGCTTCCGATGAAACTAATCAACAACGACCATTGGGAAACGGAATTTAAAGCAGAACATTTGGGCTTTTACGAATTTCAGGTGAAAGCCTGGGAAGACCATTACACAACCTGGAAAAAAGGCCTGCAAAAGAAGTACGAGGCCGGCCAGGATATCGCGGTCGAACTGCAAATCGGCGTTCAGTTATTGGAGCAGGCCGCAGCTGGAAACGAAACCAACAAAGCGGAACTTTTGGCCTGGGCAGATGAGTTAAAACAGGCAGAAAGCCCGGCGCAAAGCGTGGTTTTGGCTTTGAGTGAGGAAGTTGCCAAAGTAATGTACCAGTTTCGGCAGGAGGATTTGGTTACCGTTTACCCAACGACTTATAAAATCGAGGTAGAACGAAAAAAAGCGGGCTTCAGCACCTGGTACGAATTGTTCCCGCGTTCGGCCGCTGCCGAAGCTGGCAAACACGGCACTTTTCGCGATGTCATCCAACTGTTGCCGCGTGTGCAAAAAATGGGTTTTGATGTGCTGTACTTTCCGCCCATACACCCCATTGGTGAGAAAAACAGAAAAGGCAGAAACAATTCGTTAACCGCCGGGCCGGAAGACCCGGGATCGCCCTGGGCAATCGGCAACCGAAAAGGCGGCCACAAAGCCATCCATCCGCAATTGGGAACGGTACGCGATTTCAGGGCACTCATAAAAGAGGCCGGTAAAAGAAGCATCGAGCTCGCGATGGACATTGCCTACCAGTGCGCGCCCGACCATCCTTACGTAAAACAACACCCGCAATGGTTTAAGTGGCGGCCGGACGGAACGGTGCAGTACGCCGAAAACCCGCCCAAAAAATACGAGGATATTTTGCCTTTTAATTTTGAGACGGACGACTGGCAAAACCTGTGGCAGGAACTGAAAAGCGTCATCGATTTTTGGATTGATGAAGGGATCCGCATTTTCAGGATTGACAACCCGCATACCAAAGCATTCCACTTTTGGGAATGGATGATCGGCGAAGTACGCAAACAACATCCCGAAGTTATTTTCCTGGCCGAAGCCTTTACCCGTCCGCGTATAATGGAACGGCTGGCGAAAATCGGTTTCAACCAATCTTACACTTATTTTACCTGGCGCAATACCAAGCATGAAATTGAGGAATACATGACGGAGCTGACCAAAACCGACATGCGCTATTATTTCCGCCCAAATTTCTGGCCAAATACACCGGATATTCTGCCGCCTGCTTTAATTCACGGCGGGGAAAACGCACACGTTATGCGCGTGATTTTGGCCGCTACTTTGTCTTCCAACTACGGTTTGTACGGCCCGGTTTACGAGTTCGGCATCAACGAACCGCACGGCACAAAAGAAGAATACGTTGACAATGAAAAATACGAGATCAGGCATTGGGACTGGGACAGAAACACGCGCATTGGCGAAACTATCACGCGTTTAAACAATATCCGCAGAAACAACACGGCCCTGCAAAGCACCTGGAACATTGAATTTGCCGAGACGACCAACGACCAGATCATCTGTTACACAAAGCTTGATCTGCAAACCAATAATTTGTTAATTATCGCTGTAAACCTGGATGTACACAACACGCAAAGTGCCAGGGTAAAACTCCCATTATCAAAAATTGGGTTAGATTACAACAAGCCTTTTCAGGTGCAGGATTTATTGGGCGGCGATACTTACACCTGGCAGGGCGAATGGAATTTCGTCCAACTGAACCCTTATTTAATGCCTGCCCATATTTTCCTTGTCCAACAATAATTTTTATAAAATACACAACCAAAATATGTCCGAAGAAAGAACAGTATTAGACGATAAATTGCACTGGTATAAAGATGCCGTAATTTACGAACTGCATATCAAAGCGTTTAACGATGGCAACTGCGATGGCATCGGTGATTTTAAAGGGCTGATGGAAAAGCTGGATTACCTGCAAGACCTCGGTATTACGGCCATTTGGATGCTCCCTTTTTATCCTTCGCCGTTAAAAGATGACGGTTATGATATTGCTGATTATTACAACATCAACCCTTCTTACGGCGATATCAAAGAGTTTAAACAATTGCTAAAAGAAGCCCATAAAAGAGGCTTAAAAATAATTACGGAGCTGGTCATCAACCATACTTCCGATCAGCATCCCTGGTTCCAGCGGGCACGGAAAGCGCCAAAAGGGTCTGACAAAAGAAATTATTATGTGTGGACGGACGACCCGAAACAGTTTAAAGATGCCCGTATCATTTTTCAGGATTTTGAAGCTTCCAATTGGACCTGGGACCCGGTAGCACAGCAATATTATTGGCACCGCTTTTTCCATCACCAGCCGGATTTGAATTATGATAGCCCGTTGGTGCAGGAAGAGGTTTTTCGGATTATGGATTACTGGTGCAAAATGGGCGTGGACGGTTTCCGTTTGGATGCCGTACCTTATCTTTTTGAGCGCGATGGCACCAATTGCGAAAACCTGCCC
Source organism: Mucilaginibacter sp. (assembly GCF_041088075.1). Lineage (GTDB taxonomy): Bacteria > Bacteroidota > Bacteroidia > Sphingobacteriales > Sphingobacteriaceae > Mucilaginibacter_A. Next base: position 65,450 of record NZ_JBGCVY010000022.1, on the reverse strand, counting down.
GAAACACATGCTTTCCTGAAAAAGCTGCGAAAATATGTGGACGAACGCTATCCCGGAACGCTTCTTTTAGCAGAGGCAAATATGTGGCCCGAAGATTCAGCGGCGTATTTTGGCGATGGCGACGAATGCCAGATGAACTACCATTTCCCGGTAATGCCGCGTATGTTTATGGCACTGCAAATGGAAGACCGCTACCCGATTACGGATATTTTTGATCAAACGCCTGCCATTCCTGATACTTGCCAATGGGCAATTTTTCTGCGGAACCACGATGAACTGACGTTGGAAATGGTTACCGACGAGGAACGCGATTACATGTACCGCGTTTACGTAAAAGACCCAAAAGCGCGGATCAATTTAGGAATCCGCCATCGTTTGGCGCCTTTGCTGGAAAACAACCGGAACAAAATCCAGTTGTTAAATAGCTTACTGTTCACCCTTCCCGGTACGCCCGTTATTTATTATGGCGATGAAATTGGCATGGGCGATAACTTTTATCTGGGCGACCGCGACGGCGTTCGGACACCGATGCAATGGACATCTGACCGTAACTCCGGTTTCTCAAAAGCCAATCCACAAAAGTTGTATTTGCCGTTGATTTTGGATCCGCAGTTTCATTACGAATCGGTGAACGTGGAAATCCAATCCAGGAACACTTCTTCTTTGCTTTGGTGGATGAAAAGGGTGATCAGCACGCGGAAAAAATACAAAGCGTTCGGCCGCGGAGATATGAAATTTGTTACTTCCGAAAATGCTAAGATTCTATCCTTCACCCGCAGTTACGGTGAGCAGGTGATGCTGGTGGTTGCCAATCTTTCCCGGTTTACCCAACCGGCCGAAATTAATTTGGATGCTTACAAAGGCTACATTCCGGTAGAAATATTGAGCCGCAACCGTTTCCCGTTAATTCGCGAAGACCAGCCTTATTTCTTCACCCTCGGCCCTTACGCCTGCCAGGTTTTTGAACTGGAAAAAGCACAGGTAGAAACAGCACAGGAAACCGTAGTGCATCGTTTAGCCCTACAAAAATGGAAAGACCTGACCGAGCGGGAAACCATCGAACAGTTAGAAAAACAAATTTTGCCCGATTACCTAATGCGTTTGCGCTGGTTTGGCGGCAAAGCGCGCGGTATGGAAAACATCCGAATTGTTGATCATGCACATGTGCCGTTGCAGGAAGGCAGCGCTTATTTTCTGCTGATGGAGGTTTCTTACCGCGAAGGTTTGCCGGATATGTACCAGTTGCCTGTTGCTTTTGGCACCGGGCCGCTTGCACAGAAACTGCAGGACAACTGCCCGCAGTCTATCATCACGTTGTTAAAAGTTGGCGAAGAAGAAGGCATATTGTACGATGCCATTTACGGCATTGATTTGCAACAGGCCATCATTACCAACATGGGCAACCATCACGTTGTTCCGCAAAACAACGGCGAGATTGTGTTTTACGGGAACAAAGGCTTAAAACAGCATATTGAAGAACAGCCGCAAACCAAGCCAAAAGTGCTTTCGGCCGAGCAAAGCAATACCTCGATCACGTATGATGGCAAGTATTATTTAAAAATTTACCGCAAGGTAGACCGCGCCATCAACCCGGATGTAGAAATTACGCAGTTCCTCACCAATCATGCGCATTTTAAACACATTCCGGAGTTTATTGGTGCCATTGAATGGAAGTTCGGACACGAAACCATGGTGCTGGGCATGATGCAGGAAATGGTAAAAAGCCACAGCGACGGTTGGGAATATATGCTGGACAGGCTGGATAATTTTAACGAGAAGCTGTTGTCGAATCCTGATCTTTCCCAGATTTCGCAGGAACTGAAAGGAAGTTTGATCGAGCCTGTTGCTTTTGAAGAAGTACCGGAAAACATACAGGAACTACTGGAAGGCACGGTTGCCGAACACGTAAACACGCTTGGCATCCGCACCGGGGAAATGCACCTGGCTTTAGCTTCGGGAGAAGAATTGCCGGCGTTTAAAGCAGAAGAATATTCGTTGCACTATCAGCGTTCGCTGTTTGCCGGGCTGCAATCGCTGGTTCGGGTAGCGTTTTCAAGCCTCAGCAAAAACATCAAAAAACTGCCCGAAAATGTACGGCAGGAAGCAGAAGAAGTGCTGGGCATGAAGGAAGAAATCCTGGAGGTGCTTAAAAAAATATACAGTAGAAAGATCGATGTTACGAAAATCCGGATCCATGGCGATTACCATTTGGGCCAGGTTTTGTTTACCGGTAAAGATTTTTTGATTTTGGATTTTGAAGGCGAACCCGCCCGAAGCTACAGCGAAAGAAGGCTGAAATATTCTGCCATGCGCGATGTGGCCGGCATGGTCCGTTCTTTCCATTATGCCGCTTATGGCAGCTTGTTTTTGGACAACCAGATCCGCCCAGAAGACATCGGCAAACTGCTGCCTTTTGTAGAGCAATGGTACCACTACATCAGCGGTTTTTTTATGAAAGCTTATCTCAAAACGGTTGGCAATGCTTCTTTTATCCCCAAAGATTTGGAAGGGCTGGAGGTTTTGCTGCAAACTTTCCTGCTGCAAAAAGCCATTTACGAACTGAACTACGAGCTGAACAACCGCCCAACCTGGGTCATCGTGCCGCTGCGCAGTATCAAATCTATCATCAAAAACAGCAGGCTTGAAAAGGTTTAACCATTAAAACATGTCCGTGCTTCTTTTATCGGCATAAAATCAGTGTCAACGCTGCCGTTGCTTTCAACAAAAAGCACCAACTTTATGCCGGTAAAAGAAGCATGGTTTTTTTAATTTTTATTGAGCAGCAAGCTGTGCCGTTTTTAAACTTTGCGGCAGGCTGATTTCAAACGTCGCCCCTTCCCCTTCAACTGAAGTGATATTGATCGTGCCTTGTAGTTTATCAACCAAATGTTTTACCAAAGCCAAACCAAGCCCAAACCCTTTTTCGCCAACCGTACCATTTGTAGTGGTGGCCGTTCCGTTTAAAATCACAGCAATTGCTTCGGGGCTTAAACCAACGCCCGAATCTTTAACGGTGATATTTAACCTTGCATCAGAAGAATGGCCAACAATAGCCATGTTTACCGTTACAAAGCCGTTTTGGGGCGTAAATTTCATGGCGTTGGAAATCAAATTCCCAACAATTTGCAGCAGTTTATCTTTTGAAAATGTCTTTGTTTCATTTCCGGCAGCTATGTTTACAGCAAAATTGATGTCTTTGTTTTTTGCCTGCGGCGAATAAAGTTTCAGCAGTTTTTCTTTAAAAACCAGCAGGTTGAACGGCTGATGGGAGAATTCTTTGGTTTCGGTATTTAAAATTTCGTCGGCCAGTTCCAGCAAGGTAGTCCCGCTTTGGTGGATTAGGCCGACCATTTCGAGCATTTCTTCTACCGTATTGCTTTTTTCCTGGTCGTTGATGATTTGCGCCAAACCGATGATCCCGCCAATGGGGCCGCGGATGTCGTGCAGTACTTTTCTCCTCACATCATTGGCCTCATGCAACTGGTCCTGAAGCGATTGGATTACACTTAATGCTTTTAGCCTTTGCACAATCTCGGTGGCAATAATGGCCAGCATCTCTATTTTTTCAAAACTGGCCTCCATTTTCGGGCCGGTGTTTTTGGCCTTTGTATCCAAAACACACAACGTACCAATTTGATGGCCGTCCGTTGTCTTTATCGGTAAGCCTAAATAATAACGTATTCTTGGTTCGCCGGTTGCCCCAGAATCGTCTTTAAAACGCTCATCTTGTGTTAAATCCTTTACCTCAAAAGCCCCGTCGCCCATAATGGTGTACTGGCAAACCGAGTTTTCGCGCGGCATTTGCCCTGTACCCAAACCATGGTTCGTAATAGTCCAAAGCGTGTACGAATCAATTATATTGATGAGGGAAATAGGCGTGCCTGCTATTTTTGCTGCTAATCTGGCCAGGTCTTTAAAGTCGTTTTCAAGTTCGGCATAGTCTAAATTAAACTCAGAAAGGTTAATGATCCTTTCCATTTCGTTAAAAGGAACGGGCGGATTTATTTCCGGCATAACAGGATAAGTTTGATCAGTATTACGGCAAGTGTAAAGCTTTGTTACATTCAACAATTTTATGCAAGATATTAAATTTTAAATGATTTATGGTTTGCGTTAACTTAAACTTTACAAAAACTTAATCTTTGTTTTGTTATTTTACGGCAACAAAAACACTCATATTTTATACAGATGGCTTCTTCTAAACATGCTTCTTTTATCATACTTTTTTTGGTATTGTCTGTACAGTTGCAGGCACAAATCCCCGGAAAAATCCAATCAACGCAACAAGTGCTGCTGCCCAACGGCTGGAAACTAAGCCCGGCCGGCCGTTCGCTGCCTTTGGGCGATTTGCCGCTGAACATGCAATTATCGGCTTCCGGAAAATTGCTGGCCGTAACCAACAACGGGCAAAGCACGCAATCCATCCAATTGATTGACCCAAACACCGAAAAATTGCTGGACCAGAAAGCAATCAAAAAATCATGGTACGGCTTGTCTTTCAGCAAAGATGAAAAGAAACTGTATGCTTCGGGCGGAAACGACAATTGGATTCTTTGCTACTCCATCAGCAATAATAAATTGGGCAAGGCCGACACGATCATTTTGGGAAAACCCTGGCCGAAAGAAAAAATTTGCCCGACAGGAATGACCGTTAATAAAACCGGCGACCGTTTGTATTCGGTAACCAAGGAAGACAGCACGTTGTACATCATCAACCCAAGTTTGCGTAGCATCATCAAAAAAATAAAATTAGCAGCCGAAGCTTATGCCTGTGTGCTTTCGCCGGATGAAAAAACGCTGTACGTTTCTTTGTGGGGAAGCGACCAGGTTGCTGTTTTTGATGTGGTAAAAGAAGCATTGGTTGCAACCATCAATACCGAAAGCCATCCGAACGAATTGTTGCTGAATAAAAAAGGGACTATTTTGTATGTGGCCAATGCCAATGATAATTCGGTTTCGGTCATCAATACCAAAACCAACAAAGTGATGGAAACTTTGGCTACGGCTTTGTTCCCAACTAAATTAACGGGTTCTACCACCAACGGTTTGGCTTTGTCTTCCAACGAAAAAACCTTGTACATTGCCAATGCCGACAACAATTGCCTGGCTGTTTTTGATGTTTCAAAACCTGGCATCAGCCAGAGTTTAGGTTTTATCCCGGTTGGCTGGTATCCAACGAACGTGAAAACTTTGGGCGCCAAAATACTGGTTGCCAACGGAAAAGGTTTTACCTCGATGGCCAACCCATTGGGGCCGCAGCCGGTTTTGAAAGAAGACAACAGCGGCTATCAAAAAGGGGCAATCAACAGCCGCGAGCAGTACATCGGCGGTTTGTTTAAAGGTGCTTTATCTTTTATTGATGTGCCTGATGCTGCCCAGCTAAAGAAATATACCAAGCAGGTTTACGCCAATACTCCTTTTACCCCTAAAAAAACAGCATTGGCAGATGGCGAAACCGGAAACCCGATTCCGCGCCGGGTTGGAGAAAAATCGCCCATCAAACACGTTTTTTACATTATTAAAGAAAACCGCACTTACGATCAGGTTTTGGGCGATATGACAAAAGGCAACGGCGATACTTCGTTGTGCATCTTCCCGCAAAAAGTAACGCCAAACCACCACGCTTTGGCCAACGAGTTTGTGCTGCTGGACAATTTTTATGTGGATGCCGAAGTTAGCGCCGACGGCCACAACTGGAGTACGGCCGCTTATGCCACAGATTTTGTGGAGAAAACCTGGCCAACCAGTTACGGCGGCCGCGGCGGAAACTATGATTTTGAAGGGACACGGAAAGCGGCTTACCCGCGCGATGGTTTTATTTGGGACTACTGCCAGCGCGCCGGTTTAACTTACCGCACTTACGGCGAGTTTGTAACGGATGGCGCAACCGGCAAAGCAAGTTTAAAATCATTGGAAAACCATTATTGCAAACAATCGCCGGGTTTTGATATGGCCGTAAAAGATGTAAAACGGGTGGAGATTTGGGCGCACGATTTTGATTCGCTGGTTACTCAAAACGCTGTCCCTCAGTTTAACACCATCCGCATTTCCAACGACCACACCAGCGGACAAAGAAAAGGTGCTATTTCTCCTACTGCCTGCGTTGCCGATAATGATTTGGCGATTGGCCAGTTTATCGAACACCTTTCTAAAAGCCCGGTTTGGAAGGAATCTGTGGTTTTTATTTTGGAAGACGATGCCCAAAACGGTCCCGACCATATTGATGCGCACCGTTCGCCGGTTTTTGTGGCCGGCCCTTATGTTAAGCGCAGTGCGGTTTCGCACAATATGTATTCAACTTCCGGCGTGTTGCGCACTATCGAACTGATTTTGGGTTTGCCGCCCATGAGCCAATACGATGCCGCTGCCGTGCCTTTGTTTGATTGCTTTACCAGCAAGCCCGATTTTACACCTTATGTTGCAAAACCTGCCCAGGTTAATTTAGAGCAACGCAACGTAGCCGTGAACGGAAGCAGCAAACGTTCTGAAAAATTTAATTTTGCCAAAGAAGATGCCGTGCCGAATCTCGAACTGAACGAAGTGGTCTGGAAATCCGTCAAAGGCGAAAACGCCGTGATGCCTGCACCAAAACGCAGTGCTTTTGTATTGCTGGAAAAAAAGAAGAAAAAAGACGACGATTAAGCGGTTAAAGCTTTCGTGTTCATTTTAGCCAATGCTTTTTTTATCAACCTTATTTTTGGTTGATAAAAGAAGCATTAAATTGTCATTTTGAACTTGTTTCAGAATCCCTCCTGAAAAGTAAAAACCAAGCATGTGGGATGCCGAAACAAGTTCGGTATGACAAAAAACACAACACCAATTTTTAGGCGATAAAAGAAGCATTAATTTGTCATTCTGAACTTGTTTCAGAATCCCTCGTGAAAAGTAAAAAACCAAGCACGTGGGATGCCGAAACAAGTTCGGCATCACAAAAAACACAACACCACTTTTTAGGCGATAAAAGAAGCATCAACTTGTCATCCTGAACTTGTTTCAGAATCCCTCCTGAAAAGTAAAAAACCAAGCTTGTGGGATGCCGAAACAAGTTCGGCATGACAAAAAACACAACACCAATTTTTAGGCGATAAAAGAAGCATCAGCCCGTAAGCTTTTATAACCTTGCGCAACGTAATCCGTAAACAATGTTAATAGCATCACCAAAATAAAAACAGGTTTAAGGTGATGCCATCAGCAAAAATTACGACCGTTGAAAGCAGCATTAAACCAAATCCAATTAAACAGCAATGCCGAAAAGCCGCATGGTTTAGTTTTGGTTGCAGATGACAATGCGATCAATTGCAAACTGGCCAAAAAGCTGTTTTTTAAATGGGGAATAGAAGCCGACTGCGTGGAAAACGGGCTGGAAGCCTACAAAACAGTTATCCAAAAAGATTACGATTTGGTGCTGATGGATTTGCACATGCCGGTGATGGACGGCTTTATGGCGACCCGGAAAATCAGGTTATTGCCCGATGAAAAATACCAGCAGTTGCCGATAATCGCCCTGACCGGAAGCGTTTTTGGTTTGGATTTAGAAAACCTGAAAGACGAAGGCTTAACCGACTACTTTTTAAAACCTTATACGCCCGACGGACTTTTGGAAAAAATAAAGCCCTATTTAAAAAACACCGCAACCGAAAACCTTAAAATTAGGTGCTAAAAGAAGCATGTATTGTTTGAAGCAATCTTTGCTCGAACATTAATTGCTGTAATCCCAACAAATCCTTCTGATTCTATTTTAGCCAAAACACTTGTGATTTTATACACATAAAAAAAGCTTTTTCCAAAACGGGAAAAGCTTTTTTGTTGAAAGTGGAATTTATTTTTAAATCCGTTCCGGCCTGCCGCGTTCCGGCACGTCTTGCCTTGCAGGGCGCGCTTGTTGTTGTGGCGGTGGTATCTGTTGCTGGCGCTGCTGTTCTCGCTGTTGGTTTTGTTGTTGCATTTGCTGCTCGCGTTGCTGCTGGCGTTGCTGGTTCTGTTGTTCGCGCTGCTGCTGCATTTGCTGTTGTTGCGCCTGGTTTTGTTGCATTTGTTGTTCGCGTTGTTGCTGCATTTGCTGCTCGCGTTGTTGGTTCTGTTGCTCGCGCTGCTGCATTTGTTGTTGTTGTTGCGCCTGGTTTTGCTGTATTTGCTGCTCGCGTTGTTGCTGCATTTGTTGCTGGCGTTGCTGGTTTTGTTGTTCGCGCTGCTGCTGCATTTGCTGTTGTTGCGCCTGGTTTTGTTGGATTAGCTGGTTGTCCTGCGCACGGTTTCTGTTCCGGTCAAAATTCCTGGAACTGCGCCAATCATTGGCTGGCTGCGTGTTTGTATTGGGCAAAGCCTGGTTCTCCCTGGCTTGCCTGCCATTTGGATTATAAGGGTTGTTTCCGTTTGCAGCTGCAGGCGGCACACTTCCCGGATTGTTAATGCCCGTATTGTTGTTCACATTCGGGTTTGATGTTTCGCCACGTTGCGGAAACTGTCTGTTATTGCTGTTCGGGTTGTCTGTCCGGGCAGGTCGGCCATAACCATTGTTGCTGTTTCCGCCATAATTCGGGTTTGCCGGATTGTTGTTTTGCACAGCGCCATTTCCCTGGCCGCCCCACTGGCGCGAATTGCCAAACCTGCCATTGTTGTTTGGGTTGCCGTTGTTGCGCCCATAATTATTGTTATTATTGTTCGTGCGGTTGGCATCATAACTGCCACGGTTAACAACTCGGGTTGGGGCAGGCCGGTTGTTTCCGTAGCCATTGGCAGCAATTTCCGGCCTGTAAATGTTAATGGTATTGTTATTGATCCTGGTTGCGCCCGGCCGGTTATTGTTGTTGATGTTGTAAACATTGATCCGGCTTCCGGCATATCGTTCAATTTCTGCCGGCCGCGGCCCGCTGATATACCTGCGGCTGCCACCGTTATAAACATTGTTGATAATGGTTGTATTGCGGATGATGACCACATTACGGCTGGGCGGCAAATAATAACGGTTGATGGAAGGCGAGCACAAATATTGCCTCGGCACAAAAACCCAGTAGTTGTTAGGCGCATAATAGCCGCTGCCAATAGCAACATCAATATCAATGCCGGGGCCAAGCGGGGCCCAACCGTAATAATCGCCGCCGGTACGCCAGTTTACCCAGGCCGGTGCCCATTCTGTTCCGGGTATCCATTCCCAGCCGTAATTATTATCGTAACGCCACCTGCCGTAATGGAAAGCTGCCCAGCCCCAATCATAATCAGAAACCCAGGTATTGCCATATTCGGTCTCTACCCAATGGCCGTTGGTGGCATAAGGTTTAAAACTTTGGTCCACATCGGGTGCCCAAACATAGCCCAATTCGGGGTCGTCAATCCATTGTCCGTAAGGCTCCAGCTCGTCGTAAAAAGTTTGCATCGTTACGGTTGCGCCGGGTTGTGCATTTGCCGCAGGTATATTTAGGCAACAAATTATCGCTAAAACCAGCATAAATGCGGCTGTTGCTTTTCGAAGTATATTTATCATGGCAAGGTTTTATATAAGGTTAACAGGTAATATTTATTTCGACTGATAATCAACAAAATCGTTTAATTTCCAGGCGGATATATCAGTCTGATGCTTCTTTTAGCACCATTTTTTCAGCAACAGTGAATTTGCCTATTTTGGCAACACCTGCTGCAATTGCATCAGAATAAGTATTTTTAGCAGCAAATTGTTCCTGTATGAAAACGATAAATATTCCCCGTGTAGATTTAAACACCTATATCAATGGTTCTGCCGATGACAAAAAAAGCTTTTCAAACGAAGTTGGCCAAGCCTTTAACGATACCGGTTTCATCACCGTGAGCAACCACGGTTTAAGCAAAGAGCTGATTGCCAAATTATACGAGCAGGTGCAAAAACTGTTTTCGTTGCCGGATGAAATCAAACTAAGTTACGAAAAACCCGAACTGGCCGGGCAGCGCGGCTACACCAGCAAAGGCCGCGAAAAAGCAAGAGACGCCAAAACACCGGATTTAAAAGAGTTTTGGCAAATCGGGCAAACGGTTACCGATGGCGACCCGGTGAAAGAATTATATCCTGAAAATTTAACGGTAAAAGAACTACCCGAATTTAACCCTGTAACCCGGGAAGTTTACCAGAAATTAGAACAGGCCGGCGAACATTTGCTGCGTGCCATCGCCGTTTATTTAGAACTGCCGGAGAATTATTTTGACGATAAAGTGCACAACGGCAATTCTATTTTGCGCGGCATCCATTATTTCCCGATAGAAAACCCCGATGCCGTTCCTGATGATGCCGTTCGTGCCGGCGCACACGAAGACATCAACCTGATTACTTTATTGATTGGTGCCAGTGCCGATGGATTGGAAGTGCTGACCCGCGAAGGCGAATGGTTTCCGGTAAAAGCACACGGCGAAGATATTGTGGTTAACGTAGGCGATATGCTGCAACGTTTAACCAACAACAAACTACGTTCTACTACGCATCGTGTGGTAAATCCGCCGCGCGAACTAATGAAAACTTCACGTTATTCGGTCCCGTTTTTCCTGCACCCAAAATCTACGGTTAGTTTGGCTTGTTTGGATACTTGCATTGACGAAGCGCATCCAAAAGCTTATCCGGATGCAACTGCGGGCGAATATTTGGATGAACGGTTAAGGGAGATTGGATTGAAGATGTAAGATTTTAGGTGATAAAAGAAGCATTAGGAAATGGATAAACCGGCCGTTTTGTCATTTCGACCGTAGGGAGAAATCTTCTTTAAAGCAATAAAAATCCTTTCAATTTGATGAAGATCTCTCCCTACGGTCGAGATGACAAAATGCAAAAATGAATATCATTCACAACTTTTACAAACAGCATCCTTTTCTCGCCATCCTGTTCGCCTTCCAGCTTTTCCGCTTGCTGTTGCTGCCGTTTTTTGGGATGATGCCGCAAGATGCTTACTACGATTTTTACGGCGAGCACTTGGCTTGGTCTTACTTCGACCACCCGGGCATGATCGGTTATTTACTTCGTTTATTCACCACCATTTTTGGGAAACACGTTTTCGTCATCAAGCTGGCCGATTTTACCGTAACCAGCTTAACACTTTTTGCTTTTTATAAATTGGCCGGTTGTTTTTTGCCGAAGCAAAAGCAAAATTTGGCGTTGGTACTGATCGGTTCAACTTTCCTGGTTTCTATCCTTTCCACCATTTCCACGCCGGACGTTCCGCTTTTACTATTTTGGACATTGAGTTTAATTGCGCTTTACCATGCTGTTTTTAGGCAGCAAAAATTGTACTGGCTGCTGGCCGGTTTGCTGATGGGATTGGCTTTCGATAGTAAATACACGGCCGTTTTGCTGCAAATCGGTTTGATCTTGTTCCTGATTTTTTCCAATCAATATCGAAAGTTGCTGCTTTCCGGCTGGCTGTGGCTGTGTTTGCTGGTGTCGGTTCTGGTAACATTCCCGGTTTTTTACTGGAATTACCAGCATCATTTTGCCTCGTTTTTGTTCCAGTCCGCCAACAGGACAGGCGATATTGCCAAATTCCAACTCAAACCAAAACTGTTTTTGGGGACGATCGGCACACAACTCTTTCTGCTGCTTCCGGTAGCGTTCTTCGGATTGGTTGCACTTACTTTTAAAACCATCAAAAAAGTGCTGGTTAAATGGCAACTGCCAACCGACCCGATACTGTTTTTACTGTGCTTTTTTTTGCCTGCGTTTCTGGGCTTCTTTTTGATCAGCCTGTTTTATTGGGTCAAAATCAATTGGATGATGCCTTCCTACATTACCGGTTTTATTTTTCTGGCGATCTTTATTTCCCGAAAGTCTGTCCGGATCAACGTTTGGATAGCGGCCGTTTTGCACCTCGCTTTTGCCATCGAAGTTATTTTTTATCCTGTGCAAATTAAAAGCGATGACACTTGGTTTGGTTGGAAGCAACTGGCAAACCGGGTAGAAATCCTACAAAAAACTTATCCCAACACGTTTATTTTTTCTGCCGATGGTTATAAAACCAGTGCCGAACTCAGCTTTTTCCTTCCCCAAAAAATCTATGCGCAAAACATCTTTCACCAACCGGCTTTACAGTTTGATTATGTGGGCGATAACATGCTTCTTTTAGCAGGTAAAAATGCGCTTTTTGTTGATTCTGATCCTGGTTTCAAAAACACGGATAAACACGGAACTATTCCGCCCGAATTGAAATTGTATTTTGAGGATGTGCAGGAATTAAATCCTATCATTATCAAAAATGGAAATGCCAATGCGCGGAAGTTTTGGGTTTATTATTGTGTGGGTTATAAAGTTCGCAAGTAATTTGTCATCCTGAACTTGTTTCAGGATCCCTCATGCAAATTTAAAAACCAATCTTGTGGGATGCCGAAACAAGTTCGGCATGACAAAAACATCAACACCAATTTTTACCTCGTAAAAGAAGTATTCGTTTTTCGTTCTGAACTTATTTCAAAAACTTCTCAAGACAGAAAGTTAAATTACTTTTCATGTGGGATGCCGAAACAAGTTCGGCATGACTGAAAACCTTTATCCGTCATAAGCTTTTTGCAAATCCGCAATTAAAATCTTGTTCATTTGCATCATCGCCTGCATTACGCGTTTTGATTTTTCGGGATATTTATCCTGCATCAATTGGCCCAAAGCCGAAGGAATAATTTGCCAGGAAACACCATACTTATCTTTCAACCAGCCGCAACGCCCTTTTTCGCCGCCTTCCGAAAGCTTTTCCCACAATCCATCCACTTCCTGCTGCGTTTCGCAATTCACCAACAAAGAGATGCCTGGCGAAAAAGTAAAATGCGGGCCGCCATTCAACGCATAAAAGTTTTGTCCGAATAATTGAAAGGTTACCGAAAAAACCGTTTCGCCATTTCTGCTGATGCTGTTGATTTTTGCATCTTTAAAAACAGCAACATACAGGTTTACGGCTTCTTCGGCCTGGTTGTTAAAAGTTAAAAAGGTTGTGATTTTTTGCATGGTATATCATCAATTATAAATAACAAAATCCTATCCCACCACCCGATCATCCGCCACTTTCCCTTCTGCCTTCGCCAACGTATCTTCCCGCTTTACCATATTGGCAATGCTCGTATCGCCCAAAATCTTCAACGTTGCATCGCGTACGTTGGCCATCACATCGCGGATGCCGCAGTAATGCTCGTCCACACATTCGGCACATTTCTCGTAAAAATTTAAACTCACGCAAGGCAGCAAAGCAATCGGCCCGTCAATCACGCGGATAATAGCCGAAAGCTTAATTTCTTCGGCTGATTTAAGCAGATAATAGCCGCCGCCCGCACCTTTTTTACTGCTTAAAAATCCTCCACGCTTTAGTTCCAGTAAAATGGCTTCCAAAAATTTTTTGGGCAGCTGGTCGCCTTTGGCAATATCAGCAATCAGCATCGGCTTGTTTTCGGTATTCCGGGCCAACGCCATCAAGGCTTTTACAGCGTATTTTGTTTTTTTGGTGAGCAATGGCTTAAAGGTTTAATCTGGAGCAATCCAACAAAAATAAAGAATTTTAGCGATTGTTTTTAGATGAACAAAGACGATACAATTCGCAGCGAAACCAAAATAACCACCACGCCAACAAACAGCATCAGTGTTTTTACCGGTAATTTATTGGAGATGCGGACCGCTATCGGCGCGGCAATCATTCCGCCCAAAACCAACCCCAAAATAACCTGGAAATGGTGCAAACCTATGAGCAAAATAAAGGTAACGGCGCTGGTAAAAGCCACGCAGCCTTTGGTTAAGGTAGAAGTGCCGATGGTGTAACGCACGTTTCGGCCGCCGGCAATTAACCCGGTGGTAACAATCGGTCCCCAGCCGCCGCCGCCAATAGCGTCCAGTAAACCCCCAATCCCGGCCAGCAAACCAATCTTTTTAATTTTAGTAGTTGGGCGTGTTTTGTTTAGTGCTTTGCGGATAATCAGCACGCCCAGAAATAAAGTATAACAGCCCACAACCGGTTTTAAATACTGGCTGTATTGATGCAATGAAGATAAAATAGTAGCACCGGCAACGGCACCAATAATTCCCGGGATCAACAGTTTTTTAAAGAGTTTAAAGTTGACGTTGCCTGATTTCCAGTGCATTAAACCGGAAGCACCATTGTTAAAAACTTCGGAAGCATGAACACTGGCACTTGCCGCGGCAGGCGGAATGCCCAGCGAAAGCAAAAAAGTGGTAGAAGTTACGCCGTAAGCCATACCGCAGGCACCGTCAATCAGCGAAGCGGTAAAACCGCCCAGCATGTACAGCAACAATTGCTGGTTAAACTGTGCGCTCAGCCAATCCTGCACGTTTAAAATGCGTTCGTGGTTAAGGTAAGTGAACAAGACATGGCCTAAAACCATCAAAGCAAAAGCCGATAAAATGGCCAAAGTAATGGCAACCGGGCGCGTAATTTTAACTTTCGCCGGTTGCTGCTGCTCATTCACCAAACCGGAAGTAATGGCGTTTAACTGTTTTACTTTGTCGGAAAAATCGCCGTTTAGCTTCTGGCGGATTTGCGTCATGTTCGTCAACACGTCGTTAATCTCTGCCGGAAAAGTTTCATTCAAAACTTCTTTAACACGTTTGGCCACCGTTGGCGATTTGCCGTTGGTTGAGATCGCAATTTTAAGATTACCTTTTTGTACAATGGAACTGAGGTAGAAATCGCACAAATCCGGCGTATCGGCAACGTTCACCAAAATCTTGTGCGCTTTGCAAAGCTGGTAAATTTGCCGGCTCACGTTTTTATCGTCAATAGCAACAATCACCAAATCTTTGGCCAGCAAATCGGTTTCTGCAAAAGCACGTTCCTCAAACGGAATGCTTCTTTTATCGGCATAATTTTTGATTTCCACAGAAACCTCGCGCCCAACCAGTTTCACATTGGCTTCAGGGCAGTTGCCAAAAATCGCTTCCAGCTTTTCCATCGCCACATAACCGCCGCCAACCAGCAAAATATTCAGCTTGTCCGGCTTTAAAAAAACCGGAAAAAGCGTGTTCACTTCAACTGTTTTTGCGGTAAGTGCTTCGTCGGTTGCCATGCTGTTTTTAGCAGGTTAAATTATGGTTTTCTCCAAAAGTTGTGCATTGCGGAAATCGGCTGCCTTTTGCTTGAACAATTTGGACTGCTCAATATAATAAGCGGCAAACTCTTCGCCCGGTTCCTGCTGGTTGATCTGGTAAACCAAATCTTCAAAACTTAAATGCAGCTCGATTTTATTGTTTGCCACAAAGTTTTGGTCGAAATCCGTGATGATGCCAGCCTGCGTATTGGTTTTGATATTTTCAGAAATCAGCATCGCTTTTGCCGTGTGCACAAAAGCGGAATAAGCGTAATAAATGGCATCGGCAAAATCTTGTGCCTTAAAAGAAGCATCTGCATTGTCCAGTTTTTCTTCGGATTCCAACAAAAGAGTCGCCACCAAATCAATCATCACACCGGCACATTCGCCCACACCAATTTCGGTTTTGTATGGTTCAGAATGTTCCCAATCGATAAAATCATCCGGCTTAACCGTTTTGGTATCGCCCAAAGGGTTCAGCAAATCATAAAAATAAATTTTACCCTGACGGTTATAATATTGGTTAAACAATTCGCCTTCAATGGAATTGGTTTGATAATCGTGCAACAAATCGCGCAGCACTTGCGGCCCTCTTTTGCTTGGTACTTTAATTACTTTATCCGCAGCAACGCCTGCACCGTTCCCGGTTGGGCCGCCGCCGAGAAGCACTTGTAAAGCAGGCGCAACCATCTTGTCAATCTTCATGCTCGAACCGTGGAAACCGATGCTGGCCATCGCATGTTGCGCGCAGGAATTGATGCAACCGCTGATCTTGATCTTGATATCGGTATTGTAAATCAAATCCGGAAACTCGTTTTTGATCACTTTCTCCAGTTCGCGCGTGATGCCGGTGCTGTTGGAAATTCCCAGATTACAGGTATCCGTTCCGGGGCAGGAAGTAATATCGGCCATGCTTTCAAAACCGGGTTCGGCCAGGTTCAGCTTGTTCAGTTCTTCAAAAACGTAGGGCAAATTTTCTTCGCGAACGAATTTCAGTAACATGCCTTGAGTGTTGGTTAAACGAATATCATCGGCCGCTGCTGTTTTTACTAAGTGAATTAATTGCCGTGCAATTGGCGTTTTTATGTCTCCGTTTTGAATGCGCAAACCAATGGCGACAAAATCCGGTTGTTTTTGCGGGAAGACGTTGGTTTTAAGCCATTGCTCATATTTCAAAGGATTGCTGATTTCGGCACTTAAAATTTCCTGGTTTGGGATAACCGTTTCGTGCTCAAACGTGCTGATCTCAAAAGTTTTATTCTTTAAAGCCAAACGTTCTGCTTCTGCCAAACGGATCAATTCTTCGGCACCAATTTCCTGTACCATATATTTCATCCGTGCTTTATGGCGTTTGTTGCGTTCACCGTAGCGGTCAAAAATCCGCAGCACAGCTTCTGCAAAAGGAATGATCTGGTTTACGGGCATAAAATCGGTAACCGCATCAGACATGTACGGCTGCGAACCTAAACCTCCGCCAATCACTACCCTGAAACCTCTTATTTCTATGCCATTCTCAATTTTCACCTTTGGGATAAAACCCAGATCGTGCATGAAAGCAAAGGCAGAATCATCCTCGGAAGAAGAAAAAGCGATCTTAAACTTGCGGCCCATTTCCTGACAAATCGGGTTTCGCAAAAAATAAGCAAAAACCGCATGTGCGTAAGGCGAAACATCAAAAGGTTCTTTTGGGTCAATGCCGGCCATCGCCGAAGCGGTTACGTTGCGAACGGTATTTCCACAGGCTTCACGCAAAGTAATATCGTCTTCTTCCAGTTCGGCCCACAATTGCGGCGTCCTATCTAAACTAACAAAGTGGATTTGAATATCCTGCCGGGTGGTGATGTGCAGGTTTCCGGTTGCATATTCATCAGAAACATCGCTGATCTTGCTCAATTGCTGCGTCGAAATTTTTCCGTAAGGCAATTTGATGCGCACCATTTGCACGCCTTGCTGCCGCTGGCCGTAAACGCCGCGCGCCAAACGCAGGCTGCGGAATTTCTCATCATCTATTTTTCCTTCACGAAACAAACGGATCTTTTTCTCCAGGTCCAGAATGTCTTTTTCCACCACGGGGTTTTCCAATTCGGTTCTAAAACTCTGCATTTTACTCTATAGAATTAATATACAATTATTGGATTTTTATACCGATAAAAGAAGCATTGAAATCCGATACTTCTTTTACCGGCATAAATTTTACTTTAGTGCGATGCTTCCACCGGCTCCAAAACCGAGGCTTTCAACGCTTGCTCAATATCTTGCAAAATATCATCAACATGCTCCAATCCGATGGACAAACGAATAGTTCCCTGCTGGATACCAACTTCATTGCGCTGTTCTTCCGTCAATTTTGAATGTGTACTCGAAGCCGGATGTGTTGCGATGGAACGTGTATCGCCCAAATTAGCCGAGATCGAAAACATTTTTAGTGAATCCAAAAATTTGGCTGCCCGTTCCAAACCACCTTTCGGGATAAAAGTGATGATGCCGCCGCCTTGTTTCATTTGTTTTTTGGCAATTTCGTACTGCGGATGCGAAGGCAGAAAAGGATATTTTACCAATTCCACTTCCGGGTTTGCTTCCAAAGCTGTGGCAACTTTCAGCGCGCTTTCGCAATGCCGGTCCATTCGAACGGCCAATGTTTCCAGGCTTTTGCTTAAAATCCAGGAATTAAACGGCGACAAAGCCGGGCCGGAATGCCTTGCAAAACCTTCAATTTCGCGGATCAGTTCGCTTCGGCCTAAAATAATCCCGCCTAAAGCACGGCCTTGCCCGTCTATGTATTTTGTGGCCGAATGGATGGACAAATCCGTTCCGTATTTAATCGGTTGTTGCAGGTAAGGCGTTGCAAAACAGTTATCTACCACCAGCAACGTTTGGTGTTTTTTGGCGAAGTTGCCCAGCCATTCCAAATCAATAATATCAATGCCGGGGTTGGAAGGCGTTTCCACAAAAATCATTTTGGTGTTGGGCTGGATGGCCGCTTCCCATTGCTCGGTTTTATCGAGATCAGCATACGTATAACTGATGCCCCATTTTGGCAAAATATTGTTGAGCAACTGGTGCGTAGAACCAAAAACCGAACGACTCGAAAGCACATGGTCGCCCTGTTTTAAAAATGTAGCGAAAGTGGTAAAAATAGCCGCCATGCCGGTTGCCGTTGCCCAGCCGTCTTCCGCGCCTTCCAAAATCGCCATTTTGGTGATAAATTCATCCACGTTCGGGTTGGCGTAACGGCTGTAAATATTGCCTTCCTGTTCGCCGGTAAACAACGCGCGCATTTCTTCCGCATCGTCAAACTTGTAGCTGGAAGTCATGTAAATCGGCACAGAATGTTCTTTGTACTGGCTGCGTTCTAATTGGGTTCGAACGGCTTGTGTTTCAAAATGCTGACTCATTGGTATTTAGTTGAGCTTGTAGGAAAAATTAATTTTTGCGGTTTTATTCAGAATTTGAGCAACAGAACAATACTTATCGAAAGTCAATTCCAAAGCCCGCTGTATTTTTGCTTCGTTTACCTGCCCAAAAACATGAAACTCAATATCAATAGTTTCAAACAAAGATGGCTCCTTTCCTTCAAAACGTTTGCCGTTGATGCTGATTTGCAAATCTTCCAGCGGTTCTTTTTGTTTTTTCAGGATCGAAATCATATCAATCGCGCTACATCCGCCCAAACCTGCCAGCAATGTTTCCATCGGCCTGAAACCCTGGTTTTCGCCGCCAATTGCCGGGCTGGAATCCATATTCAACGTATTGCCTTGTTCGTTTAACGCTTCAAAATGGTAAGCTTTATTTTTTCTGCTGAGGTTGATTTGCATTTTTTTATGTGGGGGCGATTCATGAATCGCCCTTGTTAATGTAATTGGATCAATAGGGCGATTCATGAATCGCCCCTACACGCGTTTAAACAATTATTCCCGCCGCCACCGTGTTTTTTGTTTGTTCGTTGATTAAAATGAAAGAACCGTTGGCCTGATTTTGTTCATAAGCATCGAAAAAAAGTGGTTGCGCGGTTTTGATTTTTACGCGTGCAATATCGTTTAGTTTGATGGTTTTAGTCCCCGTATCTTTATTTAAAGTGCTGGTATGGACGATGTAATCCACTTCTCTGACAATCGCTTTGATCAGATTGTGGCTGTGTTCGATCAGATATTTTCCGCCCTGAATCAAAGGCTGCACGTCCATCCAGCAAATATCGGCCGTAATTTCTTTATCAATTTGCGGCGGGTTTGCTGTTTTTACCAGCATATTTCCGCGGGTTACGTCCACCTCATCTTCCAACAATAACGTAACGGACGAATTAGTTTCCGCCGTTTCCAGATCGCCATCAAACGTAACCACTTGTTTTACTTTCGATTTTTGTTGGGAAGGCAGCACCGTAACTTCCTCGCCAACTTTAAAATCTCCGCTGATCACCCTTCCCGCATAACCGCGGTAATCATGAAATTCTTCGGAATGCGGACGGATGACATATTGAACAGGGAAACGCGCATCTTTTTTGTTCACATGGCTGTTAACGTCCACATTTTCTAAATAATGCAACAACGATTTCCCTGTGTACCACGGCATATTTTCGGATTCGTTCACCACGTTGTCGCCTTTTAAGGACGAGATCGGGATGAACGTAATGTTTTGTTTAAAGTTGGGGAAACCTTGCGTAAATTGCAGGAATGCTTCTTTTATCGCCTCAAATTTTGCCTGCTTAAAATCCACCAAATCCATTTTGTTGACGGCTACGACAATCTCCGGAATCTGCAGCAAATTAGCGATAAAAAAATGCCGTTGCGTTTGCTCGATCACACCTTTTCGCGCATCAATCAAAATAATAGAAAGCCGCGAATTGGACGCGCCGGTAACCATGTTGCGTGTATATTCAACGTGTCCGGGCGTATCGGCGATGATAAATTTGCGGTTGGCCGTAGCAAAATAAATATGCGCCACATCAATGGTGATGCCTTGCTCACGCTCGGCACTTAAACCGTCGGTCAGCAAAGAAAGGTCTAAATAATCAAAGCCTTTGCGTTTGCTGGCTGTTTCCACGGCTTCCAACTGGTCTTCGGTTAGCGAACCGGTATCGTACAACAACCTGCCGATGAGCGTGCTTTTGCCATCATCTACACTACCCGCGGTTGAAAATTTTAAAAGTTCCATGTTGATTTTTTGGTGATAAAAACAGTATATGTGTTTTTGATACTGTTTTTATCAATGTTTTTTATGTGGAGAAGGACACACCCCTGACCCCTCTCGAGAGGGGAAGTATGGCGGCTACCTTTCTACCTTTCACCTTTTGCCTTACTACCTTCCACCCTCCTACCTTTCGCCTTAAAAATATCCTGCCAGTTTCCGTTTTTCCATCGCCGCTTCAGAACGTTTATCATCCATCCTCGCTCCCCGTTCTGAAATACGGGAAGATTTAATTTCCTCAATAATATCATCCAAAGTTCCGGCGGTAGAAGAAACAGCAGCGGTACAAGTCATATCACCAACGGTACGGAAACGCACATCTTTGGTAAAAACTTCTTCGCCATCCATATTTAAATATTCGGAATACGGGAAAAGCTGGCCATCACGTACCAAAACTTCGCGCGGATGGGTGAAATATATACTTGGCAAATCCAATTTCTCCTGTTTGATATAATTCCAAACATCCAGTTCCGTCCAGTTGCTGATCGGGAAACAACGCACATTTTCACCATAATTGATTAGGCCGTTTAAATGTCCCCACAATTCCGGCCGCTGGCGTTTCGGTTCCCAGGAACCAAACTCATCACGAACCGAGAAAATACGTTCTTTGGCACGCGCTTTTTCTTCGTCGCGCCGTGCGCCGCCGATGCAGGCATCAAACTTAAATTCTTCAATCGTATCCAAAAGCGTTACCGTTTGCAGACTGTTCCGGCTGGCATATTTTCCGGTTTCTTCGGTTGCTTTTTTCTGGTTGATGCTGTCCTGCACGTAACGAACGATCAGTTGGGCACCAACTTTTCCGACCAATTGATCGCGAAATTCAATCGTTTCGGGGAAGTTGTGTCCGGTATCAATATGCACCAGCGGAAACGGAAATTTGGCGGGATAAAAAGCTTTTCGCGCCAGATGAACCAGCGTGATCGAGTCTTTTCCGCCCGAAAACAGCAAAGCAAGCCGCTCAAATTGCGCAGCCACTTCGCGCATAATATAAATGGATTCTTCTTCCAGTTCTTTTAAATGGTTGGAAATCATGAATGTAAGTCGTTTTGTGTTAATTCCGGGTCGGTAATATCAGCCAGTATTTTGGTTTGATGCAAGCCGCATTCTTTTTTAGAATCTTCCCACCACCAGCGGCCGGCACGTGGGTCTTCGCCAAAATGGATGGCACGCGTGCAAGGCGCGCAGCCGATGCTTAAAAAACCCTGATCGTGTAATTTGTTGTAAGGCGTGTTGTTTTGCTGAACGAAATCGGCCACATCCTGGTCGCTGCAGTGCAGCAGCGGGTTGAATTTGATGAGTTGAAAAGCATCGTCCCACTCAAACATCTTAAAGTTTTGCCGATTTACGGATTGCGCCGCACGAACGCCCGTAACCCAAACCGCCACGCCTTGTAATGCTCTTTTTAACGGCTCAATTTTGCGGATGCGGCAACATTCTTTTCGGTTATCAACGGACAAATACATGCTGTTAATGCCTTTTTCTCTTACAAAATTCTGAATTTCTTCGGCATCCGGATAATAAGGGTCAATTTGCAAATCAAAAGCATTTGCCGTGGCCGACCAAACTTCGTACGTTTCGTTAAAAAGCCGACCGGTGTCCAACGTAAAAACCTTCATCGGGATTTTATTTTTTCCGATCACATGTGTAATCACCTGGTCTTCCATCCCAAAAGAAGTGGAAAAAGCAACCTGCCCCGGAAAACGCGCTGCCACCAATTGCAATGCTTCTTTTAGCGGTATATTTTTAACCTCTTTTTTCAGTTGCAGGAGTTTAGTTTGAACTTCCGTCATATAATCTATGGATTTTGTGGGGTATTTGCTCCTGCTGTTTTCCGATTGATTTCTTTTGTTTTCATCAATATAAATTATGGATAAAACCTAAACAAAAGCCTTTGTCAATGATGGCAGGCGTACAAAAAAGGGTGGTAAAAACAGTTCTTTTCATTTTTCAATTTATAGTCCTCCTTGCGGAGCAGGATTTGGCACCTTGCATCACAAATTTGCGGGTTGCCAGAGGGTTTTAGAGCCTGACCTCTCACCTCTTCTGTATAAACCAAACTTTGATAGTGTGGAGTGCTGCAAATATAAGTTTTTTATGAGGAGTGGCAAGTGGGGCGGTGTGAGGGGAAAGTAAAAATTAAGGCTTATTCATGTTTAACGTTTAATAGTTTTAACCTTATTTTTTCCCTTTCTATTTCTGTAATCAATTCTGCTTCTGTGGGAAGATATGGTTTGTATTTTGCAGCAAACAGTGCAGGATTATCATTCATTACAGAATATTTTACTACCGTTTCGCTTTTTTCCATACAAAGAATAATACCAATGGTAGGGTTATCGCCTTCGGTTTTTTTCAAGTCATCAAACATTCTGCGGTACATATCCATCTGCCCAATATCCTGATGCGACAACTTTCCTGCTTTAAGGTCAATCAAAACAAAACATTTGAGCAGATAATTGTAAAAAACGAGATCAATATAGTAATGCTCTGTTTCTGAACTGATCCTAAATTGCCTTCCTACAAAGGAAAATCCTTTGCCTAATTCTAACAAAAACTGTTGGAGGTTTTCGATAAGAGCCGTTTCTATTTCCTTTTCTGATGAAGTAAATGGTTGGGGAATATTTAAAAACTCAAAAACATAAGGGTCTTTTATAAAGTCGGCAGGATTTGATTTTTCTAATGATTGGCTATCCGTTAAACTCTTCTGCCCTTTTTGCGAAGAAAGCAAGCGCTGATAGTAAAGTGTATCCAAATTACGTTCCAAAGCCCTTACACTCCATCCTTGCTCTGCTGCTTCTTTTAGATACCAATTTCGGGCATCAGTATCATCAATCCTCATGATTAACCTGTTATGGCTCCAGGTTAATTTGCTACACAGTGTGTAGCAAATCTTCTGGTTAGGATAAGTTAGATAAAACTGCCTGAAGTTACGAAGATTAGCAGCGGAAAACCCCTTTCCAAATTCAGTAGTAAGTGCTATTGATAATTCCTTTAAAACCTGCCCACCGTATGCTGCACGCTTTTCCCCTTCTTGTTCTTGTTCTACAATCCGTTTGCCTATTTGCCAATAAGCTTGTACCATTGAAGCGTTAATGGCAGTATATGCTGTTTGTCGCGCTTTAGATAAAATTTCTTTTATGTCTTGGATATAGGTGTTAACTATTTAAAGTACTTGGTTTAGCTGGATAAATATTTAAGTGCAAATTTTCAAACCGTTAACAATTGACTATGAACTATTAACAAAAAAATTAACGCTTCCCCATTTCCCCCAAAATCGCCCGTTCCAATTCATTTGGATATAGCGAACCGATGATATAAACCAAACCATCCCGGTCGGTTAAATGCACCGCACAATTGCCGCCGGTGTAAAAACGGATGGTCCCTTTTTTATGCAAATTGTAAACCGGGTTGTTTAGGATATAACGGCTATACGGTTTCTGCTCGACGTGGGTAATGCTGTTTAAGTCAATCTTGACCAATTGCGTGGTCCACAAACCGTCAACCAGCACACTTTTGTTAAGTACCCTGATACGGAAATGCAGCATAAAACCGATGATGATGGAAATCACCAAAATGCCGAAACCAACCACCAGCAGCAAATCACCGTTGCGCTCGCGCTCGGCGGTAAAAAAATAAATGGCAAAACAAAGGATGGCCAATGCCAAACGGATGGTGATCGGGATAAACTCGCGGCCGAGGTATTGCTTTTCGGTAAAAGCCGGTTTTGTGCTCATGTTACAAGGTTGGACAATTCGAAGATAACAACTTTTTTGGTTTGGGCGCGCACTTTGTACCGGTCGTCCAGCCGGAAACCACAAACCCAAATGATTTCCTGGTTGCCATTTACCAAAACAGGAACGTTCGATTTTTGGTGCAAAGGCAGCTTTTGGTGGATAAAAAAGTCGCTTAGTTTTTGGCGCTGCTGCATCCCCAGCGGGAAAAAATAATCGCCGGTTTGCCAGTTGCGCAAAGTGAGCGGGAAGATGATTTTTTCGGCATCAACGGAAGCTGCCATCGGGTTATTTTTAACGATCAAGGCTGAATCATCGTGCAAAAGCTTCAACTTAAAACCCTGGAAATGAATTTCGTTTTGGTTTTCCAAAATCAGCAATGCTTCTTTTATCAGTGTTTTTTTGGGATGGATAATGATTTCGGTCCGGTCTAAAATTAGTTGGTGCGATGGCGATTCAAAAACTTTTCCGGAGTGTTTTTCGAGGGAAAGCAGCAAATCTTTTACCACTTGTTCGCTAAAATTAAATTCGTGCAGCAAACCAAAAAGCAATAGTTTTTGTGGATTTAGTTGGCGAAGGCTTTCCAACTTGATCCGTGTTTCCAAATTTTGCCTGATAAAAACAGTATCGCGCAGTTGCTTCAACTGGTTTTCCAGCAAAGCTTCCAACTCGCGGAAACGCTCCAGGTTTTGTTCAAATGTTTTTTCGAGGTTTGGGTTGAGTTCTTTCAGCTTAGGCACTACTTCCAACCGGATTTTGTTGCGCGCATATTTGGTGGAAATGTTAGAACTGTCTTCCACAAAAGTCAGTTTTTCTTCAGCACAAATCTGGTCTATATTTTCTTTAGATAAAAACAGCATCGGCCTAACCAATTTTCCATTTTTCGGTAAAATTCCGTGCAGGCCGGCAATTCCGGTGCCGCGCGTTAAGTTTAACAAGATGGTTTCAACGGCGTCATTTTGGTGGTGCGCCAGGGCGATGCAATCATAATTGTGTTCGGCACAAAGTTGGTCGAACCATTCGTAACGCAATTTCCGCGCGGCCATTTGGATGGAAATGCTGTTTTTAGCGGCATAATTTTCGGTGTTAAATTCTGTTAAAAAAAACGGCACTTGCAACTGATCGGCTAAATTTGCAGTAAAATTTTGGTCGCGCTGTGATTCTTCTCCGCGGAGCAAAAAATTACAATGCGCTAGGGCAAATTTAAAGCCAGAACTTTTAAGCAGGTGCGCCAGTAAAACAGAATCTTTGCCGCCGCTCACTGCCGCCAGCACCAAATTTTGCGGGGTAAAAAGAGCATGCCGCTGGGCAAATTCCTGAAATTGTTGTACGGGAAGCATCAGGTTCAAATTTAATTGTTTTGGTTACCCGTTCAAAAATTTAATTTTGTGTTGTGCAGAAAATATTGATCACGTTTTGTTTGTTGCTGTTGGGCGGTTACGGTTGGGCGCAGCAAAAAAAAACGGCCAAAGTTAACCTGGTTTCTTCCAGCAGGACTGTGCTTTCTAAAAATAGAGATTTTCTGAAAGTTTACAACGGCACTTTTCAGCACGAAAACGCCACTTTGCAATCCGACAGCGCTTATTTTTACCCCCAAAAAAATGCTTTTGATGCTTTTGGCCACGTCGTTATCCATCAGGCTGATACGCTGAATATCTATTCTGATCTGCTAAACTACAACGGCAACACGCATATTGCCATCCTGACCAACCATGTTATTTTGGTGGATAAGGATGCCACGCTAACCACCGACCACCTTAATTACAACACGCAAACCCGCTACGGAACTTATGTTGAAGGCGGAAAACTCACCCAAAAAGAGAACACTTTGGTAAGCCGCAACGGTTATTATTTTGCTTTTTCGCGCGATGCTTATTTTCGGTACAATGTGGTTTTGACGGGAAAAGATGCGCTGGTAAAATCAGACACGATGCGTTACAACTCCAATTCCAAGATCGCTTACTTTTACGGGCCAACGCACATCTACCAAAAAACCGACACGTTGTACACCGAATTTGGCACGTACAACACGATTACGCAGCAAGCTTTGGGCACCAAAAACAACCGTTACGACAGCGGAAGCAGAACTTTAGTGGGCGATACTTTATTTTTTGACGACATAAAGGGTTTTGGCCGCGCCAATGGCCGCATTGTTTTTAACGATACCGAGCAACGCATCAACCTGCGCGGCGACTTGGCTAATTATTACAAAGCGCAGGAACGGACGGTGGTTACCAAAAACGCCTACGTGATTTTTGTAACCGAGCAGCGCGATTCGGTGAACCGCGATTCGCTGAAACATCCCGAAAAATATGCGGTAAAAGAAGCACCGGCAACTTCTGCAAAAACTTTAAACACCAAAAATAGTACGGTAAAAACAGCATCGCCCAAAAACCAACCAGTAGTCAATACCAAAAATAGTACGGTAAAAACAGCATCGCCAAAAAACCAACCCAAAGCCAACACCAAAAATAGTACGGTAAAAACAGCATCGCCAAAAAACGAACCGGCAAAAAGTTCTCCGGCAAAACTGGCTGTTGCTGAAAAACCGATCCGAACGCTGGTAAAAGATACGGTGATTACGAAACGGGATTCAATTTATATGACGGCCGATACGCTGGAAACGCAAATCCTTACTTTTAAAGCCGAAAAAGAAAGGCGCGAAAAAATGCGTTTATATGGGTTGCGCGATACTTCGATCAAAGCACGGTCGCGGCCAAAACCACGCATCAAAGGGAAAAACGAACTGGAAGCTGTGCAGCTTGATTTGCGGAACTTGCAGGACACCACTTACTGGCACCGCGAATTTTTTGGAAAAATGATTTTGCCGAAAGTAGAAAAAAAACGTGCGCCAGACACGGCCGCTTTGCGAAAACTGCGGATCGCACGACAGGATTCGATCAAAAAAGCGTTGGAAAAAGACCCGGTTTATGCTTCGCGGAAAGTGGTTTTGAGCGATACTTCCCGCGTTCGGAATATTACGGCCTGGCACCGCGCCAAAATATTTAAGTCTGATTTACAGGCTGTTGCCGATTCGATCACGTTCAGCAACAGCGATTCGTTAGTGCGCTTGTACATCAAACCGATTATCTGGGCGGAAGGTTCGCAGTTGACGGCCGATACGATTTTCCTTCAGCTTAAAAATAAAAAGCTGGACAATATGGATTTGATCCGTTCTTCTTTTGTGGTGAACACACAGGGTGATTCGTCGTACTTTAACCAGGTTTCGGGCAAAAAGATCAGGGGGATTTTCAGGAATAATAAACTGAGTACGCTTTTTGTGGACGGCAACGCCGAAAGTTTGTATTACACTTATGAGAACAACCAGTTTACCAACATGAACCATTCGCTGAGCAGCCGGATCAGGATCAACCTGAAAAACAACAAACCGAGTGAAATTGTACTTTTAAGCAAACCTGATGCTTTTATAACGCCTATCGGGCGATTAAAAGATGACGACAAATATTTAAAAGGCTTTATCTGGAAGCCAAAAGACCGGCCGGTTTCCAAAGAATCCATCATTCCGGGTTTGGCGCGAAAAGCTAAAAAAGCAGCGCCTCCGCCTAAACCAAAAGCAGTACCGCCGGTAATTGTAAAACCGGTTTTGGCCAGTCAAGCTACTTTAAAAAAGTAGGATGCTGTTTTTATGGCACCAATTTTTATGCGGTAAAAGAAGCATTGGTAAAAATTATTTTTAAAAATGAATTTAACGGCAGTAAGGGCATTAAAATACCCCAATTTCAGGTTGTACTTTTCGGGCCAGGCCATCTCGCTCATTGGCACCTGGATGCAACGAATGGCCGTGAGCTGGCTGGTCTTCGGCATGACCCACTCGGCACTGATGCTGGGCGTAGTTGTTTTTGCCGGCCAAATCCCGATCATGCTGCTTTCGCCTTATGGCGGCGCTTTTACAGATCGGCACAGCCGCTACAAAACTTTATTGTTTACACAAATTGCTTCCATGATCCAGGCCGGGCTGCTCGCTGCGCTGGTGCTTACGGGTCACCACAATATCACCATCATTATTATTTTAAGTGTGGTTTTGGGGATCATTAATGCTTTTGATACGCCTGCCCGGCAATCGCTGATGATTAATTTGGTGGAAGATAAAAAAGATTTGCCCAATGCCATCGCTTTAAATTCATCCATGGTTACGCTGGCGCGGTTGCTTGGCCCGGTTGCAGCAGGCGTAATTTTAAGCAGTTTTGGTGAGGGGATTTGTTTTTTGGCCAACTTCCTCAGCTTTGTGGCCGTAATTGCTTCGCTGCTGCTGATGAAAATTCCACCTATCGAAAAAAAGCCCAACAAGCAGGATATTTGGCTGGGACTGAGCGAAGGCTATACGTATTTGCAGCAGCACGCCGGCATACGTTCGGTTATTTTGCTGATGGCCTGCACCAGTTTTTTTGTGATGCCTTACTCTACTTTGCTGCCGGTTTTTGCAACCCAAATCTTTCATGGCAACGTTACTACTTTTAGCTGGCTAAACGCAGTATCGGGTTTGGGCGCTTTGCTTGGCGCAATTTACATGACTACTTTAAAACCCGGAAAAAGCCTGCTGAAAGTGATTGCTTATTGCAGCGCACAATTTGCCATCGGCCTGGTTTTGTTTTCGCTGACCGGCTTGTTTCCGCTGGCTTTGTGTTTTATTATGGCTGCGGAGTTTGGCATGTTGTCACAAATTGCCGCATCAAATACATACATCCAAACGCATGTGGATGAAAACATGCGTGGCCGGGTCATCAGTTATTATGTAATGGCTTTCCAGGGAATGGCACCGATCGGCAGTTTGCTCATTGGTTTTTTAGCGCATTATTTTGGCGCTTCGGCTATTGTTTGTGCCGAAGGTATAGCCGGCGTTATTGCTGTTATCTGTTTTATCCCGTATTTAAAAAAAGCCGGAACAGGAGATTTAAGCGATTTGCGGAAACGCGTGCTTACGTCCAATATAAAATTGTAGCCTTTGGGAAACGCCTGGCAATCTGCTGCTCGAAAAAGGTTTTTAAAGCTTTCATTGTGTCCTTGATGTAAACATATTTCGTTCCGCCAAACTTATTGGTTTTCGTTGCACGAGAAGCTTCGTCCATTTCCAAACTCGTATTCGGATACCATTCCATCAACACATCTTTAGAACCCGGCGTAAAACGGTGGCTGATCAATTCAAAGGTCAGATCACAAGGAAAATCCAGGTTCTGCTCCAACTGATCGAACAAATTGCTGTAATGCTGTTCCCAATCCGGTATTGGCATAATAGGCGCTAAAACCACACCAATCGGATAATTGCCGCCGCCCAGTTCTTTCGGTTGCGCTAATTTACGTAAGGCTTTGATCCGGGCCGGAACAGAAGCTGTGCCGCCTTCCAAACGTTTGGCAACAGGTTCGGCATTTAAACTGATGCGGAAACGGGAATGGCCATTGTGCGGAATATCTAGCAAAGGTTTTACCGCATCAAACTTGGTAACAAAGCGCAAATAACTATTTTCGCGTTCGCCAAAAAATTTAATGGTCTTTTCCAACCCGCCAGTCAAATGTTCTAAACTCAAAGGGTCGGTATAACAACTGGCCTCAAAAGTAACCGGCTTGTTTAAACGTTCAAAACGTTCGAGATTATTTAGGATAGAAGGCAAATTTGCGAAAACCCGGATGGCGGGCGGACCGGACAAACTTCCGGCCAGGTAACAATACTGGCAATGCGCCGGGCAACCTTCGGCCAAATGGAACTGCCAATCGGCAGAAGGCGGAATTGGGCGTAAATTGAAAGCACTTGGCGGCGCGTTGACAATAGCCAAAGTATTTTTAGCAATTTTATAAGTTTCACGTTCGGTAGCACCGCGCAAACCGGTGATGCGGTTGTTCTTTAATTCTTCAACCTGCAAACCCTGGCTTTTAATGCGCTCGTACATTTCCTGTCCGTAAGGCTCTTTCAAAGCATCAGGCGTAATCACAACCCGTTTTGGCATCCATAATTTATAAGGTTTGTATTCGTCTTTGGGAGCCAATACTTCTTTTACCGTATCAAAATCTTCGCTTATTTGCATATATAAAAATACAAAAAAGCCCTGCTTCCGAAGAAAAAACAAGGCAATATGACGGTTGCTTTACACAGAAAAACAACCTAAAAAAGAAATAGTTAGATGCTTCTTTTACAACATTAAATTAGCAGTTTGCAAAGCCACAATATCTTCCAAAGTACCAATCGTTGGGTCGTTTACGTTTGAAGTATCCACTACTTTTTTCCGCAGATAATAACTGCCATAAGTAGCCGCAACGGCAACTGTGCTGCCAACTAAAGCACCTGCAATCGCACTGCCATTTCTGGATTTATAAAGGGCTGCCCCGGTTAAGGCACCAGCCAGTCCGCGTCCAATTAAGCCTGGTTTTTCAATACGGTTTGGTGTTTGTGGCAATTTATCTCCGGCCATTTCTGCCAGTGCTAATGCTTTTAAAATTAGGGCAACATATTTTTTTTGCAAAAAACCTAAGGGAGAACCCGTTAAAAAAGGCGAAGGCGTTTTGGCAAGATGACTGCTTAAAGCAGAAATGGAAGCCATGGTGCGCATGCCCGAAACAATGGCCAGGCCGGTTGTTGGCCAAAAACGTTTTAGTGGTTTAGGTTTTATCATTTTTTATACTATTTTTTGTTGAATAACTACGCCTGCCCGGTTGGGGAATGCGGCGTAGCAACCTGGTTTACTATATTTTCCAATTCTTCCAAGTCAAATGGTTTGGCTAAAAAAGAATCGGCACCGGCTTGCTGTGCCAAAGATTTGATATCATTATTTGCCGAAAAGTAAACTACCGGAATATGCTTCAATCGTTCCTGCTGTTTAATGGCTTGCGTAGCTACAATGCCGCCCGAATCCGGTATCCAGTTGTCCATAAATATTACTTCCGGCATAATGCTTTCCACTTTTTCGATCACGTTGTTGCAGTTTGAAAATGTACTTACCTCCCAGCCTTGTTCCTCCAGTATGTAAGTACAGATCGCCAGGATATCTTCATCGTCATCAAAAATCAATACTTTTTTAGGCATGTTATTATCATTATAACTCCTGTTTAAAAAAAGCTTTGTACAAACCCGTTTTCCAACTCAAGCTGCGCTTTTCTAAATGGATCATTTTATGTCATCTTAACGAAAATTTCCTCTGCTGCCAATTAACCAATCCTTATGCAGTTAATTAACCAACTTTAGTTTGGTGAACAGCACTTTTTTAAAAATGTTTAAACCTTGTAACTATTATAGCTAAAAATAATTTTATGCCGATGCTTCTTTTACCGGCATAAAATGGGTGCCTGTTTTAACCGTTTTCAATCCCCAAACAATTATTTATCTTTGTACTGTATGAAGCAATTGCTTAACATCCTGTTTTCCTGATGCTTCAAATTCAAAAAAACCTTAAAAACAACAACCCCGGCTGCCAGTATTTGCGCAGCTTAACGATATATGGAATACCCCGAAATAGAAAAAAGAAAAACCTTTGCCATTATCAGCCACCCCGATGCCGGTAAAACCACGCTGACCGAGAAATTTTTACTGTTCGGCGGTGCCATCAACACGGCCGGAACGGTAAAACGCAACAAAGCCAACCAAAGCAACACGTCGGATTTTATGGAGATCGAGAAACAGCGCGGCATTTCGGTGGCTACTTCGGTGATGGGTTTTGAATATAAAGACAAACGCATCAATATTTTAGATACGCCCGGCCACAAGGATTTTGCGGAAGATACTTACCGCACGCTTTCGGCAGTTGACAGCGTGATTTTAGTGGTGGACAGCGTAAAAGGCGTGGAAGAACAAACCGAAAAACTGATGGGCGTATGCCGGATGCGCAATACACCGGTGATCATTTTCATCAATAAAATGGACCGTGAAGGCAAAGACGCGTTTGATTTGCTGGACGAGATCGAGAAAAAGCTGAGCCTGAGTTTGTGCCCGCTTTCGTGGCCAATCGGTCAGGGTTATACCTTTAAAGGCGTTTACAATATTTTTAACAAACAACTGAATTTGTTTCAGCCGGATAAATCCAAAGTAACCAAACCAATTATTCAGGCTGATAATTTGGACGATAAAACGCTGACCGAATTTCTTCAACCTAAAGAAATAAGCGGCTTAAAAGATGATTTAGAACTAATTAGTGGTGTTTACGGTAAATTAGATAAAGAACTTTATTTAGACGGTTTGCTTGCTCCGGTATTTTTTGGAAGTGCCGTTAATAATTTTGGCATCCGCGAACTGTTGGATACGTTTATCAATATCGCCCCAAGTCCGAAAAGCCGCGAAGCCGTAGAACGTGAAGTTTTGGCGACGGAGAAACCGTTTTCGGGTTTTGTGTTTAAAATCCACGCCAACCTGGACCCAAACCACCGCGACCGGATTGCTTTTCTGCGGATTTGTTCCGGCAAGTTTGAGCGGAACAAGTTTTATTACCACACGCGCTTGGGCAAAAAGCTAAAGTTTAGCAACCCGATGGATTTTATGGCCAACGAAAAAAGCCTGGTAGAAGAAGCATGGCCCGGCGATGTGGTTGGTTTGTACGACAGTGGCAACTTTAAAATTGGCGATACGCTGACCGAAGGCGAAAAGCTGCAGTTTAAAGGCATCCCAAGTTTTTCGCCGGAGATTTTTAAGGAAGTGGAAAACGCCGACCCGATGAAAACCAAGCAGTTGGAAAAAGGCATCCAGCAGTTAACTGAAGAAGGCGTGGCGCAATTGTTTACGCAGCAGCCCGGCAACCGCAAAATTGTAGGCACCGTTGGCGAGCTGCAGTTTGAAGTGATCAGTTTCCGGTTGGAGCACGAATATGGCGCCAAATGCCATTTCCGTCCGCTTACTTTCCGCCGTTCCAGTTGGCTCACTTCCACCGATAAAAAGAAAATGGAAGAGATTATGTACCGCAAGCAACACCAGATTGGGACTGACAAAGATGGCAACACGGTTTTCCTGGCCGATAACGATTATATGATCAATTTGGCCAAACGCGATTTCCCGGAGATTGAGTTTCATACGACTTCGGAGTTTACGAAGAATTAGGTGGTAAAAGAAGTATGGGGGTTTGTGTGGTTTAGGGATTAAAAATTTGTGCTTTATGGCGTGGATTGCAAATTCTGACCAATAGGATAAACATATTTATTTTAAACACGTTCTTTGATAATTGAACATTTGTAATTATTTTGCTTACAAGAAGTATCATTGTATCTTTTATCAACCTGATTTAAACGTTACTCATGGCAATAGATTCTACTTTCAAATACTTTTTTATCCTACTATTTTTTCTTAATTCTACTTCATCTTTCGCCCAAGATTCGGATACTTTAAAAAGAAAAAATGTCAATGCTATTTTAGAACGAGTTTTTGATAGTGACCAAATTGGCAGAGATAAGCCTATAATCATTCTTAAAAAATATGGTGCTGATTCAAAAGAACATCAGCAAGCTGTTGATGAGCAACATAAACAAGATTCTATCGACCAGAAAACAGTTTTCGATATTATTGACAAATACGGATGGTTGCCTAAAAAAGAAATTTCGTCAAAAGCAAATAACGGTATCTTTTATACAATACAACACGCAGGTTTAAATGCTCAAACAAAATATGAAGATATAGTAACGAAGGCTTTTCGTCAAAAACAAATTGGCAATTATGAATATGCAATTTTCATAGACCGCATAAAAATGTTTGAAGGCAAAAACCAAATATATGGAACGCAATTAGGCATGGACAATATTGGCAATTTGTTTTTGTACCCTGTTGAAGACATGACAAAACTTGATTCCAAAAGAAAGTCAGCAGGATTAGACCCATTGGAAAAATCCATCAAAGAAAATAATGTGAAATATTATAGTTTCCCGCCTAAAAAGGATAGTAATGATATTTTGTTGATTGGACATACATGGGATGCTAATAACAAAGGAGTGAAAAATATATCTGTTATAGTAGATTCAAGGATTGTTGGAAAGAGTGATGAAAATGGTTTCTTTTACATTTACGTTACTAGGCCAAAAGAAAAAAGCATAATTATCTTTTTAAAACAAGAAAATACAGGAAAACAATACACATATACACTTACAGGCGATAAAGACTTTTATGAAATTCGCCGACAATTTAAGTAAGTACCCACCTATTCCATCAACAAAGTATTTATCAACCCCTGTTGCCGGCATAATTAATAGCCGAACTGTAAACGTAATATTCCTGTTTTGTAAACAATACTGGCTGAACTATGTGTTGTGCAAAACAAACGCAATTTTTCGGAAATTAAGTTTCATACCACTTCGGAGTTTACTAAAAAATTAGGTGATAAAAGAAGCATAAGGGGTTTGTGGTTTAAAAATTGAAAATCCTAGCTCAATGGACGGCATTACAAATATTACAAATCCTGACCAGTAGAAAGCTACTTTTCAAAATCCCGAAGAATACCATTAACAGAAAGGTCTTCGTCAATTAAAGGCCAATGTATGCCATAACCCGAAGGAGGAATTTTGTACATCGCCCTTTCTACATCAGTTGCAGCTTGCAATTTATTAGATAACTTGTCTAAAGGTATGGTAAGTTCATTGCCATCAATAGTTAGGATCATAAAATCTTTTTCAAAATGAATTTTCCCTATTTTGTGTGTCGCTATCATGTTGTCTTTTTTAAAAAAACTATTCCAAGAATCTGTTATCGTATCAAAATTTTGAAATATGATCTTCCTTATTTCCCGTTTATCTTTTGGCGACATATTATAACTAAAATCTTCCAACTGTTGGCATACAACCCAAAGGTAATAATTATCATTCTCATCTATACGTATGTTCCATTTAACGCATTCTTTCGAATACCATTAATTTAACTACAAATCCGGGCTTTTAGATTCCAGTTGGCTCAATTCTACCGATAAAAAGAAAAAGAAAGAAATGATGTACCGCAAGCAACACCAGATCGGCACCAACAAAGACGGCAACACGGTTTTTCTGGCGGACAACGATTAAATGATCAATTTGGCCAAACGCGATTTCCCGGAGATTGAGTTTCATACCACTTCGGAGTTTACGAAGAATTAGGCGGTAAAAGGAGTATGGGGTGTTTTTGTTAACAGGATTAAAAATCCTAACTAAGTAAACCTCAAACATTGCAAAAACCTATTGATCCAATTAACGTAAAATGGGTTTTAGCTGAAACTACCTTAAATTAAACTTTAAAAGATATTTTTTGCTGCCGATCATGATGTATTTAATTCTTGATTTATTTAATTTGATGCAAATACCAATTTTTACCCGATAAAAGAAGCATTGTGTTTTTTATTGCCTCAACTTAAACCGAACCTGTATTTATTTGAAAAAACATATACCCATCACAATGAAACTTTTACTTAAATTATCACTGCTTTTTATTGCTTTTCCTTACTTTGCAATTGCTCAAAATAACCCTAAGCCCGGTTACCGGGTTACCCTTGCAGGGGATACCATTAAAGGATATGTTGACTACCGGGAATGGGACAACAACCCAACAAGTTTTAAATTTAAAACTGATCCCGATTTAAAATTCCAAACCTATTCTATTGCCAACACCAGCGCATTTGCCATCACCAAACTTGGATATTTTGAAAAACAGATAGTATCTGTAAGTATGAACAAAATTCAGCTTTCCGAGCTATCTAATGTTGTTGATACCGGCAAGATAACAGACACGGTTTTTTTAAAAGTATTGGCCAAAGGAAAAAACATAAACTTATACAGTTATACCGATCAGCTAAAAACCAGGTATTATTATGCTGAAACTGGGATAAAGGGGATCCATGAATTTACCCACTATTTGTTGAAGCCTAAAAGTGACAATAATTCTTTTGTCGAGGTAAACAGCACGGCCGAATTGAATTACTTAGCCATGAAATATAACCCGGCCATTGCTGCACAAATCACTGGTATCCAATATACGAAAGAAGCCATGCTGAAAATAACAAGTTTGATTAACGGCGGCAACGAAAAGGAGCAATTTAAAACAGAGTCGAAAACACAAGTGCTGTTTTTTGCAGGCATTGGTGCATCATACAGTACCCTAAAGTTTACCAATTTACCTGCGCTTGTAAGCCCTGGCATTAATAAAAACAATCTGCTGCCTTATGCAACTGTAGGTGTTGATATCTACCCCAATAAAATTACCCAAAAGCTTTTGTTTAAATTGCAGGCAAGTTTTGTACCAGACCAGCATGAGTTGTTCAGTTCGATCCCTGATTACAATAATGACATTACTACCACCAGTTTAAAGTTTAAACAATATACCATCAGCATTTTACCACAAATTGTTTATAATTTTTACAGCCGTAACAATTTAAAAATATACGTCGGCACAGGTGCATCCGTCAACTTATCGTTTTATAACAATTACAAGTATATTGTAACCTATAAATCCGCTTTTACCAATTCCACCAACAGCACCAAATATCCCCAGTTTGATTCTCTATGGCTCTCTTTCCCAATCAATGTTGGCATAGTCCTCAACAACCGCATTGATATTGGTTTTTACTATTTTATCCCATCGTCAATTACAAACTACGCTGGCATCACAGGCGATATAACTTCTTATCGCGCTGGCATCAGTTATTTGTTTGGGCATTGATAAAGGCAAATGCAACGGTAGATACGAAGGCTAAAAATCATTAGTTCTAAGGCCGAAGTTTGCAATTTCAATTAAGTAGTATTTAAATTACCAAAAAGGTTTGTCCAAAGAAGTTATCCGTTGGTGAACCTAAACAATTAAAACATCAATATTCTGAAAAATTGTTTGTTCACTTGATATAACGTTCTTTTTGCTTGAACAAAAAAAACCAAAAATTCAAGACAAACCTGATCCCTCTGGGCGTTTTGTCGGGCCTTTCCGCACCTGGGCGCATACCTGCCGCTTCGGAATGTTTAGGTGGTTATCTTACGCTGTTAAATAGTTTTGCTTTTAGAATGCTTCTTTTACAGGTATAAATTATGTGGAGTGGAAAGGACGGACTTGTTTTTATTGAATTGGCAGGGCCGCTTGCAAGGTAGCCGCCCAGGAGCGTGGGGCTGAATGCCGCCTGGAGGCGATCCGGCATTCTTGATTTTTTGGTTCTTTTTTATCAAGAAAAAAGAACGAACAAAGAAAAAACTAACTTATCGTTCGTAGAATCCTTCGACTGCGCTTAGGATGACAGCAACACATTTGCCACATATTTCAGTTTATAATTGCATGAATTCTTCTGATACCATCATCATCGGTGCCGGTGCCGCAGGTTTAATAACGGCTTTAGAATTGGCCAAAGCCGGAAAAAAAGTAATTGTTCTCGAAGCCAGAAACCGCATTGGCGGCCGTTGTTTCACTTTTTCGGGCGATGGGTTTACAACTTCAATTGAGTTAGGTGCCGAGTTTATCCACGGCGAACTGCCACTCACTTTAAAGCTGCTAAAAGAAGCACAGATTGTTTACGAACCAGTTTCCGGTAATAATTTTCAGGCCAAAAACGGAGAAATTAAACAGTCGGAGTTTTTTATGGAGCACTGGGACGAGTTTGAAAAAGCTTTAAGCGAAGTTCAGGAAGACCAGTCGCTCGAACAGTTTTTACAGCAAAATTTTGCTGAAGAAAAGTATGCCGGATTAAGAAAATCAGCCACACAATTTGCTGCTGGTTATGATACGGCCGATTCTGAGCGTGTCAGTTTGTTTTCGTTGCGCAATGAATGGCTGGGCGGCCACGAAGAAGAAACGCAGTTTCGCATTCCCGGCGGTTACATCCAGTTGATGGGTTTTTTGTTGGAAGAGATTGAAAAGTTTGGCGGAGAAATCAAACTAAACGCAATGGTAAAGCAGGTCAACTGGAAGCCAGGTTTGGTTGAAGTGGTTACGGCGGACAATGCTTCTTTTACCGGCAAAAAATTGGTACTGACTGTTTCTTTAGGCGTTTTGGTTTTAGATGGAAACGAAACCGCTGCTATCACTTTTAACCCGGATTTGTTTGAACAAAGAAAAGCTGCAACCGAAATGGGATTCGGCGCGATCATCAAAGTTTTAATGGAATTTACCGGTCCGTTTTGGAAAGATCGAGGATTAAACAATATGCAGTTCCTGTTTTCCGAAGAAAAAATACCAACCTGGTGGACGCAAAACCCGCAGCAAAACAACGTTTTGACAGGTTGGCTCGGCGGCAAACCGCAGGACGAAATGCAGCATTTAAACGATGAAGAAATTTTACAGGAAGCCATCATTTCGCTTGCACATATTTTTAACGTGGATGCTTCTTTTATCACCCAAAAATTGGTGTCGGCCAAAGTTTATAATTGGACGGCCGATCCTTTTGCCCGCGGTTCTTACAGTTACGCCACTTTGAAAACCGCCTCAGCCTTAAAAATTCTGAAAAAACCAGTTGCACAAACCATTTATTTTGCGGGAGAAGCTTTGTTTGAAGGCGAACAATTGGGAACAGTGGAAGCGGCTTTGGTTACGGGTTTGGAAGTGGCGAAAGCAATAATTGGAGCTTAGAAACAAGTCTAATTTTAAAATTTGTAATCAAACTTAAACTTGTTCAAATCCGGCAAATGCTTCTTTTGCCGATGCAATTCCAAGTCATAAATTACTTGTCCTAAGTTTTTCAAAAACGGAAAACACACGGTTTCGTATTCATACTTGTTGTCGTTGTAAATGCCGTCTTCGTTGGATTGGACTACCGCAGTAAGCATAAATTCTACTTTGTTTTTAAAATCAACAATGTACGCATTGTCAACATCGTAACCATAAGAATCGCCAACTTTGTTAAAAATACGGATGTTTGGATTTAAACTTGCATCTTTTTCAGAACCATAAAATAGAAACTTGCAATAAGTTGGCCAGTAGTTTGGAACTGAATATTTTGGATAATTGCTTTCCGTGGGGAACATGCTCATATACTTGTAAATAAGTTTATAATCTTCTTTTTGAAGCTGAAATTGTTCTGAACTTGGATAAACTTCCGGGAACAACAACCGCTTTAAAACTTCCTGCTGATCGGAAATTGTGTAAATGTTTTTCTCCCTAAAATCAAAAGGTTCGTTTATTAATTGGTCGTGGTTGTCCAAATAACCTTTTCCCTGCAACATATTTTCCAATTGCATCGGGTAATCGTTTGCATCAAATTGTGCCGGCTTTTGATAGATGCTTCTTTTACCGGCAAAAAATTCGATTGGGTTGGTATGTTTTGCATTTTCGCCGGCATCGCCAATGGCCAACCGGCTGATGATCCGCGTTTGGTTCAAACCATATTTCTTCAGTTTTTGGTTGATTTCTTCGCGGCCCACAAACTCGTACAAACGGTTGTAGGCATCGTTATCGCTCACCAGCAAAATCTTTTTGATGTACTGGTTGATGCTTGGCAAACCGTTTTCGGCAGAAGTATCAATGCTGACTTTCGTTTGCCCCACAAAAGCGCTGTCGGTTTGCATCAATGCTTCTTTTATGCCCTTCAATTTAAGCTGGTTGCATTTCTCCAAAGCAAAAATAGCCGTCGGTAATTTCACCGTACTGGCCGGATAAAAATAGCGTTTCGGGTTTAAGTTGAAGCTGTACGAACGGAAATGCGGCAGGTTGTTTTCGTCGCGGTCAATCTGCGTGTACAAAACCTGGACTTCGTTTTTGGTTGGATGGTTGAGGATTTTGCTGAAATATTCGGGATGCTTTTCCAGTAAATTTTTCAGAAAAATGGTATCGGTTTTTTGGGCAGAAGTTTGCAAGGCAAAAATTATAAAAAGGGTGGATAAACGAAGCATCATGTGGTTAAATATAGCGCATTAAATGGGATGCTAAGTTTCAAATCATGTTTAAGTTTCAATGTTGGTGTTTGGGCGAAAGCACGCGTTTAATTTTGATTCAAAACTTTTTTGGCGAGGACCAATTTTTATGGGATAAAAGAAGCATCAGCAACTGCCAATTTTCGCCCCAATCCGACCGGCATTTTGTAAGTTTGCAGCAGATGGAACAGGAATTAATAGAAAATTTAAGAAGGGATTACCGCTCGGCTACGTTATCAGAAGTGGATGTGAACCCAAACCCAATCAAACAGTTTGAAAAGTGGTTTAACGAGGCGATCAATGCCAAAATGTATGAACCCAACGCCATGACTTTGGCCACGGCAACAACGGATGGCCGACCTTCGGCACGGATTGTTTTGTTAAAAGGTTTTAGCGATAACGGCTTTAAATTTTACACCAATTACCTCAGCCGGAAAGGAAAAGAACTCACCAAAAACCCGTTGGCGAGCCTGATTTTGTACTGGCCGGAAATGGAACGCCAGATACGGATTGAAGGAACGATCGAGAAACTGAGCAAAGAATATTCTTCAACCTATTTCCATTCGCGGCCAAAAGGAAGCCAAATTGGTGCCGTAGTTTCGCCGCAAAGCCAGGAAATTGCTTCGCGCGAAGACCTGGAACAAAAATGGCAGCAACTGGAGCAGGAATACGAAAACAAGGAAGTGCCAAAACCGGCGCATTGGGGCGGCTACATCGTAAAACCGCGTTTGATGGAGTTTTGGCAAGGTCGTTCGAGCCGCTTGCACGACCGCATTTTGTATAAAAAAGCCGATCAGCAAAATTGGAAAATAGTACGCCTGGCACCATGAGTTTTGAAGAGATCAAGCTTCTTTTATCGGCACAATTTGGCGATGGCATGATTTTGGGCGAAGAAACGAGCGGTTTGCAGCCTGCTTTGTTAATTCAACCGGATCAAATTGCGGCGGTTTGTCTTTTTTTGCGCGACCATCCGCAAACTTATTTTGATTTCCTGGCCTGCCTTTCGGGCGTGGATTATCACCAGGAAAACCGTTTTGGTGTGGTTTATCATTTGTCATCGCTTCCGTATCAAACACAATTGACACTAAAAGTTAGTGTTGATAAACCTACTGATCCTGAAGAACTTCCCTCCTTTCCAACGGTTTCCAACGTTTACCGTACGGCTGATTGGCATGAGCGGGAAGCTTACGATTTATTAGGAATAGACTTTAAAGGCCACCCGGATTTGCGCCGCATTTTACTGCCGGATGATTGGGAAGGTTTCCCGCTGCGCGAAGACTACAAAAGCGCCGAATATTATAAAGGCATCAAAATTGGCTGATGCTTCTTTTATGGCAGTAAATTTAGTATGGTAAACGAAGCATTTAAAAGATACCAGCAGCGCATCCAAAACTTAAGTGCCGAAGATTTGGTGCTGAACATGGGCCCGCAGCATCCTTCAACCCATGGCGTTTTGCGTTTGGAACTGATTACCGACGGCGAGATTGTGAAAGAAGTGATCCCGCACATTGGCTATTTGCACCGCTGTTTTGAGAAGCACGCGCAGTCCATGTCGTACCAGCAAACCATTCCTTTTACCGATCGGTTGGATTATTTGTCGTCCATGAACAACAGCCACGCTTTTGTGATGGGCGTGGAACGGATGCTGGGCATTGACAAAGAAATCCCAAAACGGGTAGAATACATCCGTGTTTTGGTTTGCGAGTTGAACCGCATCGGCTCGCACCTGATTGCTTTGGGCACTTATGGCATTGATATTGGTGCTTTTACGCCTTTTTTGTGGTGCTTCCGCGACCGCGAACACATTATGGGTTTGCTGGAATGGGCTTCGGGCGCAAGGCTGCTGTATAATTTTATTTGGGTCGGCGGCGTGTTTTACGATTTGCCGGTTGGTTTTGAAGAACGCTGCAAAGAGTTTGTGGATTATTTTAAACCGAAAATGACGGAATTGAACCAATTGCTGACCGATAACCAGGTTTTTATCAACCGCACAGCTAACGTTGGTGTGCTGCCGATGGATGTGGCTATTAATTATGGCTGTTCCGGGCCGATGCTACGTGGCTCCGGGTTGAAATGGGATTTGCGCCGTGTGGATGGCTATTCGGTTTACCCGGAACTGGATTTTGACATCCCAATCGGAAAAGGGGAAATGGGCAGCGTTGGCGATTGCTGGGACCGGTTTAAAGTACGCATTGACGAGATTGCCGAATCGTTAAAAATGATTGAACAATGCGTAGAGCGGTTACAAAAAGAGTTGAAACGTACGCCCGATTTTGATCCGCGCGCTAAACTTCCCCGCAAGATCATTCCCAAAGCTCAGGATTATTACATGCGTGCCGAAAACCCGAAAGGCGAACTGGGCTTTTATTTTATCGCCGATGGCAAAACGGAAATTCCGAAACGCGTCAAAGCGCGCGGGCCAAGTTTCAACAATTTATCGGTATTGCCTGCCATCAGCAAAGGCGCGATGATTGCCGATGTTGTTGCCATGATTGGTTCGATAGATATTGTTTTGGGCGAATTGGACCGATAAAATAAGCATTTGAGTTTTAGTCATGCTGAACTCGTTTCAGCATCTCACTAACACAATCAAAAACTATTTTTCATTTTACTTTGCCTGAGGGATCCTGAAACAAGTTCAGCATGACAACACAAAAAAAAGCCCCTTTTTACAGGAGCCTTTCGATTTTTATAGATAGATTTTAGGGGGCTAAAAGAAGTATCAGTTATAAACTTTCACCATAAAAACATAATTCTGCAGCTTTTTGATTTGCTGTGCGCGGCTCAGTTTCGTCATGTTGTTTTTGCTGTTTAAAACGATCTTTTTACCAGATGAATCCGCAGGAATGGATTGAATCGCTTTCATCAGATAATTGGATTTGGTGGCAAAAGCAGCGCCGTCAACCTGCGTTTGCTTGCCTTTGATGATACCGATGATATTGCCGTAATTATCTAGCAAAGGGCCGCCGCTATTGCCCGGGTTTACCGGAATGGAAACCTGATAAGCCAAACTATCATTCTCAAAACCGGTGAACGAACTTAAATAACCTTTTCCAATCACCACCGAATCTTTTGGATAACCAATGGTAAACACATCTTCGCCCAAATCAGCCTTGTTCTTTTTGAAAGCATACGGCACCGGGCTTAAATGTTTAAAAGAAGGATCCGTAATCCGCAAAACGGCCAGATCGTAATCTTCGTTGGTATAAATTGGTTTTACTTTAAAAGATTCGCCGCTTGAATTTTGCACATAAATAGAGTCTGCCCCATTTATCACATGAAAATTGGTAATGATATCGCCGTTGGTATTAATTGCGAAACCCGTTCCGCCGAAATTGCCCGGGTTTAAATTATTTTTCCGGATGCTTTTGCCGGAAATATCACGCATCAAAGCACTTTGCGAACGTTTTACGTTATCCAATTCTCGGCGTAAAGCACTGTATTTTGACTGCTGGCTTTGGTTGTTGAAATAGCCGGTGAAGAATAAAGTGAGCATTACGGCAAAAATAGCGACAGAAGCGGCAACCGATATTTTTGAATGATGGTTGCGCCACAAAGCAATTACGCGGTTTTGGCGGAAACCCAAAGTTTGTTTTACCGCATCCACATCAATTTCATCATGGATGGCATTTAGTTTATGCTCAAACTCTACGCGCTCGTTCCAGCTGTGCATGTATTTC
This sequence comes from Mucilaginibacter sp., assembly GCF_041088075.1. Lineage (GTDB taxonomy): Bacteria > Bacteroidota > Bacteroidia > Sphingobacteriales > Sphingobacteriaceae > Mucilaginibacter_A. The sequence continues at coordinate 22,069 of NZ_JBGCVY010000022.1, read as the reverse complement.
ATAAACTGCTGATGTTCTTTGATCCGCTCGTTCAAACGCGGGTCGCCCAGGCGCATCACCTCAAACTCCAGTTGCTCGTCCTCAGAAAGCTTATGGCCGAGATACCTTTCAATCCAATCCAACAGTTGTGGCTCGCTCATTTTAATTCAAATTTATAGCTGAAAAAACAGCTTTTTTAAACGTTGCAGGCATTTGTATTTCTGCGTTTTTGCATTTTCGGCATTGGTGTAACCAAACTTTTCGCAAATCTCCTGCATTGACCGGTTCCGCATATAAAAATCCTGGATGATTGTGCAGCAGGGTTCGCCCAGCATCAGCAACGATTCTTCCATTTTACTAAACTGCAAGTCGCGCATTTCGTGTTGTTCCAAGTCGTTTTCCACCGGCAAAAAATCGTGCACATCTTTTAGCTCGCATTCTTTTTTGTTCAACTGGTTCAGCTTTTTAAGCCAAATGCGCCTGCAAACCGAATAAATATACGTTTTCAGTTTGCTGGTCAGTTCAAAATCCCCGGCTTTAACCTTGTTGTACAAAATGATGATACTTTCCTGGTAAACATCTTTCGCATCTGCTTCGCTCCCGTTATTGTTCATCACCATCTGCAGCACCATCGGAAAATGGGTTTTGTAGATACGTCTTAACGTATCCGGGGAATTGTTTAAAATCCCCAGTATATCTTCGCTGTCGGTTGGTGCCGGGTTTTTTATCTTTAAATTCACTAATTAATACAGTTTGTACAAAAATGTAACCCATTTCCCGAAAAAAAAATATTTTTTCATTTAGCGGGTTACCTTTTTAAGGTTTGGGTATTAAGATGAAATTTCACTGCAATTTAAAATTTAAGAAACACATGAAAAACTCTTTCAAATTAGGCTTTTTAGCTTTGGCAATCACTTTCGCTGTTAGCGCTTGCAACTCAAACAAAACTTCTACTTCTGCTGATTCTACTTCAGTAACTACTTCTACCGATACATCATCAAAAATGATGGATTCAACCAAAAAAGGCATGGCTTCAGGCATGGACACAACCAAAAAAGCAATGTCTTCAGCTATGGATTCAACTAAAAAAATGTAATTATTTAGCAATTGCTAAATTAATAGTTAAAACAGAATTAACTTATACGCGTTATGAGTTAGTTCTGTTAAATTTTAATCTAAAACATATTTATTAAAAACCAAATATTATGAAAAACGCATTTAAATTAGGCTTTGTTGCCTTTGCCATATCTTTATCCGTTGCAGCTTGCAGCTCTGATAAAAAAGCTATGGGCACTTCTGATTCTTCTACCGTTGGCACTTCAAGCACCACATCTACTGATTCTTCAGCAACTTCAACAACAGGTACAACAGGTACAACATCTACAGATACCACTAAAAAAGACACCACTAAAAAACCATAAGTTTTTTATTAAATTATAGAAAAGGCCGTGCAATTTGTATGGCCTTTTTTGTGCCACCAATTTTTAGGGCATAAAAGAAGCATCGGCAGCCATAAACCACCCAAACAGTTGCGGTTATTTTTACTTTTGCAGCTATAAGTTTAAGCAACATGCCTTTATCCCCACTTTCTGCTATTTCGCCTGTTGATGGCCGTTATTATGCTGCAACTAATCAATTAAGCCCCTATTTTTCGGAAGCAGCGTTGATTAAATTCCGGGTTTTTGTAGAAGTGGAATATTTTATCAGCCTGTGCGAACTGCCTTTGCCTCAGCTTCATTTTTTTATTAAAGAAGATTACACCGATAAAAAAGATTACACGGATTTAAAAAAGATTTATGTTGATTTTTCGGAAAAGGACGCGCTGGAGATCAAAGAGATTGAAAAAACCACCAACCACGATGTAAAAGCGGTGGAATACTTTTTGAAAAAACATTTCGACCGTTTGGGTTTGGGCGAACATAAAGAGTTTATCCATTTTGGTTTAACTTCCCAGGACATCAACAACACGGCCATTCCGTATTCTTTTAAACTGGCGGTCAACGAGCAATATTTGCCGGCCTTAAACGAGTTGATTGATTTGTTGAAAGCTTTGGCCGAAGATTGGAAAGACGTTTCGATGCTGGCCAGAACACACGGCCAACCTGCTTCGCCAACACGATTGGGCAAAGAATTATTGGTTTTTGTGGAACGCTTGGAGGCGCAAGTCAAGTTGTTAAACCAAATTCCTTTTTCGGCCAAGTTTGGCGGCGCAACCGGAAACTTTAACGCACATCATGTGGCTTATCCGCAGATTGACTGGAAAGATTTTGGCAACCATTTTGTAAACGAAGTTTTGGGTTTGAGCCGATCACAACTCACCACACAAATTGAACATTACGATAATTTTGCGGCGCATTGCGATAATTTGAAAAGGATCAACACAATCTTGATTGATTTGAACCGCGACATCTGGACATACATCTCCACCAATTACTTCAAACAAAAAATCAAAGCCGGCGAAGTTGGTTCTTCGGCGATGCCGCACAAAGTTAACCCCATTGATTTTGAAAACTCCGAAGGCAATTTAGGTTTGGCCAATGCTGTTTTTGAACATCTTGCTGCAAAGTTGCCCGTTTCCCGTTTGCAGCGCGACCTTACAGATTCTACTGTTTTGCGCAATATCGGCGTTCCGTTTGCGCATACCCTCATCGCTTTTAAATCAACTTTAAAAGGTTTGAATAAATTGGTGCTAAACGAAGCAGCAATCCGCAAAGATTTGGAAGACAATTGGGTTGTGGTGGCCGAAGCGATCCAAACTATTTTGCGCCGCGAAGGTTATCCAAACCCATACGAAGCTTTGAAAGATTTAACGCGTGTTGCCGGAAAAGTGGATGAAAATGTGATTGCTGAATTTATAAACAATTTACAGGTTTCTGCGGAGCTAAAACAAGAACTGGTTGCGATTACACCTTTTAATTACACTGGCATTTAGCGGCTGCGTCAACAAGTGGTAAAAAAAGTACCGATAAAAGAAGCATCCAACAAAAGCTGTTTTTAATAGTTGTAATTTTATAAAAAAAGATCATCATGAACATCAACGTATATACCGAAACCACGCCGAACCCGGCCACAATGAAGTTTATTGTAAACAAGTTGCTGATTAACGGAAGCGCTGATTTTCCAACGGTAGAAAGCGCAGAAAAATCAGCCTTTGCCAAAGAACTGTTTAAATTTTCTTTTGTGAACGGCGTTTTCTTTGCCAGCAACTTTGTAACCGTTACCAAAACCGAAGGTTCCGACTGGAACGATTTGGAGCCGATTTTAAAAGAATTTGTAAAAGGCGCGGTCGAATCTGAACTGAGCGTGCAGGAAAAAGAGCCGGAAGTGGTTGCTTTTGAAGGCGACGATGCTGAAATTAAAATCCAACAAATTTTGCACGATTACGTTCGCCCGGCTGTAGAGCAGGACGGCGGTGCCATCACCTACAAATCTTTTGAAGACGGCGTTGTAACCGTTGAACTGCGCGGTTCTTGCAGCGGCTGCCCATCTTCCACCATCACCTTAAAATCAGGAATCGAAAGTTTATTGAAACGCATGGTTCCGGAGGTTACGGAAGTGGTTTCTGAGGCTTTGTAATTAGAATTAGGTTTTATCAATTTTATAGGGGTAAAAGAAGTATGATGCTTTTTTTACCCTTTGTTTTTTGGTTTGAATTTATTTGTTTTTTGTATCAGATCTAATCCATTAAAAACAATAGCTCTTGTAACATGTAGATTAAATTTTGTTATTGTGTTAAACAATTAATCAAGGGCAACTTCTATCGGATGAATTTAGAGCGATATGTTTACTTTGCAGATTACCACTATAGAAACTATGAGTTTTATAGCATTGGCCCGAAAGGACAAATCAAAAAAGGCGTACGCTTTTCTAAGATAAACGATGATCCGGTTATTTACAACTTGGCTTTTGGAGATATTTCTACAGAAACTAATAAAATTGACGATGCCGTTGTTAGTAATAACCACGACAGAGATTTAATATTAGCAACTGTAGCAAACACCATATTTGATTTTACCAATCATCATGGCAATCATTTTATTTATGCCACAGGTAGCACACCTTCAAGAACCCGTCTTTATCAAATTAGTATTGCCGGTTTGTTAACAGAAATTAATAATGATTTTGATGTGTACGGCTTTGAAAATGGCGAGTGGCAAATTTTTCAGAAAAACGTAAACTACGAGGCGTTTTGGTGAAAAGGAAATAAATAATTAAATTTGAAATAAGGAAACAGTAGTTATGCAAGTAGTTAAAAAAGCATCAGCAGATAAAAAAAGTGTTTATGGCAATGCGATCATTAGCGATAAAGTTAAGGATCACGGTGATGACCCGTTTGTTGTAAAGAAAGCAGAAGAAGCTAAATTATTTTTTCAAAAAAATGGTTTGAAAGGTTTACCATTTTCTGAAGCTTTATAAGTTTTAGGGTTTACCAATTTTATAGGGGTAAAAGAAGTATTTGGATGTTTCTTTTACCTTTTTTTTGTGGCATAACATTTCTATATCAATTATTATCATACAACAAAACCTTAAAGACATGCGAACCTTAAACATTTCTATTTCGGATTCTGAATTTAATAAACTGGGTTTAAAGCAAGACGAACTTACTTTCAATGATTTAATCCGGCATGTTCGTAAAGAATTGATGCGTGAAAATTTAAACAAATGTGTTGAGCTTGCAGCAAAGTACGGGCTTTCTGAAATGACAATGGATGAAATTTCTAAGGAAGTAAAAGCGGTGAGAAAAAATGCAAAAAGTAATCATTGATACTAACGTTATTGTTTCTTCACTTATTCAAAATAACTATCCTTATTTAATCGTAAATGAAGTTTTTATTGAAGGAATCATCCTATTATGTGTATCAAACGAATTGATGGCAGAATATTATGAAGTATTGGCGAGACCTAAGTTTGGACGGTTTCCGGATTTCTTTGGGAGAGCAGAAGCCTTACTTGCCGAAATTGAAACAAATGCTAAAAAGTTTATACCAACAGTAAAAATCGAACTTATTTCGGATGAAGACGACAATAGGTTATTGGAACTTGCAGATGAAAGCCAGGCAGATTTTATCATAACCGGTAACACTTCCGATTTTACATTTTCAACCTATAAACAAACTAAAATTGTAACGCCTAAAGAATATTGGGAGCATTATAAACCGGAATAAGGACGTACAATTTTAAATTTATACTTACTTTAAATTGAGACGTAAGCGGCATATGTTTCATATTCTAAAATATTAAACTTGAGCAGTTTGAGCAAATTTTTCATCAAACCGTTTTACTTCCTAAACGCAAACAAAACCTTATTCAACAATTCCTGGCTAACCTTGCCGTTCGTAGCAATTACATCACGTGTTTTCAACATATTTCTGCCGCCGGTAAAATCAAAAACTTGTCCGCCGGCTTGTTTAACGATGATGATGCCTGCCGCCATGTCGTAATCGTTCAGGTTGTATTCGTAATACGCATCAAAACGGCCGCAAGCCGTGTAAGCCAAATCAACGGCGGCCGAACCTAAACGGCGCAAACCCTGGCAGCTTTGCATCAAATCTTTAAAAAGGTTCATATACGCATCCGCTTTCTCGAAGTTGTAATACGGAAAACCGGTTGCAATCAAACTTTCACTTACGGTTGGTTTATCAGAAACATGGATTGGCTTGCCGTTTAAAAAAGCGGGCGCATCTTTCCAGGCGTAAAAACATTCGTCCTGGTTGATTTCGTAAACCACGCCCAGAACCAGTTCTTCGTATTCTTTCAAAGCAATGCTCACCGAATAAACGGGCAATCCGTGAATAAAATTCGTGGTGCCGTCCAGCGGGTCAATCACCCAATTGTATTGCAATGCTGTTTTTACCACTGTTTTTTCTTCGGTGATAAAACCTGCTTCGGGCAAAAGCTGCTGTAGTTTCGCCACAATCATTTCTTCGGAAGTTTTATCCACGTAAGACACCATGTCGTTTAAGCCTTTAAACTCTACGCTTTCGGCCTTAAACTTTCCGGCTTCGGTTTTGATGAACAAGCCAGCCTGTTTGGCCAATGCAACCACTTCCCGGCATAATATTTCTAAATTCATTTTGGGTTCCTTTTGATGTTAAACGAAAAAAACTTGTGGACGAAATAACTGGCCACGCCCAAACTTAATGCGGCAATAATCCGGGCCAGCGGCGGGTAAACTTTGAAGATAGAAACAAACAACCGCAGCATCAGCAAGTTGGCAAAGAAACCCAAAAATGCAACAGAAAAAAATCGTGCAAACTGGTTTCGAGAAGACAACTTGGAATGCGCGAACACGAAATATTTGGTCAGTAAAAAATTGCAGATAATGCAGCAACTGTAGGATATGATTAAAGAAATAACATCCCTCGAAATAGGAAAGCCAAATACTTTTACCTCGGCCTTGATAAAAATATAATGATAAACGAAGTAGTAAACTAAAGCATCAACCAAAAAACCAACACCGGTTGACAGAAAAAACCTGACCACCTCATTTTTGAGCAGTTTTCTGAGAAACGGGTTCCGGGTTTTTGCCGACATTAGGCAGTAGGTTGAATGCTTCTTTTATGCCCTAAAAATGCCTGGGCAACAAATCCAATCCCGGTTAAAACCAAAACAGCGGATATAAATTCGGCTTGGGTAAAAGCAATACCGGCAACATGGTATTTGGTGTTTACACGGATCAGTTCGATCAAAAAACGTTCAACACCATTTAAAATGAGGTAAATGCCAAACATCAATCCGGGCGTTTTAATATATTTACGAATACTCCATAAAAATAGAAAAAGTAAAATGCAAATAACAGATTCGTAAAAAGAAGTTGGGTAAACTGGCACCGGAAGTTGATGGCAATATTTGCCAACACAACCCGGAATAGGAATGCCTTCATCGCCCACATTGTGTGGAAAACGGAAAGACCACATCCAATCGGGTGCCCAGCTTAACCAGCCTGGTTTTGGCGCAGTGTTGGTAATTCCCCAATCGCCATCGCCCGAAAGCTGGCAGCCAATGCGCCCAACGCCGTAAGCAATCATCATCCCCGGCGAACCAATATCAGCCATATCAATCAACCTGATGTGGTTTTTATGCGCAATATACATCACCGCCGCACCGCCGCAAATCAAGCCGCCGTAAAAAGTTAAGCCGCTAAAACCAACCAGCATTCCAACCGGATCTTTTATCAGTTCGTTCCAGTTTTCCAAACCGTTAAACAGTTTTGCACCGGCAAATCCCCAAAAGGCGGCCCAAATCAGCATCGTTCCCATCAATTCGTATGGATGCACCGTGATTTCTTCTTTTTTAGGTTGCGCTAAGGCGTATTTTTTCTTCTCCGCGTAAGCCCAATAAGCAAAAATGGCAGCCACGATGATTCCACCAATCCAATTGCCGCGGGTAGAAAGCAGAAATTCCTGCGGGTTATCCACCAAAGCGCGGTAATGAAAAACGGCATCCAGGATTTTATAACCGATGAGAAAACCAAAAAGCGCGTTGCCAACCAATTCTCCAACGGAAGCAGGCTCGCCAACGGTGATTATTTTTTTAAAAGGATGGATGTAGCCCAGTTTTTCTTTGCGGATAAATTCCTGCTCGAAAGCCCAATACGAAAACATAAAAGCCAGCGCTACAAAAAAACCAAAGGTCTGAATCGGAAGCGGAATATTGATGCCGGTTAAATATCGGACAAGATCGGTGATGGTTGGAAACATGGATAGCGCTGTTTCGGGCGAAGATAAAACTAATGAACCAGAATTTCTGCTGTTTCCTCAATTTCCATATTGCCAGATGCAGCGATTGCGGTTAAAAGTACCGGCCGAATTTCGTTCACCATTAAAGGATCATAAACGGTTTCAATTTTAACATAATTACGGGTGAAGCCGTGCATCACGCCGTCGTTTGTTTCGCGTTCAAACAAAACATCGGCCGTAGTGCCAACCTGAGATTCGTAAAAAGCGTGGCGTTTTTTGTCGGATAAAATGTGCAGCATTTTGCTTCGTTCTGCGCGCGTTGAACCTGGAACTACGCCCGATAGTTCTTTTGCCGGTGTATTTTCTCGTTCAGAATAAGTAAAAACATGAAGGTAGGAAACCGGCAATTCGTTTAAAAAGTTGTAGGTATCAATAAAATCTTCGCGCGTTTCTCCCGGAAAACCAACGATTACATCTACGCCGATGCAGCAATCGGGCATCAGTTTTTTGATCCTGGCGATCCTTTCTACATACAGTTCGCGTTTGTAACGGCGGCGCATCAAACTTAATATTTTGTTGGAACCGGATTGCAAAGGAATGTGGAAATGAGGCACGAAACGTTTGGAAGCGGCTACAAAAGCAATGATCTCATCGGTCAGTAAATTGGGTTCGATGGAAGAAATACGGATGCGGTCAATGCCTTGCACTTCATCCAAAGCTTTGGCCAGATCAATAAAACGATATTGACGAACGCCGTCAATCAAACCAAAATCGCCTAAATTAACACCGGTTAAAACGATTTCTTTAACGCCTGATAAAGCAATTTCCTGCGCTTGTTTGATCACATTTTCAATCGTATCGCTTCGGCTTGCACCGCGAGCCATCGGGATGGTGCAGAAGGAACAGGAATAATCGCAGCCATCCTGAACTTTTAAGAAAGTACGCGTGCGGTCGCCAAACGAATAAGAAGGAATAAATTGGTTTGCTTCTTTTACCGGTGAATTATAAACCAACGCTTTTGGGTTTTTGGTGAGATCGGTGATGTGGTCAACCAATTGGAATTTCTCGGCCGCGCCGAGAACCAAATCCACACCTTCAATTTCTGAAATTTCTTTTGGTTTCAATTGCGCATAACAGCCAACGATGGTAATGTAAGCTGCGGGCGAAATCTTCAATGCTTCTTTTACCACCTTTTTACATTTGCGGTCGGCATTTTCGGTAACCGAGCAAGTGTTGATGACATACACATCTGCCTGGTCTGTAAAATTAACGATTTCATAATCAGCCTGTTTAAACTGTCTGCCGATTGCAGAAGTTTCGGCATAATTGAGTTTGCAACCCAACGTGTAAAAGGCAACTTTTCTATTCATCGGAAGCCGCAAAGATAAAAAATTGTGTGCTAAAAGAAGTATGGTTGGAGTGTTGGATAATAGTTAATGGTTCATTGTTTATGGGAAAATACAGGCACTAATTTTTATAGGGTAAAAGAAGCATTGTTTTTTCGACCTTAGGAAAACTGTTCTTTCAATATGTTAGTTGCTGAATAACAAATCCCATTTTTGAAATTATAATATTGGCCGTACGCACTTTTATCATACAGGCTGTTTTGATTTTGCCTTTCTCGCTTTGCTATGCAATTCTTTTAGTTTGCGTTTTTCTTTGTCCGCACGTATGAATTCGCTGATCTCCTGCTTTTGTTGATCTGTTAAAGGCTTGCCATTAACGATAAAGTCTACGCCGTCCGGCTCTTTTATATATCCCATAATTATGCGTTTTTAAAGTATTTGTCAACAAGTATGTTTGCAGCTATTGTATTGATAATCATTAGTTGTCCGCCAGATGGAATAGCGTTTAAGGTTTTGCGGTAATGTTCTATCAGTTGTGTTTTTGCGGTAAAAGAAACATATCCATCAAACCCTTGTTGAAACGAAACTTTGCAGGCATATGCAACCAAGTTTCCTGCAACACCTTCATACAACTTGTTTCGGCCCAAGGTTAAATGGCGCACTTTCTAACAAGTCCATGTAAACATGGTCTGCGTTGATGGTAAAGCTGATCAGTCCTTGAATGATATTTGGATTGTTTACAATTGTCAATTTATATAGTTCTTTAAAATTGTTGCTCAATTCTTTTTTCCAATCAAAGTTCCAGCCGTTCTTTTTGGTAACAAGTTTCAAGTCTGCCTTAGTTAACCTTAAAACTTCAGTTGAAAAGCTATCACCAGAGATCGTGTTGCGAATTGAATTTGTAAGAAAATCAATCTCGAAACCAAGTGCTGTGTACTTCTGTTTTTTCATTACCCGAACTTACAAAAAAGCAAGTAGAAGTCAAATAAACTTGTGAAAAGATTAGACAGAATGATTTGCTTAATACCGATTAATGTAACCTGTTATGGACTTAGGATTGGCAAAGCAACTTCCTCATTTTAAATTAATGAGAGAGGTCTTCTTTCAACCTGATACTTCTTTTATCAACCTAAAATTGGTGAAGATTGATTGCCTTGAAGAAATCTCTCCTTGCAGGCAAGATAACAAAAAAACACTTTCAATTACTTTCCCCCTTCACTCCAACGATAGCTTTCATGCTCCAATCCAGCCAAATCAATAATCCGGTTTACAACAGTCATAGCCACTTCTTCAATGGTTTTGGGCAAACTGTAAAAGGAAGGGACAGCAGGACAAATAATGCCTCCGGCCTCTGTAACCGTTTGCATATTACGCAAATGGATGAGATTGAGCGGTGTATCGCGGGCAACTAAAATCAACCTGCGCCTTTCTTTTAGAATCACATCTGCGGCACGCGTAGTCAGATCGTTGGAAATACCGCCGGCAATACGGCCTAAAGTTCCCATCGAACAGGGGACGATAACCATCGTATCAAACCTGGCCGAACCGGAGGCAAAAGGCGCCATAAAATCGGTTTTGCCATAAATTTTGAAAGGGATGTTTTGGTAGCTTTCGTCGCCTAATTCAAATCGCCAAACATCCCTTGCATTGTCAGACATCACCACGCCAACTTCGGCAATTTGCGCTTGTAAAACCTGCAATTGCTGCAACAACAGCTTGGCATAAATAGAACCGCTGGCACCGGTTATGGCCACTACAATTTTTTTCTTCATCAATTTTTAGGCGGTAAAAACAGTATGCTATTTAAAGTTTTCTTCTATCAAAGTTTGGATAATCCCATCCACCATGCCCACTTTCGGTACGTAAATATTTGCCACGCCCGCCCATTTCATCACGGTGATAAAAATTTGGGCAGCCGGAATAATCACGTCGGCGCGGTCCTGGTTCAACCCCAAAACCTGGATGCGGTCTTTCATAGAATACGAATTGAGATGGTTGTACAAGCTTTTCAACTTGGACAGCGACATCGGCTTGCCTTCTTTTTCTTCGGAAAGCCGGAACAATTTGTTGATGTTGCCACCGGTGCCGATGCCCGTGATATTTTTGTGGGATTTAACTTTGGATTGGATAAAACGCTCCATTTCTTTCCAGGTTTCGGCTTTGTCCTGATTGTCCAACATCCGGATCGTGCCGATATTGAAAGATTGGGACGCGACTAAAACGCCATCCGAAAAAAAGGAAAGTTCGGTGCTGCCGCCGCCCACATCAATGTACAGGTAATTCTTTTTTCGGTCCAGCTTTTCTTCAAAATGGCTGGCGTAAATAATTTTTGCTTCACGCTGGCCGCCCACAATTTCCAAGTCAATGCCTCCCTGCTCTTTTACTTGTTTTACAATTTCCGGCCCGTTTTCTGATTCGCGCATGGCCGAAGTAGCACAGGCGAGATACGCCGAAACGCCATAAACATCCATCAAAAGCCGGAACGAGTGCATGGTTTTTACCAGGTCGTTGATCTTTTTTTCGGAGATTTTTTTTTGGATAAACGCATCGTCGCCCAAACGCAAAGGCACGCGGAGCAAGGTATTTTTTTTGAAAGTAACCGGTTCGCTGTTTTCGGACAGGTCTGCAATCAGCAGCCGTATCGCGTTAGAACCAATATCAATGGCGGCGTATCTCAAAATGTTATTTTTTTTGTTTTAGGTAAGTATAAATATCAAATTGCGAACGCACTTTTAGCTTTTCGTCCGTTTTGTGGTAACGGTTGTTGTTTAAACTGTTGATTTCGCGGGCTTTGGTATTGTCGTGCAGTTGGATGTTGATGATGTCGCGGATTTCCTGCTTCAAATCCTTGTCATAAATTGGGAAACCAACTTCTACCCGGTGGTCTAAATTGCGGGTCATCAAATCTGCCGAGGTTAAAAAGATCAATTCTTTTCCGCCGTTGGCGAAAATATAAACGCGGGAATGCTCTAAGTATTTATCTACAATGCTGATGACTTCGATATTCTCGCTGTAACCTTTTACGCCCGGCACCAAACAGCACATGCCACGGATAATCAGCGTGATCTTTACACCGGCATTGCTGGCTTTATACAAACGCGCGATCATCTGCTCATCGGCCAGGCTGTTCATTTTCAAGATCATGTAAGCCTTGTTGCCTTTTTTAGCATTCGCAATTTCCTTATCAATATAACCAAACAATATTTTACGCGAATCAATGGGCGATACGATCAGGTTTTTTACGTTTTGCGGAACCGTATTTTTTTGCAGCGCATCAAAAATAGTTACCAAGCCGGAAGTTATTTTTTTATTACAAGTCAATAAAGTAAGGTCGGCATAAATTTTTGCCGTTTTCTCGTTAAAGTTTCCGGTAGATAAACAGGCGTAATAAGTTACTTTCCTGTTTTCCAAGCGTTTGACCAAGCATATTTTCGAGTGCACTTTATAGCCGGAAACACCGTAGATAACTTTGATGCCTTCTTCTTCCAGCCTACGGCTCCAAAAAATATTGGCTTGTTCATCAAACCGGGCTTTTAATTCAACCAAACAATGCACCGTTTTCCCGTTCTTGGCAGCGTTGATCAAGGCATTGATGATCCGGGAATTGGCCGCCAAACGATAAAGCGTAATGCTGATTTCGCGAACGCCGGGGTCAATGGCAGCTTCACGCAAAAAATGGATGACGTAATCGAAAGACTGGTACGGTGTGCTTACCAAAAAGTCGCGTTTGCTGATCATGCCCAACAGACTTTTGCCGAAAGGCAGTTGCGGCACTTCCAAAGCGTGGACTTTCGGATATTCCAGTTCGGGCCGGCCAATATTTGGAAAGGAAATAAAATCTTTAAAGTTATGGTAACGGCTGCCGGGAATGAGGCTTGTAGCCGTCAACTGCATTTTGCGTACCAGATACGAAAGCATGTCCAGCGGCATATCGGTATCGTAAAGCAAACGCATTGGCTTGCCTTTTTTCCGTTTTTGCAGGCTTTTTGAGAGCGATTCGATAAATTTTTCGCTCACTTCTTTATCCAAATCCAATTCCGCATCGCGCGTTAACTGGATAGAATACGCTTCGATCATGTCGTAATCGAAAATAAAAAAAATATCGTCGAGGCAATAACGGATAATATCATCCAGCAAAATGATGAACTTCAACTGGTTCGTCTCCGGTAAAACCAAAAAACGCGACATGCCTTCGGGAACTTCAATCAGCGCCAATTTCGACTGGCTTTCCAAATCTTCTTTCGTTAACCGTACAAAAAAGTAAATGGCCTGGTCTTTCAGTTCCGGCATTGGCGTGTGCTTGTCCAAAATAATCGGCACCACGTTTGAAAGCAGTTTTTCCCGGAAATAATTCTTCACAAACTCGCCGCGTGTAACGTTGAGCTGTTTATCGTCCAGGATAAAAATCTTCTCTTCGGCCAGTTTTTTTACAATGATGTTTTCGTACAGGTTGTTAAATTTCTTTTCCTCTTTGATCACCAGGTTCTTGATCTGGCTTAAAACCTTGCGCGGGTTGTAGCCCAAAAGCTCTTTCGCCTTTTCGTTTAGGTTGGCCAAACGGTTTAAAGTTGCTACCCGGACGCGGTAAAACTCGTCCATGTTGGAAGAAAATATCGCTAAAAAACGCACCCGTTCGATCAAAGGCACGGCTTCGTCTGCGGCTTCCTGCAAAACACGGTCGTTAAAATAAAGCCAACTTATTTCGCGGTTGGTTAAAGGAATATGCTTCGAGATCATGACATAATTAACAACAAAAAATTCCCGGAGATTGTGCCGGGAATGCAAAAATGCGTATTTGTTTATTAAGCAGAAGTTAAATTACCTGCCGATTTAACTATTTTAATCTCTACAAAACCGCTGAACCTGTTGTTTCTGTTGCCGGTTTTTCTTCCGGTGCGGCAACTGGTTTTGGTTTGTTAGGCCCGCGTTTGCGCTTTAACGGAGCCGATGCTTCTTTTACCGGTGTTTTTTCGGCGGATGCCGCGGCTTCTATTTCCTCCTTTTTTCTTCGGGGAGCGCGGGTACGTTTTACCGGTGCCGGTGCTTCTTTTACCGCCTCTTTTTGGGCAGGCTCGTGGTGCGGTGGATCTAAAGTTGGTGCAGCAGGTTTGGCAACCGAACGGCCTGAAGCCGTAGAAGATTTGCCGGAAGCCGCTTTTGCAACTGCCGAAACTACCTTATCAACTTTCGCGTCTGCTTTTTTAACAACTGTTTTAACGCCGCTTTTTTTCTTGCCCGCTTTTTTGGTCAACTTGTTAGCTTTGTCTGTTTCTTTTGCGGTTGCTTTTTGTGCATCTTTTAAAGCACTGGTAATTTTCCCGGAAACTGCTTTGCCCGCTTTGGCAATTTCCTTCTTTAGGCTTTCTACATTATGGCCCAAACCATGCAGTACTTCGGTAAATTTGGCGGTGATGCTGGTTTCCAGTTCTTTGTTCTTTACTTTTGGTTTACCTTTCTTTTTCATCGGATCATATTTGTTTTTTGTCTGTGATAAACTTAACTTGTACCGCTGCGCACCTTTTAATTGTGCTAATTTTGCCTATAACTTTAGAATTCATAAAGCTAACCGTTAAAATTTAATTCCCTTAAAATAAAATACATATTATGCCATCTTTTGATATTATCAGCAAAATTGACGCGCAAACGTTGGACAATGCCATCAACAACGCCAAAAAAGAAATTTTGAACCGTTACGATTTTAACGATTCGAAAAGCACCATTGAACTGGACAAAAAAACCAATGAAGTAACCATCGTTACCGAAAACGATATGCGTTTGAAAGCCATCCAGGATTCGATCATCAGCCGGATGGTAAAACAGCATTTAGACCCGAACGCGCTGGATTTTGGCAAAGAGGAATATGCTTCGGGCAACATGATCCGCAAAGAAATTAAAATTGTGGAAGGGATTGATAAAGAAGCGGCCAAAAAGATCGTCAAAAAAATAAAAGACAGCGGCCTAAAAGTGCAGGCTTCGATCATGGATGATCAGGTGCGCGTTACCGGAAAAAAGATTGATGACCTGCAAGCTGTGATTTCGTTGTGCCGCGGCGAAGATTTTGGGCAACCGTTGCAGTATAGCAATATGCGGAATTGAGGTTCAACTCATTTAACCCTACCAACTTTTACCCGATAAAAGAAGCATGCTTCTTTTACGGTATCTTTTTTATACTCGTCGCGCCCGAATGCTCGTTGCTGATTTTTGCCGGGTTGCCTTTGTACTGCACGCTGCCGGCGCCACTCACATTTACGCTTAACTCGTTCAGCACGTTAACATTGCAATTGGTAAAACCGCTGGTTTCGATGCGGTAATTGGCCACCACAAAATCAAGCGCGTTCAGGTTACTTTTCCCGCTCATGGTTACTATGTTTGATGTCGCTTGTCCGGTCAGGTTTACTTCGGAAGAACCGCTGGTTGAAGTGGTTACGTTGGCCGCGTTTAGACTGAGGTTTACTTTTGACATCCCGGCAAGTTCCATGCTAAAATCTTTTAGGTTGAGTTTTCCGTCGGCACTTAAATCTATCGTTCCTGCTGTTTTTACCGACTGAAAATCCGGGTTGCTGATGTCAATTTCCATCGTTCCGGCATTGCAAATATTTTTTTTGGTTTTGATCGTCAGTTCATTACCGCTTACACTGGTTTCGATCAGTTTCAACAAATTATCATCTGCCGTAACTTTTACCGACGGAACGCCTTGCTTCAACACAACTTTGTAAGACCCGGAAAAATTCAGCTTGGTAAAAGAACCTACTTTACGGTCTTCAGAAGCTGCTTTGCCCGAACCTTTTTCGCAGGAATCCGAGCAGGAAGACAAAACGGAAAACAACAAAAGAAAACCACAAAGGATAAGTAACGGTTGCTTTTTCATATTTTTTAGGTTGATGATTTTATGCCGATAAAAGAAGCATTGCGATTTACCGAAAGTTTTGGAAAATTAAAGATAATATTTTTCGCCGTCGGATTTTATTTTTCCGGCATCCAGCAAACGGCGGATGGTTTCCAACCGGTCTTTTTCCGTTCCGCTTTTGATGGAACGCACCAAATCTTCCACCGTTAAGTTTTGTACCGAAAGCTGGTCAATCACTTCCTGCGTAATCCGGTCAAACACTTCGGAAGCTTTTTCGCGCCGCTTGTTTTCCAAACACACATCGCAGTGTCCGCAATTGGGCGCGTCCGGCTCGTCCAAATATGCCAGCAACATGCGGCTGCGGCATTGTTTGGTTTCGGCATAAGTAAAAACGGCCTCCATTTTTTCGTGGAAAACCTGTTTGCGTTCTTCCAAAAACTTTCGGTCAATAATGACATGCAAATTGTCCTGCCGTGCACGGGTAAAAGTAACCTGCGGCATATCAGTTTGCGGCAAATAACTTAAAACGTGCTGTTCCTGCAAAGTTTTTAGTTGGGCGATGACTTGCTGCACGCTTAAATTCAAACGCCTTGCAATGTCCAGTTCGCGGATGCGGACGTAGTTTTCAAAAGAACCGCCATAAGTACGCAGCAAGGTTTTAATGAAATGATCGAAGCCTTCGTTTTCGATCTGGAATCGGTACAAATCCTCGTTCCCAATTTCAAAACGAAAACGGGAAGGCAAAAAAACGCTTTCCGTAAACGACAGATAATCGTTCCGCTCCAAAAACTTCAAGGCATTCAACGTTTTAATTGGATCGAGTTTAAACTTCGTGCAAAAATCGCCCAAATCCAAATCAAAGCTTAAACCTTCGCCCGCACCGTAAGCCAACTGCGTATAATTCCCCAAAAAATGATAAACCTTTTTAATTTCTTCCACCGAAGGAAAACTTAATTCAAACTTCTTTTCCAATTGCAGCCGGTCGCTTTTGGTGTACAATAAAACCGCAAAAGCCTTTTGTTCGTCGCGCCCTGCCCTGCCCGCTTCCTGGTAATACGCTTCCAAACTTTCGGGCAAATCTTTATGGATCACAAAACGAACATCGGGTTTATCAATGCCCATCCCAAAAGCGTTGGTGGCCACGATGACGCGCGTTACATTATTTTTCCAGTTTTCCTGTTTGATGGAACGCTCTTCGGCAGGCAAACCGGCGTTGTAATAATCGGCCGGGATTTGGTGCTGGTTGAGGTATTTGCTGATTTCAAAAGTTTCGCGCCTGCTTCGCACATAAACAATGCCGCTGCCTTGCACGCCGTGGATGACGTCCAACATTTTGCGCAATTTGTTTTCATCACCCTGCACCACGTAACTTAAATTTTGCCGCTCGAAGCTTTGCTGAAAAACATGGCTTCTTTTAAACAACAATTTTTGCTGAATATCTTCCCGGACCTGCGCCGTTGCGGTAGCCGTTAAAGCCAGCACCGGAACGTTTGGATGAAGCAGCCGCAAACCCGCCAAATGCAAATACGAAGGGCGAAAATCGTAGCCCCATTGAGAGATGCAATGCGCCTCGTCCACGGCAATCAAATTCACGTTCATGTAGCGGATGCGTTCCTGCACTAATTCCGACAATAACCTTTCGGGCGACAAATACAAAAACTTAATATTGCCGTAAACGCAATTGTCCAGCGCAATGTCCACTTCGCGCCTACCCATCCCGGAAACAATGCTGATGGCTTCGATGCCTTTGGCCTGCAGGTTTTCTACCTGGTCTTTCATCAACGCAATCAGCGGGGAAACCACGATGCAAATCCCTTCTTTGGCCAGTGCCGGAACCTGGAAACAAACCGATTTGCCGCCGCCAGTGGGCAGCAGCGCCAGCGTATCGTAGCCCAATAAAACGGATTGGATGATGTCTTCCTGCATCGGCCGGAAAGCCTGGTGCTTCCAGTAATGCGAAAGGATTTCGTGTGTCGTCATGCAGCAGTTCTGTCCCAAAGTTATCAAAACACCGCGTAATTTTAAATTTGGGCGATGCTTCTTTTATGCCTATAAAAACAGTATCGGCTAAAATTGATTAATAGGAAATGAAAACTTCGCCCATAGCCATTTCGCACGACCGTTTGGTTGAACTGAAACCCATTAACCAGCAGCACGAACAGTTTGTACAAGACCATCAGCAGCGGTATTTTATTTATGAAATTGACGACAACCGCTGGCAAAACGTGGAACCAAACGGAGAAACGGATTACGACCTGCAATCCATCAAACAAGAGCGCGTAAAGTTGCCGGTCGGGATTTTAACGGTTGACGAACAAAGCGAAACTTTTTCTTTTGAAGGCGATTTAACGATTACGCAGGAAGATCAAAAGCTGCTTTTCGACACAATTAAAAATTAGGAAAACGGTTTTACAACTTTCCCGAACCAGTTTTCGGATACTGTTTTTACCGCCTGTTTTTCATAAAAAAAACATTGATAAAAGAAGCATGGCTGTTTCAATCCAATCTTTACTCGACAACGATTTTTACAAGATCACGATGCAGCAGGGCGTGGTCAAATTATTCCCGGATGCCGAAGCGCGCTACCAGTTCATCAATCGCGGCCAGCATATTTTTCCGAAAGGTTTTGCCGAAGCTTTACGGATTTCTGTTGATGCCATGGCAGGTTTAAAATTAACAGTTGAGGAAAAGCATTTTCTCCTTAAAACCTGCCCGTACCTCGACCATGTTTACCTTGATTTTTTGCAGGGCTACTACTACAACCCGGATGAAGTAAAAATCAGCCAGCAAGGCGGGGAATTATCGGTTGAAATTGAAGGATTTTGGTATCGGGCGATTTTGTGGGAAGTGCCACTGATGGCTTTGATTTGCGAATTGTATTATCAGCTTACCAATCAGCAACGCGTTTCGGATGAAGAAGTAAGCGAACGGGCCATCCAAAAAATAAAAAAGTTTAAAGAATTGGGCATCACCGTTGCCGATTTTGGCACACGCCGCCGCCATTCTTATCAGGTGCAAAGCTTGGTTGTAAAAGCGCTGCAAGAACATGGCGCGGGCAGTTTTATCGGCACAAGCAATGTGCAAATGGCGATGCTTAATCAAACCAAACCCATCGGCACGCACGCACACGAATGGTTTATGTTTCACGCTGCTAAATATGGTTATAAAATGGCCAACAGTTTGGGTTTGGAACATTGGGCCAATGTTTACCGCGGCGATTTGGGCATTGCGCTTTCGGATACTTATACAACTGAAATCTTCTTTCAACAGTTCGACAAAATGTTTTCCAAACTGTTCGATGGCGTTCGGCATGACAGCGGCGACGCGATTGAATTTGCAGAAAAAACCATCCGGCATTATCACAGTTTGGGGATTGACCCGCTATCAAAAACCATTATTTTTTCGGATGCTTTGAATTATGAAAAGGTAAAACGGATCGTTGATTTTTGCAGCGGAAAAATCGGTATGTCTTTTGGCATCGGCACCAATTTAACAAACGATGTTGGTTTAACGCCTTTAAACATCGTTATCAAAATGACGGAAGCAAAACCAGCCAAAGGCGAATGGACGAAAGTGGTTAAACTATCGGACGAACACGGAAAATACACCGGCGATGCCGAAACCATCCATCTGGCAAAAACCATTTTAGGAATCCTTTGAGCCACAACTTCTGCCGCAATTTCTATAAACATTTTCTTATCAGATTACATTATATCTAAATAGTAAAAAAAGCTGTTTATGGATTTGGAAGAAAAGATAGGATCGGTGGAAGAATATTTGCAAATCATCCACAAAAACAAACAGGAGAACTTGGAGCAGGGAAACGACGAAGATTTTTTGTTCCGCGGACAGAAAGACGATCTTGCACTGATCCCTAAACTTGCCCGCTTGCAGCCGAAAGGGGAATTGTTTAACACCGAGTTTTCGCTTTTGCAAGAATTTAAAAGGACGAACCCATTATTAATTGATATGCAAAGGCCAATGGACGATTGGGATTACCTAACTATCGGCCAGCATTTTGGCCTGCCCACACGGCTTTTGGATTGGTCTAACAATGCTTTGACTGCTTTGTGGTTTGCCATTTGGGAAAACGACCAGCAACTGCAAGAAACGCCGTATGCGGTGGTTTGGGTTTTGATGGCCGAACCAAAAGACTACGATATTAATATTGAAGCCGTCCATCCGTTTGAAGTTAAAGAAACCAAGATCATCCGGCCGAGGATCATCAAGCAACGGATCAACAACCAATCGGCTGTTTTTTCGATCCAGCCAAATCAGGAAATTGAAGAAAAAGTACCGCTGAACAAAGCAGATTTGTTTAAAAACAAACTTTTAAAAATCAAGATCCCGGCAGAAAAATTTCAGGACATCCGTACCGATTTGAACACGCTTGGCGTAAATGCTTTTACCATTTTCCCGGAGCTGGAAGGTTTGTGCTCGCATTTGCAATGGCGCTATTTTTATAGTGGTAAAAACAGTATGCAGGAAACGCCATGCAACGAAACCAATGCTTCTTTTAGCACCTAAAATTTAGCCGGCCTGTTTTTTAAAAACCCAGAAGTTTTGCAGCACGAAGTTAAAACCAAGCGACACGATTAGGTCAACCACAATCCGGCTGATGCGGTAATCCAGTTTTAGCCAGGTGGTTAAAACATAAGTTCCGGCGGATTTCAGCAAAACGCTTCCGGCAACCATAAAAACGAACTTGATTAACTGCGAACCAACAGGAGATTTTTCCGATCCCTGATCTCTGAACGACCAATACCGGTTTAAAGAAAAGTTTAAAACCGCGCCAACAATGCCGCTGATGATGATAGAAATGGTGTAATGGATGTGCAGCAGTTCGGTGCAGGCAATCATCACCACATAATCCAGCACGCCACCCAAAAATGCCGAAACCTGCGCTTTGGCAAAAGTAAAAACCGGTTTACTCATTCATCAAAACGCTGCTGCTTCCGTTTTTCCCATTGCTCGTGCCGGTCGCGTTTATCGCCCAGTTTTAACAGTTTTCGGGTATCCACACAATTGATGATAAAAAGGGCGACACAAATTACAATTACAGAAACTTGAATGGAATCCCGAAAAACAACTTCGGCTATCAATATCAAAGCGATGATGATGCGCACTTCCGTTGGGCCTAACAAACCTGCATCAATGGTGTATTTATCGGTAATTTTATAGCGAAGCTGGGAAATGATCATAGACCAACCGTACAAAACCACAAACAGAAATGCGCCCAGTTCATGCTCGCCCTTGGCATAAACCACATAGCCTAAACCAATAAAAACCGTGCTGATCCAATCCATAATAATATCCAGCGCGAAGCCATACCATTTGCGCGGGATGTTGCGGTAATAAGCAATGCGGCCGTCCAGCGAATCGCCGTACCAATTTATTGCCAAACCAAAAACGCCAAGCAAAATAAAATTTGGGTGGAGGTAAGTAGCCAATATAAAACCGGCAAAAACCAGTAAACTTCCGGCCAAACCAATGGCAGTAAGTATGTTGGAAGTGATAAATTGAGGCGTATGTTTTACTAAAAAAGTAATCAGGCTTTGCTCAGAACTCCGAAGAATGTTGGTCCTTTTCCGGTCTTGAAATAGTTTTTTGGAGTTGTCAACTTCAACTATTGGAGCCAAAACTTTTTCCTGTTCTAATGCTTCGCTTAACATTTAATGTTACTTGTAACTCAATTTAATATTAAACTACAAATATACAGGCTATAAGTTTGTAGGCAGAAAGCAGCGGGCAAAGTTTTACAATTGGCGGTCAATCGTAAAAAATAACAATGTTTTGGAAAAAGGAAGCAAGCCATCAACACAGTTTTGCCCGAACCATCCGGTCTTTTCTGCCCAAATCTTTGCGTAACACTACATCTTTAAAGTTTTTACTTTTTAATAAATCAACTACTGCTTTCCCATAATTTTCGTTGACCTCAAAAAACAATAAGCCATTTTTTTGGAGGGTAAAAGAAGCATAATCAATATTTGTGATTGGTATTTTAAAAATGATAAATTATAATTGAAGTTGTTTAAACTTATTCATTTGTTTTTTCAAACACTTCTTTTGCCCGTTTTGAACCAACGGGTTTAAATTCGTTGCTACAAGATGTACCGAAGCTACGCTTCTGCAATTGCAGCTTTTATAGAGCTGTAGGCTCGGCCAATGTTGTAGAAATAGGTTTCAACCCGTTTAAATAAAAAGTTTAAACAACTTCA
>NZ_JBGCVY010000021.1:0-5731 GCF_041088075.1 Mucilaginibacter sp. | reverse complement strand
AAAGGCAATTGCCAGATTGTGTATTGTGCGGTTTTGGTTGATTATTTTGAAAGTTTTAAACCCACGGCTTATTTTCATTTGTTGGATTGCGGCACAAACCATGATTTTAATTTGGAAGATTTGAACCGGCAAATCAACGATTTTCACCGGAAAGCGTTGGAAAACCAAATCAAAGTTGCACACTAAAAAAGTACCGGTAAAAGAAGCATGATTAAAAATAAAGACAATTGGTTCATTTTCAGCTTTTTTTCCTGGTATATCTCGCGGCGTGTTACCAGGCATTTCTATCAAATTGATTTTAACAAAGTTGATGTCAGCCCGCAAAAATCAGTTTTACTGATAGCCAACCATTACAGTTGGTGGGATGGTTTTTTGTTTTTTTACCTCAACAAAATGCTTTTTAAAAAGAAGTTTCATGTGATGATTTTGGAAGAAACCATTTTAGAACATGCTTTTTTGAAATACGTGGGTTCGTTTTCGGTTTCCAAAGGTTCAAAAAGCATCATCGAAACTTTAAAATATGCCGGAGGTTTATTGAACGACCCGGAAAATTTGTTGCTGATTTTTCCGCAGGGAAAGCTGTTTTCTAACTTCGTTGATGAGGTGGTTTTCGAAAAAGGATTAAGCAAGATCATTGCTTTTGGCCAACAAAATTTTCAAACCGTTTTCGCTGCTTCTTTTACCGAGTATTTTTCCCAGCCTAAACCCACTACTTTTATTTATCTAAAAAACGACGAAACGGAAAACTTTGCCACGCTGACCGATGTTGTTTCGGCATACCAAAAGCACTATCGGCAAAGTAAAAAAGTGCAATCTGCAATTGTTAAATAATGGCTATTTTTTTTTGTTACATCATTTATTTTTTTCTGATTTTGCGCTTTTGTGTTACGCTTTTTAATTTTATTTCCAACCCTAAACTAACCAAAGTTTCGCACCAATACCACGACCTGGTTTCGATCCTGATCCCGGCCCGCGATGAAGAAAAAAACATCCTGACACTGCTGCAATCCATGGAAAGCCAGGATTATCAAAACATAGAAGTGATTGTTTTAGACGACCATTCAAGCGACGAAACTTATAACTTGTGTGCTAATTTCGCCCAAAAACACCCATTGTTTAAAGTGATAAAAGGCAAACCTTTGCCCAATGGCTGGCTCGGTAAAAACTACGCCTGCCATCAGTTGGCGCAACAGGCAAAAGGCAAGTACCTGTTGTTTTTGGATGCCGATGAAGAAGTGGAAAACGGGCTGATCAACAGTTCGGTTTACCGCATCAAAGTCCATCGTTTGGCTTTGCTCAGCCTTTTTACCAACCAGGTGATGGTTACGCTGGGCGAAAAAACAGTTGTTCCGCTGATGCACTACATGTTGCTTAATTTGCTGCCTTTGCGGCTGATTTATCTTTCTAAAAACCCGGCTTTTGCAGCGGCCAGCGGCCAGTTTATGTTTTTTGAGGCCGAGAAATACCACCAGTACCAATGGCACGAAAAAGTGAAAAACCAGGTGGTGGAAGATGTGGAAATTATGAAACAGGTAAAGCAAAACCGCTTGAAAGGCGAGGGCTTGCTGGCCAATGGTTTTATCCGCTGCCGGATGTACAACGGTTATCAGGATGCCATTCATGGCTTCAGCAAAAACTTCTTGGCACCGTTTAATTACAGCATTGTTACTTTTTTGCTGTATTTGGTTTTTTTGATCGGCGGCCCGGTTTTGGTCGGCCTCACCCTAAATTTGCAATTGTTTTTGATGATGCTTTCGCTTATCGTTTTAACACGGATCATGATCTCGCTGTCCTCCGGCCAAAACGCAGTTTATAATGTGTTGCTGCACCCTTTGCAAATGGTAAGTTTAATTGTGGTGGCGTATCTTTCGATCACAAAATACCTGACGAAAACGGTTACTTGGAAAGGGCGAAAAGTTTGAAGTTCAGCAAAACCAATGCTTCCGTTTTCGTAATCATCCTCTTTCATATTGTTGGTTTGGTTGGGTTTTTAGTGCCTTTTTTACGGCCGCTTTTTTTGCAAATTGTTCCGTTCCATTTATTGCTGATGCTGTTTTTACTGCTTATAAACCATCACGGGAGGTTTTCTAAATTGCTCCTGTTTGCTGCAATCATCATGCTTTCAGGTTTTGCTGCGGAGTGGGTCGGTGTGCACAAACACTGGCTTTTTGGCAATTACGTTTACGGAAAAACTTTGGGTTTTAAGCTGAAGGACATTCCGTTAATGATTGGGGTAAACTGGTTTTTATTGATCTACTCGGTAGGCGTGTTTACCAAAAAAGTACCGGTAAAAGAAGCATGGCTTAAAATCATCATCGGCGCGGTTTTGCTGGTTTTGCTCGACTTGCTGATCGAACCGGTTGCCATCCGTTTTGGTTACTGGCACTGGCTTTCAGGCGCTGTTCCAATCAAAAATTATATCGGCTGGGTCATCGTCAGTTTGCCTTTACTTGCTGTTTTTCAATTGTTTAATTTCCGGTTTCAAAACAAGGTTGCGCCGGTTTTGCTGTTGGTACAATTCCTGTTTTTTGCAGTTTTGAATTTTGTCTGATAATTAAAACAACTTAAACCCGGCTTTTTACGTTAAATTTGCACTATATGGGAAACTATCAGTTGCAGGTAACAATAGACCAAGAATCAGGTTTTTGTTTTGGTGTAGTTTACGCTATAGACATGGCCGAAGAAATTTTGGCGCAAGACGGTTATCTGTATTGTTTGGGCGATATTGTGCACAACGACGAAGAAGTAGAACGTTTGAAACTGAAAGGTTTGCGTATCATTTCGCATGAAGATTTGCCCAAACTGCAGCACGAAAAAGTGTTGATCCGTGCGCATGGCGAAGCGCCCGAAACGTATCGTGTCGCACTCGAAAACAATATTAATTTAATTGATGCTTCCTGTCCCGTTGTTTTAAAATTACAAAACCGCATCAAAAGTTCGTATGACCAGGACGAAAAGATTTTGATTTTTGGCAAACACGGCCATGCCGAAGTAATTGGTTTACAAGGGCAAACCAATAATGAAGCTTTGGTTTTTCAGGATATAAAAGAACTGGACACTGTTGAATTACCGCAAAAATTCACGTTGTACAGCCAGACCACCAAAAGCATGGAAAAGTTTTATCATATTAAAGATGAACTTTTGAGCCGTGGACACGAAGTAACAGCCAACGATACCATTTGCCGCCAGGTTTCTAACCGCGACAAAGATTTGCCGGAGTTTGTGCGCCGGTTTGATAAAATTCTTTTTGTGTCCGGTAAAAAATCTTCAAACGGAAAAGTTTTGTATGAAGTATGCCGCAAATATAACCCAAACACTTATTTCGTTTCTTCTCCCGAAGAATTGGAACTTTCCATGTTTTCGCCAAATGATACCATTGGTATTTGCGGCGCAACTTCCACACCGATGTGGCTGATGAAAGAAGTAAAACAAGTTTTAGAACAATATTAATAAGCAGCCATGGCCGATCTAACTATAAAAAAATATGCAGCTTCTGGCTTAGGTTTGTTCTTCGCAATACTCGTTATTTCCTGCTGGGTTAGCTCAACCGTCTTATTAATGGGTTGGCATTTTAGCTGGAGCAACCCTTTAGTTTATTTTCTGATTTTGGTGCAAATGCACTTATACACTGGCCTTTTTATTACGGCGCACGACGCTATACACGGCACAGTTTCTTCAAAACCTATTGTCAACAAAGTTGTCGGACAAATTTGCACTTTGTTTTACGCCGCTTTTTGGTACCCTAAATTGTACACCAAACACCATTTGCACCACAGCCACGTGCATACCGAACACGACCCGGATTACCACAACGGTAATTTCTTCAGTTGGTTTTTTCGTTTTTTCCGCAATTACCTTTCTATCTGGCAAGTTGTTTTTATGGCGGTTTTGTTTAATATTTTAAAAATCTGGGTTCCGCAGCAAAACCTCATTTTGTTTTGGGTATTGCCTTCGCTGCTCAGCACCTTGCAGCTTTTTTATTTCGGCACTTACTTGCCGCACAAAGGCGAACACGATAACCGGCACCAATCCCGCACGCAAAGCAAAAACCATGTGGTTGCTTTTTTTACCTGCTATTTTTTTGGTTATCATTACGAGCACCATGATGCACCGGGAACGCCGTGGTGGTTGTTGTGGAAGATGAAGGGTGTTTGAGGGTAAAGTTTTTTTCTGTTTGAGCAAACTTTAACAACCTTTAAGGCAAGCCATAAAATTTGTTGAAGTTTTATGTTGATGGGTTAACAATTTTGTTCGTGTAAAGTTGCATGCTTCTTTTAGCACTATAAAATTAGTGTTAGGATCCCATTCCTGATACAAAATCCAGAAACACACATTTAAAATTGTATGCCAAAAGAAGCATCATAAAATAATTTGAACGACTTTAAAAAGCCTTGGTCATGTTTTCTATCTTTCCAATTCAACAAAAAATAAATTCAAGCTTAACAATTTATTACTGCGGTTCTAAATTGCTTACCTCTACCTGCAGCTTTTGCAAGTCTTGATTAACAGAGCGAACCATAACTTCAATCTCTGTAAGCATATTAGAAAGGGTGTGGAGATCGTCAATATGGTAACTTCCGCCATTGCCAAAAAATAATTTCTGCTGCTGCTGTTGCTTTTGAGGTTTGCCTTTAGTCAACTGGTCGTACTTCGCCCAGCGCATACGGGAGGTTTGGAGTAGTGAACGGACAGCCTGGTTAGAACGTCTTTCCCGCTTTTCATTAAGTACGGTCCAAAGTCCGGTCGGGTACAAGGCCGAGCGTGGGTGTTGGTACCATACATCGGCAAGTAAGTTTTGGTTGATCGGGTAATTTATTTGTGGGTTTACGAGGATAGTAGCAACCCCTAATGCGGCACTTAGGACGGCAGTGCTTACCGTTAGCACAAGGTTTAAGTGTGAGTTTTTTACTGTTGCGCTAACGGTACTGCCGACTGCACCAAACAGCAATGAACCAACAGTAAGGTTGTTCCGCTGCTTATCTTCCCGTCCTTGCAATGCTATGGCCGACTGTTCGGCACGCTGCTTCTCGCATTCCAACTCCTCGGCAACCTGCAGTACGTCTGCCGAAGCATCAACTATTTGCAAAACAATTGCTTTACGTTGTTTTAAAAAAGCCGGATAAGCAGGGCTCGTAGGCGTAAGGCCTTTGCCCCTTTGGATAAGTTGCTGTAAACCAGTATTAAGGCCATAAGCATGGGTTAACTGCAGGCTGCGAGGCGATAAGCCATGTATGGTGCTTGTGTCAAGCATTGGTAAAGATGCAGCCTTGTCGGCATGAAGCGTATCAATGGTAAAAACTTGGTGAGGGACTGTGCAATAGTTATTGGTATTATCCTCACTGTTGATGGCCGGGCGAATTGTACCGCAACCTTGTGTTATAATTAACAGGGCTAACAACCAAATTGGGTTTGGCCGATATAAATATTTCATGTGGATCGGAATTAATAGTAAGTTAAAATTTAATTATATAAACAAAAACGTCTGATATGGTTTGAACATAAAGTTTGTTTAAATTTTGTTCGATATATTTTTCCATACTTCTTTTATCGCTTAAAAATTAGTCTGTTCCTTTTTTAAGCTTCTTATACTATGAAAATCTTTGGGCTAAGGTTGCAACCCTGATGTATATATATATATCTAAAAGAATCATAAAAATTATTATCGTTTAAATAAATCTACTATTAAATTATTTGTAACATTTTAGTTGCAAACTGTTTATTTTAACTATCT
>NZ_JBGCVY010000020.1:0-122083 GCF_041088075.1 Mucilaginibacter sp. | reverse complement strand
CCGTTATCTTTGCAGCATAAAACGAGATAGCATTTAAACAATAAATTCATTAAAAAAACTCTTTATGAGGAAGCATTTACTTTTATTATTATTTCTTTCAATCTGTGCCTTGAATTTTGTAAAAGCACAAAATGTTACAACAAGTAGCTTGTCAGGTACTGTTGTGGATGAAAAGGGTGTACCCTTGCCTGGGGTAACAATTACTGCATTGCATACGCCAACCGGTACTAATTATGCTACTGTAAGCCGGGCTGACGGGCGTTACAATCTTCCGAACTTACGTGTCGGAGGTCCTTATACGGTTACTTTCCGTTTTATTGGTTTTACTGATTACGTGGAAAACAACATCAACTTAGCTTTGGGCCAGGAAAGTAAGATCAATGCTAAAATACAACCGACCAGTACGCAATTAAAAGAAGTGGTTGTAACCGGCAGCCAGAATAAGGTGATCAACAACTCCCGCACCGGTTCTCAGGAAATTATCAGCCGTAGTCAAATTGATCGTTTGCCTACGATTAGCCGGTCTATATATGATTATACTAAACTTACACCTTCAGCTAATGGTAGATCATTTGGTGGCCGTAACGATAACGGAAATAACTTAACTGTAGATGGTGCCTTGTTCAACAACTCTTTTGGCTTGTCAAGTACATTAGGTGGCCAGGCAAACTCGCAACCGATTTCTTTAGATGCAATTGAACAGATACAAGTTTCAGTTTCTCCTTTTGACGTTACACAAGGTCGTTTTGCAGGCACCGGTATCAATACAGTAACTAAATCCGGTACTAATGAATTTAAAGGGAGTGTTTATTTGTATAAAAGAACTGCCGGTTTAGTTGGCTTAAACACGCTTACCGCTACTGTTGCAAGACCAAATGTTAATTATAATCAACGCGGTTTAAGTGTTGGCGGTCCGATTATCAAAAATAAGCTGTTCTTCTTTTTGTCCGGCGAGCAGGAAAGGATAAGCGACCCGGCTACGTCTTTTACCGCTTTGCAACCAGGCCAAACGGCTATTAGCGGTGGTTCTGTTTCACAGGTAACCGCAGCAGACCTTAATACGCTAAAAGATTTTTTACAAACAAAATACGGTTACAATGCAGGAGCATATGAAAACTATCAGTTGCGTACCCAATCTGATAAAATCGCTGCCAAGTTAGATTGGAATATTAACGATAACAATACTTTGTCAATTAAATATTTTTATCTAAAATCTTTTCGTGATGTTCCGCCAAGTAGTTCCGGTTCGCAAGGAAACTCACGTAGTCCAAGCTTCACTACTTTGCCTTTTTTCTCTTCCTATTATACCATCAACAACAATTTTAACATTATTATTGGCGAGCTAAATACGAGGATCAGCAATAAATTCGCCAATAAGTTAACTCTCGGCTACCAAGCATTGCGTGATTTTCGTACTTCACCAGGTGGAGGTTCGTTTCCGGGTGTTGACATCCTAAATTCAACAGGTACAAACACGTTAACTTCATTTGGTTATGAGCCTTTTACAGCAAACAATATCTTAAATACAGATACTTACCAGTTTGCAGATAACTTCTCCATTTTTGCCGGAAAGCACGAAGTTAACATTGGCACCCAAAACGAGTACAATAAATTTAAAAACGGCTTTGCACCTAACTATAACGGAACTTACCGTTTCCCGAGTTTAGCTGCTTTCTATGCTTCTGCAAACAATGGCACGCCAACTGCTACCCGTTATGATTTCCGTTATTCTGCCCTGCCAGACGGTTCATTCCCTTTTGCTTTTATAAAATCTTACACGCTTGGGTTTTATGCCCAAGATAAATGGCAGGTGAAAGACAATTTTAAGTTAACTTATGGTGTTCGTACAGATATCCCTGTTTATAACACAGAATCACAACAAAACCCATATGCGCTTGCCTTAACCGGTTTTAGGGATGGTTATCAAATTAACACAGCACAGTTTCCTAAAACAAGGGTTCAGTTTTCGCCAAGGGTTGGCTTTAATTGGGATGTAAACAATAACGGAAATACTCAATTACGTGGAGGTGCAGGTATCTTTACCGGGCCGGTTCCTTATGTTTACATATCAAACCAGGCAAGTAACAACGGTGTTCAATTTGGTTCTTACAGCATTGTGCCGGGAGCAGGCGGCGTGGCAGCAACAGATCCACGTTTTGTATTTAACCCAAATGTTGATGCCAATAGGCCTACAGGTGCGGCTGCAAATACATCCTATAATTTGGTTGTTGTTGACAGAAATTTCAAGTTCCCTTCAAACTTTAGGTTAAACCTTGCTTTAGACCAAAAACTTCCGTTCGGTATTATTGGTACTTTGGAAGGTATTTATTCAAGGGATATCAATGCAGCTTATCAGGTTAACGTGGCATTACCGTCTACCGGTACAGCTTTTAACGGTTCCGATAACCGTATACGTTACAGCAATACAACCGTTTATCCTTTTATACCGGCTGCACGTGGTGGAAATACTGCTACAAATCCAAACGTCACCGATGCAATTGTTTTAAAAAACACCAGCAAAGGATATACTTACAACATTACCGGTCAGTTGCAACGGACATTTAAAGAATTTTACTTCAACATTGCCTACACTTATTCTGATTCCCGTTCGGTTAATGATGGCGGTTCTATTGCACAATCTACCTGGAGGGACCGTCCTGTTTCCGGAGACCCAAATGCTGATGTTACTTCTTACTCTAACTTCTATCAGCCTAACCGTATTATTGCTTCCATGTCCTATCGTAAGCAGTACCTTAACCACTTAACCACTTCTTTCGGGCTTACCTATGAATGTGCAAATAACGGTGTTGCATCCTATGTGTACAGTGGAGATGTAAATGGTGATGGGCAAACCAGTAATGATTTGATTTATATACCTAAAGATGCCAGTGATATTATCTTGGTAAAAGATAATGCTACAGACCCACGGACAGTAGCACAAACTTACAACCAACTTAACGCATACATCAATCAAGACCCGTATTTGAGTAAAAATAGAGGTAAATATGCCCAACGTAATGGTTTGGTGCTTCCTTACTATAATTTGTTTAATTTTAATTTCACCCAGGATCTTTACCAAACCACAGGCAAGGTTAAAAACACATTGCAGTTTGAGTTTAACATGATCAATGTGGGCAACTTTTTAAACAATAACTGGGGAAACTTTCAATACGTAAACCGTACTGGTATATTATCCTACAAAGGAATAGATGCCGCCACCGGCAAACCAACTTATTCTTTTCCTTATTTGGATAACAACAACCAAATCCCGCTTACCAATACTTTTGCTAACGGCATTTCGCAAGTATCACGCTGGCAGGCTCAGTTTGGTGTTAGATATATTTTCAATTAAGAACAATTCTTCATAATATTCAAACCTTCGGCAATACCGCCGGAGGTTTTTTTGTTTAACCTAATTTATTTTCTTTCCGTAAAAACCGCTTTATGGTTAGTTTTACAGCGATGCGTTTTCGGAAAATATTTCTCCTGATACTTCTTTTACCACTACTTTTTTCGGCTTGCAAATCGCGTAAGTACCGGTTAAAAGGGCAGCCGGGCGAAATCGTGCAGCCTGCAGCATCCATCTTGCAAAAGTATTCAGCTTTAATTGGGGTGGAGGAAGGCAGCATCACCAACGGCCGTTTATATACTTTTATTGACCAGTGGATGGGAACGCCTTACCGGTTTGGAGGATTGGATAAAGAGGGGATTGATTGTTCCGGTTTTGCTTTGCTGCTGGAGCAACAGGTTTACGGTATCAACCTGCCGCGGATGACGGGCCAGCAGGTTACCGCCATCAAACGGAAATACGAAGAGCAGTTGCAGGAAGGCGATTTGGTTTTTTTCGATTTTGACGGGAAGAAATTCAGCCACGTCGGCATTTACCTGCAAAACGATTACATCGTGCATGCCAGTACCAAAAAAGGCATTATGCTGGTCAAACTGCACGACCCGGCGATGTACAAATATTTTTCGCGCTGCGGATCGGTGATTGCCGGACAATGATTTTATGCCGGTAAAAGAAGCATTGCCGGTTTTTTAGTCAGGAAGAATACAAAACGGCGGTCAAAAAATCCTGCTGATTTTGAATCCGGGTTATAATTTTCAAACCAAAACTTTATATGAAAAATCAAAAATAAAACTATTCTTTCCGGACAAAATACAAACATTTTGCCGGTACAGAAATACTGCTTTATTTAATTATGGAAATTGGGACTATTACCTGGTTTTTGATTTTTAGCTAATTATCAACCTAAAAAACAGGTATAAAAGAAGCATCGGCCTGTTTAAAATCGAAGCCGGATTTTTTGGTTTTGATGGTTTTTACGACCTTAGCACTTTATTTACCGCATGAAATTAAATTTAAAACGCCCGCTTGCCTTTTTCGACCTGGAAACAACTGGTGTACACATTGGCAACGACCGGATTGTAGAGATTTCGGTGATCAAAATCCACCCGGACGAAACGGAAGAAGTAAAAACCTGGCGCGTTAACCCGCAAATGCCGATCCCGCTCGAATCATCTTTAGTCCATGGCATTTACGATGAAGATATTAAAAACGAACCCACTTTTAAAGCAATTGCTGCCGATGTAGCTTCGTTTTTGGGTGAAAGTGATCTGGCGGGATACAACTCCAACAAGTTTGACATCCCGATGTTGATGGAAGAGTTTTTGCGAACCCAAGTTGATTTTGATTTGGAAAACCGCCATTTTGTGGACGTGCAAAACATTTTCCACCAGATGGAGCAACGCACTTTGCGCGCCGCTTACCAGTTTTACTGCGGAAAAGACATCATCAACGCACATTCTGCCGAAGCCGATACGCGTGCAACCATGGAAGTTTTGCTGGCACAAATCGCCAAATACGAAGGCGCCGAATGGGAAAATAAAAAGGGCATAAAAACAGTACCGGTGGTGAACGACGTGGAAGCGCTGCACCTGTTTACCAACCTTACCAAACCGGTTGATTTTGCCGGGCGGATGGTTTTTAATGAAGCCGGCGAAGAACTTTTTAATTTTGGCAAACACAAAGGCAAAAAGGTGGAAGATATTTTTCAGATCGAGCCAAGTTATTATGCCTGGATGATGCAGGGCGATTTTCCGCTGTACACCAAACGCCGCTTGGAAGCTATTTACAAACGCTGGACGGCCAAAAAGAATGCCGCCAAACCGCAGCAGCCAAAACCGGAAGCACCAAAGCAGGAGCAGGCCAAAGCCGAGCAGCCAAAACCTGAAAACCAGCAGCAGCCCAAACCCTCTTTCAAACCAAACCGGCCGGAAAACCAGCAGCCCAAACCGCAGCCAAGGCCGCAATACAAACCCAATTATCCGCAGCAGCCCCGCCGGGAAGAAAAACCCGCCGAACCGATCAATGACGACATGTTGGCGCAGTTAAAGCTGAAGTTTGGGAAGTAGCAATACTGTTTTTATCGGTATAAAATTGGTGCTGCTTAAATTAAGTTCACCAATTTTACGCCGATAAAAGAAGCATTCAACCATTCTTCAAAAAATCAATATTCCTTTTCAAACCTGTAAACTTCGTTCTTTTAACAGCCGAGTTTTTGAAAACTTTTTTAAAAGTATCTTCGGTGATTTCTTCCCAATCGGCTTTGGTCATGGCCAATAATTCCGGCGGTGGTTGGAAAGCGGGTTCGTTGTGCAACACAGAAAAACGGTTCCAGGGGCAAACATCCTGACAAATATCGCAGCCAAACATCCAGTTTTCGGTTTTGCCTTTAAACTCCTGCGGGATTTCGTTTTTCAGTTCGATGGTTAAGTAAGAAATGCAACGGCTGCCATCAACTACGGCAGGCGCAACAATAGCTTCGGTTGGGCAGGCATCGAGGCAGCGGGTGCAAGTGCCGCAATGGTCTTTGGTTGGTTCGATGTCGTATTCCAGTTCCAAATCCACAATCAGTTCGGCCAGAAAAAAGAAAGAGCCTTTTTGCTTGCTGATCAAGTTTCCGTTTTTCCCGATCCAGCCCATGCCTGCTTTTTTCGCCCAGGCTCTATCCAAAACCGGTGCCGAATCTACAAAAGCGCGGCCGCCAACTTCGCCGATTTTTTCGCGGATAAAATCCAGCAACTGAAAGAGTTTTTGTTTGATGACTTCGTGGTAATCCGCACCAAAAGCATAACTGGAAATTTTTGGCGCTTCCGGGTCATGCTGTTTTTGTGGGTTAAAATAATTGAAACCCAGAGAAATAACGGATTTTGCATTATCCACAAGCAGCCGCGGATCGAGACGTTTGTCAAAATGGTTTTCCATGTAAGCCATTTCGCCGTGGAAACCCTGCTTCAGCCAGTTTTCCAAACGTGGCGCTTCTTCTTCCAAAAAAGCGGCTTTGGCAATCCCGCAAAACATAAACCCAAGCTTTTGGGCTTCAGCTTTGATTAATTGGCTGTAATTGAATGGATTGGATTGCATTATTAACGCAAAGATAAGTACATTGCATGACGATAACAGCAATTGTTTTATGTTATGTTCAGCCGTTTTTGGTAGAAACAGATGGCCAAATTTATGGTGCTAAAAGAAGCATTGCTTTTTGGTTTTGTTAAGCTTTATTCAGCATAAAAATATTTTTATAAAAACTTTTATTTGCTAATTTATTTAGTATTTTTGATTGTCCTAAATTTAGAAACCCTAACCATTATGCAAACATTTGATTTAGAATTGCGGGTAACAACTTTCGGCTCGGTAATTACCTGGGAAATTTTTTTGGAAGATGTAACCGACCGGAACCGGCGGGTTAAAGATTGGTTACAAGCAGATGGTTTTCGTTACAAAAAACTTCCAAGTTATACCATTGAAGATGATGTTTTGACCGTTTTTGCAGGCAGCCAGGGTATCCTCGGCGGAACCCTGACTTGTGAAGTTTTGATTGACGGAGTTAGCCAGCCGGAAAAATTAATTTCGAAAGTGGAAGAAACAGAATATGCAAAAGTTAATTACCAGATCGGATGAAAAAATGGTACTTATTGTTTGCTGTTTTTATGCTGGTAAAAACAGTATCGGCACAAGTTTTACTGGAAGATAAAGACGGCGACAAAATTGTAAACAACAACATTTTGGTTAACCCGCAAGTCAGCCGTTTGTCGCTGATCAAACTAAACACCGGAGACCAGTCTTTGGGCTTTAGTTATTTTACATCGTCAGCCTTGCACGACCCGGCAAAATATGCGGTGCAGGAATTTGGGTTAAAAGCTTCGCCAACGGCAGGTTACGCGGCCGTGTTCCGCAACGGGCAGTTTTCGCCTGGCATCAAAGCCAATTATGGTTTTACGCTGGTCAACCCGTTTAGCCGTGCAACCATCAGCAAAACCGTTGACTGGCTGAGTGTTGACTTGGGCTACAATTACGATAAATATTTGTTGTACCAGCCAAAAGCAGCTTTTGCCGACCAATTGTACAGCAAAATTTCGCAAACGTATTTTGCAACACTCGGTTATAATTTTTTGTTGAGCAGCAAGTATATCATCAACCTGAAAACCGGCTACAACAGGCGCAACAATTATGCGGATTTAAGTTCGGTGGAAGTGAACGACATCACCACAACAAATAACGGAAACACCCAAAGGCAAGTGCAAAGTTCGGCCACGGCCAGCGAGGTGAATTATGTTGAATACAATGCTTTTCCGCAAATTGTATCTTTTACAAGGGCAACGCAAACGGATGATGTAAGTTCGGAAAATGCCAATAAGTTAAGATTGGGTTATACTTTGTTTGTGAAAAACCAATTTTCATCATATTTAAACAAGACCGATGCCGGCGTTATCTTTTTCCTGACCAAACAAGATAAAAGCGGTATCCGAAACCCGGTGCTTGGTTTTATCATTCAGGCCGTAAATTTATTTGACACGCAGCATTTGGACAACGGATTGCAAAACCGCATCCGCATTGGTTTTACAACAAACTTTTCTTTGTGATAATACGTAACTTAAAACCAGCAGCCGTTATAAATCCAACCGTTCTAAAAAAATTAAGATTTTACTTTACAATCCGGTTTTTTTAGTTTAGCTTTATTTTATTGATAATCCGATAGTTAATTAAGCCGCACCTGTTAATTTTAGCACTATAGTATTTAATATTATCATCAACCATTAATCAGCCAGCATCTATGGATACCCGTAAACATTCCATTTCGTATGCTTCTTTTATCAACAAAACTTATCGTTGGTCAATTGCTTATTTACACAGAAAAAGGGCGTTTAAACATGTGGCGTTGTTGTCTGTAGTTTTGTTTTGCACTTTAACGCGTTACGTCGTGCTTTCTTTTGATAAAAACGAAGTAAGGCAAACCCAAGCAAAGCCTGGCAATTTTAAATTGTTAAAACTTCCGCTTGTACGGGCAAAAACTATTTTGAAAAGCGAAGTTGAGGCACTGAACCAAAAACATCGGCACAAAACAAAATCCTTAAACTTTAAAAATGCCAAAAGCAACAGCTTTTACATTTATGCCTTAAACTAATGTAAAATTGGATGAAACGCATTGTTACCTGCTCGGACGGAACCTGGAACAAACCCAACGAAACCTACAAGGGAAAACCGGTAACCACCAATGTGCAAAAAATTTTTGAGGCGATTTGCAACAGCGATGACCGGCAGACTGCGCAGATTAAGTTTTATGACGAAGGCGTAGGTTCCGACGGTTCCTGGTTTTCGAGGCGTATGGATGGTGCCACCGGAAAAGGTATAGACGATAATATCCTGAGCGCCTACAAATTTATTTTATGGAACTACGAACCGAACGACGAACTTTATTTGTTTGGTTTCAGCCGTGGCGCCTACACGGCAAGAAGTTTGGCCGGTTTGATCCGGAATTGCGGCATCCTTAAAAACAATGATTTATCGTTGATAAAAGAAGCATACCGCATTTACCGCGACCGGAATTTTGTTTCTGACCCGAACGGGGAAGAAGCAATGGCTTTTAAGCAAAAATACAGTTACTACAACCTGCGTATCAAATTTATTGGCGTTTGGGATACGGTTGGCGCGCTTGGCATACCGTCGCGCTGGTTTCAATGGTACAACAATAAAAAGTACCAGTTTCATGACACCAAGCTCAGCAGCATCACCGACTACGCTTACCAGGCTTTGGCCATTGATGAAAAACGGAGCAATTTTACGCCAACTTTATGGGAAAAAAGCGATAAAGTATTGCGCGTCGAAGTGCAGCAGGTGATGGAACAGGTTTGGTTTCCGGGCGTGCATTCTAATATTGGCGGCGGTTATCCGGATGC
This sequence comes from Mucilaginibacter sp., assembly GCF_041088075.1. Taxonomy (GTDB): domain Bacteria; phylum Bacteroidota; class Bacteroidia; order Sphingobacteriales; family Sphingobacteriaceae; genus Mucilaginibacter_A. The sequence goes on along the minus strand of NZ_JBGCVY010000020.1, from coordinate 112,843 downwards.
AGGTTTGAGCGACCTTGCCTTAAATTGGATGGTAAACAAAGCAAAAGCCGCAGGTTTGGGTTTCGAAAAGAAGTATCTGGACGGGCATTTGAAACCCGATGCAGCGGGAATGTTGTACAATTCCAAAGTCTTCCCCTTTAATTTACTGCCGGATTACCTTCGCCCGGTTTGTAAAAACCCTTTGGCCAACGAACTGGTGAACGAAGCCGCTTTTGCAAGAATGAAAACTGTGCCCAATTATCAGCCTGAAAATTTAGCAGGAATGGCTTCACAACAAAATGTTGCCTAAAAATACACCGGTAAAAGAAGCATTGCCGCAAGCCCCAAATTTACAGGCATAAAAGAAGCATTGTAAATTTTTATCATAGAAATTGAAACAGGTATTTATTGCTGCAAAATTTATTTTGGCAACCTGTCGTTCTTTTATTTGCTTTTACGTTTGAAAAATCAAACCATTCGCAAGTAGCATCGAGGTTGTTTAAATTTTTAGGGTTCAGTTTAAATTTGTACCATAAAAACAGACATGCTTCTTTTACCGGGTAAAAATTGGTGGCTATATTTATTGATATACAAAAAAATGACCAAGGTTTTTATGCGGTAAAAGAAGCATCAACCCAAACTGGAAATAAATTTAGACAAATCCGCAATTAAATTTTCAAATTTTAAGATTAACATTATGCCGATCAAGTCAAAAATAAACTTCTTATATTTAAAGATTATAACCTTGCACAAGCTAACCTGCTACAATTATTGCAACACTATTGGTTTGTTAGCGTAGAAGCAACGGTATGAATATCAAAGCCTAAGATGTCTAATTTGCAGATCCGCCCTTATATTTTAACTGTTGCAACCACAATTATCGCCGCCGCAATTTTATATTCGGGGATTTTGCTTAAATCCAACCAAAACGTTGTTACCAGCAGCCGTCTCAGTTATTTAACCCAGCAAATAAATGTGCAGGAACTCGGCAAATCGTTGGGTACGCTGCAATACGGTGTAAACCAATATATTGTTTACCGTAACCAGTCTGCCTTAGATACCATCCGTTTCTTTGAAAAAGATTTTCAGTTACAGGCGGATAAATTGCAGCAGCTTTCTAAACTCATCCCTGAAATTAAAAAACCCGCTGTTATAATTTGTTCCAGCTTCCCTAAAACATTAACCCAAATTGAAGCCAGGCTAAAAAAACTTCCGCCAAAAATAACCCTAAACGAAGCTGTTGCCATTTTTGAAGACAACAGCAATGGCTTTAAACGCTATTGGTTGGCGATGGACGAAATCCGTGCTTTTCAAATTAAGTCTATCAAAAACAGTACAAATCAAACCATTGTTGCCGGTTACCAATCCTGGCGTTATTCTATTGCCGGCATTGTTTTTATGCTGGTGGTTGTGCTTGTCGGTTACCTGCAGTTTAAAAAAATATACAAAAAGCAGGCAATTGCAGAAGCCAATGAAAAGGCAAGTGAAGCAAAACGGAAGGAAAACGAAAAACTTTTGCAGGCTGTAGTAGATAATTGTCCGGTAAATATTTTTTTAAAAGATACCAGCTCACGCTATACGCTGGTGAACAAGAACTTGATCCAAGCATTAAAATTAGAATATAAAGACTTTATAGGCAAAACACAAATGGAGGCATTCGGGCATGTTCATCCGGAGTTTATCCTTGAAAACGAAAACGAAGTGCTGAAAGAAGGCAAGGTACAGGAATCAAAACAATGGTTGAACCTGGACGGCCAAGTCAGGTATTTTTTAACAACTAAATTTCCTTTGTTTAATGAGCAAGGCACCATTTTTGGCCTCGGCGGAATTGCTGCAGATATTACCGAACAAAATAAGTACGAAGTTGAATTGCTGAAGGCGCGCGAAACCTCTGAATCTGCAAAAAATTCGCAGCAACTTTTTTTGGCAAACATGAGCCACGAGATCAGAACGCCGATGAACGGTGTTATCGGTATGTCAAACCTGCTGGAAGCCACAACGCTGAACGAAGACCAAAAAGATTATGTGAACGTGATCAAGCAATCGTCAAACATTTTGATGCTGCTGATCAACGATATTTTGGACGTTTCTAAAATGCAGGCCGGTATGCTCAGGCTGGAAAAAATACCTTTTGAGGTAAGGGAATCTGTGAAGCACATTTACCTCAGCTACAAACCGCTGGCCGATGAAATGGGCATTTATTTAAATTGCCACGTGGATCCTTCCATCCCCGAATATTTACTGGGCGATCCGTTGCGCTTAAACCAAATCATTTCTAACCTGGTTAACAATGCCATTAAATTTACTGTCCAGGGCGGCGTAAGTGTTGATGTTGGCACTTTTGAAACCGAAAGCGGTTCATTTGAACTTAAAATTGTAGTGGCAGATACCGGGATTGGCATTCCACCGGACAAAACGGAAGCAGTTTTTAAAAGTTTTACCCAAAGCAGCAGCAGCACGACCCGGAAATACGGCGGCACAGGCCTGGGTTTGGCAATTGTAAAAGAACTGGTAGAACTGCAAAACGGCACAATAAATTTAGTTACCGAGCTGCAGGTGGGCAGCACTTTCACGGTGGTGATCCCGTTTGAAAAAGCGGTTGCAGAAAAAAACCAATTGCGGCAAAGCATACAACTACAAAAATTTTCTTCTCTGAAAAACAAAAAGGTTTTGGTGGTTGAAGATAATTTGATCAACCAAAAAGTGGCACGCCAGATTTTATTGAATGCTGATTTAGGCGTGGTTGACATTGCCGATAATGGTTTTATCGCTTTGGAAATGCTGCAAAAAGCGGCTTATGATGCGGTTTTGATGGACCTGCAAATGCCGGATATTGACGGCTTGGAAACCAGTCGGCGCATCCGGAACGATTTGAAACTAACGCTGCCGATTATTGCGCTTACCGCTTCCGTTTTGACAGAAAACCAGGAAATTTGTTTTGATGCCGGCATGAACGATTATATCACCAAACCGTTCTTGCCATCAGAACTGCTGCATAAACTTTCCGTTTTACTGCAGTAAAAGCTGTTTTTAGGGCAATGCTTCTTTTATCGGTATAAATTTAATGCTTCTTTTACCGGCATAAATTCATTGAAAATATTGCAAACAATAATTAATCAGTTTCTTTATAACTTGTAATTAGAACAATCAAAATATGGCAACAAACAACCTTAGCAACAGCGGCGAAGAACTTCCGTTAAGCACAACCGGAGAACCGACAGACCAATTAGCACCGGAAGAAGATGACGATTTTGAAGATGACGACGAACTGGACGACGATGAGGATGATACGGATTTGAATTCTGACCTATCGGATTTTGATGACGAGCCAATGGAAGACGACGAAGACTTGGACGAAGATGAAGTAAAACGCTTGTTTCCGGGAGAGGACACGTACAGCGGGGATAACGAGGACGACGATGACGAACCTTACGAAGGCATCCGCCACGGCGACGAAGAAGACGAAGGTTTGGTAGACGACAACATGACGGGCATGCCGGTCATCCCGTCGCCATCATAACTTTTTTTGTTTTTAAAAGATAAAGTAGTGAAGCAGGTTTTAAAACAATCTGCTTTTTTTATGCCATAAAAACAGCATCGGCAGGATTATCCAAACCCAAACAAAACGCTTTTGAACCTAAAAGCTTACCTTTGTGTTTTGGTTTTTAAAGATGATTTTAGGATAATTATGGTCAGGTTTAACAGGTTTACACTTTCTAATGGTTTAAAAGTTCTGGTTCATGAGGACAAAACAACACCAATGGCCGTGGTTAATGTTTTGTACGATGTTGGCGCAAGAGACGAAAACCCCGAACAAACCGGATTTGCACATTTGTTTGAACATCTGATGTTTGGCGGTTCGGAAAATATTCCGGCTTACGATGAACCGCTGCAACGTGTTGGCGGCGAGAACAATGCCTTCACCAGCAATGACATCACCAATTATTACATCACGCTTCCGGCTGTTAACATCGAAACTGCTTTTTGGCTGGAAAGCGACCGGATGCTGAATTTGGCTTTCAGCGAAAAAAGCCTGGAAGTGCAGCGCAACGTGGTTTCCGAAGAGTTTAAACAACGGTATTTAAACCAGCCTTACGGCGATGTCTGGCTGAAACTGCGCCCTTTGGTTTATAAAAAACACCCGTACCAATGGGCAACCATCGGCAAAGAACTTTCGCATATTGAAAATGCAAAAATCGAAGATGTAAAAGCATTCTTCAAAAAACACTACAACCCACAAAACGCCATATTGGTTGTGGGCGGCGATGTATCTACGGCACAAGTTAAAGCTTTGGCAGAAAAATGGTTCGAACCAATCCCGCCAGGCGAAAAATACCACCGTAATTTGCCGCAGGAACCCGAGCAAACCGAAGCACGGAGCGAAACCGTTATTGCAAAAGTGCCTTTGAATAGTTTGTACATTGCCTTTCATGCACCGGGACGAACGGAAGCGGCAAGTTACCCGACGGAATTGCTGGTGGATATCCTTTCGCGCGGCAATTCTTCCCGTTTGTACCGCATTTTGCTGAAAGAGAAACAATTGTTCAGCGATATCAACGCTTATTTATCCGGCAGTTTGGATACGGCGGTGCTGGTGGTTGAAGGAAAACCGCTCGAAAACATCAGCATAGAACAGGCAGAAGCAGCGGTTTGGGAAGAACTGGAAAAATTTAAAAACGAATTGGTGCCCGAAGAAGAACTGACGAAGGTGAAGAACAAAACCGAATCAACCATGGTTTTTACCGAAATGTCTTTGCTGGAAAAAGCGATGAACCTGGCCTACTTTGAGCTGATGGGCGATGCCGAAAACCTGAACCACGAAACCGAAAAATACCTGGCCGTAACGGCAGAGGAAATAAGGCAGCAGGCCCAAAAAATGTTCCGCAAAGAAAATTCATCAACCTTGATTTATTTGGCAGAAGAGGTTGCCGAAAACGTAAGTGCCTGATTTTATACCGATAAAAGAAGTATGTTAAATAGAACTGTTGCGCCTGATTTTCATGCAGTTGAAGAATTGGCTTTGATTGAGCCGAAGAAAATTGTGTTGGAAAATGGCTGTAAAATATTTTCGTTCCACTCGGACGAGCAGGATTTGGTGCGTATAGAATGGATTTTTAATAACCTGTGCTTTCATCCCCAAAAACCGCTTTTAAACGTTACGGTAAACACCTTGCTTACCGAAGGGACGAAAACGCGTACCACGGCACAAATTTCGGCCGAGATTGATTTTTACGGTGCTTTTTTACAGGTGGAGCATAGCGCAGACCAATCGCAGGTTACGCTTTACACGCTGAATAAACACCTGAAAGCTGTTTTGCCGGTGCTGAAAGATATTTTGACCGGTTCGATTTTCCCGGAGAAAGAACTGCAAACCTACATCCGCAACCAGCAGCAAAAGTTGCAGGTGCATTTGCAAAAAAACGATGTGATTTGCCGACGGAATTTTAACAAAGCTTTATACAATGGCACCATTTACGGCTATACGGCCGAATTGGAAGATTATGGCCAGATCAAACTGGATGATTTGCGGCTGCATTTTGAGCAGCAGTACCAGCCTGCCAATTGTACCATTGTGGTGGCCGGCAAAGCGGATGAAAACATCATTGGCCTGATTTCGGATACTTTTGACGATTGGCAAAACACGATCACGGCCGATTTTATGCAGCCAGAATTAGATAAAGTACCGGGCGAATTACTGTTTATCGAAAAACCGGAAGCTTTGCAATCGGCTGTTCGTTTGGGCACGGCAACCATCAACCGCAAACATCCTGATTTTCCTGGTTTGCAGGTTTTGAACACGGTTTTGGGCGGTTATTTTGGTTCGAGGCTGATGAACAATATCCGCGAAGACAAAGGTTACACTTATGGTATTGGCTCGGCAGTTGCTTCCTACAAAAACACCGGCACGTTTTTTATTGCCACAGAAGTTGGGGCCGAAGTTTGCAAACCAGCCGTGCAGGAAATCGAAAAAGAAATTAACCTGCTAAAAACAGTATTGATTGGCGAAGGCGAACTTTCTTTGGTCAGAAATTTTATGATGGGTGCTTTGCTGGGAAGCTTAGAAAATATTTTCTCCCACGCCGATAAATTCAAAAATGTGTATTTCTCCGGTTTGGATTATGCGTACTATCATCTTTATACCAAAACCGTTCAGCAAATTACTTCCGAAAAATTGCAGGCTTTGGCCAATGAGTATTTGAATTTTGAAGATTTTATAAAAGTAATCGTCGGGAAATATTGATTGCTGTTGAAACCGCAATGCTTCTTTTACCGGCATTTTTTTGGTGTCAATCGCGCCACAAATAAGGAAATAGAACCAGCGAAGTAGCCATAACAATAATGTTAATGGCGGCAAGCACAATAATATCATGCCCGCTTGCGCTTCTTTCGATGCCGTCCATCGCGTTTTTGGAGAACCGCACCAAAATCAAAATCACCGGAATGATGATGGGGAAACACAAAATCGCCATCAACGTTCCGTTGTTTCCGGCTTTGGAAGCAATGGCCGAAAGCATCGTAAAAACCATCGAAAAGCTGATGCTTCCACTTAAAACCGCCAGAAAATAATAAAGCGGGTCGCCCAACGAATTTTTAAAAAACAGCAGGTAAACCAAAAGCGCCAGCGTGCTTAAAAGCATCATCAGCAAGCAATTGTAAATGATTTTTGCCAGGATGATGGCTTTTGCGCTTGCTATCGTATAATAATAAAGCAAACGGCTGCTGCTTTCCTGCATAAAACTTTTGGCAATGGCATTTACGGAAGCAAAAAGCAAAATGATCCAGAACAAAACATTCCAAACAATAGGATAACCGGCGCTACCAACAAAACCAGGCGACAAATTAAAAGCGATATAACACACAAAAACCGTGGAAACCACATAAAGCAGCACGCCATTGAACGCGTATTTGGATCGCCATTCCAGCAAAACCTCTTTCTTCAGCAAAAATTTTACCTGGTTCAATAAATCCATCTGGGGCAAATATAACCAAGGCAAACGGCTTTAAATTATTTTTATATTTGAAAATGCACGCACATTATCGTTCGCCGATTGGAATTGTTCGAGTTGAAGAAACCGAAGGCAAAATCTCTGCAATTTCTGTTTTGGATAAAGAAATGGAAATGCTCGAACCGCAAACCGAAGTTTTAAAATTAGCCGTCCAACAATTACACGAATATTTTGCCGGTAAAAGAAGTATGTTTAATTTTCCTTGTCAGCAAAGCGGGACGCCTTTCCAGCATCAAGTTTGGCAGCAACTGGGCCAGGTGGATTTCGGAAAAACGCAAAGTTATTTGCAAATGGCGAATGATTTTGGCAACCCTTTGGCTATCCGCGCCATTGCTTCGGCCAACGGCAAAAACAAATTGTGGATTGTGGTTCCTTGCCACCGCATCATCGGCAAAAATGGCGAACTAACTGGTTACGCCGGTGGTTTATGGCGAAAAAAATGGCTGCTGCAACACGAAGCAACCGTAATTGGAAAAGCACAAACCGAGTTGTTTTTGTAGTTTGGATAAAAAATAGGCGATAAAAGAAGCATTATCATCAACCTAAAACTTAAACCTAATTTCAAGATTGTAGCTTAAACATTACCAAAAAACATGAAACAATACCTGATAAACGCGTTGGATTTTACCGATGAACAAGCATTAGAAAGACGAATGCTAGCCCGGCCAGCGCATCTGGAAAGCGTAAAAGAAGCGAAAAACAAAGGCCACTATTTAATTGGCGGCGCTTTGTTAAACGATCACGGGCAAATGGTTGGTTCGGCCCTGATCGTGCAATTTGAAACACCCGAAGCTTTGCAGGAATGGCTCAACAACAATCCGTACATCAAGGGTGAAGTTTGGGACAGGATTGAAATTAAGCCATTTAAAGTTGCTGAAATTTAGGTGGTAAAAGAAGTATTGCTTACGCTTTTGTATGCAAGCTTTCCCTTTTTCCACTGCTTCCCAATAAAGCCAAAACCGGGCCGGCAAAAAGCAAAAACCAGCCCCAGCGGTAATGGATCAAACCGGATAAAGTGTGCGATAATTTAGGAAAAGGGATAAAACTAAAAGATGTATTTACTTTCATCACTGCCGCAATAAAAACTAAAACTACCAAACCTAAAGTAATCCAACCGGCAAATTTAACAAGCTGAACACTTTTGGTTAACGAAGCTGCCAATCCGGTAACTGCGATTGCCAAAACTACAATTCCGAAAGGCTTGTTCAGGTCGAACAAATTCCATTTTACCAATCCAAGCGGACTTATCAGCGGACTAAAAACTCCGGCAATCAATAAAATAAATCCTGCAAAAGAAACAAAATTACGTGGTGCCATGCTGTTTTTATTATTGTTTTATTTCCATTTTATCGGCAAAGTGGGCGCAATAATCGCGCAGGTCTTCCACAATTGCTTTTTCGCCGGTTGCCCGCAAAAAGCTGTCGCCCATAGTTTGCAGCATTTCGTAAAAAAAGCGTTTCATTTCATCTACGGGCATTTCCTTGGTCCACAAATCAATTTTCAACGTGTTTTTATACTGATGGTCCCAAAGCGATAAATTAAAAGCCGTTACCGCTAACGCCTCTTTTGATTGCGAATCGGTTGATTCCCAGGTAATTTTTTCAGGAACGTTTTGGTTGTCCAGTTCTATGGTTAATTTTATTTCTGCTTTTTTCATTGGTTTGGTGAGAGGTTTGGTTTCAGGTATGAGGTATCAGGTTTGAGGTTTAGGGCTATCAACTATGAACTATTAACCATCAGCTTTTCTCAACTTACTAAAAGGTAAATTACAACGGCCAAAGTGATAAAGCTAATTTCGATGAGCCATATTTTTTTGGTTTCGGGGAAAAAGTTTCGGAAGATGATATCGAGAAACGCGACAGCGACGGCAAACAGTAAAAACATCCAACTGATGGCACTGCCAAAGTGTTCGTATTGCCCGCCGGAAAGTTTTGCGCCGTTGATCCAGATGTCAACCGCCAGCACAATAAATGCGGCGGTTGCCAGGTTGAGCGGGGTAATCCTGAATTTCATGCTGCAAAAGAACTATTTATTCCGCAATTTTTTGCCTCTCGCTGCTTTTGGCGATTTAAACTTGCGGTCATCTTTTTTCTTCGGCAGGTTGCTTTTTTGGTTAGAAAGCTTCTTTTCGTGGAACGCGCCTTTAAATTCCGGGTTGTCTTTCCGGTTTTGCAAATCAATTTCTTTGTTCTGTTCCTGGCGTTCGTCGTAACCGGTTTCTTCCACAAAAACACCTTCCGGGATCGGCAAAATTTCTAATTTCTGGCGGATCAGTTTCTCAATTTTCTGCAAATAATATTCTTCGGAAGGCGCACAAAAAGTAATGGCTTCGCCGGATTGCAGCGCGCGGCCGGTCCGTCCAATTCGATGTACATAATCCTCAATCACAACAGGAACATCAAAATTTATCACATGGCTAACGGCGCTTACATCAATGCCGCGCGAAGCAACATCGGTAGCCACCAATATTTTTACTTCATCGTTTTTGAAGGAATTGATGGAGTTGATGCGCGTGTTTTGTCCTTTGTTGGCGTGCAAAACCTTCACCTGCTGCTGCCCGAATTTGCGTTCGAGAAATTTGTAAACATCTTCGGCAGATTGGCGTGTTTTGCAGAATACAATCAATTTTGTAATGCTTTCCGGTTCGTCCAGCAGCTTGCGCAACAGATTGATTTTGGTTTTCATGTTCGGCACAAAATATAACTTTTGCGTTACGGTTTGTGCCGGCGTGGCTTGCGGCGTAACTTCGATTACGGTTGGAAATTCCAAAAAATTACTGGCTAAAAGATGCACTTTATCGCTCATCGTAGCCGAGAAAAGCAGGTTTTGCCTTTTGCGCGGCACCACTTCGAGGATGCGGTTGATTTGCGGCATGAAGCCCATGTCCATCATTTTGTCGGCCTCATCCAAAACCAAAACCTGCAACGTTTTGGTAATGATATGTCCGGCCAGATAAATATCCAGAAAACGGCCCGGCGAAGCAACGATGATATCCACGCCTTTTTGGATCTGTTCGATCTGCGTTTTCGGGCCTAAGCCGCCGTATAAAACCACCGTCCGTAAATCGGTATTTGCAGCAAAAGTTTTGATGTTTTCTTCAATTTGCATCGCCAGTTCTCGTGTTGGGGCAATGATCAAAGCACGCGGATCGTTGCCTTGTGCATATTTCAGCTTCATCAGCAAAGGCAAAACGTAGGCCGCAGTTTTTCCGGTTCCGGTTTGGGCAATGCCCATCACATCTTGTCCGTTTAAAATTGGCGGAATCGCTTTTTGCTGGATCGGGGTAGGTTCGGTGTAACCTGCATCGGCAATGGCATTCTGGATTTGCCGGTTAAAATTAAAGTCCTCAAAAGTTACAGGCATGCGGCAAAGATAATGTTTCTTTTTGGGAGCGGGGATGGAGAGGAGCGGGGAGCGGAAAAGTTTGAGGAGGGGGGATGTTAAGGTTTGGGTTTAGAGATTTTTAGTTGATAAAAGAAGTATGTTTAATTTTCAACCTGATGCAAATACGATGAATTATTTTACGATTAAATCTTTTATGATTATATACAAATCCTCCACTAATACAGGTAACTTAATAATTTTATCATGCCCTATATTATCATAACATTTACTTTTAATAGTTGGATGGCCTTCTAAAAACTCCTTAACATAACTTAAGGGGGAAATTTGATCATAGTGATCATATATTACCAAATGGTTAAGCTCTTCGTCAGAATTATATAAATCGCCAAGAGTAAAATAAGATGCAGAAACTCCAAACTTATTTCTAAAGTTATTAAAAAAATCTTCTTTTGCTGTTTGTGGTATTCCAACTACATCCATACTTGCTTCAAAATTTTCCTTTAGCTTTATAAGGGGCGTAATACTTATGAGTAATGATGGAGTCAATTTCATTTCGTTTAAAGCGATGATATTAGCCATTGCACCCAATGAATGACCAATGATAATATCTGGAACACCAAATTTTTGTACAATAACTTCAATTGCTTGAGTGTAGAGCAACAAGTTTGATAAATCTCCCTCAGAACTACCATTTCCAGGAGCATCAAATGCAATAATTTCTACTTCGTCAATCTGTTTGAGCTTTGAAATAAGTTCGCTAAAATCCATAGCTTTTGAACCCCAGCCATGTGTAATTAATAGTTTTACTGGCCCATTTCCCCATTTGAACCCATTAAATCTTATATCTTTATTAGCGAAATGTCTGTCAAATACCGTTAAACTGAATCTTTCCGAATCTTCTATTAATTGTTCTTGATGCCATCTAATTGGCATTTTTGGTGGATAGCATATTAACTGCCAAACAAGTTCTTGAAAATTATCGGAAATAGGTGATTGGTGGGCTTTGATTTCGGTTATAATTTGCTTTAGCTTTTTCATAATTAATAAGCATATATAGCATTAGTAACAGGACAAAAATGTATTGATTGAATTGAAGGATTTGAGAACTTAGAAGTATCATTGATACTGTTGCTCCAATGCTTACAAATAAAAGTTAAAAGAGTGCGTTCTCCAGTAAGATTTAAAATTACGAGAAATAATTAAAGTCCTCAAAAGTTACAGGCATGCCGCAAAGATAAGGTTTTGTTTTTTGGGAGCGGGGAGTGGAAGTGCGGGAGCGAAAAAGTTTGAGGAGCGGGGAATGTTGGGAAAAGACTTTATGAATTTATGCCGATAAAAGAAGCATTGCAAGCAATTTATTAATTCAATTGACGCAGATATTTCTTAATTTTGTTAACAGCTTTATCAATCACAAAAAATGGAAACTGTAACTATAGAATTAACCAACCAAAAAGCTTACAAAATTTTGCATGATTTGGAAGAACTCAACATCATTAAGTTTGTAAAAAAGCCTGAAAGTTTATCATCTTTGCGCCAGAAAATCCAAACGAAAATGAGCAATGAGGACATTGATCAGCAATTAAATAATTTGCGAAAGGAACGCTATAACGGAGATAACTATAAAGGTAGGCACCCAGGTGTGGTGGGTTGAATGCCGCCCGGAGGCGATCCGGCATTCTTGATTTTTGGTTCTTTTGATCAAGCAAAAGAACTTACAAGAAAAAGAAAAACTTTTGCTTTGAAGAAGATCTCTCCCTACGGTCGATATGACAAAAACCGAACCTACCGCCCAAACTCCTTATCAAAACTAATATAACCCGGATAATTGAAAGCACGGCCGCCCAAATCTATCGTTGGCCGGATTTTAAAAGTTACAACGGATTTAGCGGTTTTGGTTGAACCGGATAAATTCGAGATCAAATCGCCAAAAGCTTGGCTGGTTTGCTGATCGGCAATCAGTTTATAAACATTACCAAAAACATGGACCGGAACAATAATTTGTCCGCCGCCAGCCGGAACAACCACTTTGCGGTTTACAAAGCCGTTAAAAATCTCGTTGTTCCGCAGCAAAATTTTGTATTCAAACTGGTCAATGGCGGCCGTTTGCCCGGTTTCGTTTGTAATTCGCAGCGCAACATTGGCCCGAAAAGGAATGTTATGGCTAATCAAACCCATCGCCAGCCGAGGCAAACTGGCCAAATTAATCTCCTGCCCGTTTTCGGAACGGTTAATGCTGATACCGGAAAGGTTAATGCTATCCACCGAAACCAAATCGAAATGGCATTTGCCCAGTGCTTTGGCTTGTTCAACCTGTTTGTTGATGCCGCATTGGCTCAATAAAAATATAAGGGGTAAAAACAGTATCAGGGCAAAATTTTTCATGCTTCTTTTATGAGGTAAAAATGAGTAACAGCAATCGGGTTATGTTTTGTTTGAGTTGTTGGGAGGGAAGATAGTTTAAACCCGACAGAATTTTCTTTTTGTAACCGGATTTGTCGTCCTGCTTTTATCTTTGAGGCATGGCTTCCATCCTCATCAAATCCGCAACCATTGTAAACGAAGGTAAACAATACACGGCCGATATTTTGGTTCGAAATGGTTTTATCGAGAAAATTGCTGCTTCGATTGATACGGCTGCCGACCAGGAAATTAATGCGGAAGGTTTGTATTTGCTGCCCGGTTGCATTGACGACCAGGTGCATTTCCGCGAGCCGGGCCTGACTTACAAAGGCGATTTGGCTTCCGAATCTTTGGCTGCGGTTGCCGGCGGAATCACATCTTTTATGGAGATGCCGAATACCGTTCCCAATACGTTGACGCAGGAATTGCTGGAAAATAAATATCAGTTAGCCGCGCAAAAATCCCTGGCCAACTACTCTTTTTACATGGGTGTTTCCAACGATAATTTGGAGGAAGTTTTAAAAACCGACCGGCAAAACGTGTGCGGCGTAAAGGTTTTTATGGGATCATCAACCGGAAATATGCTGGTAGATAACCCGAAAACGCTGGAACGGTTGTTTGCAGAATCGCCGATGTTGATTGCTGCACATTGTGAAGATGAAGCGACGATCAAAAGCAACCTCAACCATTACAAACAATTGTTGGGCGAAAATATTCCGGTAAAACTTCACCCCAAAATTAGGAATGGGGAGGCTTGTTATTTGTCTTCTTCGATGGCAGTCGAGCTTGCAAAAAAAAACGGAACGCGATTGCATGTGCTGCATATTTCTACCGCAAAAGAAGTATCGTTGTTTCAATCAGAAATTCCTTTAGCAGCTAAAAAAATTACGGCCGAAGCTTGTGTGCATCATCTTTGGTTTTCGGACGAGGATTACGAACAGAAGGGAAACCAAATTAAATGGAACCCAGCCATCAAAACAACAACCGACCGGAACGCAATTGTACAAGCTGTTTTAGACGGGCATATTGATGTAATTGCTACCGACCACGCGCCGCACACTTCAGAAGAAAAAGCAAAACCTTATCTCGAAGCGCCTTCCGGCGGGCCTTTGGTGCAACATGCTTTGCCTGCGCTGTTGGAAATGGTGCATCAAAAAAAGCTTTCGTTGGAGCAGGTTGCCGAAAAAATGGCGCACAACCCGGCCATTTGTTTTCAGGTTGAAAAAAGAGGTTTTATCCGCGAAGGGTTTTGGGCTGATCTGGTTTTGGTTGATTTGAACTCGCCCTGGAAAGTTTCCAAAGAAAACATCTTATACAAATGCGGCTGGAGCCCGTTCGAAGGGCAAAATTTCAATTCCAAGATTACACACACCATCGTTTCCGGAAATTTAATTTGGGCGGATGGAAAACTGCAGAACAATCAAATGGGCAGGCGGCTGAGTTTTGTGCGATAAAAGAAGCATCAACAGATTGGAAATTCAGTTGTAAGAAGCTAACTTAGTATCAAATAAATTTTATGGCAATTCCGGCTTTTAAACCTACCAATGAGGCTTTGGCGTTTATGACCCTTTACAAGGCAATGACACCGCAAGTAAAAGAAGAAGTAAAACAGATGATTGTAGATGAATCCGATGCAGAAGAAGGATCAGAGTTTACGTCTCTATCTTTTCAAAATTGGGATTTGGAAGGTGATGGCTTAGCAGAAAGTCAATTATGGGAAAGGTTTTATAATGAGCGAAAGTAAGTATAAGCAGGGCGATATTATTATGGTTCGATATCCTTTATCGGATAAGCCTGAAAAAAGTATCATTCGTCCTATGGTCATTGTATCGAATGAAATTTCCAACCAATTAGACAAAGATGTCTTAGTTTGTCAGATTACCACTCGATTACGAAATGATGATTTTTCTTATTTACTTACTGATAAGTCGCTTACCGTTTTGATGCCTGAAACTTGTGAAATTCGATGCAATAAGATTGCAACCGTTCGTGTTTGGGACAAAATTATATTAGATAAAATCAGCGAATTAACGCCCAAAGCATTAAATGATATTACTGATTTAGTTAAAACGGCATTTTAATTATTAGCATAAAGCAATAGCGGCAATGCTTCTTTTACCACCCTAAAATCATTGTTGCTGTTGCTGCTGCCATTCCAGATATTGCCGGTACGAATTTTGAGGTTCTGCTTTGGTTTGATCAAAAGTTTGATTGTTAAAAGGCACAAAAACCGGGACCGGCTCGCTTTGCTTTACCGGCCTGTTTTCGTTATCATAGGAAACCGTAACCGAAACCTCTAATTTATGCTGTGAGTTGCCTTTGTAAGTGCCTTTTACCGGGCTGCAATCCGAAAAGTTGCGGCCAACCGCCAGCCGCACATGCTTGTCTTCCACCAAAATATTATTGGTTGGATCTAAACCCTGCCAGCCAAAATACGGAATGTAAGCTTCCACCCAGGCGTGGGTGGCGCCTTCGCCGCGCATCCCGTTTTTGTTGGGGCAAATGTAACCGCTTACATATCTTGCCGGAATACCGGCCAAACGGAGCATCACCAACAATAAATGCGCAAAATCCTGGCATACGCCTGATTTTAATTCCCAGGCTTCGTCAATCGTGGTTTCTACCGTTGTTACTCCGGCTTTGTATTCAAAGTTGGTGTAAATGAAATTGCTCAGGGCTTTTGCTAATTGTAATGGCGTTTGTTCGCGTGCTTTCTCTTGGTTAATCACCTGCAAAACTTCGGGCTGGCTTTTAAACGGTTGCGGCAACAAAAAATTGATGTACGGCAACTGGTATTTCAACTGGTTTAAAACTTCCCATTGTTCTAAAGCCGGAGCCGAATCTTCGGGCATCGCATGGCTGTGCGTAATCACTTCAATTTCCGAATCAATAATTAAAGCAGAATGCACGCCCGGATTGGTAAATGTGCCCACCAAATTGTCGTAATAATCGCGGTAAATTTCCACCAAAGGGTCGTCCGTGATTTTTAAATGATGGCTGATGACCTGCTGCAGTTCGTCCTCAATCGGGTATAGCATGATTTGGTTTGCGCTATCATTGATTGGCTCTTGGTACAAGTAACGGGTGATATGGGTGATGTTGAATTTTGGCATTTGTGATTTTGATAATACGCATGGAAATTTGAAACGCGAAAAGATTGAGAGGCTGTTTAATTTATACAAGAAAAAGTCAATACTTCTTTTACCCTATAAAAATTGGTGTTTGCCATCAACCTAAAAAATAAATAATTTGTACACACCATTTTTTATGGGGTAAAAGAAGCATATGAACCTCAACAAGCAAACTTTAACAGGTTCTGATAAATCAATCGTACGCAAAATAATAGTGGTTAAAAGCAGTACCGATCTCGAACAATCCGTTTTTGATGTCTTGCAGATAATTTTGCAAACCTTCTGCTTCCAACGTTTGGATGTCGGAAAACTGCACGCGGCTTTTCAATTTCCCAATTAAAAACTTTAATTTTTTAAAGCTTTCTAACTGATGGTCAATTTCCAGTTTTTCAAACGAACGCTGCAAACGCACAACCGAATAAAGGATAGAACGCGGAAAATTTTCGTTCCAAATAATCTGGTCAATAATGTTACGAGGTTCTAAAGTAGAACGGTAACTGCGTAAAAACAACTCGTAGCCGGAGATGGAAAGCAACAGGTAACGCCAATAAATTGGGTCGTGTGTTCCGTTCAGATCATAATTTTGTTCGCTGAATTTGACATCCAAAATGTTAACGGCCTGAATGGCGCGTTCCAAATATTTGCCCACGTTCATATAATAAAAACCTTCGCCGCGCGCCATCGTAATTTCGGTAGTTCCGTAATACAACATACATTGCTTGATCAAACCGTCCATTACCGAAATCGGGTCTTCAATTCTTAAAGAATTTGACAAAAACTGGTCGCGCACGCTGTGGTAAAACTCGTTCAGGCATTGCCATAATTCTTTGGTGATATGATCCTGGACAGCCCGTGCGTTTTCGCGGCTTTGGGTAACGAGGTTAAAAACAGCATTGGTATTTTCCCGTTCCAAAACCATGTAGCGCAGCACTTCTCGTCCGTTTCTTTCCATTTTTACAATGTCTTCTTCCTCACAAAACGAAAATATTTTGAGTACGGCGCGCCAGGTAAAATCAGGGATATCATCCTGCGAGTAAGCATAATTGATGCGCAACATCCGCAAAATACCATCCGAACGTTCCATATATCTCGACATCCAATACAAAGAATCCGCAACCCTGCTTAACATATTTTATCTTTTAAAATTCTATTTACTTAAAATCCAGGTGTCTTTACTTCCGCCGCCTTGCGAAGAATTTACGACTAACGAACCTTCACGTAAGGCAACACGTGTTAAACCGCCTGGCACAATTTCAATTCCGTTAGGTCCGCATAAGGCAAAAGGCCGCAAATCAATCCGGCGCGGTTGCAGCTTTCCGTTTAAATAACAAGGCGCGGATGAAAGGCTGATGATCGGTTGCGCAATAAATTCGCGCGGATTTGCCAGGATCGCTGCTTTAAAATCGTCCATTTCTTTTTCCGATGCCGCACTGCCGATCAACATGCCGTAACCGCCGGATTCATTGGTTTTTTTGATCACCATTTTATTCATGTTGTTAAAAACATGCAGCCGCTCGTCTTCATTACTCAATTGATAAGTCGGCACGTTCTTCAAAATCGGTTCCTCATTCAGATAATAACGGATCATGGCCGGCACATGGATGTAAACTGCTTTATCATCCGCCACACCATTTCCGGGCGCATTGACGATGGCCACATTTCCTTTTCGATAAGCCGACATTAAACCGGCAACGCCCAGCAAACCATTTGGGTTAAACACCAGCGGATCTAAAAATTCATCATCCACGCGGCGGTAAATCACATCAACCTGCTGCAAACCGCCGGTGGTTTTGGTGTAAACACGATGGTTATGCACCACCAAATCGCGGCCTTCCACCAGTTCGATGCCCATCAAGCGGGCCAAAGTGGTATGTTCAAAATAAGCCGAATTGTAAATGCCGGGCGTTAGCAAAACAATGTTTGGGTTTGAAACATGCCGCGGCGATAACGAAGCCAGATTTTTGTACAGCAACTGCGGATACTGCATCACCGTGCGCACATTGTTTTGCGGCAATAAATCCGGGAAAATGCGTTTCGTAATTTCCCGGTTTTCCAGCATGTAAGATACTCCGGAAGGCGTGCGCAGATTATCTTCCAACACATAAAACTCGCCATCGGCATCGCGGATAATATCAATACCGGCAATGTGGACGTAAACATCGTGCGGCACGTTCAGTTCGTGCATTTCGCGCAGGTAATGCGGACAGGAATAGATCATGTCTATCGGCACAATCCCGTCTTTCAAAATAAACTGCTTGTTGTAAATATCTTTCAAAAAAAGGTTCAACGCTTTCAACCGTTGTTTGATGCCGCGTTCGATGAAATCCCACTCGGCAGAAGTGATGATGCGCGGGATCACATCAAACGGAAAGATTTTTTCAATGCCTTCGCCGCTCGAATAAACCGTAAACGTAATGCCCTGGTTCATAAACAAGCGGCGCGCCATTTCTTCTTTCCGGGTCAAATCTTCGGTGCTGATCTGCTTTAAAAACTCATATACCTTTTGATACGGAGTTCTCACGCTGTTATCGGCACACATTTCGTCCCAAACAGTGGGTGTAATGGGATATTGGTTTAAAAGTGAAGATGAATCCATGATCGTTTTTAAAGTTTTGTTGTTAAAGCTGGTTTTAACGCAACAATTTTTTGAAAAAGTAGTGTTTATTTTTAATCTGCCCTAAAAATTAATTCAAAATAAAGTTTTTAGAACAGCAATTTGATCAATATAACACTGATGCTTCTTTTACCACCTAAAAAATAGTAAGCTTTAGAGCCTGTTTAAATTTGTGCCATAAAATTTTACAATGCTTCTTTTATGCCTATAAATCTGGTGTTCCTGAATATTTTATCGGTACAAAAACCACAAAAAGACAATGGTTTTTAGGTGATAAAAGAAGCATGGCAAATAAGTTTAACAGAATTTAATCAGGCTCTTATTGTTTTTTAAAGATGCAGAACGGAGACTGATTTTTAGGCGGTAAAAGAAGCATCGTATTTTTGAAAGAAGCAATTTTAAAAGGGGCAGCTAATCGCTTTTTTTAAGGTCATCTCCTGAAAAAATAAACTCTTTGTATTTTACAACTTATGAACTTTGTTTAAAAAATATTGTTAAAATTTGCAATCTATACAACCAATCAACCAAACATTTCTTTCCATGCGTTTCAAACTTACCTTGTTATTTTTTCTCTCCGTTTTTGCGTTAAGTTTTATCAAAATCCCGGTAAAACCCAAAGTGCTTGTTTTTACAAAAACGGCTGGTTTTCACCATGCTTCCATTCCGGCTGGCGTAAAGGCCATTATCAAATTAGGAAAAGAAAATAATTTTCTGGTTGATACCACTTCTGATGCCTCAAAGATTAATGAAAGCAACCTGGCTAACTATGCTTCGGTTATATTTTTAAGCACAACTGGCAGCTTGCTGAACAATTACCAGCAGGCCGATTTGGAAAGGTACATGCAGGCCGGCGGAAATTTTGTTGGCATTCATGCTGCTTCCGATGCGGAATACGACTGGTATTGGTACGGCCGTTTGGTTGGGGCTTATTTTGACAGCCATCCGCAAATACAACCTGCCGTTTTGCATGTAACCGATAAAAACCATCCGTCAACCCGCGCTTTGCCGGATGAATGGAAGCGGACCGACGAATGGTATAATTTCAAAAAAATAAGCCCTGACATTCATGTTTTGATCAGTATTGATGAGAACAGTTACAAAGGCGGAACAAACGGGGCCAGTCATCCGATGGCGTGGTACCATAACTTTGAAGGGGGAAGGTCTTTTTACACGGAACTGGGCCACACCGACGAATCTTATACCGACCCAACCTACCTGAAACATTTGCTGGGCGGTATCCAATATGCCATCGGCAACAATCAAAAACTAAATTATGCAAAATGTACAACACAGCGTGTTCCCGAAGAAAACCGTTTTGTAAAAACCAACCTGGTGCAGGGCGAGTTTTTTGAACCTACCGAAATGACCATTTTGCCCAACTTAGATATTTTGGTTGCCCAGCGCCGGGGCGAAATTTTGCTGTATAAAAACAGTACCAAAAAGGTAAAACAAGTTGGTTTTTTGCAGGCTTACTGGAAAACACATATAAAAAATGTGAATGCCGAAGAAGGTGTTTTGGGCTTGCAGGCCGACCCGGATTTTAAGAACAACCATTTTGTTTACATTTATTACAGCCCTGCGGATACTTCGGTCAACCGTTTGTCGCGCTTTACTTTTGTAAATGATACGATTGATAACAAATCAGAAAAAGTGGTGCTGCAATTGTATTCGCAAAGGGAAATCTGCTGCCATACAGGTGGTTCTATTGCTTTCGGCAAAGACCGGCAGCTGTTCCTTTCCACCGGCGATAATTCTACGCCTTTTGATGAAGAAGGAAAACCGCCTTACAACACCCACAACTATGCACCGCACGATGACCGGCCCGGCCACCAACAATATGATTCCAGGCGTTCTGCCGGAAACTCCAATGACCTTCGCGGAAAAATCCTTAGGATAAAAGTAAAAGAAGACGGCAGTTACGAAATCCCCGAAGGAAATTTATTTAAACCGGGAGAGGCAAACACGAGGCCGGAAATTTATGTAATGGGCGACAGAAACCCATACCGGATAACGGTAGATCAAAAAAATAATTTTTTATATTGGGGGGAAGTTGGGCCGGATGCCAACAACGATAGCCTGAGCACCAGAGGCCCGCGCGGTTATGACGAGCTGAACCAAGCCCGCAAGTCAGGCTTTTTCGGGTGGCCGCTTTTTATCGGCCCTAATATTCCTTACCGTCCGTTTGATTATGCAACCGGCAAATCCGGCGATCCTTATGACCCTGCCCGCCCGGTAAACAATTCGCGCAACAATACCGGTTTAAAAGTATTGCCTCCGGCGCAGCCTGCTTTTATCTGGTATCCGTATGGCGAATCAGCAGAATTTCCGCAGGTAGGTTCAGGCGGCCGGACAGCCATGGCCGGGCCGGCTTACTACACAGATCTGTACCCGAAAAGCACGCGCTACCCGGATTACTTCAACAAAAAAGTAGTTTTTTACGAATGGATCAGGGGCTGGATAAAACTGCTGACCTTGCAGCCAAACGGCGATTTGGACAAGATGGAACCGTTTATGCAAAACACCAAATTTAACGGGCCGATTGATATGGAAACCGGGCCTGATGGCAGGATCTATGTTTTGGAATACGGTTCCGGCTGGTTTGCAAAAAACCCGGATGCCGGTTTGGCAAGGCTGGATTATAACCTGGGCAACCGTGCGCCGGAAGTAAAAAATATAACGGCAAACAAAGCATCCGGCACGCTGCCTTTTCCGGTTACGTTTACGGTTGCGGCAAAAGACCCGGAAAACAATAAACTTACTTATACCTGGAACCTGGGCAACGGCATCAAAAAACAAACCACGGTGCCAAAACTGACTTATACTTTTACCAAAAAAGGAAATTATACGGTTTCGGTTGAAGTCAAAGACGAACAAAACGCATCAACAAAAAGTAAAACAATTACTATTTTGGCAGGAGATTTTGCACCGGACATGAAAGTTAAACTGGCTGATCTAAAAGCAAACAATGCAGGCAAAGCGTTGATGCTTTCGTTGGATTGCAAAGGTTGCCACAGTGTAAACGAACGTTCAATCGGCCCGGCGTTTGTTCAAGTTGCCAATAAATATCCAAAGAACAATGCTTCGCTAACGCATTTAAGCAACAAGATCATTCAGGGCGGAGCCGGTGTTTGGGGCGATGTTTCTATGCCGGCACATCCAAACTTAAAACCGGCAGACACGAAACAAATTATCAATTGGATATTTTCGCTTAAACAATAAATGGCCAATGCTTCTTTTATCAGCCTAATTTTGGTGTGGTAAAAGAAGCATTAGGATTTGATAAGCAGTAGTTAAACAATACTTAAACACCAACCGTAATTTGGTTTTTTTCTGATTTTGTTTATCCTGATCCTGTAAATACCAGACTGTTCAATTCAATATTGATTAAATTTATGATCTATTTAAAAAACTGTATCCTTCCGGCAATTGTATTGTTTTTTATTACAAGTTGCCAGCAATCTTCCACTAAAAAAACCGGAAACCAAACTATGAACCAGGCAGAAATTCCAGACTCAAACAGCTTTAAACAAACGCTTGAAGGCAAACAAGTGTACCTTTATACTATTGGCAACGGCAAAATGAAAGCAGCCATTACCAACTTTGGCGGAAGGTTGGTGAGTTTATTGGTGCCAGACAGCAGCGGCAAACTAACCGATGTGGTTTTGGGCTACAACAGTTTAAAAGATTATCAGCAATACACCAAAAACGGCGCTTACTTTGGCGCTTTGATTGGCCGTTATGGCAACCGCATTGCCAAAGGAAAATTTACTTTGGATGGCAAAAGCTATCAACTGGCCATCAACAACCCGCCAAATGCGTTGCATGGCGGGCCAAAAGGTTTTTCAACCGTAGTTTGGGACGTGGTAAAAACAACGCCAACCAGTGTCGAACTGCATTATTTATCCAAAGACGGAGAAGAAAGTTATCCCGGAAATTTAGATGTTAACGTTACTTACGCT
Organism: Mucilaginibacter sp.; assembly: GCF_041088075.1. Taxonomy (GTDB): domain Bacteria; phylum Bacteroidota; class Bacteroidia; order Sphingobacteriales; family Sphingobacteriaceae; genus Mucilaginibacter_A. The sequence continues at coordinate 90,408 of NZ_JBGCVY010000020.1, read as the reverse complement.
TTAACCGATGCCAACGGATTGTCCATCACTTACAAAGCCAAAACGGATAAAACAACCATATTGAACTTAACCAATCATTCGTATTTTAATTTGAATGGAGAAGGAAGCGGAACGATTAACGACCATTCATTGCAGCTAAACGCCAGCAAATTCACGCCGGTTGATGCTACTTTGATCCCGACAGGAAAGTTGGAACCGGTTGCCGGAACGCCTTTCGATTTTACAAAACCTGAAAAAATAGGGGCGAGGATTGATGCAAAAGACCAGCAGTTGGAATTTGGAAAAGGCTACGACCATAATTTTGTGTTGGATGCAAAAGAAAAAGGCCAGCACCTGGCAGCCGTAGTTGTGGGCGATAAAAGCGGTATCGAAATGGAAGTTTACACCGATCAGCCCGGCATCCAATTTTACGGCGGCAACTTTTTGGAGGGCGGCGACAAAGGCAAAAGCGGGAAAGCTTACGAACACCGTACTGCTTTATGTTTGGAAACACAGCATTTCCCGGATTCGCCAAACCATCCGCAATTTCCAACTACTGTTTTAAAACCTGGGGAGACTTTTAGTTCGGTTACTTCTTATCGGTTTCCTGAGAAGAAGTAAGATTTTTGGTTGATAAAAGAAGCATCAGGATTTATAGCTGATGCTTTTTTTATGGGGTGAAAGTTGGAGAAGTTTTGAGCCAGTGGGTGAGTTAAGTAGATTGGCGTAAATCTCGACAACCAGAAATAATAAAATACATGTTGTTTGGCATAAAAAAGCAATAACAGCTTGATTTCAAGTAGAAAACAATAAAAATTTATTAATTTCTTTTAAAGAAAATTTTAAATTTATATTTTAATACAAATTAAATATAATTACTAATTAATAATTAAAAAATGGAAAACAGTAAATCAAATCAGGTTTCCCATTATGTCAAAAAAAGTTATTAACAATTTAAATGATAAATATTAGAATGTTAATAAGTTGTTATAGATTATTATTGGTGAATTTATTGAAATAAACCCATATTTACGTTTACTTAAAATAAACCTAAAATGTACGATAAAAACGGTAGAAGTTACGACATTATAACTACTGCAAAAATTGAAACAATTATTGATGTTAGTAAGAAGTATAAAGAAAAACCACCTCTATACGTTAACAGCGTAGAGATATTACCACCAACAGTTGGTGATTTGACAAAGGACGAAATTTTGAAGTTTCTAAGTACCGATCCTTTGCACAACATTAAACATAATGTATTAATTGCAAGAAGCCCATACATAGAAAAAGAACATCAAATAAATGGTTCAAAATATTTTATGTTCCTAAGTCAAACTCTTGAACAGATGATCTCTGAGGTTAGAAAACACCAAGAAACTCCAATTTTTGCTGACCGGATTGATGCACTTCCAACATCTTATCCAATTACAGCAACAGATTTCGATCATTCCGTTGGAAGCTTCACTTTTCCACAGTTTAAATATTCAAGTTATATTTACCTACTGCTTTATTCAAAAGTATAAATTTATAAAATTAATCGTAAAGGCTAATTAAATTATGGTTAGCTTTTTTGTTTTATAAACATAAATTTTAAAAAATTGGACTTTCTACTGGTCGGGATTTGCAATCCCGTCCTTTGAACTTCGGATTTCTAATCCAAGATAAACCTTTGTCTTATAAGAACAGCATCAACAAAAAAGCCACCTTTTACAGTAGCCTTTCACTTATTCAACTGAATTAAAGTACATTCTCCAATTTTGTGATCAGTTTCACAAAAACATCAATCTAAAATCATAATAATTTAAACTACAAAAACAACTAAGCAGAACGTTCATACTGATAAGGTTTCAAATCCAATTCTTTGGTTTTTTCGGCTGCCAAATACAAGTTATACTTGGTTTGCAGGTTGGCCCAAATATCAGCAGTCCCTCCAAATACTTTTGCAATCCGGAAAGCCATTTCAGGTGTAATATCAGATTTCTGATGTACAATATTGTTTAAACTTTGCCGCGAAATGCCCAATAGTTTTGCGGTTTCTGTTATGCTTAGTTGGTTGGCTGCAATTACTTCTTCGCGTAATATTTCACCGGGATGGATTTGTCTCATGGTTGCGTTTACTAATGGTAATCTATATAATCAAGGTCATAAGCGTGTTGCCCGTCAAAGCGAAATATAATCCGGTAATTCTTGTTTACTTTCAGGCTTGGATTTTAATCCAATACAAACTTTTACCCGATAAAAACAGCATCCACAAAAAAGCCACCTTTTACAGCAGCTTTAATTTTATTTGAACTTTCAATCTTTCGGACTTTCCCGACTTTCCTAACTTTCCGACTTTTTCCCCATCATCTCCACAAAATCATCAAACAAATACCTGGAATCATGCGGTCCGGGAGAAGCTTCCGGGTGATATTGAACCGAAAACGCGTTTTTACCTTTTACGCGGATTCCTTCAATCGAATTATCATTTAAGTTGATGTGCGTAATTTCTACTTTGTCCGAATTTTTAACGGCATCCTGCACCACGCCAAAACCATGGTTTTGTGAGGTTACTTCGCAATGGTTTTTAATGATGTTTTTTACCGGATGGTTGATGCCACGATGGCCGTTAAACATTTTTTGTGTTGGGATATCATTTGCCAAAGCCAACAATTGATGGCCCAAACAAATGCCAAACATCGGTTTATCGGCCTCCAGAATATTTTTTACGGTTGTAATGGCATAATCCATCGCAGCCGGGTCGCCGGGGCCGTTGGAAATAAAATAACCGGTCGGGTTAAATTCCTGCATTTCCTCAAACGTAGTGTACGAAGGAAAAACGCGGGCAAAAACACCACGCTCAGAAAAATTGCGCAAAATGTTTTTCTTCACGCCCAAATCCAAAACGGCAACCCGGTATGCCGAGTTTTCATCGCCAATATCGTAAGTTTCATTGGTCGAAACCTGCGAAGAAAGCTCCAGCCCGTCCATTGACGGTACTTCTTTTAGCCTTGCTTTTAACGCATCCAAATCCAACGTTTCCGAAGAAATAATGGCGTTCATGGCGCCTTTATCACGGATATGGCGAACCAGTTCCCGCGTATCAATATCCGAAATGGAAACAATATTTTGTTCCTGGAAGTAATCCTGAATGGACAAATCCGCTTCTTTCCGGCTGTATTGGATGTTGTAATTCTTGCAAACCAAACCCGAAATCTGTATCTGTCCGGATTCCGTTTCGTCATGGTGGATACCGTAGTTGCCAATGTGCGCGTTCGTGGTAACCATGATTTGGCCGAAGTAAGAAGGATCGGTAAAAATTTCCTGGTAGCCCGTCATGCCGGTGTTAAAGCAAATCTCGCCAACGGTTGTGCCGATTTTTCCGGCGGCTTTTCCGTGGTAAACCGTGCCATCGGCCAGTAACAAAACGGCTGGTAATTTGGTGAAGTTAGTCATGTTGATTCTGAAAAAAGGTGGATAAAAGAAGCATCTCCCGAAGGAAAACCAGAGGTGAAACGTGCAGGAAAAAGCGGAATGGAGCGTCTGTTTTCACAGGAGCCAAAGTTAGTTTTTTCGTTGGATTTTTAGAAGCCCGGTTTCAGGTTTTTACCAACGGTTATTCTACATTTACAAATTCTGAAATCAGCATAAAATAAACGATAAAATGTCTGTAAATAAAGAAGTTAAGCGGATAACCACCAATACATTGCAGGAAATGAAGCAGCGCGGCGAGAAGATTTCGATGCTGACAGCGTATGATTTTTCGATGGCAACGATTGTGGAAGATGCCGGAATTGACGTGATGCTGGTTGGCGATTCGGCTTCCAATGTAATGGCCGGACACGAAACTACGCTGCCTATTACATTGGACCAGATGATTTACCATGCTTCGTCCGTTGTTCGCGCGGCAAAAAAAGCGTTGGTGGTGGTGGATTTGCCTTTTGGCTCGTACCAGGGAAATTCTAAAGAAGCGTTGAATTCTGCCATTCGGATTATGAAAGAAGCCGGTGCGCACGCCGTAAAAATGGAAGGAGGAACCGAAATTGCCGAATCGGTAACGCGGATTTTAGCAGCCGGAATCCCGGTGATGGGCCATTTGGGTTTAACGCCGCAATCCATATATAAATTTGGGACTTATACTGTTCGCGCCAAAGAAGAAGCAGAAGCGATGAAGTTAAAATCGGATGCTTTGGCTTTGCAGGAATTGGGCTGTTTTGGTGTGGTTTTGGAGAAAATCCCGGCCAAATTAGCGCAGGAAGTAACCGAAAGTCTGTCCATCCCAACCATTGGCATCGGTGCGGGCGGCAGTTGCGACGGACAGGTTTTGGTGATACACGATATGCTGGGCATGAACAAAGGTTTTAAACCGCGGTTTTTAAGACAATATTCAAACCTGTTTGATGAGATGAGCCGCGCGGTAAAAGCTTATATTAAAGATGTAAAGTCAAAAGATTTTCCGGGGGAGAAGGAGCAGTATTGAGCTTTTTGTCATCCTGAACTTGTTTCAGGATCTCTCTGGATAGATCAAAACCTTTCTGATGAGATGCCGAAAAAGGTTCGGCATGACAACACATACTTCTTTTACCACATATAAATCATTATGCGTCAATCTCAATATATTCCAACGCCTTCCGATATTACCCCAAAAGATATTTTGTATGAGGATAACCACCTGATTGCCATCAACAAAAGGGCAGGGGATATTGTGCAGGTAGATGAAACCGGCGACGAACCGCTGGACGAGAAAGTAAAGCGTTACCTCGCCCAAAAATACAACAAACCCAACGGTGCTTTTTTAGGTGTTGTTCATCGTTTGGATCGGCCGGTGAGCGGCGTGATTTTGTTCGCCAAAACCAGTAAAGCTTTGGAGCGCGTGAACGAAATGTTCAAAAGCCGAGAGATGCACAAAACTTACTGGGCGGTTGTGCGCAATAAACCAGTTCCGGAAACTGGGAATTTGGTGCATTGGCTGGTCAAAAACCAGCAGAAAAACATAACCACGCCGCATCATAAAGAAGTTGTTGGCAGCCAGCGGGCGGAATTAAACTACAAGTTGCTTGGCGAACTGAACGGTTATTATTTGATCGAAGTTGATCCGATAACCGGCCGTCCGCATCAAATCCGGGTACAGCTTTCTACTTTGGGCTGCCCGATTGTTGGCGATAACAAATATGGTTATCCGCGCGGCAGTTTGAAAAAAAGCATTTGTTTGCACGCCCGCCGTTTGCAATTTATCCATCCTGTAAAAAAAGAACCGGTTGATATTTTGGCGCCGCTGCCGAAAGATGGTTTCTGGGAAAAGTTTGAAGTTTTCGGCCAATGATTTTTAGGGCACAAAAGAAGCATTCAAAATCATCATTTTCTCTTTAAGCATGAATATATCCGCTTTCCGCAAAACAATGTATGTGCTTTCTTCCTTTTTAATAATTATCTAAATAATTATTGTCGGCCGTTAATTTAATTGCATTTATTCAATGAAAAAATGTTGTTTTTTTAGTTATTGATAAGTTTAAGGACGGGAAACAGTATAAAAAAGAGGTATAAACAATGGCAAAAACGACTTGGAAACCAGATACAACGCACGGCAAATTAAGTGCTAAAGAAAAAAAGGAATTACCGGAAAGCGTTTTTGCATTTCCAAAGCAGCGCAAAGAGCCTATTACCGACGCTTCGCACGTTAAAAATGCCCTTGCACGTTTTGATCAGGTAAAAGACGTAACCGATGAGGAGCGCGACCTGGCTTTTGCCAACATCAGGAAAGCTGCAGAATTTTATAACATTGAAATGCACGAGAACGATTGGCATGAACTTGGTAAAAAGCCACACACTAAAAACCCGTCGAAATAAATACAAATAAAAGAAATAAGGAGAAATACAATGAACGCAGAAGACGTAATGGATGCAATTGCCAAACAGGAATGGCTCAATGCAGCAGGCGATAAAATCCAACCGGCCATACTTAACGCCTATAAAGCAGGCGGAGAAGCCGGACAAAAGATCAAAAATTTTTTACACGGAACCTGGCTTGGTCACCCGTTGCATCCGGTTATTACGGATGTTCCGGTTGGTTCCTGGACGGCAGCGGCTGTGTTGGATGGAATGGAGTTGTTGGGCAAGAAAAAGTATAAAGCAGGTGCCGATGCAGCCATTGCAATTGGCTTATTTGGCGCAGCAGGTGCGGCAGTTTCCGGGATGACAGACTGGACAGGAACCACTAAGAAAAAACGTGCCATAGGTTTGATGCATGGCTTAATGAACATCAGCGCAACTGCGCTTTACGCAACTTCTTATTATATGCGTAAGCAAAAAGATTCTCGCAAAACGGCAATTGGTTTGGCGATGCTGGGTTACGGCATCACCAGCGTGGCGGCGTATCTGGGTGGGCATTTGATTTATAATGAACAGGTTGGCGTTGACCATACCGCAACTTCGGTAGAATATCCGAAAGAATTTACAGCAGTTTTACCGGAAGCGGAACTGGCAGATAATTCCATGAAAAAAGGCAAAGCCGGAGAAATAGATATATTACTGGCCCGGAAAAACGGGGAAATATTTGCCTTGGCCAATACTTGTTCGCACTTGGGCGGGCCGCTTTGCGACGGCGATTTGCTGGATGATTGCAGCGTTCGTTGTCCGTGGCACCATTCTGTTTTTTCTTTAAAAGATGGAAGCGTGATTGACGGGCCAGCTACAGAACCGCAACCAAAATTTGAAACACGCATTAACAACGGACAAATTGAAGTCCGTTTAATAAAAAACGACAAGCAGTAAATATTAACTTGGATTTTATACCGATAAAAGAAGCATTACAATTGGATGCTTCTTTTATCGTATAAAATTTGTTATGGCACAAATGTTTCCAATACTTTGAAGCCAGTTGTAGTTTCTAATTGTATGTTTTTGATGACATTTGGAATCAACATACAATCCCCTTTTTTAACTTGGAACTTTTGATTATTGCAAACTAAATCATAAGCGCCATCAACACAAACATGGATCACGAAAGAATCCAAGTTTGAATAATCCCGATTGGTGTTTTCTGTAAATTCTAAAATATTGGTTGTGAAATACGGACAAGTTACGGCTTCCACAATTTCATTTGTTTTGTGAGGATACTTGGATTTGTATTCCGGGTAAACTTTGTAATCAATTGCGGCCAAAGCTTCTTCCGTGTGCAGTTCGCGTTTTTGGCCTTTGTCGTCCACGCGGTCAAAATCATAAATGCGGTAAGTGATATCCGAAGTTTGCTGGATTTCGGCAATCAATAAACCTTTTCCAATTGTATGCACGCGGCCGGCTGGCAAAAAGAAAATGTCCCCTTTTTGTACTTCTTCTTTGTTTAAAATATCTGAAAGTTTGCCGCTGTTTAACTTATCCAAGTATAATTTTTCATCAACCTGTTGGTTAAATCCTGAAATTAATGTTGAACCAGGATCGGCTTGCAGCACATACCACATTTCGGTTTTGCCGAAAGAGTTATGGCGTTTTTTGCCCAATTCATCATCCGGGTGAACTTGGATGGAAAGGTCATCATTGGCATCAATAAATTTGATCAGCAGCGGAAATTCTGTTCCGAATTTTTCAAAAACTTTGTTTCCGGCAAGTTTGCCTTGGTATTCTTCAAGCAAATTAGTTAAAGCTTTTCCGGCCAGTTCGCCTTCGGCAACTACAGAAATATCGCCTTTTACGCCGGAAACTTCCCAGGTTTCGCCACAATTAGGCAGCGGAGAAAAATCTTTTCCTAAAACAGTTTTTATTTTTTCGCCACCCCAGATTTTATCTTTAAAGATGGTTTTGAATTTTAATGGATATAGTTGAGACATAAGTTTTTGATAGCAAAATTAAGAAATGACAGGAATTTCTAACTGCTTACATATTTTTTTGCAAAGCTGGTTATCCAATTCCTGGTGTCGTCCGACAGACGTTTGTTTTAAGTTAACAGGGTTTTGATAAATGGCATGATTTGTTCCTTCACGAAGTAACTGGCAACTATTTTTTAGAAGGTGTTTAATCAAAGCAGAACGTTTCATTATGAAAGTTCCAAATCTTCAACAACAGTTGTTTTATTGGCATATTCCTTTTCGGTCAATTCTTTATTCACCTCCAAAACCAACTTTAAAGCATCCAACAAATTATCCTTCAATTCTTCAATAGTCTTTCCTTGTGCCAATGCCGCCGGAATTTCTTCTACCTGGCCAACTAACCAGCCGTTTTCACCTTTTTCTATGATTGCTGTAAACTTCATAATCAAATATAAGCAAGTATTTTAACAAAGAAGCACGCTTTCATTTGGAGAAAGCGTGCTTCTTTTATCGGCATAAAATCAGGGGATTAAAAACCCAATTTCGCTTTTAAATTTTCATCAATGGCAGCTAAAAATTCTTCGGTGTATAAATAATCTCGGCCGTGTTCTACCTTATTGCCGTGGATACAAACTGCTAAATCTTTCGTCATTTTGCCGCTTTCTACGGTTTCGATACAAACTTCTTCCAATGTTTTGCAAAAGTTGATCAATTTCTGGTTTCCGTCTAAAATTCCGCGGAACTCTAAACCACGTGTCCAAGCAAAAATAGAAGCAATCGGGTTGGTAGAAGTTGGTTTTCCGGCCTGATAGTCGCGGTAATGGCGCGTTACCGTTCCGTGTGCCGCTTCGGCTTCCATCGTTTTTCCGTCTGGCGTAACCAACGTCGAAGTCATCAAACCCAAAGAACCGAAACCCTGCGCAACGGTATCCGACTGCACATCGCCATCGTAATTTTTACAAGCCCAAACAAAGTTACCATGCCATTTTAGGGCAGAAGCAACCATGTCGTCAATTAAACGATGCTCGTAAGTAATGCCCGCTTCTTTAAACTTGGTTTTGTAGTCCTGCTGATAAATTTCTTCAAAAATGTCTTTGAAACGGCCGTCGTATTTTTTCAGGATCGTGTTTTTGGTGGATAAATACAGCGGCCAACCTTTCATCAACGCCTGGTTAAAACAAGCATGGGCAAACCCGCGGATGGATTCATCCGTGTTGTACATGGCCAGTGCAACGCCATCGCCTTTAAAATTGTACACTTCAAAAGATTGCTCTGCGCCGCCATCTTCGGGTGCAAACGTAATGGTCAATTTGCCTTTTCCTTTCGTTACAAAATCTGTTGCACGATATTGATCGCCAAAAGCATGACGGCCAATGCAGATTGGCGCAGTCCAATTTGGCACCAAACGCGGCACGTTGCTCATCACAATTGGTTCACGGAAAACTGTTCCGTCCAAAATATTACGGATCGTTCCGTTTGGCGATTTCCACATTTGTTTCAACCCAAATTCTTCCACACGCGCTTCGTCCGGCGTAATCGTAGCGCATTTGATGCCCACGCCGCAGGCTTTGATCGCGTTTGCCGCATCAATGGTAACCTGGTCGTTGGTTTCATCGCGGTACTCAATGCCCAAATCAAAATATTGAATGTCCAGATCCAGATAAGAAAGGATCAGTCTGTCTTTAATAAATTTCCAGATGATGCGGGTCATCTCGTCGCCATCCAGTTCTACAACCGGGTTGTTCACTTTAATTTTTTGTGCCATAGAAGGTTTTATAAATAGAATGCTTTTTTTAGCGTTCCAAATATATAAAATTGCAATTACGGCAGTTGTGGTTTTTGTCAGAAAATTATGCAAAGCCTATAAAAAGCTAAAACTTATGGCCGTGTTTTTTCTTTATCCCTAAAAATAAATACAATTATGAGCAATCCGAATCCATTATTGCCCGGTTCAGACGAAAACCTGGACCGCGACAAAAAATTAAAAGATGACCTGGGCGATAGGACAGACCCGGACGATTTATTGTACAATGCCGAAAAAAACAGTTATGAGATTGATGTAAAAAGCGAAGACCCGGATTATCAGCACGATTTTCCGTACAATACGGCTGCACCAAACGGCGAAGATTTTAATTCCACTTATGACGAAGCCAACCCGGAAGCGGTTGACGAATACATTCCGCACGAAACGCTGGCAACCGATGTTGATAGTTTAGATAACCTGGGAATGCACATTGACAATGGACAAGACATTGAATTAGACCCGATTGATGAAGTTTTGGCCAGGACACCGGAAGACGACCGCGATGATTTGGACGAAGAAGGGTATCCAAAAAACGACCGCGGGATTGATGCCGAAGGTTATCCAAAAAAAGGCGCGGGCGACAACGATGACCAGCTTTTTAAATAGAATTTAAAATTTATTTGTCATGCTTCTTTTACCACCTGAAAATTGGTATTGCCTGGTTCCGGTTTGTTTGAACTGGTGCAAACACCAATTTTTATATGGTAAAAGAAGCATTGATATTTTTTCTTGTATAATTTAAACAGGCTTTTAAAAGAAAGCTTTAATCAATCTCCAAATTAAACCGCTTCTTCAATTCTGCCAGTTCCGGTTTTTTGGCGAGCATATATTGAAATTTCTCTATCGGTGAATATGGTTTTCTCAACCCGGATTGTTCTTCAATCCGGGTTTGTATTTCGATGTTAAAATTCTTCAACTCAGAACGCAAAAAGTTCATTAGGTTTGGTTTATCGTCCCTGAAAATGTTTTCCTGGGTTTTGTTCTCCAGCACCAACTCAAAAACATAAGGCTTTAACATCACCGGTTTTTGATGGGTAAAAACAGTAAGCAACGTCATGCTTTTATCTTCGGTTTTGGCTTTTGCAGCGTATTCGTTCCACTTTTTTTGGAAAGTTTCGGGATCAAAATCTTCAAAATCCGTTCCTTTTAAATACGGGTCTTCGTCAACCGTTTCCTGCAAACTGGTTTTGGCTAGGTCTTTTAAGGAAGGGATTTTAACAGAAGTGGAAGCGCGATTTAGGTTTGGAATAAAAAGCGTGGATTTTTCTGCCGGCTTCTCTACTGTTTTTACCGGTATATTTTCTTCGGATTTAAAAGCTGGTTTTTCAACAGGTTTTGGTGCGGTTACTTCCGGTTCAATAACTTTTTTTTCTTCGGGAACGATTGCTTTTTCTGTAATTACAGGTTTTGTTTCTGATAAAGTTTCCTGTGGTTTTGCCGGCGGCGGAGCAATTACAACATCAGTTTTTTTTTTAAGCGGTTCTTCCGGGCGGCTTAAATTGGATGCTTCTTTTACCAGGTTAAAAGCAGCGTTGATGTGGCACATTTTAATCAAAGCCAGCTCCACCTGCAAGCGTTGGTTTTTGCTGATCTTGTAATTTAAATCGCATTGGTTGGCCAAATTTAAAGCCGAAACCAAAAAAGAAACCGAAGTTTGCTGCGCCTGCTGTTCGTACTTTTTGCGGATGCCTTCGCTCACTTCCAGCAATTTCAAAGTTGAAGTATCTTTTCCAACCAACAAATTCCTAAAATGGTTGGACAAACCGGAAATGAAATGGTAACCATCAAAACCGTTGGCCAAAATCTCGTTCAAAATCAATAAACTTTGTGAGGTGTTTTCGGATAAAATACAATCCGTCAAACGGAAATAATAATCGTAATCGAGAATATTTAAGTTATCAATCACCAGTTTATAAGTGATTTCTTTTCCGCCCGAAAAACTTACAATCTGATCAAACATAGATAACGCATCACGCAAACCACCATCCGCTTTTTGGGCGATGATGTGCAGGCCGTCTTCCTCGTAATTAATATGCTCTTTTTGCGCGATAAATTCCAAGTGTCGCGTCATGTCATCTACTTGGATCCGGTTGAAATCAAAAATCTGGCAGCGCGATAAAATGGTTGGTAGGATTTTATGCTTCTCGGTTGTGGCCAAAATAAAAATGGCATAAGGCGGCGGTTCTTCCAGCGTTTTTAAAAACGCGTTAAAAGCTGCCTGAGAAAGCATGTGCACCTCATCAATAATGTAAACTTTGTACCGGCCAAACTGCGGCGGGATGCGGACTTGCTCAATCAGATTCCGAATGTCATCCACCGAATTATTGGAAGCCGCATCCAATTCATGCACATTAAAAGAATTGCCGTTTTGAAAAGCGCGGCACGAATCGCAAACGCCGCAAGCTTCTATATCGGGCTGCAAATTTTGGCAATTGATGGTTTTGGCCAGGATGCGCGCGCAAGTGGTTTTGCCCACGCCACGCGGACCGCAAAACAAAAATGCCTGGGCAAGCTGGTTGTTTTTGATCGCGTTTTTCAGCGTGCCGGTGATATGCCGCTGGCCTACAACACTTTCAAACGTAACCGGACGATATTTACGGGCTGAAACAACAAAATTATCCATCAAGGCGAAGTTAAACAGAACGCCGGGTTTGTGCAAATGAAGATTGGAATACTGTTTTTACCGGCATAAAAACAGCATCAAAGATTATTTGTATTTTTGAAAACAACAGAACAAACTATGCAATTTTCTGACCTCGACCTCGATAAAACTTACACTTACGCCGATTATTTAAAATGGAATTTTGATGAGCGGCTGGAATTGATCAAAGGAAAAATATTTCCGATGAGTCCGGCTCCGGTAGAAATCCATCAGCGGATATCAACTATAGTTGGAAATGAACTGTATAATAATTTAAAAGGAAAACCTTGCCGGGTTTATTCTGCTCCTTTTGATGTACGGTTAATCCGAAAATCAAAAAAAGACAAAGAGATTATTACAGTTGTACAACCTGATATTTGTGTAATTTGTGATTTAAGCAAAATTGATGGGCGGGGCTGTATTGGTGCGCCAGATATTGTTGTGGAAATCCTCTCGCCAAGTAACAACAAAAAGGAATTGAAGAATAAGTACGAAGTTTACGAAGAAGCCGGCGTAAAGGAATATTGGATTATACATCCAAGTGAAAAAACGTTTTTTAAATATGTTCTGGATGAAGCGGGAAAGTTTCAGCCTACGAACTTATTAACTTTTGGCGATGAAGTTACAAGTCCAATCTTGCCAAACTTTGCTTTGAACTTGGATGAAGTTTTTGCTGATCGTTTAAATGGAACAAGTAACTAAACTAATTATTTTATCTTTATCAGCTTACAATTGTAATAGCCTAATGTAGTTTGTAAAACACAAAAAAATATAATTATGCAATTTTCTGACCTCGACCTTAACAAAACTTATACTTACGCCGATTATTTAAAATGGACTTTTGATGAGCGGCTGGAATTGATTAAAGGATATATCTTTGAAATGAGCCCGGCGCCGGCAGAGATTCATGAGCGAATATCACAAAGAATTAATAGGGCTTTGCTGATTTTTTTTTACAATAAACCTTGTGAAGTTTATACTGCCCCTTTTGATGTACGTTTAGTAAGAAAAACAGTATCAGATCGAAAAATTACTACCGTGCTTCAGCCTGATATTTGCGTAATTTGTGATCTTGCTAAAATTGATGAAAAAGGTTGTTTAGGTGCGCCTGATATAGTGGTAGAAATCTTATCGCCCGGAAACAATAAAAAAGAACTGCAAAACAAGTACGAGGTTTACGAAGAAGCCGGCGTGAAAGAATACTGGGTATTTGAACCGCAGGGAAAAATATTTTTTAAATATGTTTTGGATGAAGATGAAAGGTTTCAGCCTACTAAAGTATTGACGTTAGGTGACGAAGTTACAAGTCCAATTTTACCTGGTTTTGCTTTAAGTTTAGACGAAGTTTTTGCCGATCGAATCGGTGGGACGAACAATTAATTTTGCATCAATACTGTTTTTACCTGCATAAAAGAAGCATCAGGCTTTTTTCAGATTTAGATAAAAAATACAATGGACAAACCGGAAAATTCATCTTATATAAACCCGCTGATTAATGCCGATTTCCCGGACCCGTCCGTAATTTATGTTTCCGGCGATGGTTATTACGCTTATGCCACGCATGATGCGCCTTCGCCAACGGTCAACAACATCCAATTAAGCTATTCTAAAGATTTAATTAGTTGGACAAAACCCGAAGGCGCGCTTGTAGAACCGCCGGTTTGGGCGAAAACTTGCGAAAAATTTTGGGCGCCGCAAGTGGTAAAAGTTGGTTTAGAATACCGTTTGTATTATGCTGCTGAGCCCGATACCAAAGACGGCATGTGTTTGGCAATGGCTGTTTCTGATGAACCGCACGGTTTTCGGGACGTCGGGAAACCGCTGGCACAAGTTCCGGGCTCCACTTACCGGATGATTGACCCATGCTTCTTTTATGATGCAAAAACAGGCAAAAACTTGTTGTTTTATGGTTCGGCACACCAGCCAATTAGTGTGGTGGAAGTTGCCGATGATGGTTATTCGATCATCAGCAAACCAATTGATGTGCTTTTCCCAAAACCCGGCGTAAAGTTTGAAACTTTGCGCGAAGGTGCTTTTATAACCTATCAGCCAAAGTTTGACCGTTATTTATTATGGGTTTCGGGCGATAACACCTGGGCAGAAAATGGTTATGCCGTCAGTGTTTTTTGGTCTGATGATCCGCAAAAAGAATTTCAGCCTATTCCCGGAGACCACATTATTTTAAAACCCAACGATCATTGGGACGCGCCCGGACAAAATTGTATTTTAACGGATATTGATGGTAATGATTGGATTTTTTATCATGCCGTTGATCCTCAAAACCGTTTTATTGACGGAACAGAAAAGTTTAAACGCAAAATGTGTATAAAACGGGTTTGGTATGATGGGCAAGGCTGGCCAAGTATTTAAACTTGGATTGTTGCCGATATTTATTTTGCTAATATTCAATTTTTATTTTCAACATAATTCCACATCTTGCGTAAAAAACGGAACATAAATTTATGATAAAAAAGTACTTTCCGCTGTTACGTGTTTCGCATTACGTTAAAAACTTTTATATATTTTTGCCACTTTTTTTTTCGGGCGAGATTTTAAACCACGCTAAGTTTTTAGAATCTTTACCGGTTTTTTTTGCTTTCTGTTTTGCCGCAAGTTCCATTTATATATTTAATGATTTGATGGATATTGATTACGACCGGCAGCATCCTATTAAAAGAAACCGTGCCATTCCATCCGGCAAAATATCCAAAGTTGAAGCTTACATTTTCGCTGCAATTTTATTTGCAATCGCTGCCGCCATTGGATTTAGCATTTCCAACCAAGTTTTATTGGTTGTTTTAGCTTATTATATTTTAAACATATTTTACTCTGTTAAATTAAAAAACTTTGCGTTGATTGACGTAACCATCATCAGTATTGGTTTTGATCTGCGCGTAGTTGCAGGCGGCCTGGCAACCGGGATATTGGTAAGTAAATGGCTGATGATCATGGTTTTTTTGTTGTCCATGTTTCAGGCACTTTCAAAAAGAATGGACGATTTATATTTAATGTTGAATGATGCCGACAAACAAGTGAGGCGATCCATTCATGGTTACAGCATTGAGTTTCTTCAAATTGTGTTGTCCATGTTGACCGGCGTAATGTTGGTTTGTTACATCATGTATATCATCTCCCCCGAAATTTTGAACCGGCTTGGCGAATATTCTTATTTTACAACCTTGTTTGTTTTGCTTGGATTATTGCGCTACCTGCAAATCACTTTTGTTAAAAAAACAAGCGGTTCGCCGGTAAAAATTTTGGTGAACGACCGTTTTATACAATTGAGCATTTTGTTCTGGTTGTTTTCTTTTGCTTTTTTAATTTATATCAAATGAAAAAATATTTAATCGCAATTGTCCTGATTATTGTTTCAATTTACGCTTGTTTAACTTTTACATTTGCTATTAATGGTTATCCGGGTTTTATCCAAGATTCAACTTGTTTTCTACCGACTGCATATTTCATCAACCATTTCCATCAATTAATTAACCCTTTGTATGATGCTGGTTTAGACCCAATCAATCATCGTTTTTTATTTTATCCGCCGCTGTTTCCTTGCGTTGTTGCTTTAATCAATAGTTTGATGCCTGAGTTTTACAACAACATGCAAGTAAGTTTAGCTATCATTGATTTGATGAGTTTGATTATACTGATAGTTGCTGTTTATATTTATACCATCAAAAGAAAAGTCAATGCTTCTTTTATCCTATGTTTTTTGGTGATACTCTGGCTTTTTGCCTTGTTTTCCTTTTATGGCGTGCAAGAAGGTAGGCCCGAAGTTTTGTGCAAGTTCTTTATCTCCTGCTTTTTGTTGAACAATGTTTACCAGAGCAAGCGGTTTTGCAATTTTAACAATGGCGTTTTGGTAACGCTAAATATGATTACCTCGCCGGTTTCAACTTTTTATTTGATATTGATAACTGCCGGTTTGCTTTTCTACCGGAACGAATTTAAACTAAAACCCATCCTGCAAACTGCTTTGGGTTTTATGGTTATTGCTGGGGTTTTTACAATCTTTTATCCATATCACATTATAGATTTGATCCAGGCTTTGCGCCAGCATTCCAAAAATGTAATTGTAAACCGTTACAGCACAAACTCGTTAAAAACGTTTATCAACTTTTACATCACTTATACTTATGCACCGTTTTTAATCTTTAATTTTCTAATTCCAGTTATTTATGTTGCGCGTATTTTGGTTAGAAAAAAAATGATAATTGCATTAGGATTACTTGCAGTTTTATCAATATTGGTAGCTTATTTTTCTTTCAGGGATATGCCCATGAATTACAACATGCTTGTTTTATCGCCTGTTTTTTTCTTTGTTTTATTTGTGATGATAACAAAGCAATTTAAAGGTGATAAAAGAAGCATCCAGTTTAAAATTGTGCCGCTTGCCATTGCTTTTATTTTACTTGTAAACGCTACCGGTTTTATCCGAAGGTCATTACTTTTTTATAACACACAAGACGAAATCAAAATCACTTATAACAATTTTAGAGCCGAATTTTTGAGAGTTGCATCACAAACGAACAAAGGAAAAAAAGTTGGCATCACATTTTCGTTATGGCCTTATTGTTTAGACCATTATAAAAACATCACTTTAAACCAAACTGATACTTCTATCCAATATTTAATGGTGCAACAATTGTACTCTGGTGCTACCGAACCACCGCCATTAAAAGATTATAAATTAATCAAAAACAACTTTATCACCAAACATCCAAAGTTAGGGAAGCTGCCTTTGGGCAATACTTATCCCTGGTTTCAAACTGCAACTTATGAACGAAAATAAAGTTATTGCTTTTTTTGATTTTGACGGGACAATAACCAACCGTGATATTTTTTGGGACTTTACTTTTTTCCGGCTAAAAAATGGTTTGTCGGTTTTAAAAGTTGTGAAAGCTTTGCCTGATTTTGCTTTGTATCTTGCCAAAGTTTTAAACAACGAACAAGCCAAACAAAGGATTTTTAGTAAATTGTTTAAAGATGAAAGTTTGGATAGTTTCAATAATTCCGTTGAAAAATATCATCAAACACATATTTACAAAAGGGTTAAAAAAGATGCTTTAGACAGAATTAAGTGGCATAAAAACAGTATGCACCAGGTTTGTATTGTTAGTGCCAACTTTGACTTGATCTTGCACAAGTTTGCGCAAGCCAATCAAATCCGATTAATTTCGACACAAATACAAGTGGAGAATAATTTGATCACCGGGAAATTTGCAACCCGCAATTGTTATGGCGAAGAGAAAGTTAGCCGGATCAAAAGCATTTTTCCCGACATAAATTCCTACACCAAAATATTCGCTTATGGCGATAGCAAAGGCGATTTGCAAATGCTGGATTTGGCTACAGAAAAGTTTTACTGCTTCTTTAAAAAGTAATTTTTTCTTTCTACATTTGCGCTCCGCTTTTTGGCGGGTAAATCATTAAATATCAACAGCAAAGAATGCAACAGTACGAAACAGTAATCGTTCTTACCCCGTTGTTATCTGTAGAAGTAGCGAAAGAGGCCATTGCCAAATTCACTAAAATCCTAACCGATAACGGAGCCGAAATTATCCAGGAGGATAATTGGGGTTTGAGAAAATTAGCGTACCCTGTACAAAAGAAAACTACAGGTTACTATCACCTAACTGAATACAAGGCACCGGGTGAACTAATCAACAAGCTGGAAACCGAGTTCCGCCGCGATGAGCGCGTAGTCCGTTTCCTCACTATTTCCTTGGATAAACATGCTATCGCCTACAACGAGAAAAAACGCAGCGGTGCTTTTAACCAGCGCAAACCTAAAACTGAGGAGGCAGCAGCAAGATAATGGCAAACGATCAAATTAAATACGTAACCGCCCCTAAAGTAGAGGACAACCGTAAAAAATATTGCCGTTTTAAAAAGAACGGCATTAAGTACATTGATTACAAAGACGCCAACTTTTTAATGAAGTTCATCAACGACCAGGGTAAATTGTTGCCACGTCGTTTAACCGGGACTTCTTTAAAATTTCAGCGCAAAGTGGCACAGGCCGTTAAACGCGCGCGCCACATTGGTTTGTTGCCTTACGTTGCAGACTCGTTAAAATAGGAGGATACGAAATGGAAGTTATTTTAAAACAAGACATCAAGAACCTCGGCGAGAAAGATGATGTAGTAAATGTAAAGCCAGGATACGGCCGCAACTTTTTAATCCCGAAAGGGTTTGCAAGTATGGCAACCGAATCTGCACGCAAAGTTTTGGCCGAAAACCTGAAACAAGCTGCTTTTAAACAAGATAAGATTCGTAAAGATGCGGATGCGATTGCAGCCCGTTTGGAAGGCGTAACGCTTACCATCGGTGCAAAAGCCGGCGAAAGCGGTAAAATTTTTGGTGCCATCAATACCATCCAGGTTTCGGATGCTTTGAAAAAACAAGGCTTTGATGTTGACCGCCGCAAAATCACTTTTGATTCTGATCCGAAGTTTGTTGGCGATTACGTTGCGAATTTAAACCTGCACAAAGAAGTAAAAGTGAAAGTTCCGTTTACGGTTGTTGCTGAATAGGAAGTCAGAAAGACGGGAAGTCGGAAAGTCCGGAAGACGGAATTTACAACTTCAAACCAATGCTTCTTTTAGCACATAAAAATTAGTATAACAAATAAAAAGGTGTCCGGGTATTCGGGCACCTTTCTTATTTTATATTTGGCTTTGAAATGCGCCTGTTCAAATACCTTCTCAAATTAATCCTGATCGGCTTTTTCGGCGTTACCATTTTGTGGGTGTTGCTGTTGCGTTTCATCAACCCGCCGGTAACTTTATTGATGATCGAGCGTGGTTTTGAACGAAAAGCGGCAGGCAAGGATTGGAAGATTGATAAAGATTGGGTTTCGTTTGATGAGATGTCCATCAACATCAAAAAAGCAGCGGTCGCATCCGAAGACCAGTTGTTTTTAGAACATCACGGGTTCGATTTAAGAGCGATTGAACGTGCCATTGATAAAAACCAGCATAGTAATAAATTGATTGGCGGAAGTACCATTTCGCAGCAAACAGCAAAAAATGTGTTTTTGTGGCCGGGCCGTTCTTACATCCGTAAAGCTTTTGAGGCTTATTTTACCATGCTGATCGAAGCATTATGGAGCAAAGAACGCATCATGGAAGTTTACCTCAACGTGATTGAAATGGGCGACGGCATTTATGGGATTGAAGCTGCTTCGGAAACTTATTTTAAACGTCATGCCTCGCAATTGAACAAACAGCAGGCGGCATTGATCGTGGGCGTTTGGCCAAACCCGCTCAAATGGTCGCCGGTAAAGCCAACGCAATACATCAGGCACCGCAGTTATTTGATCATGAAAAACATGCGTAGGTTAGGGCCGCTTGATTTTTAGTTGGTAAAAGAAGTATCAGTGTTGTCATTTCGACCGAAGGGAGAAATCTTCTTTCAACAATTAAAGCCTGATTGCTTCGATGAGGATTTCTCCCTGCGGTCGAGATGACAAAAAAATCAAGCTTCAATCAAACTACCAAAAACCCTTGCGTGCCAACTGTTTTTTAAAGGCACCTGCCACTTTGTTTCAAAATCCTGAAGGTTGTTTACCAGGTTGTTAAATACGATTGTTTCGCCGTTTATTTTTCCTGTACGCAGCAGTTCTTCCAATTCTTCACGTGTGGCAGATTGTATTTTGTCGGCTTCCAGATAAGCAGTATTAAAACGGTCGAACAGGTTGATAGCAAATTCTTGTTCCACATCCTGCAAAAACCTTACTGATTTATCAATCGAACAACCGCTTGCGCCAGCATGGCTTTCATCAACCACCAAAACAATAAAACGGTTATAAACCACTTGGGCAGCAGCTTTTAATTGTTGGTTGTGCGCCGTCCAACTACTGGCAAATTGGTTAAGTTGAGGTTGCAATTGGGCAGTTTCCTGTTCGGATAATTCCCGGTCGGCTTGATAAACCCAAACTTTTGATGCAGGTGAAAATTCCATAATGCAAAAATAGTTAAAGGCTATTTAGGAATTGCATTTTTAGGTAAAATCTTAAAGGTTGGTGTACGCCGCGCAGGTTTTTATAAACCAAGCTTAAAAAACAAAAGATTACAACTATAAAAACAGAAACTTTCCATACTGTTTTTATGGCATAAAAATTAGTGTGGAGTTTGTATTGAATTGATAATGAACATTAATCAAGAAAAAGCAGGATGTGCAGCAAGCGCAGTTGTAAATAATTTGAAAAAAAATTTTCAAAAGTAAAAAAACACGTTACATTTGCAACCCCAACCAGGGGGTACCATAGCTCAGTTGGTAGAGCAAAGGACTGAAAATCCTTGTGTCGCTGGTTCGATTCCAGCTGGTACCACTTTCATAACTACCTACTTTTAAAAAAACCCTGTAAATTAATGTATTTGCAGGGTTTTTTTGTTTCTCATCAAATTAAAATCTCAACAGGTTTTGGTGTACACAATCTTTTTTATGATTATATTCTTTTGGCAATTTGCATTCTAAACCAATTTACATCTACATAACCGCCTAATGCTTTTGTTGCATAATTGAACAAGCAAAACTTGTTGCCCGTAAATACCGACAGGTTAAACTTCATGGCAAAAGCATTGCCCAAGGGTTTAAAGTTGCTGTTATCGGTGCTGTAAAAGAAGGTTGCAGTATCGGTTACGGCATCTACTTTGGCTTGAAAATAAATTTTGTTTGCCGTCCAATTTTCTACGGCGGCTAACTCTTTCCCGTTGTCCACCATTACCAAACGCTTTTTACCGTCTTTAACTTCAACCGCAATGTAAGCATACGGGTCCTGAAATAAAGCTAAACCAGCCACATCACCTTCGCGCATTTGGCCAACCTCAAATTCTGCGGTTCCGGTTGAGGCAGGGCCGAAAGGGCGTTGGGTCAACGTGTTTCGGGCTAAAGTAAGCTTGTCGGTTATCGTTGCTGTTTTTAGCCGCAAATATCCTTTTCGTTCCGTAAGCGACCATAAGCTGTCGTTCGGGTTATGGTTCCAGGCCCATTGCAAGCCCAATTTCGGTTGGTTAAATTCATCCGAAGTTGGCAAAACAGTAATTGGCCAAGTTTTGCCCACGTTTGGTTTTTTATAAGTAGTTACCGCTTTTCCGTTTACGCCCAGCATCGGCCAACCATCCGTCCAGGTAACCGGTTGCAAAGTTGGCACCCTTCCGATGGCATCGCGGTCCTGAAATATCACCGACCACCATTCGCCGGTTTGGGTTTGGATCAATGCGCCCTGGTGCACGCCTTTTTTTCGGAAACCCATATCATCTTTCAACACTACTTTTTCTTCGTAAGGGCCGTAAATATTTTTGGAACGCATGGCAACCTGGTAACCATCGCCGCCGCCGTAAGTGCAATACAAATAATAATAACCGTTGATTTTATAAACGTGGCTGCCTTCCAAACCTCCGCGCTGTTTGCCTTCAAAAATTATCGTATCTTTTGATTTTGGCGAAAGATCAGGGTTAACCTCCGTTAAGTTTAGTTTGGAATAGCCATGAACGATATAAATCTTGTTGTCGTCATCAAAAAACAAACCGGCATCATAATACGCTTTGGGCAGTTTGTTCAGTTTCCAAGGCCCGGCAGCATTTTTTGCTGTACACAAAAATCCGCCTTCGTCCAGCGTTACAAAAAGTATGTAAAACTGCCCGTTATGGTAGCGGATACTGCTTGCCCATTGCCCGTGCGAATAGCGTGTCCCGCCTTGCATATTATACGCCGGATAGCCGGGCATCCGCTCGACCGCATTGCTAAGGTATTGCCAGTTTACCAAATCTTTGGATTGCATCACCGGCACGCCCGGAAAAAAATTCATGGTAGTGCTCACCATATAATAAGTATCGCCAACCCGGATGACATCATTGTCCGGAAAATCAGCCCAAATAATCGGATTGGTGTAAGTGCCGTTGCCGTTGTCTGCGCTTTGTGCAAAAACAGGAGAAGATGAACTAAAGATGAACAAGGCAATCAAAGCCGACAAAGCTTTTACTGATAACTTCAAAGTTTGCATCATTGGGAATTTGGGTTTTATGGTTATCGCAATTGTTGCACGAAACCACGTTCATTAAAAGCCTAATTTTCGAATAAGTTCAGGTTATGTTGATGCTTCTTTTATCGGCATAAAATCAGTAACGTTTTGGGTTGAGATTGCCAACACCAATTTTATACCGGTAAAAGAAGCATCGGCAACCCGGAAAATATCCAAAGAAATTATTGCAAATGTTGTTGCAGGTAAGTTTTGGTTTTTGATTTGGAAATGTATTCGGACAATAAATCAATTTCCTGCTGATCGTAAGGAGAGAAATCACCATGAAACAAATCATGCTGCCAAACTTTTGAAACAGGGTCTCCCGGACGATGGCCCCAGGGAAGATCGGTTTGGGTTTTTCCGTTCACCAACCCCCACAACAAACAACCCACTTTTTCATTATAAAAAACAGCAAGGTTATCCCGGATAACAGATTTATTCGGCCGGTTCATCCATTCGGTATTTATTAAAGGGCGGTTATAAATTTTAAGTTCGGCAATATTCCGCATCAAATCATCTTTGCTACCATAATTATGGAAGGAAACAATATCCGAACCGGTAATGGCAATATCGTTCAGTTGTTTGTTTTTGTTCCAGATGCCAACAGTGGTTGGTTGCGAAGGATGGATTTCGTGCGCCCAGCGGATCACTTTTTTAAGCAAAGGCAAAGTGGTGGTGCCCAAGCCGCCGTTGGTTGGTTCGTTGTACAAATCCCAGATAAAAATACGAGGGTCGTTTTTAAAACGCCCCATTACCGCTTTTACATATTTTTCGAGCCGGGGGTGCGTGGTAGAATCAACCACCATGCTGTGGCCGGGGCTTGGCGACCAGGCCCAGGCGTACCAGCCTTTTACCGGCTCTGGTTGTTTGCCAACTTTCGGGTCAAATTCCAAACCGAAAACACAATCATCAAAAAGGGCAGGCATAAACTTGATGTGATGTTTGTCGCATATGGCCAAAAAAGTATCTAAAGTTTTTAAAAAATAGGCCGGATCGTCTTCATAAACCGCAAACTGCAATACTGCCCGCAAACTGTTCAAGCCCGATTTTTCTGCCAAGCCCAACTCTTTATCAATCGCAGCGGGGTCAAAAGTAGTTTTGTCCCACATGGCGGTGTAGTTTATGGCATAAGCCGGGATATAATTAAAGCCGCAATACCAGGGTTGCTTGTTGTACCATTCCTTGATTTTTTGTTCGGGCCAGCGTTCGTCTTTGTGTTGGGCAGAAACGGGATTGGCAGCAATAATCAACAGGAAAAAGTTGATGCTTAACAGGAGTTTTTTCATCAAAGAATGTATTTTTAAGATTTAATTATCTAATTAGGATTGGTTTAAACTTGTAATAAGTTTTGATTTTTTTTGGATGATGTGCATGCTTCTTTTATGTCTATAATTTTATAGTGATAAAAGAAGCATGCAACTAACTATTATAAACACTTGCATCAAATTATAACTACAAGATTAACAGTATTTATAAAACCAAAGGGTTTAATTTGGAGGCAACCAATTCGCCCGGTTCCAAGCCACACAGCCAGCGCTGGCGGTCATTTTCCTGATGTTTGTTTTGAGGCGGAGTTACGTGTGCGCCATCGGCAATATAAATAACCGTCATTACTTCCCGTACGGTATCTTTCGACTGGTTTCCCGGAGCCGAGTGCAGCGTCCAGCCGTAGTGCCAGGAAGCGTCTCCGGCCTGCATGGCGGCAGGTTGTTCAAGCGCAAAACCTTGATTTTTGATGTAGTGTTCCAGCATCGTTTCCGATTCATCAGAAATGGCAACATTCTCCACAAAACCAGCCTGATGCGAGCCGGAAGCAAAGGTGAGCATGCCCATTTCATTGGTGATATCAATCAAAGGCATCCACATCGTTACCGTGTTGTTGGTATTTACCGGCCAGTAATATTGGTCTTGGTGCCAGGGCGTAAACCCGCCGCCCGGTTCTTTGTACAAAGCCTGGTCGTGGTAAATGCGTACATTTTCTACCCCAAGCAAATCAGCAGCAATTTTGCCCATGCGTTTGGCCAATGTGAATTTTTTAACCTGCTGGTCAACTTCCCATAAATTCATGATCTGCAAAAATGCTTTGCCGTAAGTGTCGCGCTCTTCCAGCTTTCGCTTTTCGGTGTTGTGTTTGTTGGCTGCTTCGTTGATGACATCGCGGTAGGCGGCTACTTCGTCTTTATCAAGAATATTTGGAATTAAAACGTGCCCGTTTTTGCGAAATCCTTTAATTTGTGCATCTGTTAACGGTTTATAATCCGTCAATTCCGGGAGTTTGAGGTCTAACATAAGCTTGGTTTTTAGTGGTATCCTTTTTTAAGTGTTAATTCAACATTTATTTTGGCTGCCTTAAAGGTATAAATTAATTTATCTGTGCTTTATCTTCATTTATAATTTTTGAAGTTTTAATTTTAGAAAATGTAGTTGTTTAAACTTGTTCTTTTGTGCTTTACACATGCTTCTTTTACCTTATAAAAATTGGTATGGCCTGGTTTTTTAGTTTGTTCGATCCTGTAAAGGCACCAATTTTTATAGGGTAAAAGAAGCATCGGCCAAAAAAGGAGGGCCAGAAAAAGTTTAAACAACTTCAATATAAATCAAAGATGAAAGCCTTTTTTGCAAAACTATTTGGGTTGTTTGCCTTATTGCTGCTGCTGCTGATCAGCACGGCATCCGCACAAAACAAACCGCAGATGTATTTTAGTGATAGTACCGCAACCGGCACTTCGCTGGCCAAAGATCCTATTGTGGTTAAATTTCAGGGGCGGTACCTGATGTATTATTCGCGCAAGGTGAGCAACGATAGCAGCAACGGGATGCTGGGCTGGGACATTGGCATTGCCGAAAGCAAAGATTTGTACAATTGGGTTAAAATAGGAGAGCTGAAACCGGAAGCCGCGTATGAAAAAAAAGGGCTTTGTGCACCGGGCGCATTGGTGAAAAACGGCAAAGTGCATTTGTTTTATCAAACGTATGGCAACGGGCCGAAAGATGCCATTTGCCATGCTGTTTCTGCTGATGGCATCCATTTTATCCGCGACAACAGTAACCCGATTTTTCATCCCGCGGCGGGCAACTGGACCAACGGCAGGGCAATTGATGCGGAAGTTTACTTCTTTAAAAACCAATACTTTCTTTACTATGCCACGCGCGACAGCAGCGGCGTTATCCAGCAGCAAGGCGTGGCCACTGCGCCTGCCAATACAGATTTTAGCCGTGATACCTGGAAACAAGCAACTGATTCATCCATTTTAAAACCAACTTTGACTTGGGAAGGCAAATGTATCGAAGGCGCAACAGTCATCAAACGCAACAATAAACTGTACCTGTTTTATGCAGGAAATTACAACAACGCGCCGCAACAAATTGGCGTGGCCGAAAGTACAGATGGCATTACCTGGAGAAGGTTATCAAACAAACCTTTTCTTGAAAACGGAAAACCGGGCACTTGGAACAGTAGCGAATCTGGCCATCCTTGTATTTTTGAAAACGACAACGGCGATACTTACTTGTTTTATCAGGGAAACAATAACCAGGGAAAAACCTATTTTTTATCCAATTTAAAAGTCGGCTGGGATAAATCCGGGCCGTATGTTTTAAACAAACAGTAGCAGTTTTAAATTTTTAAAACGATGAAGTTGTTTAAACTTATTTTTTGTCAAAATGATACTATTTACAATGACCATCAATTTATCCCCCTAACCCCCTTCAAAGGGGAAAGCCTGTCGCCTACCTTTCTAAAGCTTAGAAATTTGGAGAAAGGTCTGCGCCCTGGCCCTTTTCCCCCTTTGAAGGGGGCAAGGGGGATGACCTTGATTTTTACCCGGTAAAAGAAGCATCCCGGAATAAGTCTAAACAACTTCGATAAAGAAATCAAATTTAGTCGGTTTATATCACAAATAAAAAGCCTGTTTCCGTAAAGAAAACAGGCTTTTTGCATTATGAAACAAGCGATCAAACCAAAAGCTTAACAATTAGGTTGATGCTTCTTTTACCACTATTTTTTTATTCTACTTCCAGTTTGCCTTCGATAGAATCATCAATGGTTTTACCAATTACGGCACCGGCAGCTTGTTTGATAAAAGCAATGGCATTGCCATGTTTGTTGTCCCAATAATAACCGTCAGTCGGGTCAACTTTAATAACCGTAATGCGGTGATCGTCTTCGCCTTCGGTAAACCAGGTTTTCAAAATTGGCTTCCACAATTCTTTGATTTTTGCTTTGTCGGTGCTTACTTCGGCAATGCCATAAACATTTAAAAAACCGGAAAAGGAAGAACCTTGAAACAAAAGTTGTACAAAAGGGTCGTGGCTCAATTCTGCATTTTTTGTACTGTCGTTTGAACTTAAAAACCAAAAGGTCCCGGCATCATCTACTTTTAAAACCGACATTGGCCGGGTTGAAAACGGAAGCCCTGTTTTAATGTTCGAGCAAAAAAAGCAAGAGTCGGCACGTTCGGCCAGTTCTTTCATTTTTTGTGCGGCGTCGCTGCCTTGCAAATCCTTCAAATTGTCTTCCGGCTGCTGTTGATTAATACTATCCATAATTAAGTTTCTTGATTTTGAACAATAACTTAAAGGGTTGATTTTTGTGTGGTAAAAAAAGCATTACACATTATTATTTGGTAAAAAGACCGAAAAGCGCGATAACAAAATCAGCCTAAAACCCCAATGCAGCATTTGCACCTCTGTTTTTCTCAAAATAGTTTATAGTTTTAGCGTGATTGCCCATCTTTCAAAAATAAAATAATGGTAAAATTGATTTGTACCGATATAGACGGCACGCTTTTGAACAAGGAGCGGACGGTGGACGAACGGACCATCCAAGTATTCAAACAGTTGGACGAAAATATCCCGATTGTACTGGCTTCTTCCCGGATGCCGAAAGCGTTGTGGCACATCCAGCAAAGTTTGAACATCGAAAACCAGCCTTTGATTTGCTATAACGGTGCTTTAACGCTGTCTTCGGGTGCAGCTTTTGATCCTGAAAAAGTAATTTCCTCCGTTACCATTTCCGGGGAAAATGTACAGGAAATGCTAAAAACGGCGCAATTTCACAACCTACACATCAGCATTTTTCAAAATAATACCTGGCTAGCTTCTGCCATAGATTTTTATGCTGAACGGGAAATCAATAACACGCGCGTTCGTCCGGATGGTTTGCTGACCGATTTTTCTGCGGAAGCCTTGGCTGCTTTTATCGCAAATGGTGCCCATAAAGTAATGGTTATGGGAAAACCGGAACTGATAAATTTGATCGAAGAAACCTTGCGCACAGAAACTGAATTAGCAATTTGGCGATCAAAAGATATTTACTTGGAGATAACACCGCATACCAATAAAAGCCAGGGTTTAACCATAATTTTAAACCAATTGCCACAATTTGCTGGCATTAAATGGGAAAATGTAATGGCTTTTGGTGATGGCCACAATGATTTTGAACTGCTAAAAGAAGCAAAGTTTGGCGTTGCAGTTGGCAATGGTGTGCAACAAATTAAAGACGTTGCCTATGCCATTTCCAAAACCAATATCGAACATGGCGTGGCAGAATATGTAGCAGGATTTTTCGGCCTAAAATAAGCGTGGTGTTTTTTGCTGATACTGTTTTTACCACCCTTTTTTCAGTATTGCATCAATCTCAATAAAACCAATGGTTACCAATTTTTAGGTGGTAAAAGAAGCATCTGGTTTTTACCAAGAAAATTTTAATCAGGCGCTTAATGTTCAAAGAAAATCCTGAAGCCGGTTAAAAGCCTCAGGATTTTTTAATGGGAACAAGTTTGAACTATTGTACTTGTACTTTCGGTTCGATCCTTTTTAAAGCAAAGTTGGAGAACGGCGTTACCACCAAAGGTATTTTTTCAACACGCGTTTCGCTGGTATCCAAACCATAAGCCTGGGCATCGCTCAAAGCGTATTTTTTGATCGCGAAATAGCTTCTCAAAATAAAACCTTCTTTTAAACTAAACTCGTTTTCGTAGGACAAGAATTTTTCTAACAACACAAAGCGGAAATCGGCCGCCAGTTTGTATTGGCTCAAGGCTTCGTACGGGCTGGTAATGTCCAGTTCTTTGCGGGCAACCATATCTTCCACCACTTTTCTAAACAATACATTGATACGCGGCTGGATGCGGAAACCAAGCCTGAACTCGACCCGGATGATCTTGTCGTTCGCCAGTTCTTCGATGCTGTATTCCATTGTGTATGGGTCGTCGGCCCTTTCAATGTGGATAAACCAGTAAATATCAGCGCGTTTTGGCATCCGGCTGAAGATCGAATACAAAATCTTCTGCTCGATCTGGCTGCTGTTGTTGGCTTTGGTGAGATAAATTAAATGGGTGGCAAACTTAGGCACCGAAGTTTCTGCACTCAAGGCATTAAACATCGGGATTTTATCTTTCAGGTCAATAAACGTGAGCAAACGGTTGTTGATTTTTCTCGCCCGGTACCAAATGTACATGGTAAAGATCAACCCGATTTCGAACACTAAAAAGAACAAACGTTTGAGCAGTTTAACGGCGTTGGCCACAAAGAACGAGCCTTCTACCGTCAGGAAAACACAAAGGATGATGACCACCAGCCAGAGCGGCCAATGCTTTACGTAACGCATAAAATAATAAACCAGGATTGTTGTCATCAGCATGGCAACGGTGATGGAAAAACCGTAAGCGGCAGTCATGGCTTCCGACGTGCGGAAATACAGCGAAACCGCAATACAGCCAAAGCAAAGCAGCCAGTTGATGCTGGGGATATAAATTTGCCCGCGAATATCACTGGGGAATTTGATGGTAACGCGCGGCCAGAAGTTCATGCTTACGGCTTCGCTGATCAAGGTAAAAGAACCGCTGATCAAAGCCTGGCTGGCAATAATGGTGGCAAATGTGGCCAGGATAATACTTGGTATCAAAAACGCGTGCGGCACAATTTGGAAGAACGGGTTTAGGTTGGTAAAAGAAGTATTGGCCGGTTGCAAAAGCACCCAGGCGCCTTGCCCCAAATAGTTCAGCATCAAGGTGGTTTTCACAAAAATCCAGCTTACCTGGATGTTTTTTCTGCCGCAGTGGCCCAAGTCGGAATACAAAGCTTCGGCACCGGTGGTACATAGGAAAACGGCACCCAAAAGCCAGAAACCGCGCGGGTGGTTGGTCAATAGTTCAAATCCGTAATGCGGGCTTAATGCCTTAAATATTTGCGGGTATTGTGCAATTTGGATCGTTCCTAAAACGCCCAGCATCAAAAACCAAAGCAGCATGACCGGACCGAAAGCAGAACCGATAACTTTGGTGCCAAACTGTTGAAAAAAGAAAAGCAGTAAAATAATACCGATCACGATAGTAAGGATCAACTCGTTTCCCGGAACAATGTATTTGGCTAAAGCCGGTACCAAATGCAGGCCTTCGATAGCGGAAGTAACCGAAATGGGCGGCGTGATAATGCCATCGGCCAGCAGCGTGCCGGCGCCAATAATAGCCGGAATGGCCAGCCATTTGCCATAACGCCGAACCAGGGCATACAGCGAAAATATGCCGCCTTCGCCTTTGTTGTCTGCCTGCAAAGTAATTAAAATGTATTTAAAAGTAGTTTGCAGCGTAAGCGTCCAAAAAACGCAGGAGATAGAACCGAGTACCAGTTCCTGGTTCACTTTTCCGCCTTCCGTAAGCAAAGTTTGAAAAACATAGAGTGGGGAAGTGCCAATATCGCCGAAAATAATGCCCAGGGTAATGAGCATACCAGCGGCAGACAACTTTTTTAAATGTGAATTCATAGTGAAAAAAAATGAAGAAGATAAAATGGAAAAAATAAAACCCGGGAAATCAGAAAAAAGAACGATGCTTCTTTTACAGGCATATTTTTGGGGTTGTTGCAATCATAAAGAAGTAGCTTCCGGGCAGATAAGCAAAGGGATTTGCATAGAGTTTGAACATCGCTAAAAGATGCGGCAAAAGTAGTTATTATTAAGGATAATTCAATTTTATTTGGCAGCCAAGCCATTTTTGCATTTAATATTTTTGTTACAAATGGGATTAAATGCTTCTTTTACAATGATAAATTTGATACGCGCAACTTCGGTTTAAAACAAAAGGGTTATATGCAAAAAGGTAAACTGCTGATTATTGATGACGAAGACCGTTTGCGCCAGTTGCTTTCACGCATTATGCAATTGGAAGGTTACGAAGTGGCCGAAGCGGCAACCGCCAAAGAAGGCTTAAAAAAACTGGAACACGATACGTTTGATGTTATTTTGAGCGATGTAAAACTGCCGGATATCAACGGTATCGAACTCACCAAAAAGATTAAGGAAAACTGGCCGGCAACTGAAATCATTGTTTTAACGGCTTACGGAACCATTACCGACGGCGTTACGGCCATTAAACACGGCGCTTTCGATTATATCACCAAAGGCGATGATAATGAGAAGATTATACCGCTGGTAAGCAAAGCAATGGACAAAGCACATTTGCAACATCGCGTACACGAACTGGAAAACAAGCTGAGCAGCCGATTTGGTTTTGAGCGGATCATCGGCACATCCGCAGCCATAACCGAAGCGGTGGGTTTGGCGCAAAAAGTTGCCGTAACTGATACCACCGTTTTATTATTGGGCGAAACCGGGACCGGAAAAGAGGTTTTTGCAGAAGCCATCCACCAGGCCAGCAGCCGCAAAGCGAAAGCGTTTGTGGCCGTAAACTGCAGTGCTTTTACCAAGGAATTATTGGAGAGCGAGCTGTTTGGTTACAAGGCCGGCGCTTTTACCAACGCCGTGAAAGATAAAAAAGGGTTGTTTGAAGAAGCCAGCGGCGGCACAATTTTTTTGGATGAAATAGGAGAGCTGGACTTGGATTTGCAGGCAAAATTGTTGCGCGTTTTAGAATCGCAGCAGTTTATCAAAATTGGAGATACGCGGCCAACGCAGGTAAACGTACGCATCATTGCGGCAACTAACCGCGATTTATTGGCCGAAACTGTCAAAGGGACTTTCCGTTTGGATATTTATTACCGTTTGTCGGTTTTCCAAATTACGCTGCCGCCGCTGCGTGAACGCAAAAAGGACATTAAATTAATAGCCGCGTATTTTGTACAATATTTTGCGGCCAAAGTAAAAAAGCAAGTTCCGCCGTTAAGCCCTGCGTTTATCGAAAAGCTGGAAGCCTACAACTGGCCGGGCAACATCCGCGAGTTAAAAAACATTATTGAACGCGCCATTATCTTGACGGATGAAAACGGTTTGAATGAATCTTTGCTGCCCGTTAATTTGCAGGAACACGCGCTTTCCAACTTGCCCAATCAGCCGCAATCTTTTAACTTAGATTCAATTGAAAAACTGCACATCCAGCGCGTCCTCAATCATACCAAAGGCAACCGAACGGAAACTGCGCGTTTGTTAAATATTGGGATTGCTACTTTATATCGGAAGTTAAAGGAATATGGATTGGATTAGAGGGTTTGTGCTTACTGATTTTATGTAGGTAAAAGAAGTATGGTTAATTGTGGTGTAGGCGAATCGGAAATTTGAAGCTTAAAGATCGGGGGTTGCAAGCCCCAACCAGCAGAATTGAAAATCCGCAGCTTGAAGATCGCAGTCGCACCCCCCCGACCAGTAGGAAGTTTATAAATTATTGCAATTTAAAGTCTTTTGCTAATAATATAGTTTGATTATTCTTATATTCACTTATGGGTTTATTAATACTACAAATATTAGTTATAGGAATTACAGCTTACGTATCAATAAATTCTTTAAAAAAAGATTTAAGATCCAGAACTGAAAAAACAAAATTAGAAGCAAAAAACAATAGGCTGGCAATAATTATAATATCAGTAATATCTTCGGCT
Organism: Mucilaginibacter sp.; assembly: GCF_041088075.1. Classification (GTDB taxonomy): domain Bacteria; phylum Bacteroidota; class Bacteroidia; order Sphingobacteriales; family Sphingobacteriaceae; genus Mucilaginibacter_A. Next base: position 58,339 of record NZ_JBGCVY010000020.1, on the reverse strand, counting down.
ATTAGTGTTTGGTCTTATTTGGAATCAAACATTGATAAAAGAATTCTAAATAGGAACGTTGCAAGTATCAGACATGACGATAGTTTGACTAGAATTGATAATAGCGTAATAAGAGAACAATTTGTTAAAATCAGCAAAGAGAATGTCGCTTTAATAAATACAATAGATAAAAATTCAATAAATCAATCTAATCTTATAACCAGTAGTCAAAATAAATCATCAAAACAATTGGTTGAAGCTGCTTCTGATCTTCGTAATCAAATTAATGGAAGTAATGATTTACCTTTTTTAAGTTTTGGAAATTATGCTGATAAGAGAATGCTTGCTATAATTTCAAATGAAAGTTCATCTCCAATTTATAACATACAAATTGCTATAAATAACTTTGAAAAATTTGAACAGTGCAAGTTCATACCTTACAACTTGAAATACATATTCGTTAATGATTCTTGCCGTCAAATTAATGATGTACATTATGGGTTATTTCCAGTCATTCAAGCAAACAGCTCTCAAACTTTTGAAATTCCAAATAATACTATTCCGCAACACGGTAAAGTTATTGTTGAAATAGTATTTAAAGGGAAAAACTACATTATAGAAGGAGAGTATTTAACTGACAATTACATTCTTTATCAAGCGACTCGAATGATGGAATTATCATTAAACTACGAAAATATTTTGACTTATAAAACTGTCAAAAGTAGTAAAGTTGCACACGATTTAAAAAAAGTAGATTGGGAAAAAGATTTTCCGAATAGATACATTTCAAATATATTAGTAGGTAAATGATCTTTAAGGTGTAATACTTCTTTTAAATAGACTTTACTAGTTAAAGTTTGCGACATCGATCTAAGGGTTAAAAAATTTCAATCAGTCATACTTCTTTTACCACAATAATTATTACTAACTTAAAAGTCTATCCATAACCACCACCATTCCCACCAACGTTAAATTTTTGTTAAATCTGAAATCCGCCTTGCTTAGTGTATTTTTCACACTATATTTGTGCTCTTCATATTTAGGTTTATAATTGGTTAAAAGGACCTCATTCTCCCCGTTTGAGGTCCTTTTTTATTTACCGGTTTTCAGGCTAAAAAATACTCATTGCCTGTATAATTTCCATCGGCCTAAATTTTAAAATACCTAAAAAAACAGGGATAAAAGAAGCATTGGTTAGAAAATAGGATTATTACAGAAAGAATCTCGCGCTGTTACAAACATTATCTGCCTAGTAAAAGTTATTGCTGAAAAAGAAACAAGCGGTGGAAAAAGAAGAAGCAAACGAACCTGGAAACGAAAGTTCGGGTTTAACAGGAAGCGGCGCAAGCAGGCGCAGTTTTTTATCAAAAATAGCCGTGGCAGGCGCTGGGTTATCTTTAGCACCGCTGATCACTTCGGCAGCAGAACATGAAGCAGAAAGGGCGGGCATTGCACCGGTGAAAGTAAACGGTGTAACGCTGCTCATCAACGGAAAAAGTCAAACCTTGAATTTAGACACGAGGGTAACATTGCTGGATGCTTTACGCGAAAAACTGAATTTAACCGGAACAAAAAAAGGCTGCGACCACGGCCAATGCGGTTCGTGTACGGTTTTGATGAACGGCAATCGCGTCAATTCGTGTTTGGTATTGGCCGGGATGTGCCATGATGCACAAATCACAACCGTAGAAGGTTTGGCAAACGGCGAAAAACTGCACCCGATGCAGGAAGCATTTATCAAATACGATGCTTACCAGTGCGGCTACTGCACGCCGGGACAAATTTGTTCGGCGGTAGGTTTGGTGAAAGAAGGACACGCCAAAACCGATGCCGAAATTCGGGAAGCTATGAGCGGCAACATCTGCCGTTGCGGTGCTTACCAGAACATTTTAAGTGCCATAAAAGAAGTACAACAACAAACTGCCTAAACAATCCGACTAAAAAAATATTATGGAACCATTCAAATTAGTCCGGGCGCAAAACAACGCAACTGCCATTGCCGCTGCTTCCTCCAAAGACACCAAGTTTATTGCCGGCGGCACCAACATCATTGATTTGATGAAGCTGTATATCGAAACGCCAAAACAACTGGTAGATATTACCGGCTTAAACCTCAACCAGATTGAAACACAAGCCGATGGCAGCATCAAAATCGGTGCGCTGGTTAAAAACAGTACGCTGGCTTATCATCCAACCATCGCCAAACAATTTCCTGTGCTTTCGGAAGCTTTGCTTTCCGGTGCTTCGGCACAACTAAGAAATATGGCTTCGGTTGGCGGAAACCTGTTGCAAAGGCCACGTTGCTATTACTTTTACGATACGGCTTTTCCTTGCAACAAACGAGAACCCGGAACGGGCTGCTCTGCCATTCCGGGCTATAACCGCAACCACGCGGTTTTAGGGACTACCGAAAATTGTATCGCCACGCACCCTTCTGACATGTGCGTTGCGATGGCTGCTTTAGGCGCAACTATCCAAGTTCAAGCCGCAAAAGGCGTTCGCAGTATTGCTTTTAACGATTTTTATATCATCCCGGGAAAAACGCCGCAGTACGAAACGATTTTAAGGCCGGGCGAACTGATTACTTCGGTAACGATTCCGGCTTTGCCTTTTGCTGCTAAATCGCATTATTTAAAAGTGCGTGACCGGGCTTCTTACGAATTTGCGCTCACTTCTGCGGCCGTTGCTTTGGATGTTTCTAACGGAAAAATCAACAATTCGCGAATCGCATTGGGCGGCGTAGCAACCAAACCTTGGCGGTCATTGGCAGCAGAAAAAGTACTGAACGGCGCAACTGCAAACGCCCCAACATTTAAGGCAGCAGCCGATGCAGCGATGGCCGATGCAAAACCACATAAATATAACGCATTTAAAATTGAGCTGGCAAAACGCACGATCGTCCGTGCTTTGGAAACAGTGGGAGGAATGGTATGAACGAGACAGTAGGAAAACCTGTTGACCGTGTTGACGGAAAACTGAAAGTAACCGGTGGCGCTACTTATGCAGCCGAATTTAACTTAAAAAATATGGTTCATGCCGTTGCCGTAACCAGCAACATTACGAAAGGCAGGATAAAAAACATCAATACCAGCATGGCAGAGAAATCGCCGGGCGTAGTTGGGGTGATGACTTATAAAAACTCGATGCAACTGCATTCGCCGCAAAGTTCTGATCCCAGTGGCGGCAAGTTCGCCGAGAAAGACCTTTTGCCGCTGCAAAACGACCGTGTTTTTTATGACGGGCAAATTATTGCCCTGGTAATGGCCGAAACCTTTGAGGAGGCAGAATATGCTTCAACTTTGTTAAAAGTAGATTATCAGGCAGAAGAACCAATTTTTGATTTAGAGAAAAATTTAGCAAAAGCTTATAAACCTGAAAAAGCATCAACCGGGTCAGAAACTCAGGTCAGCCGCGGAAATGCAGACCATGCGTTGCAATCAGCGGCGGTAAAAATGGAAGAAACCTACACCACACCGGTTTATCACCACAACGCGATGGAGCCGCACGCAACGGTTGCCCTTTGGCAGGGTGAAACGGTAACCATTTATGACGCAACGCAATCCGTTGCTGGCACAAAAACTTTAATGGCTTCAATGCTTGGCGTTCCCAAAGAAAAAATAAGGGTGATAGCTTACTACATTGGCGGTGGTTTTGGATCGAAAGGATTTTCCTGGCCTAATACAGTTTTAGCGGCAATGGCTGCCAAACAAGTTGGCCGTCCGGTAAAACTTGTGTTGAAACGGCAGCAAAATTTTACAACAGCTGGGCGTCGTTCGCAAACCATTCAAAAAGTAAGTTTAGGGACAGACCAGGCGGGTAAGTTTTCTGCCATTAAACACGATAGCACCGTAGAATCGTCTTTTGTGGATGAATTTGTAGAAACGGCTGGCGTGGCAACTCCGATGATATACAGCAGCCCCAATGTAGATGTGAGCCATAAATTAGTGAGGTTAAACAAAGTAACCCCTTGCCCGATGCGTGCACCCGGCGAGGCACCGGGAACTTACGCGTTGGAAGTCGCGATGGATGAGCTTTCCTACAAATTGAAAATGGATCCGATACAGCTTAGGACAGTTAATTATGCTGAAAAGGACGAGGATAAAAAGAAAGATTTTTCATCCAAATACTTAAAAGAATGCTACCAAAAAGGTGCTGATTTGATTGGCTGGAGCAAGCGGAACCCGGAACCAAGATCAATGAAAGAAGGCAAATATTTGGTAGGTTACGGCATGGCAACGGCAACTTATCCCGCAAACCGAAGCGCTTCTTCTGCCAAAGCGGTATTGTTTGCAGACGGACATGTAGAAATTATGTGCGCTACGCAAGACATTGGAACCGGAACTTATACCATTATGACCCAGACTGCAGCAGATGCTTTAAGTTTGCCCATCGAAAAAGTAAAGGTTAAATTAGGCGACAGTGAATACCCGAAAGGCGCAAATTCAGGCGGTTCGCAGGTTACTGCAAGTGTTGGCCCTGCCATCCGCGCCGCTTCCCTCGGTTTGGTGAGCAAGCTGAAAAAGATGGCAGTTGCAGATGCTAAATCGCCTTTGCACGGTCAAAAAGAAGATGATCTGGTTGCGGAAAACGGACATATCGTTATCAGAACAAAAAGGGAAACCGGAGATGCTTATACTGATATTTTGAGCCGTCAAGGTTTGCAGGATTTACGCTCGCAGGCCGCAACCAAGGTTTCTACGCGGCAGCAAACAGAATCAAACCCAGCTACGGCAGGAAGTTCGGAAGCCGAAATTGAAGAAGAAAGCAAAGGAAACCCATTTGTTCAGGTTGATGAAAAAACAGACCGGAAGCCATTTTCTTTCCATTCTTTTGGTGCCCAGTTCGTTAAAGTTTTGGTTGACCCTGATTTGGGTATGGTACATGTTGATAAAGCAGTAGCGGTGATGGATGTGGGCACAATTATGAACGAAAAGACCGCCAAAAATCAGATTATGGGCGGGATGATTTTTGGGATTGGTATGGCTTTGATGGAGGAAACCAACTACGACCCAAACCGTGGCAGGCCGGTTACCAAAGACCTTGCCAACTATTTAGTTCCCGTCCATGCTGATATGCCTGAGTTTCAGATCGAATTTATCAACAAACCGGATATGTTAATTTCGCCAATTGGTGCAAGGGGTATTGGAGAAATTGGCATCACCGGGATTACGGCTGCCGTCAACAATGCCATTTATCATGCCACTGGCAAACGGGTTCGGGAACTGCCGGTAACGCCAGACAAACTTTTATAAGGTAAAAGAAGCATTTTCGGTTTTGGTTTTCCTGCCGGAAATGCTTCTTTTACCACCTTAAATTCTTTGATTATTATGTCCGAACTGCAACGTTTGTTAACTGCTTATGACCGTCAGCGTGAAACCGGAAACCCTTGTGCCTTGGCTACCGTTACCGAAGTTGAAGGTTCATCTTACCGACGGCCGGGCGCAAGGATGTTGGTTACTGATGATGGGCATTTGACCGGAAGCATCAGCGGCGGCTGTTTGGAAGGAGATGCCTTGCGCAGGGCGAGGCGTGTCATGCTTACCGGAAAAAGCGAAACCATCATCTACGACAGCACGGATATTGAGGAGGATTTGCAGCACGGCGCACAATTGGGCTGTGAAGGCACGATCCATATTTTGTTGGAATCAATTGATTATGCTGACCCAAATAATCCGGTTGAATTGTTGCGGAAAACTTCCCGGCAGGACTGGCAAGTAGTTTTAATCACAATTTTAGGTGCTAAAAACAGCATCAGCAATTTGTGCGGCAAGCGTGCTTTGCTTACAGATTCCAATCAGCAAGAACTGAGTTTAACCGGAAACGAAGCAACAGACCGACTCATTTTAAAAGATGCGTTGGAAGTTTTTCAATCCGGCCAATCGTTAACACAAAATTACCAGGATGGAGAAGAAAACCTTCGCCTGTTTCTGGAAGTGATTTTGCCTGCGCCGCAGCTTACTGTTTTTGGAGCCGGCAACGATGCACAGCCTTTGGTAAAACTGGCAACAGGTCTCGGCTGGCGTGTCCATATTATTGACGGGCGTATGCCGCAGGCAACCGTGCAGCGTTTTCCCGAAGCAGAAACGGTGGAAGTTGTTAAGTTAGCTGATTTGCAAATGCAGCAGTTTTTTCCCGGTTACGCGGTTTTGATGAGCCATAATTACCATTACGATTTTGCGGTATTGCAACAATTAGCTTCTTTTAGCCAGGTAAATTATATCGGCATTTTAGGCCCGCGAAAAAAAACAGACCGTTTGCTGGATGACCTGCAAAAAACAGGAATTTCTTTAAGCGAAGCAGAAAGCGAACGTTTGTACGGGCCGGTCGGTTTAAACATCGGTGCCGAAACTGCCGAAGAAATTGCGGTTGCCGTAATGGCCGAACTGTTGGCCATAAAACATCAAAGCAAAGCTGGCTTTTTGCGCGATCTTGACGGCCCGATCCATAACCGAAATTTTATTGCTGCTTCTACACTTTGAACCCTTCAGAAACCCCAAAACCTGATCTTAATATTGCAGTTGTTATTTTAGCCGGCGGTTCATCTTCCCGTTTAGGAAAACCAAAACAACTGCTTCACTATCAAAACGAAACCTTGATAAAACATGCGGTAAAAACAGCATTGTCCGTTTCGCCAAAAGCAGTGGTTGTGGTAAGCGGTTTTTTGCATGAAGAACTGGTGGGCGAAGTAGAAAGCAACGAATTAGTTCAACTTATCCATAACCCAAACTGGCAGCAAGGAATGGGTTCTTCCATCCGTGCCGGCATCAATGCACTCGGCCAGCACCCGGGTTTTTCAAAAATTGATGCCGCTTTGATTTTACTATGCGATCAGCCTTTAATCAACGCACAACATTTGCAACGCTTGCTTGCCCAATTTTCTGCCGATAAAAGAAGCATGATTGTGGCAACCGGTTATGCAGAAACCCAAGGCGTTCCGGCTATTTTTGATCGTTCTTTGTTTCCTGTCCTGCAAAACCTGCCACCAGAAAAAGGCGCACGATGGCTGTTCAAGGCGCATCAAAACAATGTTGCTGTTGTCCCTTTTGAAGGTGCGGCAATTGATGTGGACACGGAAGAAGACTACCAGCGTTTGCTTGCGTTAAACAAACCGCAACGCTAACATATATTTTACCGGATAACGCCGCTGCCGGGCAAAGCGGTTGTGTTATCGGCCACAGAAAGCACGCTATCCACTACAAAATTACTGACGCCGCGCCAAGGCAAGGTGCCGATGTATTCCTTGTAGTGCAACTGCACCAATTTTCCACCAGATGTTTCCAACTGGTTTGCAATACGCTGATCTGTAATCGAAAACATAAATTCGTTGGAAGAAATAGAACCTTGGCCAGCACCGGAACGAATTCCTGTTTGGATCAACCGGCCTTCGTTCGTTTTAAAAATATAGCCTTTTTTAACGATGTAATTTAATTCACCTGCTTTTACGCCTTCGCCAAAAACAAAAAAGTAACGGTAGTAAATAAAACCCGCTATCAGCAGGATCAAAACAATAGAAATAATAGTTACCGGTCGTTTCATAACTCACTGATTTTTTACTGCTAAAAGAAGCATTAATGTTTGGATATAGATCTTAAAAACTTAAAATAAGGCCACAACTTCCTTCTATTTTAACCCTCAGGCCTTCTTGCAAATTTGTTGCGGTAATCTGGTTTTCGCTAAGCAAATCCGTAAAAACATAATTTCCGGGAGATGAAATGTTAAACAGGTTCAGCAAATCATCGGTAAACTTCACCTGCAGTTTCACTTCATCGCGGTTAAAGTTAACAATAATCAGCAACCGTTCCTGATCCGTGTAGCGCAAGTAAGGATAAACTTTGTTATTAAAACCGCGTTCCCCTTCGTTCAAATAAAGCAAATCGTAAAAAGCACCGTTTCCGATCGCCTCATGTTCAGCAGTAATTTGCAACAAATGGCTGTAAAAATTACGCAAAGCTTTTTGTGCGTATGATAGTTTGGCACCATCCATTTTTCCGCCGTTCAGCCATTTCAAATGCTCGGGCATGCAACAATAATCAAAAATAGAAGTGCGGCCATCGCTGGAAGAAAAACCAGTTGTGCCTTCTGCCGGTTCGCCAACTTCCTGTCCGTTGTAAACCATCACCGGCCCCTGCGAAATGGTGGCCGAAACAATCATCGCCGGTAAAGCCAGCCAGGGGTTTCCGGCAAAATAACCGGATGCAATCCTCACTTCGTCGTGGTTTTCCATAAAACGCAGCATCCGTTCGGTAAACCCATTGTGCTGATGCTGCCACTGGTCGCGTATTTCGTACACATTTCCTTCGTAATCATTGCGGACCAGCTTTTTCAGCGTATCGTACAAACCCACTTTATCGTACAAATAGTCAAACTTTCCTTCAAAAATGTACCTGCCGTAATCCTGCGGGTTGTAGGCTTCTGCAATAAAAATTACGGTTGGATAAGCTTCTTTTACCTGTGTAATTACCCAATGCCAAAATTCTACCGGCACCATTTCCACCATATCGCAACGGAAACCGTCAACGCCTTTTGCCGCCCAAAACAGTAGGATGTCGCGCAGTTTAAACCACAACGGCGGAATCGGGTTGAAGTACGTTTGCCTGCCGTTTACATAATCCACACCGTAATTTAGTTTGATTGTTTCGTACCAATCATTGATGGAAGGCGCTTCGTAAAAAACATCGTTGCCGGTTGCTTTTGCCGGAAACTCAGTAAACATGCCATCTTTCAAAACGTTTTTAAATTCTGTCCCGCCCGGGTTTACATCTCCCGGAACCCAAAACTTTTTGCCCGGTAAATAATAAAAATCGTTTTGCGGACTGAAGGCTTTTGTGTTATCGTCCTGCTCGCCAATATCAATTACGCCTTCCGGTTTTGCATTCGATTGATAAGTGCGCGCAACGTGGTTCGGGACAAAATCAATAATTACTTTTAAATTGTGTTGGTGCGTTCTTTCGATCAATGCTTCAAATTCCTGCATCCGGTTTTTCACATCAACGGCCAAATCCGGGTCAACATCATAATAATCTTTAATGGCGTACGGCGAACCAGCACGTCCTTTCACCACGTCCGGATCGTCTGGTTTGATGCCGTAATAAGAGTAATCCGTCATGGTTGCATGTTCGATCACACCCATAAACCAAACGTGTGAGAAACTCATTTTCCGGATTTCTTCAAGCGCACAGTCGTTGATGTCGTTAAATTTTCCGCAACCGTTTTCTTCTATCGAACCATAATATTTATTGGTTGGGTTTTGATTGCCAAAAAGACGGACAAACAACTGGTAGATCAGCAGTTTATGTCCGTTTTGCTGAGGGTTTTGGGTTGATACGTCCATGGTATAAGTTTAAGCGATACTGTTTTTAGGGCGATAAAAACAGTATGAGGTGAATCAGGGTTTATTGACAATAACTTGCTGTTTAGCAGAAATGTTCTGTTCCTGATCGTAAACTTTAACTTTTACTTCCCGGTTAGATTTGTTGCTGATTTCAACGCGGCCTGCATAAACTTTAATGTTTAACAAGGCATCCCTGAAATTGATTTGGAACGAAAAGCTCGTCCATTTTTCGGGCAGAAAAGGGTTGAGGTGCAAGGTTCCGTTTTTTACCCGCATCCCGCCAAAACCTTCTACCACGGACATCCAGGTGCCGGCCATTGAAGTAATGTGGCAGCCATCGCAGGTATCATTATTGTAATTGTCTAAATCGAGGCGGGAAGTGCGTAGATAAAACTCATACGCTTTTTCCTGATCACCCAGTTTTGCTGCTAAAATTGCATGAACGCAAGGCGAAAGCGAAGATTCGTGTACTGTTCGTGCTTCGTAAAAATTAAAATTTCTGCGGATGGTTTCCAGATCGTACCGGTCCTGGAAGAAATAAATGCCTTGTAAAACATCGGCCTGTTTAATAAAGCAGGAGCGAAGGATGCGGTCCCAGCTCCATTTCTGGTTGATTGGGCGTTCGCTTTCAGGCAAATCTTTCACCAAAATTTGTTCTTTGTCGAGGTAATTGTCCTGCTGCATAAAAATCTGGTTCACCTTATCAAACGGAAAGTAAAGCTGACCGGCAATTTTATTAAACAACGATGCTTCTTTTACCGCATCAAAATTGGTCTTGGTGAAAATTTCCGCAAGCCTTTCCGGGTTTTGTTTTTGAACGATTTCTGTCGCTTCCAGCACATATTTTAAACACCAGGCCGCAATCGTGTTGGTGTACCAATTGTTGTTGATGTTGTTTTCGTACTCGTTCGGGCCGGTTACGCCAAGCATCACATATTGCTGCCGAACTTCCGACCAGTTAACACGCTGCGCCCAGAAACGTGCAATGCCGATCAAAACTTCCAAACCATTTGAAGCCAGATAAGCTTCATCACCGGTATAATTGATGTAGTTGAAAATAGCATAAGCAATCGCGCCATTACGGTGAATTTCCTCAAACGTGATTTCCCATTCGTTGTGGCATTCTTCGCCGTTCATGGTAACCATCGGGTAAAGCGCGGCACCATCTTTAAAACCTAATTTTTCGGCGTTTTCGATCGCTTTTTGCAATTGGTCGTAACGATAGATCAACAGATTTCGCGCCACTTCCTGCCCGGCCGTTGCCAGGTAAAAAGGAATGCAATAAGCTTCTGTGTCCCAATACGTTGAGCCGCCGTACTTCTCGCCGGTAAAACCTTTCGGGCCGATGTTTAAACGCGCATCTTTGCCGGTATAAGTTTGTTCCAACTGAAAAATATTAAAGCGGATGGCTTGTTGTGCGGCCACATCTCCTTCAATTTTAATATCGTTCATTTCCCATTTTTCGGCCCAGGCTTCGGCTTGTTCTTTCAGCATTTGGTTGAAACCTTTTTTGGTGATTTTATCAAGTGTTTCTTCAGTTTTGAGCTGAAGTTCTCCTGCGGGATGGTTGAACGAAGATAGATTTGCAGCGTATTTATAAAGCGTTATGGTTGATGCTTCTTTTACCGGTGTTTTTATTTCGAGGCCGGTAAATTTTTCGCGTTCTATTTGTGTTGGTTTAAGTTGAACAGGTTGACCATCCAACGAAACTGAAAACTGCATCCCGGTGCAAACTACAAAACCAGTTTTTTTGGTCCGCATTTCTACAAAGCTTCCGTTTTCGTAAAAACCTTTTCCGGTTTCGTCCCAAAACTTTTCTTCGTAATTGGAATCCTGGTTGCTTACATCGCCATTGATAAAAGGCGTTAAAGTGATTTCGCCCGAAAAATTAACAGGCGTTAAACTGTACCGAACCGCACCGCATTCATCATCAACCATACTGCAAAAACGCGTTGCCTGCACTTTTACGATTTTTCCGGAAGCTGTTTTGGCTTCAAAATTCCGTTCCAAATAGCCTTGCTGCATGTTCAGTTCCCGCCGGAAAGAGGAAACTTCGCACTTTGCCAGATCTAAAATTTCGCCGTCAATTTTGATTTCAATCCCAGCCCATTCGGCAGCATTTAAAACTTTGGCAAAGTATTCCGGGTAACCGTTTTTCCACCAGCCAACGCGGGTTTTATCGGGATAATAAACGCCGGCCACATAATTTCCCGGCAGGCTTTTGCCGGTATAAGTTTCTTCAAAATTGGCGCGCTGGCCCATACGACCATTTCCCAGACTAAAAATGCTTTCCGAGATTTCGTGATTCTCGGCATCAAAACTTTCTTCAATTATTTTCCACTCGTGTAACTGCAAATATTGCTTCATACTTCTTTTATACGGCTTTTAATTTTTCGAGGTCCATTTCGCTTAAACCTGGAATAACCAGATTCGCTTTGCTTAAAATTTCGGGCGAACCAATGCCAACCACTTTCATTCCGCCTGCCAAAGCGGCTTCTACACCGGCAATGGCATCTTCAAAAACAACACAAAATTTCGGGTCAACTTGTACGGCTTCGGCGCCTTTTAAAAAAACTTCGGGGTCTGGTTTTGCTTTGGAAACATGGTTGCCATCAATCACGGCATCAAAAAAAGGAGTCAACCCGGTTTTATCCAAAATAATCCCGGCGTTTTTGCTGGCCGAACCCAATGCTGTTTTTATGCCTGCATTTTTAACCAGTTGCAAAAATTCTTTGGCACCCGGCAAAACTTCATCAGGCTTCATTTTGCTGATCATTTCGGTGTACCATTCGTTTTTGCGGCTGGCCAATTCCTGTTTCTCGGCTTCGGTTTTGGTTACGTTCCCAATCTCCAAAACAATTTCCAAAGATCGAACGCGGCTTACACCTTTTAACCGTTCGTTGTCGTGCAGAGTGAAGTTGATGCCCAGTTCATCCGCCAGGCGTTTCCAGGATTTAAAATGATAAACGGCTGTATCTACAATTACGCCGTCGAGGTCAAAAATACAAGCTTTTACGTCCATGCTTTTTTTACCGGATAAAAATGAATAAAATTTTCATAAAAAAACCGGATGGCGGCAAAGTATTGCCAACGATTGGAAAGTTGAAAAACTTCCACATAGAAAACGTTCAGCCCGAACTAAAGCTGAATAGCAAACTGCTGTCGATTGCTCCAGTGTCCAGCCCCGATATCGGCCGTATTCTTGTTAGCGGTTATGTTTTGTCTCTGGAAGTTTTGGTAAACCAGATTTTTTAAGTTGTTCTTTTGCTTTTGCAAGTTTTTCAGGAAACAAAACAACATTGTCATACTGATTAAGTTCTGGGTCAATAGTAACTCCCTGAATTCCTTTTTTATTTGCTTCTACTGTTGTTTTCATAATCAAATTTACTGGTTATTTCTACGAACAGCAAATGCCTGGTTCTTTGCCAAACCGTTGTTGTGTGTATGGTTTTTATTTTGTCTCGGGCATGTTGCCTTTTCCTAAATTACAGTTGGAACAAAGAGTTTTTAAATTGTCCATGTTTGTTTTACCACCTTTTGACCAAGGTAAAATATGGTCACAGTGTAATACAACACCAGGATGTGTTACTGGACTTTTACCACAAGAAGTGCATCGAAATCCATCTCTTAGGAAAACACTAAAGCGAAGTCGTAAAGAAATTGACCTTGTACTATTTTGAATTAACTGCAGTTCTGCCGCTTTCTCTTCTATTTCTTCAATTAATTTCTCCTGTACAATTTGTTCCTCTTCTTTAAATTCAGCATTTTCGTAATCAATGAATTTTCTCAAGGCTTCCATCCAAGTTCCAAAATGTCGAATATAAGTAGTGCCGCCATATTTAGAGATCGGTGCTTTCATGTCTTTATTGACCGGTTGTTGACCAAGCTTTATCCAAACTGTAGCGATATTTTTGAAAAGTTCCTCTTCTGATATGTTAAAAGGAGATCGTGCTGGTTCTAATCCGGCTTTCTCTAAAACGATAAACCACGATTTAAATCTTCTTTGTATAGTTGACGAATGATATTTACCATGTTTTGAATAGTCGGACTGCGTAACGGTGTCTTTACCTGTAATTTTAGAAACAGAAATTACGTCTGCAATAAGTTCTGTTTCTGGAACATTTATGTTGTATTCTTTAAGTTCAAATTTCATTATGCTGCCTTACTAAACTTGCCTAAAACACACATAATTGCGCCATATATTAAAATTATTTTTAAGGCTGAAAGAAAAACCTACAGGTTTTTGTTCACCTGGTAGTGGTTTAATTTTGCTTCGATGGCAGCATTCTGGTTCCCCGAATAAGTTCCGTAAGCGCTAACCAACGTTCCTTTAATGTTATATATATCAGAAGAAATACCGTACAAGATTGACATATCAGACGGATTGGTCATTCCTTCAAAACGGTAAAATTCATCAATCTCAAATTCGTCTGCTGTCATCTCGATATGCTTTTCCCGGCATTGCATCCTGTCGTGGTCAACGTTAAAATCTTCGGTATAACCACGGGAAATTAAATCATTTAAAGCATCTAATAAAGTTTCGTAATTTTTCATGTTATTGGCGGTTAAGGTACAAGGTTATGGCTAAAAGGTTTACAGCAAAGAATCATTGTCACGGATCTCGTTTCGGCCCGATTTAAAATTAAGGTCAATTTCTTTGTCAATGGCATCTTTTAAATGGCTTTCTTTATCTTTGATATAAGCTGCATTGGCATCATGGTTTTTGGTGATCAAATCCAAAACACGGTCTTTTTCGTGCTTGATTGCTTCTGCCGATTCTTTGACCGGGTACAAAGAATAAACGGTAAGCGCAAAGTAATTGCCGTGGTCTGCCAGGTAAACTTCTTCTTTCGGATGAATCGTTGTATATTTTAAAGATTCGATATTTCCGGAATAAGGCACTGTATAAATGGCGTAATAAAGGGTTACAAAATCGCTGGTAAGGCTGCTGGTCAAATTCGATCCCAAAATATCGGCAGCAATGTTTTTCTCGAAACTAAACTCTTGGTTTTGCACACTGATGTCCGAAGTTTTGATTTTGAAATCATTAAAATCCCATTTGGCGGAAAGGTCGTCGTAAACGTCTCTTTTGATTTTTTTCAGGTCGCCTTCGTCTAAACTGTTCGAAAGCCGCAACGCTTTGATCATTTCGGGCAGCTTCCGCAGGTTTTCATTGTATATTTCATCCAAACGGTGTTCAAATAATGCAAATTTTGGTACAGTCATCACTTTAAGGTTTAAGCTTAGTGTATAAATTCTTTAACTTATTTTTTAACTTGTTAAACATTATTATGTTTTAGATCGGATTTTTTTATTTATGCTTGGCTTGCATATGAAGTTGTTTAAACTTATTCTTTTGTGCTTTACAACATGCTTCTTTTACCCTATAAAAGTTGGTGCCTGTATCTGCCTGAACAAACCAAAAACCAGGCAATGCCAATTTTTAGGCGGTAAAAGAAGCATCAGCCAAAAAAAAAAGGGCCAAAAAAAAAGTTTAAACAACTTCTATATTTACAAACATCCGGCGTTTATATAAGTTTACATTTTTGTTACAACTATAGTAGGCAAGAAAAACACCGATAAAAGAAGCATCCTGTTTGTTGCCGGAAAAAGAAATGCAATTCGCAGCTCAATTACCGGCAACAGCAGCTTAAAAAAACAGAATATGCATTTAAACGAATTTACAAAACATCCGAGGATCGTGATTATTGGCGGTGGCTTTGGCGGGATACAATTGGCCAAAACGCTCAAAAATTTAGATGCTGAAATACTGCTGATAGACCGGCACAACTACCACACTTTCCAGCCGTTGCTTTACCAGGTGGCAACCGGAAGTTTGCAGGCAGAATCCATTTCTTTTCCGCTGCGTAAAATCTTTCATCGCCAAAAAAACCTGACCGTTATTTATGCCAATGTAAAAGGCGTTGATGCGGCCAATAATATCATCAGCACCAGCGATGGCGATGTTTGTTATGATTATTTGGTGCTTGCCACCGGCTCTAACACCAATTTTTTTGGCAACGAGCAGATCGAACATTACGCCATGCCCATGAAAAACGTAACCGAAGCGTTAAACCTGCGCAGCCTGATTTTGCAAAACCTGGAGGCTGCTTTTGTAGAGCAGGATTTGGAAAAAAAGCAGGCGTTGTTAAATTTTGTGATTGTGGGCGGCGGGCCAACTGGTGTAGAGCTTTCCGGCGCGATTGCCGAGTTTAGAAACCATATTTTGGAAATGGATTACCCGGTACATCAAAAAGAGATGATGCGGGTTTTTTTGATCGAAGGAAAAAAGGAACTGTTGGCGGCAATGTCCGAGCAGGCTTCGGTTGAGGCAAAAGCCAACCTGGCTAAAATGGGCGTAGAAATTAGCAACGATGTACACGTTAAAAGTTACGACGGCAATTTATTGACCGTTGACAACGGGCAAACGATCTACACCAAAAACGTTATCTGGGCCGCCGGTGTAATGGGCGAACTGCCGGAAGGTTTTTCTCCGAAAATGTTGACACGGGGAAACCGTTTGCAGGTAGATGAGTTTAACCGTGTTTCCGGCCTGAACAATGTTTTTGCCATTGGCGATGCCGCCGCACAAATTTTGCCAAAATATCCACAAGGGCTTCCGGGCGTGGCACCGGTTGCGATGCAGCACGGCGAGCATTTAGGCAAAAACTTAATCAGGCTGCTTAAAGGCGAAGAACTGAAACCTTTTGTTTATAAAGATAAAGGCACTTTGGCCACCATCGGCAGGAACAAAGCCGTGGCCGATTTGGGCAAGCTGCACCTGCATGGTTTTATTGCCTGGCTGATCTGGATTTTTGTGCACTTGATGTCCCTGGTCGGGTTTACCAACCGCCTGATCGTATTTTTAAGCTGGGCATCAACCTATTTTACCTATAACGGCGGGAACAGGCTAATTATCAGGCGATTTAACACCAAGGAAATGAAAATTGATGTAAATGCCGATTGAAGCCAATGCTTCTTTTACCGGTATAAATTTGGTATTGGGATAAGTTTTTCAGACCAATTTTACAGGTATAAAAACAGTATCAATTTTTGCAAAAAATTTGTGCAGGAGCTTTCTTCTTCTGCACAAATCCTCAAACAAGATAAAATCAGAAACGTGGTTTAAATCCTTCAAATTCCATCATCTTCCGGGTTTCGTTTTCGGGGATCGAAACGGATTTGTAGGTTTTATAATCGTAATGGATGCATACAGTTTGGCCGGTTGTGCAAACCTGCTCTTCGCCGGTTTCTGTCATTTTTACAATCACATAATCAACATCAAAACTGCTGTTGCCAATCCTGGAAGTGCGGACGTAACAAAAAATCTGGTCGCCTAATTTTAAAGGTTTCAGGTAACTTATTTCTGATTTTCCCAGGATGAGGTTTGTATCGTCCCAGTTCCATTGGATAATTTCTTTAAAATAATCCGTCCGGGCAATTTCAAAAAAAGTTAAGTAAACAGCATTGTTTACATGGCCAAAAGCATCCAGGTCAGAAAAACGGATGTTGATCGGGGTTTTAAATTTGTAATTAGCAGTAATTTCGCGCATTTCCAGTCAGTTTGTCTTTTAAAAAATAATATTAGCGCCATTCTGTCATTAAACAGCTTTTGTTTTGCTAATGGTATTGTGTTTGAATAATAGTTTTCAGAAGTTAAATAAACAAAAAATAAAACCTATAAAAAAATGACACTCGTAAAATTTAGCCCTGCAAAAAATACATCATCTGTTAACCCATGGTTTACCGATGTTTTTGAATCTGTTTTTAACGATTCTTTGCTGACTGACCGTTTGGTGAGCCGTGTTCCGGCCGTAAACATTGCCGAAACAGAAGCTGATTTCCAAATTGAACTGGCTGTACCGGGCATGCAAAAAGAAGATTTTAAAATTGCGGTTGATAAAAATGTTTTGACCATCAACGCCGAGAAAAAAAGCGGACAAACAGAAGGCAAAAAATACAGCAAACGCGAGTACAATTATACTTCTTTTGTACGGTCTTTTACTTTGCCTGATACCATTGACCACAGCAAAATCGAAGCAGCCTATACCGATGGTATTTTAAAACTGACAATTGCTAAAAAGGAAGAAGCAAAAGTACAGTCAAGGGAAATTGCTGTAAAATAACAATAGCATCATTATAGTTTTTTGGTTGGTTTATAGTTTAGTTTGATGAAAGGGTTTGCGGTTAATGCTGCAAGCCCTTTTTTGTTTTGTAATTGCAGTAAATGAAATTAAGCTAAGAGCCTTTTTAAATTTTATTCAATTTATTTTATATGCTTCTTTTATCACCTAAAAAATAAATGTACTTTAGATTAATAAAATTAAACATTAAAAAAATATTGATGTTTATGTAGAAAACCAACTTCAACAAAAATGAAAAAAACAAAATTAGTTATGCTTGCGCTTGCTGCTTCGTTCAGCCTGGCGGCTTGCAATTCAAAATCAAACACCGGAGGCTCTGATACAGGTTCCGGCGCGTCATCTACTTCATCAACCGATACCAGCAGTACTTCTTCTACCACGGGTAGCGGTGCCGGTACAGGTGCAGGTTCCGGAACAGGTTCAACCAATGGCGGGTCAGGAACTGGTGGTTCTGCCACAACAGGAACGGGAGCAGGCTCTGGCTCAACCTCAACCGGTTCTTCAAACAGTTCAGGCGGAACAGGGACTTCAGGAACGGGATATAGTACTGGTTCTGGCACAAGCGGATCCGGAAGCGGTGCAGGATCAAGCGGTTCAGGCGGTGGCTCAGGATCAGGCGGTTCTGGCAGCGGCAGCTAAGTTGCCAAGCCTTGTTAATGAAATGTTTAGTAAAATCGGGCCTGGCAACAGGCCCTTTTTTTATGGTCTAAAACCAGCGCAAAGCTTAAAAAAGTAAGTCGAAATTGTATCTTACCTGCCGGTACAAATCCCTGACCAAAACAACAAAGATATTTCTGCTTTGTGTCCAGTTGCTCCGGCTCATGGTGCTTGGTTCTGATGCCGAATTTATTTGCCTGAACAAAGCTTTGTATTGATCATAAAACAAACCTTTTCCTTTGTTTTTGATGAAAGACACACACATCTTGTATTCGGTTTTGTCGCCTTTTAAACCTTCGGCATAACGCCCAAACTTCTTCAAAAACGTGCTGCGCCGCAAATGCGGGTGGTCGCTGTAATAATATATTTTTTTATAATTGGTAAACCAGGGCTTGATGAGCATTTGCGAATAACCTTTTTTGTAAGGCTTTAAATACGGATACCTGAGGTAAGCATAAAAGCGGGCCAAATCAAGCCCGGCGTCTTCTTCCATCATTGCTAAAGCGTCCGAAAAATGACCGGTAAAAGAAGCATCCGGTTCAAAATCTTCCTGAACGTATAAAGTGTAAGGCTTTGTTACGGCATCCTGGCCTTTGTTGATGTTGTTGCCCAAGCCTTTGTTTTGCAACGTGGTGATCAATTTAAAACCAAAACGTTTTTGCAGTTTTTTTAACGCATCCAAATGTGCCTGCAAACTGCCGTCATCAGAAACCACAATTTCACCAAAAAAACAATTCTGGCTATGAAAAGTGCTGAGCAAATTTTCTAAAGACTGGCTTCTGTTGTAATGCGTAACCAACAAAGAAACCTGGCGGAAATGAAAGGCCATATTCTAATTTTTATGGGGTAAAAGAAGCATTGGTTTGTTTGGATTTATGATTTAAATTTCAGATCAAACTGAATGTAAAATCAGGGTTTTTACGCGTAAAAGTAGTTTTAGTTTGGGTTACAAGTTTAAAAGTTTTTGAGTTTTTGTTTGAACTTTTGTTTTTGTCAGAATAAGGCTATTTACAACGGCAATAAATTCATCCCCCTAACCCCCCTTCGAAGGGCAACTATATACGAGTTGAGACAAAGGGAAAAATTATAAATTTTAATAGTGTGTTATAGATTGTCCTAAAAAATCAGTCTTTTTCTATTTGCACGTATATTGAATAATTAATTTATATTTGTACAGGCAACCTTATTATCACTAAGGTTGTATAAATCACTTTGGTTTAACTTAACAATCAAACAAAATCATGAAAACTTCGGCTGAACCTATAATTGAAGTTATAAGACACAATGAAAAGTTGTCTTCTTTAAAGGTTATTATGCCTATATGGAATGAATTAGGTGAAGATAACAAAATTTACACTAAAATGCCTTTATTGGGAGGTTTAAAAACTTATTCCATTAACGAAAATGATACTGATATAGCAGTAAAAGAAGCGATAGAGTGTTTTTGCATTGCTTCTGAAAGATATGGTAACGGTTTAGAGAATGAGTTGGAAAATATTGGTTGGGTTATAACTTCATCTTCTGATATTAGAACTGTTTTAAATATTGATTCAAGCAACTCCATGTTTAATCTTTTATTACAGACAGGAGAAACAACAGCTCTTGATTTAGAACTTGAAAAAGACCTTGAATTTGCATGATCAATTCTTTAGACGATCATTATCCACTTATAACAAAAGAAGCCCTTCACCATTTAATTTTAGCGAGTTCTAAGTTACAAGGAACTGTTACGATAGGAACAACAATTGCTTATATATTAACTGGCAAAAGGGCTTTATCAAAGCGAACACATCTATTACGTGAAACTGATGGACTGGTTGGTTTTAATCACGCGACTGGTATTTGTATTTGTTTTGGTTGCATGACTGGACTTCTAAAATGGTATGAAGATAATAGAAATTGGAAAGATGGAGGTTATTTTAAGTAACCCAATTTTATAAATATTTATTCTTTTTCTTTCGCTTTCTTCGGTTTCCCCAAAAAACTCGCTTTTATAACATCCTCAAAAGTTCCGTTTATAGCAAGCTTGCTATCGTATTTTTCAGCCCGTTTTTTTCATCTTGTCCCAACTCGTATATAAGTTGCCCTTCGAAGGGGGAAGAGGGCCAGGGCTGTTACCTTTACATCTCCAGATTTCTAAAGTTTAGAAAAGTAGGCGACAGGCTTCCCCCTTTGAAGGGGTTATGAAAATGATTTTAATTTTTACCCGATAAAAGAAGCATTTAAAAATTAGTTTAAGAACTTAGGCATTAATTTGAACCCAAAAGGACACGCAAAACAAATCAGCCTAAACTTAAAATTTAGGTTGACCAAAAAAACAGGGGTAAAAGAAGCATTGCAAGTTTTAACAACAATTTCCGCTAATCTTTAAACTGCAGTTTCAAACGCTCTAAACGGCTGATGACCTGGCCGATTTTTTCCTGCTCTGTTTTGATGATTTTTTTGCGGAGGTAAAACGTTACAAACGCCATCCAGCCAATGAATGCCAAATAGGCCAATATTTCGACGAGCAGCGGCACCGACCGAAGTATTTCGATCAAAAACAAGCCCAGGCCAATGCTTAACAAAACAGAATAAACATACAGCATTTTTCCGTTCATGCGGTTGCGGCCTTTTTGGTATTCTTTTAATTTTTGCAGGTAAATATTCACTTCAACCGTCGGGTCGTGCGAGGCAATCAGCCGGTAGTCCCGGTACATTAAAATTGCATAAATTAAAATGGTGCCCATCGTGATAAAAATACCCGCATAAGTAAGCCATGAATTGAACAGGAAAAACAGGAACAGCACGATCATGAAAATGAAAGTTGCCGCCATCATCAGGATAGAAACCAGCAGTTTCTGCTGGAGCGATTGCGTGCCTTTTTTTACCTGTTTTAATAAAGTGTCTGCCGTTATTTGCTCTTTTTGGGGTTGTGCGGTCCACATCGAGCTTAGTTCTTCAAAGTTCTTCATAATGGTTGTACAGCTCGGTTAGTTTTGATTTGATACGATGGATTTTTACCCGCAAATTTCCTTCTGAAATGCCTGAAATTTCGGCAATCTCCGGGTACGGCACTTCGTCCAAAACCATCGTAATAATAATTCTTTCAGATTCTTCCAGTTTGGCAATGCATTGGTACAACAGGTCAACTTCTTCTTTTTTTCCGGATACTTCTTCGGGTTCGTTCTCTGCAATAAACGGTGTCAGTTCATCTTTAGCCTGTCGTTTTTCCGACCGCAAATAAGTTAAACAGGTATTTACAGCAATCCGATAGATCCAGGTTGAAATCATCGACTGGTTGCGAAACTTGTCCAGGTTTTGCCAAACCTTGAGAAAAGTTTCCTGCATCAAATCGTTAGCAGCCGCGCTATCGGCGGTATAACTGTAACACAACCGGTAGATGCGTTTGGAGTTCGCCTCAAAAATTTCCCTGAAAGCGCTATCTTTAGTTTTCAACTGAATGGTGGCTGGTTTAAGTTGAGACCTAACTTATTTCGATATGTTACAGTACGAATTGTTTTTTCTCAAACCAATAGATTTCCTGTTCGGCTTCCGTTAGCATGGCTTCATACAAAAGCCCGTAATCATATTGCAGGTCTTCCTGTAACTTCAAAATCTCGGCTTTTAACTTTTCCACAAAACGGTAAAAAATATTGCGCAAAGGTTTGTACTGCGTATGGTAGTTTACATAGTTGATGTAGTTGTTGCAAAAATGCAGCAGCAGTTCGGTGCCAACGGTTTCGTTTGCGGCATAACGCATCTGGTTGTGCATTTGCGTTGCAATTTTTCGTACTGTTTTTACCACTATATAATTGGTGCCGCTTATTTTTTTAAACTGTTGGTCCATTTCTTCCTTGTATTCTTGGATGAACAAATCCTGGTCATCGGCGCGGAACAATAAATACGTCAGCAGTTCTTTGTTCTCTTTTTTAAAACGCGCCAAACGCAAACAAAGCGCCAGCAATTCGTTGCTGTTCAATTGCTGCAATTCTTTTTTTAGGTCTGTTGAACGGTAAACGGTAGCCATGTTAAGGAAATATTTCAGCAAAATAGTAATTTATTGTAGTTTTAGCATTTACGTATTTTCCTAAATGGCAAAAAGCAAACTTACTTTATACATTTTTTTAGCATTGATTGGCGGAGTTTTGGCCGGTTATATTTACAATGTTAAAACGATCAACCCTTATAACGATAAAATTTACCGGGCCGAAACACAAGTTAAAGCAATCCAACTTCAAATGCTGGCCATAAAAGACACCAGTTCTGCGGCTTATCAAACTTTAAAAACGCAAAAAGCGGCACAAAATAGTATCCGAAAAGAAAACGACACGATTCGTGAAAGCAAGCTGGAATATTTTACGATGTTGAGTGATATTTTTTTACGGCTGATTAAAATGATCGTGGCGCCGTTGGTTTTTACAACATTGGTTGTTGGCGTGGCCAAAGTGGGTGATATCAAAGCTGTTGGAAGGATTGGCGGGAAAACGATGCTTTGGTTTCTCTCGGCCACGCTGGTTTCGTTATTGCTGGGGATGGTTTTGGTGAACTTTTTTGAACCCGGAAAATCTATGCACTTGTCTTTGCCTGATGAACATCTGCAGTCCGGCATTCAAAAAACAGCTTTATCGCTGAAAGATTTTCTGGCGCACGTTTTTCCAAAAAGTTTTGTGGAGGCGATGGCCAACAATGAGATTTTACAGATTGTGGTTTTCTCGTTGTTTTTTGGCGTTGCCACGGCTGCCATCGGCGAAAAAGGAAATATCATCATCAAAGCGATGGATGCGATTGCGCATGTTATCCTCAAAATCACTTCTTATGTAATGTATGTGGCACCGCTTGCTGTTTTTGGTGCGATGACGGCCATTGTGGCCAAACAAGGTTTAAGTGTGATTGCAACGTATGCTGTTTTTATCAGCGAATTTTATTTTGCGTTGATCGTTTTATGGCTGGTTTTGGTGCTGGCCGGTTTTACCGTCCTCAAAAAGCGTGTCTTCACATTGGTCAATTATTTAAAGGATGCGATGTTGATCGCTTTCAGCACTTCTACCAGCGAAGCCGCTTACCCACGTACTTTGATCGAGTTGGAACGTTTTGGCTGTAAAGACAAGATTGTGAGTTTTGTGCTGCCTTTGGGTTATTCTTTCAACCTGGACGGCTCGATGATGTACATGACTTTTGCCTCGCTTTTTTTGGCGCAATCCTACAACATTCATTTATCTTTTCAACAACAATTGTCCATGCTTTTGGTGCTGATGCTAACAAGTAAAGGCGTGGCCGGTGTGCCGCGTGCCTCGTTGGTGGTGATTGCCGGAACGATTGCCAGTTTTAACATTCCGGAAGCTGGTTTGGCACTTTTAATTGGTATTGACCCGCTTTTGGATATGGGCCGATCGGCAACCAATGTTTTGGGCAACGCAATGGCAACCGCCGTAGTGAGCAAATGGGAGGGAGAGCTGGAAGGGTAAATTTAGTGCCATAAAAAAGCATTGCCAAATTATAGCAATGCTTCTTTTATCGGGTAAAAATTGGTTTGGGTTTATTGCGTTACCGTTGCATAAACAACCACGTCGTTAAAATCATTGTCGCATCTGGAATCTGTTCTGTCCAAATCTTCAAAGCCAATCAGCACTTTATTCTCTGGCGTGTAGTTGATCAACACCGCGTGCTTTTTCAAATTCGGGTCAACCTCCGGGTTTAGCACCGGATTAGAGCAAAAATGTACGGCATCGTTCACTACGGATTTTGAGGTTGGGCTCCAGCCGTTTTGCATCAGCACAAAACCGATAGAAGTACCGGCATCAAAAGAACCGATGTTTACTTTATCGCCCGGCTGCAACGGAGAATTCAAGCCAACACTTGGGAAAATATAAGTAATGGTTTTTATATCGGCAGCAGAAGCCGGCGGGCTGTTTGTCGGATATGTATAAAAACCAAGCGCATCGCTGATGCCTGTTCCTTGGGAAACAAACGTAATGGCGACATTAGATTTTTGGGTGATTTTAATATCCGCAGAAGCAGAACTTGAAAGCAGTTCCGGGTGCGAGTTTCGCAAATCGGTATGCTCAGGCAAGGTATTGCTCAGGTACGACATCAAGTTGGTAGAAACAACATCTTTTGTTGTTAAGTACGATGGCTTTCCGGTTGCATCATAAGTACCTAAGGTGGCGTACGAAGTAGATGTAAACTTTACCGGTGTGGTTACTGGTGCTATTGTGGTTTTTTTGCAGGCGCCCAGCATTAGTAAGGCAATAAAAAGTGGGGTAAGTTTTTTCATATTTTAAATAATTGGTGCAAAGAAATGATGATTTGGGTATTAAACGAAATTTTGCGGATTATAGTTTTAACAATTTGTGGTGCCGCGCTTTGCCCTGCGGCTGTTTGGCAGAGTTTTACTCCAAAAACTGATTTTTTATACAACAAAATTATGCCGGTAAAAACAGCATCACCAAAACCATTATTTTGGATAGTGGATTTTAAAGCCGAATTTTGGAACAGAAATTTTAAATTTTTCATCACCAAAAAACATGTCTGACCGTTCTAAAAAAATATTCCTGGCTTTAAGTATTGCCGTGCCTTTTATGTTGTACTGCGTTTATTATTATGGCATGATGATCAGCAACGCGCCTTTTAAGTTTTCGGAGTTTGAGTCGTTGGATTTTAAATACGGCGAAGGCAACAACCTCAACAACCAATACGACTCAAAAACCGGCCGTTATCAATACGTAAACAACCACGATTCTTTGGTGGTAAAAACAGTACGCCTAAACAAAGACGACCTGCTTTACCTGCATCGTAAAGCAGCCACTTTAGGTTTTTGGGATTTTCCGAAGAATATTCTGGGCGATTCGTCTGTTAAAGCGAATAAAAACTCTTTGCATTACCTTATCGCTTTTCATTACAAACGCAAAAGCAAACAGGTTTTGTACGATGTGGCGTATGATGAAAACCCGAAACTGCGCGATGCCGCCGCACAAATGACCAAAGAAATAGAACAGCGTTTGGCCGATGCCGAAGACCGGTCAAAATAGATGGAAATACTGTTTTTATTAATGGAAAAAGATGCTATATTTGCGCCTCATTTAAAAAATATTATTTAACAATGTACGCAATAGTAAGTATAGCCGGACAGCAATTTAAAGTTGTCAAAGACCAGAAGCTTTTTGTGCACCGTTTGCAAGGAGAAGAAGGCGCTAGTATTGAATTTGACCAGGTATTGTTGGCAGAAAACGAAGGGAATTTCACGATCGGGAACGGTTTGGAAAATGCACGCGTTTCGGCTAAGATCGTGTCTCATTTAAAAGGTGATAAAGTGATCGTTTTCAAAAAGAAACGCCGCAAAGGCTACAAAAAGAAAAACGGCCACCGCCAGCAATTCACTAAAATCGAGATCACCGGGATCACTTTATAATTGATTTTTAAATTCGGGGCCGAACTTTTCCCCACAAAAAATTAAAACAAAATGGCACACAAAAAAGGCGCGGGCAGTTCAAGAAACGGACGCGAATCGCATAGTAAACGTTTAGGGATTAAAATATTTGGCGGCCAGCCGGCCATTGCAGGCAATATCATTGTCCGTCAGCGTGGTACGCCGCACAACCCTGACAAAAATGTAGGTATCGGCAAAGACCATACTTTGTTTGCCATGGTTGATGGTTATGTAATGTTCAGAAAAAAAGCAGATAACCGTTCTTACGTTTCCGTTATTCCGTTTGAGACTGCAGATGTTGCAGCAACTACCACCACAGAACCAATTGCATTAAACGAAACCGTAGATGCACACCCAACGGTAGTAACGCCGGAAGGCAATTTGGTTGATGAAGCCGTTGCTTCTACAGAAACTGAAACCGCCACAGAAGGCGAAGGAGAAGCTGTTCCGGCATAAATTTTTTCTTTATTTATATTTCAAAGCCCTGACTTGTAAAAATCAAGTTGGGGCTTTTTGGTTCATTTAGTAAATTTAAAGGTATATAGTTAAATAATCTTATGGAACAGATAAAACTTTGGGAGGTTCAAGGAAATACAGTTAAACAGGTTAATAAGCAACCATTAGATTTTGAAAACAGATTAGAAAAATGGCTCATTCAAGACATATCAATCTTGTCTCCTAATTTGGCTGTTATCGGAAGCCAAGTTATCACACCATTTGGAAAGAAAATTGATATTCTTGCAATTAATTCTTTAGGTGAAATTGTAATAGTTGAATTAAAAAGAGACAAGACTTACCGTGAAGTTGTTGCTCAAGCACTTGATTATGCTACCTGGATAAAAGATTTAGTTTATGATGATCTTAATACTATCTTAAACAAGTATGGTAAAACGGATATAAAAGACATTGGAGACTTTTTCTCAGAAACATTTAATAAGGATGCTGAAGAGGTAGAATTTAATTCAGATCATAAAATGCTTATTGTCGGTTCTGAAATTGATGATTCTACGATACGCATAATTAATTATCTTTCGAACGAACCTTATTCGGTAAACATTAACGCAGTAAATTTTAATTATTTTAAAGATGCTAACGGAAGAGAATTTTTAGCACAGGCTTTTATAATGTCAGAGCATAATATTACAGAAGAAAGTAAAAGTAAAAAAAGAAAAAGAGCAAAATCAATAATAAAAGAATTATTTGAACAGAAGAAACTTAAAGTAGGTGATATAATGTTTTTTAAACCAGCATTGGATAAGAATGTATCAAAGAATGATCCAAGAGTTTTTGCTCAAATTGTTAATACTGACAATAATTGCCTAAAAAGAACGACTGATTCTGAAACACACTCTTTTAGTAGTCTTCGGAAAATTATTTCCCAAGAATTAGCATTGAATGTAAATTTTAATTGGGGTTATGGAATTCGATCAGATTGGGTTAATGACAATGGAAAAACTTTATCTGATTTACTGGACTAATAATCATAAAATTATTTCGTTAATAAATTAACTTTTAAACTATGCAAAACCGCATCATCAACATTGATCCTGAAATTTTAGGAGGAACACCAGTTTTTTTTGGAACTCGTGTTCCAATTAAAAATTTATTTGATTACTTGGAATCCGGAGAATCTATTGATTACTTTTTGGATGACTTTGAAGGTGTGCAGCGAGAACAAGTAATAAAAGTTTTGGAAATGTCACATAAACTTATCGAAACATCATCAAGTATTTTTGTATGAAAATTTTGCTTGATGAATGCGTTACTAAACATTTAAAGGCTCATTTGAATGAATATGAGGTTTTTACTGTTAGGGAAATGCATTGGAGCGGCATCAAAAATGGTAAGCTAATGAGTTTATGTGTGGAAAACAATTTTGATATTTTGTTAACCATTGATAAAAATCTTCAATACCAGCAAAACCTGGAAAAGTATCCTGTAACAATTGTTGTTTTTAATTCTTATACAAGTAAGGCAGAAGAATTGATAAAATTTTTACCTTCTTTTCGGACCCAACTTGCTGATTTTAAAAAGCACAAAGCTTATCTTATAAACAAACCTTTTTAATTTTCTGCACCAACAACATATCCGCAAAATCATACAATTTCGATTTTTTGCATTTCATTCAACCGTTTTCTCTGATCTTCATTTGGTCAAACAAATTTTTAACTACCAATACTTCTTTTACCCCTATAAATTTGGTGCCTTTATCAAATTAATAAATCAACTCTTCACCAATTTTTAGGCGATAAAAGAAGCATTCAAACTCTGTTCAATAAATTTTGTAAAGGATTTAAAATTTTAAAAACCAAACTTAACGTTTTTTGATTTTCAATTCTGAATACACGAAACTTACTATTCTTTTGGATGCATCACCGTTATAATTTCCCCAAAACTTGTCTCGAATTGTACTGATCTCGTTGATGCTTTCAACCTTCGTTTTTTGATTAAAAATTTTGTAAAGGTCCTGGCTATTTTTTACAACGGCACCGGCTACATTTTCCATAAACGGATAATTAAAATCACGGGAATCAACGTAACGGTCATAATCAAAAAGGTAAAGTATAACTTCTTTTCCCGGCATCAATATATAATCATAAAGGATAGAAGAATAGTCTGTAATAAGCGTATGGGTGTATGGCAATATACTGTATATATCAACGTTGCCAGGTCGACGTACGATGTTTGATAAAGCAGTTATCTCTTGGATATGGGGCGTATTGATATGCAATTTAAAGATCAGCAATGCATTGTTATGATGCAAAATATCGTTTAAAACAGCAAAATCAATCCCGGTGTCTTGGAGAAAATCAATAGAATCGCGCCAGGTAGGCATATAAATATATACCTTGTCGTAGTTTTTCATCAACCCGAGCAACTGTAGAGTTTCTTCCCGTTCATATTTCCGGATAAAACGTAATCGCTCATCTTCGGCAGCCAATAAAATATCGTTTCGCGGGTAACCGAAATCAAGGCATTTTTGTAGCGGGATACGAAAGGCGGTAGAAAACGGGACAGATTGAAACGGGGTAGAAGAAACAAACCAGGTTGGCCTTTTGTACAACCAGGGCATTGTAAGCCAGTAAAAAAATCTTTTCTTTTGGTAGCGGTCAGTAAGGGATCCGCGCTCTATGTTAAACTCGATTTTTTTTAAGCCAACCCCATGCCATAAATTTACCAGGATGGCACCGCCGCTGGTGTAATAATTTATATCGGCCGGGTAGGCATTGTAAAAATAAACTTTTGCGGTAAGGCAATGCCAAACCCCTGCCAAGCTTTTCTTTTTATAAACCTTTAAGCCAAGTTTTTTTAGTTGAAAATAAATGCCCGGATCAGGGGTGATATAAATAGCTTTGATATCAGGGCAATGTTGGTTTACATAAATAAACAAGTATTTAGGGTTGTCGTTAAAAGCATCTACAATATAATTGGCAAACACCCACTTTTTTTTATCGCGCGGCATCAAAAAAGAAAGCAGGTACAAACTATAATTACGCAGTACTTTATAAAAAAACAACAAACGGGCTTTTAATTTGAACAAGGGTAGATTTTTTAATTGTGTAGAAATTTGTTTGATATGGTCTTTTATCAAACTTTTTAAAAGGAAATATCAATGCTTCTTTTATCCCCATAAATTTTGTCTTGGATTTTTACCGAAACAAAAACCATAAAAAAGACAATGATTTTTAGGTGGTAAAAGAAGCATGGAAATAGTTGAATAGGCTTTTAAAACGTCGGCAATTTAACATCAATTACCTGGCCGGAATGTTCGGACAAAAGAGTTGCGATCGAAGCATTTGCAACATTTTCCGCAGATAAAAGCGTGTTTAAATTTTCGTTGCCAAAGTTCCTGATCCTCATTGGTGTGTGGGTACGCTCCGGGTTGATACAATTTACCTTGATTTTGAAGCCGTCCCACTCTTGCGAAATGGCCTGGACAAAATTTACAACAGCAGCTTTTGAAGAAGAATAAAGGCTGTAATAAGCACGCCCTCGGGTATATGAACTTGAGGTGAAAAATAAGAGATGGCCCTGGCTTTCTTTTAAGTAGCCAAAACTTTCAAGGGCGATATGAACCGTTCCTAAATAATTTGTATTAACGGCCTCCAAAATCTGTTCATAATCCATGTTCATCAAAGGTTCTTTTTTCAAAACGGCAGCCGTATTGATCACAAAATCAATCCTGCCTTCCTGCTGGTATACATTTTTTAAAGCTTCGGCAACACTCGTCCTGCAACAGATGTCCACCTTGCCGCAACTTCTTGAAAACGGATAAACAATGGCCTTATTGGCAGCGGCAATATCAACAATGCTTTTTCCAATTCCATAGCTTCCCCCAAACACCACCAGCACCTTGTCTTTTAAACCTGTAAAATCAGTTGCAGGCCCATTTGTAAAAACAGAAGTTTTTAACTGAAACAACCTGTCTAACAAATAAGTGTCTTCTTTATAAGTTAATTTCATGTTGGATTCTTCCCCCTTAACCACAAAAATTGGTTCGGCAGGAAGATATTTTTTAACAACGCCGCAATCATCCGTAGATTTAAAGTTTAGGTCTTTAAAAGAACTTTGATAAGCTTTTTTAATCAATTGTAAAGTAAAAGCCTGGGGCGTTTGGCCACGCATCAATTTGCTGCGGTCGGGTATGGTTTCAATTTCACTTTTTGCTGATGTTACCTGGATGATCGTGTCAACAGCAGGAACCGCAACGTCCACTGCCCGATAACCTACGTCCAAAGCTTGGATCACTTCATCAATAATCCGTTCTGAAACAAGCGGCCGCACAGCATCATGAAAAATAAGATGGCAATCGTCGCCGTATTCATAAGCATTAATGGCACTCCAGGTTGACAAATACCTTTCGTTGCCGCCAATTAAAATTTTTTTGACCTTGGTGAAGGCGTTTCTATTCACGCTGTCTTCGATCATTCCTATAAAATCAGGATGGCCGACTATCGCAATTTCATCTATTTTTTGATGCTTTTGAAAAATATCCAAAGTATGTTCTAAAACAGTTTTCCCCGCCACTTTGAAGAACTGTTTGGGCAACTCCAGGTTTAAGCGGGCCCCTGTTCCGCCAGCTAAAATAACTGCAATATTTCTCATTAATTTAATAATCTGCTGGAAGAAAAAAATTGATTACTAAAACTTTTTTATGGTTTATCTGGTCCCGGCTTTCAGTATTTTTCAAACTTAGAAATTTCTGTTAGTTTTTCAAATTTGTTATTGTAATTATGTTGACGTAAAAATTTCCAATGCTTCTTTTACCACATAAAAATCATTGTCTCTTGGAATTAGAAATAGGTTCATAATTAAACCTTTGTGTTTTGCTTATCATAAATAATAAAATTCGGATAAACATTTTGCTACGATAAAGTATTGATCATATAAATTGATACTGTTTTTATCGGGTAATATTTTAAACGTAAAAGGCAATGCCAACATCATTTATATAAACATATTTTTTTGTGATGAAAAAGGTTTTGATAACAGGCGCAACTGGTAATGTTGGCATTGAGGTAATTAAATGTTTAAGTAAAGTTAACCATCCAATTCAAGTTTTTGCCGGTTTGCGTAATGTGGAACAACACCAAAAAAAATTGGCAGCTTATAATGTTAGCTTTGTAAAATTTGATTTTACCGATAGCACAACTTACAAAAGTGCCTTGCAAAATTGTAACATTTTATTTTTATTAATGCCGCCTCAGGTTTCTAATATAGAAAAACATTTCAAATATTTTATTGCATTGGCAAAAGCAGCAGGAGTTGAGCATATCCTGTTTTTATCTGTCCAAGGTGTGGAGAACAATAAAATAATCCCTCATTATAGAATCGAGAAACTGATTGCAAAAAGCAATATTGCTTATACCTTTTTGCGTCCGGCTTATTTTATGCAAAACTTTACAACCGTATTGCGTAATGACATGGTAAACAAAAGAATAATATTTTTGCCGGCCGGAAACGCAAAGTTTACACTGATAGATGTGCGGGACATTGGCATGGCAGCAGCAACAATAATAGCAGATATTAAAAACCACATCAATAAAGCATACGAACTAACCAGTGCCGAAAGACTTACTTTTGGAGAAATGGCAAATAAATTCAGTGCCAAGTTGGGAATAAAAATACAATACCAATCACCAAACTTATTAAAGTTCTACTTAACAAAACGAAAGGAAAAAGTTCCAACTAAGTTTATATTGGTTATGATTATGCTCCATTACTTTCAACGGTTTCGCAAAGAACCACCAATTTCAGATTGTATAGAAAAAATAACCGGCAGGCAACCCATATCGTTTGATCAATTTATAGTTGATAATAAAGCTTTACTTGTAAATTAACTTGCATAAAATTGAACAAGTTTCCAAACTACCGATGCTTCTTTTACCATATAAAAATTGGTGGGTTTGGTACAACTTTATATTCTTCAAATTTATAATTATATTTGAGTATGAAAACCATCACCTTAAATATACCCGACAACATAGATTTAGATCAACACGAAGCAGCAATGATATTGGCGGCAAAGCTTTACGAACAAGGCAAAGTTTCGATGGGCCAGGGTGCAGAAATTGCTGGTTACAGCAAAGGCACGTTTATGGAGTTATTGGGTAGATACGGCGTGTCCGTATTTAACTATCCGGCTTCAGATCTGGCAAATGATGTGAAAAATGCGTAAAACTGTTATTGCCGATACAAGCTGCTTTATCTTGTTAACAAATATCAATGAACTTGATTTGCTGCATAAAACTTATGGTCAAATTGTAACTACGCCAGAAATAGCTGCAGAATATAGAATTGTTTTACCTGATTGGGTGCAAATTGTAGCGGTATCAGATAGCGGTAAACAGCAGTTATTTGAGTTACAAATAGATAAAGGAGAATCAAGTGCCATTGCATTGGCAATAGAAACACCTGATGCAAACATCATTTTGGATGACTATAAAGCCAGAAAAATTGCAATGCAATTAGGGCTTGATGTTACAGGAACTGTTGGCGTAATTATCAAAGCTAAACTTAAAGGTATTATTCCTTCTATTAAACCGATCTTGGAAAAGATAAGCCGAACAAATTTTCGCTTATCGGAAGATGTTGAAAACCAAGCGTTAAAAGAAGCTAAAGAATAAAAAATAAAAACCTTCTAATTCTCCCTTACCAGCAACATATCCGCAAACTCATACAATTGCGATTTTTGCGCTTCATCCAACGGCAAATCCTTTAAACTTTGCAAAGCGCGTTGGGCATAACGGTTCATTTCCTGTTCGGCTTTTTCGCGGATCTCCATTTGGTCAAACAGGTTTTTGACGGCTGATACTTTTTTTACCGCATCAAAATTGGTGAGCTGCAACCAGGAATTTAATTCCTGAAATTGTGTTGCATCCGCAGTTTCCAAGGCTTTGATCAACAAATAAGTTTTTTTGTTGGATAAAATATCGCCACCAACTTGTTTGCCAAACTTTTCGGGGTTGCCGTACACATCCAAAATATCGTCCTGCAATTGAAAAGCAATGCCCAAATCTTCGCCAAAGGCATAAATTAAATCGGCCTCAGTTTTAGTTGCACCGGCAATTAAAGCACCAATTTTTAAAGCGCCGCCCAGTACAACTGCTGTTTTTAAACGGATCATGTTGATGTACGATTCGATGCGTACTTCTTTTAGCTGCTCAAAATTCATGTCCAACTGCTGGCCTTCGCAAACAGCGATCGCGGTATGGTTAAAAATCTCTAAAACCGGGCGCAGCACTTTTTCATCCACCTGCATCATCAGCTTGTAGCCTTCCACCAGCATCGCATCGCCTGACAAAATTCCCACACTCGAATTCCACTTTTCATGGACGGTCGTTTTTCCTCGGCGGATCGGCGCATTGTCCATAATGTCATCGTGCATCAATGTAAAATTATGGAACACTTCGATGGCAATTGCCGGGTTGATGGCCTGGTAAATATCGCCGCCAAAAGCATCGCAACCCATCAAAAGCAGGGCAGGGCGAAGGCGCTTTCCGCCCAAATTCATCATGTATTGCATCGGCTCGTACAGTTCGGCCGGTTCTTCGGGATACTTTTTGCCTGCAATGGCTTGTATAATAATATCTTGTAACGCTTGTATAGAATACATAAATTTTTGAAACGGCTGTTATTCCTGAACGAGTGAAAAATCAATCTGCTTTTTGGTAAGGTCAACGCTTTTTACTTTGATTTTTACCTCGTCACCCAACTGGTAAATTTTCTTTTTCCGCTGGCCGATAATGGCATAATTCTTTTCATCCAACGTGTAAAAATCATCGGTAATGTCGCGTAGCCTGATCATGCCTTCGCACTTGTTTTCTTCAATTTCCACATACATTCCCCATTCGGTAACGCCCGAAATTATACCGGTAAAAACAGTACCGATCTGGTTTTGCAAGTATTCGGCCTGCTTGTATTTCACCGAAGCACGTTCTGCATCAGCCGCTTTTTTCTCCATTTGCGAAGAATGCACGCTCAACTTTTCATACGTTTCTGCATCCAACGGTTTGCCGCCAGCCAGGTAATGTTCCAATAATCGGTGCACCATCACATCCGGGTAACGGCGGATGGGCGAAGTAAAATGCGTATAAAAATCAAAAGCCAAACCATAATGACTGGTTTTCTTAGTCGTGTAAACCGCTTTTGCCATCGAACGAATGGCCAATTGCGTTAACACGTTTTGCTCTTTTTTGCCTTCCACATCGGCCATTAAATGGTTGAGTGATTTCGCAATTTCCTTATCCGTGTTCGTGTTGATTTTGTAACCGAAACGCAAAGCAAACTGCGCAAACGAAAGCAAATTGTCTTCCTTTGGCGAATCGTGCGAACGGTAAACAAACGTGTATTTGTTTTTGCCTTTGCCTTTTTTACCAATGAATTCTGCTACGCGGCGATTGGCCAGCAGCATAAAATCTTCAATAAGTTTATGCGCGTCTTTGCGTTCTTTGGTGTAAACACCCAGCGGTTTGCCTTGCTCGTCGAGCTTAAATTTTACTTCTGTGGTTTCAAAACTAATGGCACCGTTTTTAAATTTTCGGTCGCGCAGTTTGTAAGCCAGCTCATTCAGCAACAAGATTTCTTTTACAAAATCGCCATCTTTTGCTTCAATAATTTCCTGCACGTCTTCATAAGCAAACCTTCGGTCGGAATGGATGATTGTTTTGCCAAACCATTCCGTTACAATTTGTGCATCGGCATCCATTTCAAAAACGGCCGCAAAACACAATTTGTCTTCTTCTGGCCGAAGCGAACAAACGCCGTTCGATAACCTTTCGGGCAACATCGGGATCACGCGGTCAACCAGATAAACCGAAGTGCCGCGCTCAAAAGCTTCCGCATCTAAAGGCGTATTCGGCAAAACGTAATGCGAAACATCGGCAATGTGGACGCCAATTTCATAATTCCCATTCTCCAAAAACTTAAAAGAAATGGCATCGTCAAAATCTTTGGCATCAACCGGATCAATGGTAAAAGTAGTTGTCGTTCTAAAATCACGTCGTTTCTGGATTTCTTCTGCCGAAATTTCATCGCTGATCTCTTCTGCTTCGCGTTCAACTTCGGCCGAAAACGAAAGTGGAAAACCATATTCGGCCAAAATCGCGTTCATTTCGGTATTGTTCTCGCCTTGTTTCCCCAGGATTTGTTTGATGCGGCCAATCGGGTTTTTGGCTTCCGGTGGCCAGTCGGTAATTTCTGCAATCGCTTTAATGCCGTTTTTGGCGCCGTTCAGCTCCGAGATCGGGATAAAAATATCATGCAGCATTTTCCTATCGTCGGGGATAAAAAAAGCAAAACGTTCCGAAAGCTTTACAATCCCGGAAAATTCCATCTTGGCGCGCTGGATGATCTCGATCACTTCGCCTTCCTTGTGCTTGCCTTTTGATTTTCCGTAAACATAAATCTTCACGCGGTCGCCGTGCAAAGCATTTCGCAATTTTCGCGGAGCCACAAAAATATCAGTTTCGGCTTCGTCATCGGTAACGATAAAAGCCGAACCGTCAGCCGTTAAATCTACCCGGCCTTCCACAAAAGTTTTCAATTCTACCAGTTGGAAGTTGCCGCGCGATACTTCTTTTAGCACCTGTTTTTTGGCCTCTTCCTGCAAAATTTCCAAAATGGTTTCCCTGGATTCGGGATCGGTAATGTTCAATTTCGCCGAAACCTGTTTGTAATTGTATGTTTGGTTGCCGTTATTCTCAAAAACCTGCAGCACTAATTGGCTAAGCACTTGTTTTACAGAATGGCTGGTTTTATTCTTTGTTGCCATATATGATTTGCAAAGATACAAGGATTAAGCCTGATAAAGTGTTTGCCTTGTTGGCAAGATTATAGCAAAGGCAAACCCAAACCGGGAATGGAAGCAATCAGTTTTTGGGTGTAAGCTTCTTTCGGATGTTCGTAAATTTTTTGCGGGTCGCCCGTTTCAATGATTTCGCCTTTGTTCATCACCATCATGCGGTCGGCAAAATGTTTTACCACCGAAAGATCGTGCGAAATAAAAATATATGTGAGATTAAATTCCCGCTGCAGTTCTTTCAGCAAATTTAAAACCTGCGCCTGTACAGAAACATCCAAAGCCGAAACGGATTCATCACAAATGATAAATTCAGGCTGCAAAGCCAAAGCACGGGCAATGACAATGCGTTGGCGTTGGCCGCCGGAAAATTCATGCGGATAACGGTTAAAATGTTCCGGCAATAAATTAACACGGTCCAGCAATTCCAGCACTTTCTTTTTGCGCTGTTGCTGATCGCCGTACAATCCGTGAACTTCCATCGGTTCTAAAATGGCGTTTCCAATCGTGAGTTTTGGGTTGAGGGAAGAGTACGGATCTTGGAAAATCAATTGCATTTTTTTCCGCATTCGGCGCATTTCGTTTTGCGGAAGCGTTAAAATATCTTGTCCTTTAAAAATAATTTTGCCAAAATTTGGTTCGATCAAACGGATCAAACTTCGGCCCAAAGTTGTTTTTCCGCAACCCGATTCGCCAACCAAACCCAGCGTTTCTCCCGGAAAAACTTCAAAACTGATGTTGTTTACCGCTTTAACTGTTTCGGTTGAGCGTTGCAGAAACCCTTTTTTAATTGGAAACCAAGTGTTTAGGTTTTTGATTTTGAGCAACGGTTCCTGGTTGTAAAGCTTTTTTTGCCGCTGCTTTTTTTCATCATCGCTTAACGCATAACGTTGCCGGATTTCGTTGATGGTTGTGCCGGAAAATTGGATTTCGCCATGCAAATCTGTTTTTAAAAAATCCCGGATCACCGGTAATTTCTTTAAACGGAATTGCGGCGAAGGGCGACAGGCCAGCAAACCTTGCGTATATGGATGTTGCGGATTTGAAAAAATAGTTTCGGTAGCAGCCTGTTCCACAATTTTGCCTTTGTACATTACAATTACTTCGTCCGCAATTTCACAGATCACGCCCAGATCATGCGAAATAAAAATCAGGCTGCTGTTGCGCTCATTTTTGATGCGTAAAAGAAGCTCCAGGATTGATTTTTGTACCGTTACGTCCAAAGCTGTAGTTGGTTCATCGGCAATCAAAATTTCCGGGTTGCAACTTAAAGCCATGGCAATCATCACGCGTTGTTTTTGCCCGCCCGAAATTTGGTGCGGAAAACTATCAAAAATAGCTTCCGGCCGCGGCAGTTGTACTTCTTCAAAAAGCTTGATTGTTTTTGTCCGGGCTTCCTTCCGGCCAACTTTTAAATGCAGTTGTATCGCTTCGGCAACTTGGTAACCACAAGTTAAAACGGGATTAAGCGAAGTCATCGGTTCTTGGAAAATCATGCCGATACGGTTGCCGCGAAAACTACGCATTTTTGCTTCCGGCAGTTCTAATAATGCTTTGTCGTTCAGTAAGATAGAACCGGTTACCTTTGCTTTCTCTTCATCCAATAATCGCATCAAAGCCAGTGAAGTAACGGATTTCCCGGAACCGGATTCGCCCACAATGCCCAATACTTTTCCGGGTTCCAATTGAAACGATACTTCTTTTACCGCATAAAAATTGGTGTCCCCGGTTTTGAAACTTACACTCAGCCGGTCAACTTTTAAACTCATCGGCTAATCAATATAAACAATGTTTTCTTCGGAAATCAGTTCTTCCCCACGGAAACGACGAAGCAGTTGAGCTACCGTAATGACGTCTTTCTGGCAATAAATGCGGATGCGTTCCTGGTCGTTTTCTTCCCAATAAACGCGGCCAACTTCGCTGCCGTCAATGTCGTCTTTCGGTGTGGGGATATTGAAGATCGCAGCCAGCAAACTTAGCGAAGTATAGTTTTTATGGTCGCCAAACTTCCACAATTCCATCGTATCCAAATGGTTTGTTTCCCAGGGCTTTTTGCCGAAAGTTTGGAGTTGAGGCGGAATGGCGATTTGATGAACCAGCATCCTGCGGCACAAATACGGAAAATCAAACTCTTTGCCATTGTGTGCGCACAAGATTTTGTTGACCGGTTGGCGGTTGAGCATCGTTGCAAAATCTTCCAGCAATTCGCTTTCTTCATCGCAACAGTAAGATTTGATGCGCAAAGAATTGCCTTCAGCATCCGAAAAAACACCGGCCGAAATACAAATGATTTTTCCAAATTCGGCCCAAATTCCTGCCCGTTCATAAAACTCGGCTGCCGGAACTTCTTTGCGCTGGTAAGCCGTTTTCTGTTCCCACAAAAGCTGCAAATGCTCCGGCACTTCCTCGTACAGTCGAAATTGCGGCGCCGTTTCGATGTCTAAAATCAACAGGTTTTGTAAATCCAACTGTTCGAGCATGCTTCTTTTATCGTGCTTTTTTTGGTGATCTGTTTAACGCAAACTGTTTCCTTTAACCGAATTTAACAACTGATAACCAACCAATTCTTCGTAACGGCTGCCTGCGCGTTTGTAATACACCAAAATCTGGTAATCGTTTTCGGTTTCAAAATGGCTGCCGTTAATCGCCGTTTGGTCAATCTCGTTTCCATTTTTCAGCACGTAATGATAATCATAAATGCCTTGCTTTAAATATAAATTGCTGTAAAAAATACCTTTGGCCGCGTCATATTTCATCTGGCTGCTTTCGTCCAAATTATAATTGTTAAATTTTCCAGTGATAAAAACAGTACTGTTTGGCGTTGTCGGCGTGTAAAACAGGCTAAAGTAAATGTGGGCATAATCCGCATCCAAACGAGGGTCGCGGCCATTGGTATTGCGGATAAAAAAGTTGCCGTCGTTGTCATATTGAAAAGTATAATTGGGCTGGTCTAACGGACGGTCGTTCATCAGCATCACCGTGTTTGCCGTATCGCGATAAATTTTATCAACGTGTTCTCCGCCGGAAAGCAAAGTGCGCAAATCAAAACGCCGAAATTCATTTCCCCCAGGAAAATCATTGGTCTGTAAATCGGTGTATTGCAACAAACCGCCCTGAATAAATTGCGGACGCGTGTTCATCTGGCTTACATCATTCCGGCCGTTTTGCAAAACCAAAGTCCGCACTTCAGCATAAGGATTGGTTACGTTTAAGGGCGTTACATCAACATTAAAATTGAGTTTTTGGTTGGAAGTGCGGTTGGCTACATTGTTGGAAGGCGCGATGACGGCCGCAATCCCGGCACGGTTATCAACTACATAAAAACGGCGCGTTAAAATCGGTTGCTGCGGGTTTCCTTCGGGATAAACTTTTAAAACGTAATTCCCGGAAAGCTTGGGGACGATGTTGTAATTGGGGAAAGTAAGCTGGTAATGCGTGTATTTTTGAATCGTGTTGGATGAATAACGGTAATCCATAATCCGGTCTTCATTGAAACTTTGCAAATATTCTGAAGGGGAAAGGTTGGAAGGTTTCCAGTCGGCATCGCAATGTTCGATGGTATAACTGTAGGTTTTGGAGCCGCCGTTCAAATCATCAAAACTCAGTAGCAAAACATCATTGCTGTGCAAACCAATAATCGGGAAAGAGCCTTCCTGCTGCGCGTTAAAAAGATCAACGGTTTTGATATTGGGTTGAAAAACAGAGTTTTGGTACTGAGTTTGCGCTTTTGCATTCTTAAAAAAGAGGAGGTAAAAGAAGCATGGCAACCAAAAACTTAAATTTATTTTTACAGGCATTTTATTCGGCTGATGCTTCCGGCGGACTTTGATTGATCCGGTAATAAGTAATATTTAAATTCATTATCTCGCGGTAAGGAATAATGGTGAAATCTCCGGGCATATAATAATAAGGATCTTCGTTTTCTGGCCGATGATCATGTTTCAAATAACGGCGCTTTACATCACTTAAATACAATTGGTCAATTCCGTTGGAACTTGAAAGGACGTAGTGCGAGAGGTAGCCGCTGTACAAAACGCTTCCTTCCGCGGTTTTTACCAATGCATCAACATACTGAACTTCAGGCTGCACATCATATTGTCCGGTAATATTTGGAAAACCCAGGATTTCTCCGGTAAAAACATAATGCCATTCGTTTTGGTAACGAAACAACTGGTATTTACGGTCAAGCTTTAAGTTCCGCACTACATATTTACCGAGGTAACCTAAAACCGCACCGCCAAAAGCAGTAAAAACGAAGTAAAAGAAAATGTGATAAATGTTTTGGTAAATCTGCAAGAAAGCAACGCTGGTTTCGCTGCTGCTTCCGTTGCTGCCAATGAGTAAAAACAACGGCCATAAACTAATTTTATAGCCAAAGAGCCTGATTAAACCCTGACAAAATAGGTGTATCAGGATACTAAAAATCAGGGAAGGGAAAAGATAATCGGTAAAATTTTGCTTAAAATATTCTTTGGAAAACTCTCCGCTGTAATACAAACGCCTAAACAAAAAACCCGGCACCAGCATCAACAGCAAGATGATAGTAGGCAGGGCAAAATTCATCTGCTTTTTGGAAAAGAACCGATGCGTTCAACCGTGATCAACCCGTTTTTAGAAGTTCCTTTAAGCGAATTTTTATTATGACGTTCATCATCAATGGCTTCCATAATATCCGGTAGATGGCCTTGTTTTGCCAATTTAATAAACCTGTCGCTTAATATTTTTGGTGCCGTATTAAAAAATGAAAAAGCCATAATTAATTTTCTTGCTTAAAATTAAGAAACAAATCTGCAATAAGAAAATACTTACAAACCAAAAATTGTTTGCTGATTTTATGCCGGTAAAAGAAGCATTTAACTTTCTTCCATTTCCAGGATCTGATCGGCCAGGGCTTCCCATTTTTCCTGCTGCTGTTTCAGTTCCTGCTGTTTTTGTTTGAGGTTTTTGTTCACTTCCTGCAAACGGTTTTGCTGTTTGTAAATTTTATCGTCGCTCAGTTCGGCCTCCAATTGCTTCACGGTTTTTTCCAATTCGGTAATGCGTTGTTCCATTCCCGTCAG
This sequence comes from Mucilaginibacter sp., assembly GCF_041088075.1. Taxonomy (GTDB): domain Bacteria; phylum Bacteroidota; class Bacteroidia; order Sphingobacteriales; family Sphingobacteriaceae; genus Mucilaginibacter_A. The sequence goes on along the minus strand of NZ_JBGCVY010000020.1, from coordinate 17,460 downwards.
GTCCTGGTTCAGCTTTTTTAATTGCTTGGATTTATCTTCCGTTGGCTGTTTAACCGCAACCGTTTCTTTTTTTACTTCTTTTTTAGGCTGAGGTACGGGTGCTGATTTTGCTTCCAGTTTCCGCTTGGCCTGCCAAACTTCGTACTCGGCATACGTTCCAGGATATTCTTTGATTTGCTGGTCTTCAATAAACCAAATCTTATTGGCAATATTGTCGAGAAAAAACCGGTCGTGCGACACGGCAATCACCGTTCCCTCGTACTGCTGCAAAGCCTGGATCAAAATGTTGACCGAAGCAATATCCAAGTGGTTGGTCGGCTCATCCAAAATCAAAAAGTTGGCATCGGCAGTCAAAGCTTTGGCCAATGCCACGCGCGATTTTTCCCCTCCGGAAAGTACTTTGATCTTCTTAAAAACATCATCGCCAGTAAACAAAAACGAACCTAAAATAGAGCGTAGTTCCGTTTCGTTGTGTTTTGGGGCGAAGCGTTGTAATTCCTGCAAAATCTCACTATCCAAATGCAACGCTTCCAATTGATGTTGTGCAAAAAAGGTTTGGGTAACGTTGTAACCGGTTTCGCTTTTGCCTTCAAACTCTTTATCGGCTCCGGCAATAATGCGCAAAACGGTAGATTTTCCGCGACCGTTGGCACCAATCAAAGCAATTTTATCACCTTTTTCGATCACGGCATGTGCGCCTTCTACAATGTCAATTGTCGGGTATTTTTTGGTGAGGTTTTCAATGTTGATGACGTGGCGGCCAGACTGACGGGAAAACTTAAAGCTGAAATTTACGGAAGGATTATCATCGTCCACATCTTCCACACGCTCTAATTTATCCAATGCTTTGATACGCGATTGCGCCATTTTTGCTTTGGAAGCTTTGGCCCGAAAACGCTCGATCAAACGTTCTTCCTGCTTGATTTTTGCCTGCTGATTTTTAAATTCATTCTTCTGGATTTCGCCGCGCAGGTCTTTTTCTTCCACATAAAAAGAGTAGTTGCCTGAATAAGAAGTCAGTTTTCCTTTACGGGATTCCACCGTTTTGTTGATCACTTTATCCAAAAACCACCTGTCGTGCGAAACGATCACCACCGCGCCTTCAAAAGCTTTCAAATAATCTTCCAGCCATTGGATCGAAGGCAAATCCAAGTGGTTGGTTGGCTCATCCAACAACAAAATATCCGGTGCCTGCAACAGGATTTTGGCCAGCATCACGCGCATCCGCCAACCACCAGAAAAGGTACTCAATTTGCGTTCTGTATCGGCATCGCTAAAACCCAAACCAGCCAGAATTTCGTGCGCTTTGTATTCGATGTTGTAACCGTCCAAAGCTTCAAACTCGCTTTGTTTATCGCTCAATTTATGCAAAACATCTTCCGAATAATCGGTTTCCAGTTTTTTCAGCAAGGCTTCAATTTCATCATGCAACTGGTTCTGCCGCTCAAAAGCTTCCATCGCCACATGCAAAATACTTTTATCGGAAGCGTAAGAAAGCAGATCCTGGTTTAAGTAACCGATGGTCAGCTCTTTGGATTTGGAAATAGTGCCCGAAGTAGGTTTCAGATCGCCCACAATCAGCTTCAGCAAAGTTGTTTTTCCGGTTCCGTTGGCGCCAATCAAACCAATTTTTTCGCCTGGTTTAATGTGCCAGTTGGCTTCGTCGTATAATGCCCTGGAACCGATTTCGTAAGTTAAATCATTAATTGCAATCATTGGCGCGAATGTACGTTTTATCGGTGGTATTTACGTTTTTTGTGCCGATTAGGTACAGGAATATTACCAAAAGGAAACAGATCTTACGAACTTGGCAGATGCTTCTTTTACCAGGTAAAAATTGGTGCCCGAAAATCAAAATAAACTAAGGGATAGCTTTGTTGTTCATTGCTGCAGGTTGCCAAGTACACATACATGGATCAGAAACAGGTTGACTTTTTATTGTACATTGCCAAATGCCTGATCGGTGCCATCGTTGGGTTTTTTATTTACCGCGCTTTCCCTGAAGGCGGTGCCTGGAGCATGGTTTCTATTTTGCTGGTGCTTTCGCCCGAAAGAAAAGATGCGATCAATTTGGCCGAAGTACGGATCAAAGCCAATTTGGTAGGGGCGGGTACGGGTTTGCTGTTGTTTTTTCTGCACCCGCCGGCATTTTTTATGATCTGTTTGGGCGTTGTGTTCGTGGTTGTAATTTGCGAACTGCTGAAACTACAGGTAGCAACGCGTTCGGCATTGGCTTCGGTCGTGATTATCTGCATCCACGAAACGGGAAAATACTTTTGGCAGGTGGCGATTGAACGGGCAGCAGGCGTTATCGGCGGTTGTTTGATTGCTTTGCTGATTACTTATTTGGTTCATTATAAAACCCTGGTTAACAATGTAAAGGAACGGAAAGCGCGGGTTTCGTGGCGAAGGAACCGTTTTAAAAAACCAGAAGAAGTTGAGAAAACGGAGGTAAAATAGGATGTTTCTTTTACGGGTTCGAATAAGATTTCTCCCTTCGGTCGAAATGACAAAGCGAAGTAAAATAGGATGCTTTTTTTACGGGTTTGAAGAGGATTTCTCCCTTCGGTCGAAATGACAAAGCGAAGTAAAATAAGATGCTTCTTTTACGGGTTCGAAGAAGATTTCTCCCTTTGGTCGAAATGACAAAGCGAAGTAAAATAGGATGCTTCTTTTACGGTGCATAATCTACCGGCAGCAGTTCGGCCAGCTTGTCGTTCGCCCAATCGCCTTCATACAGAGTACTTTGCGGAGAGATCACCACACCGTTCAAATCAAACAAAGCATATTGGGCATACAAAGTGATGATGCTGGTGGCATTACTTTCCAAATCAAGCGGACGGTAAACATTGTCCAGATTGTTGGGGTCGCTTTTTTTGGTATAAACAACGTACAAACAATCAGGAAAAGTAAGCGCAAACAAACCGGGCTGCTCCGTGCGCCGCAACACATCTTCCTCATGCAAAGGTTGTTTAATCAGGTTTTCGATATACCGTGGTTCCTGCGCCTTTTCGTTCCAATAAGTTACCGAATCGCGGTTGTTGCTTTTGTTAAACTGTACATATTTTTTCTGCAAAATTTCTTCCGGCAGGCGTTTTGGGTTTGGCCGGCGTTGCAACTGGCGGATCACGAAACCTTCTTCCTGCAACTTTTGCTGGTACAAAGCGCGGAAAAAGTGCATGCTCGAACCGTAATAAGCCTGACGCCGTTTTTCCTGCCATTTCTTTTTTTGCCCTTCGCTGCCTTTCAGTTCTTCAAACAAAACTTGTCCCTGATAGCGGATGATGCTGGTAAGCGAGCTGCTTTCAAACTCTTTGATCAAAAAACGGACTTTATAACCCAGTGCCCGGTTTTCCACTTCCAAAAACTCATCCGTCGAAGCTTCCAGCGTTTGCGTTTTTTTATGGTAGATAAGGTAAACGGCGTGCGGGTTTAGCACTTTGCAAAGCTTGGCGTTTTCTGTTGTGCCGATAAAGTTCCTGATAAACAAAGCATAGTTTTTTTTCCAGTTGGCACTGGTGGTGATGACTACTTCCCGCATTTGTATCGGTTTGGGCATCATTTCGATGGTAAGTTGCTGTGGCTTTTCGCCCACCAAAATGCTTTGGTTGTAAGTTTCGTAACCCAAAATAGAAACCACCAAATTGTACTGGCCCGGTTTTACACCAGTCAGCGTGAAAGTCCCGTCTTCGGCCGTAACTGTTCCAAACGTAGCGTTGCTAAGAAAAACACTGGCTTTGCCCAACGGGCCTTTGGTGTCAATCGCGGTTACTTTCCCGGAAATAGTGCCGGTTTGTGCAAGGGAAATTGCAGGTATTGTTAAAATCAACCAGAAACAAAAGAAAAAACGCATCGCTAAAAGTAGCAGAATTTTGCCTGATCAACTTTGATTTTTAGTTGGTAAAAGAAGCATGTAACCAAATTTTTGCGTAAGGTGAAAAATGGCTTTACAAAAAAATCCCTGCTTTTTGCAAAGCAGGGATTGAACTAAACAGAACATTAACCAAATTATTTCTAAAACCGCTTTCTTCTACGGCGGCCTGGTTAAAAGGGTTACGCTTTTTTGAAATTATTTTTCATTGCAGCAAAATTATTTTTTTAATAAAAGTTATTTAGATTTTTCTGGTCTTCTTTTTTTGGTTGATGCTTCTTTTACCACCTAAAAATCTTAGTCATTTGTTTTTTTGATTTATTAAATTCAAACACCAATTTTTATGGGGTAAAAGAAGCATTGACATTTTTTATTGTACAAATTTAAACAGGGTCTTAAAAGTTAAAACAACTTTATTTTCTCAAAGCAAACATTGTTCTCCACGTTTTGATAGTGGCCGTAATTTGGTTTGATCTTGTAAAAATTACTTTTTAAAAGGATGTCCCAAATAAATCAAAACCAAAGACACAAATAAAAACGGGATTTCGATCAATGCAGCTTTTATATTTCCAGTTTGCAATTGAAAGCCCATCAGTAAAATAAATAATAGGGCACTGATGATATTGCCCGCAAAAAATGTTTGCGGAAACAAAATCATCAAAGCAATAAGTATGTTGGTGCAACTTAGTATGGTTTGTACAGGTTTACTTATGCCCCAAGCCAGCATATTTGCATCGCCGTTTGGTGCATTGTTCCTTAGCCCGTCTAGGCCATGTTTAAAACTTAAAACGGCTACAATTGCAATCAAAATCCCGCTTATAATTTTCATAAAAACTATTAATTAAATTAAAACTTATTGCATCATTTTCGCCCCAACTTTGCTGGTTTGGCTTAACGCAAATTTGGGTGCAATCCGAGACATGATTTTAATAACATTAGCTATGCCCGGATAAATTTCAAGCTTGTTGGTTTCCAATCCTTTGATCGCAGCCTGAACAATTTTGTCTGGTTCCATGTTGTTTTTACTGTCAAAACCATCCATGTTTTCAAACTTATCGTTTAAAAGCGTATTGGCACCGGGCGCAACCAGTTCAAACACTTTAATGTTGGTGTTTTTTAATTGTACCCTTAACGATTTGGTATAAGAACGAAGGCCGGATTTGGTGGCGCCGTAAATTGGGGAAATAGGAAAAGGGACCAACGCAAGGCCGGAAGTAACATTGAGGATTGCAGCCGTTTTTTTTGTTTTTAAATGCGGTAAAAATTGCTGTATCATTCTGATCGGGCCCATCAGGTTGATCTCGATTTCACGGGTAATATTTTGCAAATCAATTGTAGGGTCTTGCAAGTTTATTGTACGCATTTCGCCTGCATTGTTGATTAAAATATTTAGTTCAGGAAATTGTTGGGTTACATTTTTATAAAGTTGGATGATGGCATTTGGGTCGCTTACATCACTTTGAAAAGTATGTACTTGCGGCAATTGTTTTTTTGTTTGGTCGAGCTTGGATTGGTCTCTGCCGGTGATGATAACCGTATTGCCTAAGGCCAAAAGTTGGGATGCAAATTGATAACCGAAACCGCTTGTTCCGCCTGTTATCAGGATCGTGTTTTGAGTAAGTTCCATTTTTGTTTTGTTTAAAATTTAACTCCACAAAGTTGCCGGTAAAAGAAGCATCTAAGTTTGCAAACGCCAATCCAATGTTTGCAAAATTCAAACCAACACCATCAGGACCGGAAGCCGACAGGGGCAAAGGAAGTTTGCTTTTTAAAGAAGTTTGAAAAATGCGCCACTTCTTCAAAGCCTAAACAATAAGCAATTTCAGAAATGTTCCAATCCGTTTGTTTTAAAAGTAACTTAGCTTCCTGCACAACCCGGCTCGTAATAATTTCTGTGGTTGTTTTACCGGTGTTTTCTTTCAAAACTTTGTTCAAATGGTTTACATGCACCGCCAATCGGTCTGCATAATCTTTGGCCGTTCTTAAACCAAGTTTTTGCTGCGGAGATTCTATCGGAAACTGCCGTTCCAAAAGTTCAATAAACAAGGAGGTTACACGGTTAGAAGCATTGTGTGCGGGATACAAAGCGGTGGCAGGCTGCAGTTTTTGCCCGTAATGGATCAGCTCTAACACATAATTACGCAACAAATCGTATTTATAAGCATAATTGGAAGACAGTTCCTGGTACATTTTCACAAAAATAACAGTAAGTTCTGCCGATTCTTTGTCTGTAACTTCAAAAATCGGATAGCCGCCGGGCTTGAAAATCGGCAAGTCGTCCAGCATTACGCCGCTTTTGTTCCTGATTAGAAATTCGTCTGTAAAAATACAGAAGTAGCCGCTTTGTTTTTCGCTGTTTGGTGTCCAATGGTAAGGCACTTTTGGCGTGGCAAACAGCAGGCCGTTGTTCGCAATTTCAATCACCTTGTCGGCATATTCGGAAGTGTTGCTGCCATTGATCAAGCTGATCTTATAAAACGCCCTTGTGTTATAAGGCATCACCTTTTTTGCCTTAAACTGCGCAACTACTTCTTCATTTTTGAAAACGTTAAAATGCCCGATCTCTTTATTGATTTCTTCGGGTATCGTTGTCCCAATTCCTTTGTACCAATCGGTAAGTGAGATAGTTTCCATGTTTGATCTGATCTGCAAAAATCAAATATAGTAAATTAACCAGCGATGTATAAAATTGAATTTTCTTGAATCGGTAAGGTTATAAACTTGGATTGATGCAATGCTTCTTTTATCGCATAAAAATTAGAAAAGAAGAAATTGGAGTATTAAAAAAGTTAACAATCTAAAAACAGCAAAAACTTAAATTTATATGAGCTGATTAAAATTTACCTATAAGTCTAATTTACTATTCTAAGTTCCATTTTTATAGTTGCCCTGGTATAAGGCACGTCATCAAGCGGAACTACTTTGAAACCATTTTTAAAGTATAGATTAAGTGCATTCACCAATTTTTGATTTGTATAAAGAATTATGCTGCTTAACCCAAGCTCTTTAGCTGCTTCGATAGCTTTTTCCATTAAAGATTGTCCGATTTTTTTTCCTTGATAACCTAAATTAACGCCCATTCGGGTCAATGCATATTGCCGATTGGTTATTTTTTCTAAAGCAACTGAACCTACAATTTGATTTTCATACTGAGCTAAAAAAATAAACCCTCCTTTATCAATAATTTCCTGTTGCGGGTTGTCGAAAGCTTTTTTGTCAAGTTCGGTAACTTCAAAGTATTTTTTAATCCATTCATAGTTTAGGTTTCTAAAGGCTTCCTTAAACGCTTCCTGATAAGTAATAATTTGAACTTTATTTTCTGTAGATGAATTCATACTTTGAGTTGTTTAGATTGATGCAAACACCAATTATATAGGGTAAAAGAAGTATTGGCCCAAAGAGTTTTAATACAAAAAAATTAAATTATAACATTACAGTTTAAAAATTGGATTGGGAACCGCGGTGATGAAAATTGTTTTCATTTTTTTGTTTCAAATTGAACCACAAAGGTTGGACATCCATATTTTTAAGTGTAGCCTAATTAAAAATGGTATAGCCAAAATTAGGAAAAGTTGTGATTTGGAATGCTTCTTTTATCGTATAAAAATTGGTGTGGATTAAAATAGCTTTTGAATTTTTATAAGTTGGGTTAGAAAGCAAAAATTTTTAAAAGATTGGATTACAAACTTGGGCTAATGAAAGCTAACATTTTTGTTTTGCACAATATAAATATACGCAATGTCTCTTATTTCTAAATTGCAAATTTAGCTAAATATTAAGCTTTGATGCTTCTTTTATCGGGTAAATGTTGGTGGGTTGGTTTTGAAACCAGATTACAAATCCGTAGCTCAAAAGGCCGGATTACAAATATTACAAATTCGGAATAATGGATGCTTCTTTTATCGTATAAAATTTAGTGCTGATGTTGCCAGCTTCGTTATAAAACGACTGGCAAAAAAACCGACAAGCACAAACAAAAACGCATGGCTAAAAGTAGCAGGTTTTTTGCTGAATAAATATTAACCTTGATTTTTGGTTGATAAAAGGCGTTTATAATTAAAGTTTTTGCGGAAAGTGGAAAAAGCGCATAAAAAAAATCCCAGCCTTTTGCAAAGCAGGGATTTTAACTAAAACAGAACATTAACCAAATAATTCTAAAACCGATTACTTCTACGGTAAGCAATAGCGGTTGGTTACAACTTTTTTTATTTTTATCGAAAATAAGTTTCGGTTATATGGCCGAACGTAAAACTTATAACAAGGCGAGGGCGAAGGTGGCATGCTTCTTTTATCGGGTAAAATTTGGTGTTGTGTTTTAGGATTATAGATTTTTAAACCAGATTAGAAATCTGTAGCTCAAAAGACCGGATTACAAATCCAGACTAATGGATTTTAGGATTATAGATTTTAAACCAGATTAGAAATCTTTAGCTCAAAGACCAAATTGCAAATTCTGACTATTGGGAAGCTTTATACAAATATTTAAACTTCTCTGACATTGCATTAACTGTCTCTAAGTTTTTAGGAAATGTTAAATCTATAAGCTTTGAATTTATTTTTTGCCTACTTTCTAACAATGAATAAATTGCATCTGAATTTATCATTTTATTACTTAATATAGTTTCAAAATCAGGGCAAAGAATTTTAATTTCTTGTCCGTTCCTGCTAAATGACAGATGAAGATTTTTATCTGTTTCATTTTTAGCAAACTTTATATCGTTAACAATAATTAATGAATTTAATGTATCCAAACTTTTACTGTCAGATATCGAATTTTTAAATAGAGATTTTATCTTTAAGGTATCAGTAAAATTTATATTCTTGTTAATGAGATAAGTATCAAAATTCGTAGCTAACAACTTGTTATTGTTTAAAACTTTCATGCAAAGGTCAATTGCATTTTGATTTGTAGAGGAACTAAATAGTGTTGAATAAATAGGATCAAGCATCAAGTTACCTGCCATTAACGATTGTTGTGAAATAGAATATTGTGTTATGTTGAGTATTTTTAAAAGTCTTGTTTCAAGAAGGTCTTGATTGATGCCATTAACTGAAGTGCTTTGTAAGTAATCTTTTATGTTAACTGGTTTAAAATCTGTGTTATTTCCTGCAGTCTGAAAATAATTTCCAAAAGTTGTAATCATATTGGTGAATTCATTTATCATCTCATAACTAAAGTAGTTTCCAATAACATCTTTACTGTCAAGTGGACTTAGTTCCTTCATCTTTGCTATAATATATAGGGGCTTATTTACGTCTTTTGTCAAAGAATATGGAAACATCAAAGAATACATTGCGCTATTTAAATTTTGAGAATAAAATACTTTAAACAATTCTAGAGTAGGCTCATATATATTCCTAATTTCAGATGTTATAAATTCTTCGTCTTTTAAATCTCCATTTGTTGAGACGAAAAAGTAAGAAAGGTTTTTACCGATTGTAAAATCATTCAAGCCTTCTAAACATTTTTGACAAGTTTGATTGTAATACTTTTGATAATCTGAATAAGTGGAAAAATTTACATTTCTTTTTCCCCAGATGTCTTTTAATGTTTTACAAGCTTGATAATCTCTATATAATATTGTGGTAGCCTTTGTATTCAAAGTATTAATTTTCCAATTTATTCTTTCAAGTTGATTACCAGTATATTGAAATGAAAGTACCATTGTTTTATACATACTTACGGTAATACTCGATAACGTATCTAATTTTGTTTCTATCCTGTCCAGATGTTTATCAACGTTATCGAATCTTTGGTTCATCACTTCATACATTTGTGTGAGCATTTGCATTTCAGGACTTGGTGTTGGCTTGCTAAGCAATCCTCCTATCCCAGAAACAATACTTGCTAATCCTGAAATATCTCCGGCATAAACTCTTGCAACACCTGTTACTATGGATACAACACTTATTAGTTTACCAACGTTCTGAGCAGCTTTACCCTTTAGTACGCCTGCATTAACTAAACCGCCGTAAACACCTTTGGAATAATTTTCAATATCACTTGAAACGCTAATTATTGTCTCTTTAGTTTTAATATCTTTTAACTCACCAAGTAATTTCTGCTTTTCATCATCTTTAAAGATATTATCAAAATGACCTTTTTCTAAAGCTTTGATTTTCTGAGTTGTGTTTAAATTCTGAAATGTATAGCCACTTAATATATCAATTTGAAAAGCATTTTGAGCGAGAATTTTATCATGTTCATCCTGTTTGCTTTTTAATAAATTAATGTCATCCTTCACCAACAACATCTCGTTCTCAAGAACTGTAACCCTTTTTTCATTAATCTCAACTCGTTCCTTAATATTATCAAGTGTTTTATATATTTCATCTTGATTTTTCATCAGATCAGAAATGTTGTCGCCTAACTCTTTAAATTTATTGTCAAGTTCTTTTTGAAATTCTTGGGTTTTTGAGTTGACTTCTTGCTTTACTTCTTCATATTGCTGAGTTGTTTTTAAATTTAGCAATTGTAAATCTGTCCGGTTTTTAGCAAGAAAATCATATGCTCTTTTGGTAAGCTCTTTTGTAAGTGTACCGTTCATATCTCTATTTAGAGCAGGTATATCGCCATGAGCTACCTCAAACATTGCTGTAAATGCTTGTTCATCAGCGGCAGTTCTTACATCAATTCCATTTGAATAAAGCAGGTTTATTCTGTTTTTAATAATATTATCAACATCATTTTTATGTTCCTCAATTCCTTTGTTAATCTCATCATCTACATATAACTCGTAGCCTTGCTGAATGGCAGGGGTTAAAAAATTAGTTAGATGTTTAGTGGGTAATGCTTGAGCATAATTGCCTAACACGCTTAGACCGTATTTCCCTATTTCTTTTCCTGTTTTCCAAAGAAATTCCTGTGCTTCGTATTGCTTTTTTGTTTTGTCAAGGGTTATGTTAAAATCATTAATAAATCCTTCGACATTGATTTGAGTTTGCAAAGGATATTTTGCTTGTTCAACATTTAATAATTTTTGAAAGTCCTTGGTGTATGCAGGTTTTCCTAATTCTAAATTTACAGCATTTATTATTTCACAGGATGAATTTCTGATGTCATAACCTTTGTAACTTTGGACAGTGCTTTGACAATAAGCACTGAATAAACAAGATGAAAAAAATAATATTGGCAGGATTATTTTTGAATGTTTCATATCACTCATTGATTTTGATATATGTAAATAAGGCGATATTTTTTGGACGAGTTTCTTCCCCATTAAGATTAGTTCCAATATCTTTTATAGAAATAGAAACTTCTGGTTGATTTGCTGCCATCGGGTTTCCTCTTGTTGAACCAGACCATTGATTACCGTTACCCCAACCACCAAAAAAGCCAAAGCTGTTTGAAAGATTATGAGTATGCTTCTTTATTGCGTCAGGTTGATATTCTAAAGCTAATCTGTCTCTATTATTTTCAGTTTTAAACACGTCCGCTTTATCATCATTCCTCGTGCCGTTTAAACAACGAATAAATAAACCCCTTGTATCGGGAATTTCTGTTACTCCATGTTTAGTGTTTAATGCTGAACCTTGAATGGGTACTTTATTATCCATAAGAACCCAACCATTTCCATTTTCTTCTTTGAACTTGTCAGGTGGTAATACAGAATATTTTACGTCGCCAATTGCGCCTTCTGATTTGGTGTCAACCTTTGCGAATGCAAAAACTGCTACAATTGTTCCAACAATTGCAAGTGTTATAACGTGCTGCTTCATTATAGTTTAAATTTATAGGGTAAATATCTATAATAACCGCGACGCTAAAACAGGGTGTTTTCACCCTTTTTATACCGTACTTTCTACTACAAAATTCTCCCTAACAAAAAAATCCCCGCCTTTTCAAGCAGAGATTTTAACTAAAACAGAACATTAACCAAATAATTCTAAAACCACTTACTTCTACGGTAACTTAATTCTTCAGGTTACACCTTTTTTTATTTTTATCGAAAATAAATTTCGGTTACCCATCAGAGCGTAAAACTTCTAACGGTGGTTTGTTTAAAATACCGCGGCTGTTAAACAAGCCGATCAAAACTGTGATCAGCGCGACCACAAAAAACAGGATGACCACGGGCAGCAGCGGCGGCGAAAATGCAGTATCAAAACTATATTTGGCCAAAGCCCAGCTTCCCGGAACGGAAATTAAAATACCGGTGAGCGCGGCAATGGAACCGAGGAAAAAGTATTCCAGCCCGGTGATGATTAAGATTTGCCTTTTACTGGCACCCAAAGTCCGCAGCAAAACGCTTTCCTGGATGCGCTGGTATTTGCTGATCAGCACGGAAGAAACCAGCACGATCAACCCGGTTAAAATACTGAAACCAGCCATAAAACGGATCACGAAACTGATCTTGCCCAGAATATCATCCAGCAGTTTTAAAACCAAAGCCAGATCAATAATGGAAACATTGGGAAATTGCTTCACCACGGCCTGCTGATATTTGGCCGAAGCTGCGGTTGAAGGCACGTGCGTAGTAAACACAAAATATTGCGGCGCCTGCTCCAAAACGCCTTTAGGGAACAGCACCAGGAAGTTGGTTTGAACACGGTTCCAGTTCACTTTCCGAAAGCTGGCAATCCGGGTTTCCATGTTTACGCCCTGCACGTTGAAAAGCATTTTATCGCCGATTTTGATATGGTTGTTGTTGGCAAATTTTTCTTCGATGGAAATAGGAATGTTGTTGGAAGCAGGATCTGCTTTTCCAATCCAGTTTCCGGCGGTTATTTTCTCCGAAGAAACCAAGGTATCTCGGTAAGAAACGCGGTATTCGCGACTGAAAACCTGGCGGGAAACTTTTAAAGCGGTATCTTTTTTGTAGAAAGCAGCGTTCTTTCCGTTTAGTTCTTCCAAACGAATGGTTACAATCGGCACCATGCCCATCACCGGCAAATGTTGTTGTTTGGTTAAATCTACCACTTGCTGCTGCTGGTTGCCCTGTATATCAAACAAAATTAAATTAGGCTGACTGCCGCCGGAAGACAGGTTGATCCGGCTTAACAAAATCGATTGGATAAAAAATAAAGTGCTGATAAAAGCAGTACCTAATCCGATGGAAACCAGCAAAATGATGGTTTGGTTATTGGGCCGGTACAAATTGGCAAAACCCTGCCGCCACAAATAACTCCAGGAAAGCGGCAAAAATTTCCGCAGCAGCCACATAATCAGCGTGGCAATTCCGGTCAGCACAAAAAACGCCAGCAGCACAAACGCGGTGAACGACAAAGCCTGTTTCCAACTATCCAATTGCAGGTAGGTAAAAACAGTAATAAAAGCAACGATCAGCAAATAAACCAGCCATTTCAAAGGATCACGTTTTTGGTTGACCGATTCATCCGACACGCGCAAAGTGTTTAAGGGCGAAACATTTCGGACAGAAACCAAGGGCAGCAAAGCAAACAACAACGAAATAACCACGCCCAGCAAAATGCCGGTGCCGATGGAAGCCCAGGAAATTTCAACCGTAATTTCAATCGGCAGAAAATCTTTAAAAGCAATGGGTAAAACCTGCTGCACAAGCGTTCCTAAAATCGCGCCCAAAACAGAACCGATAAAACCGATGACGACGATCTGGATCAGATAAATCAAAAAAGCCTCGGTAGATTTTACGCCCAAACAACGCATAATCGCAATTGCTTTCAGCTTTTCGCGCACATAAATATGGATGGAACTGGCCACGCCAATACAGCCTAAAAGCAAGGCCACAAAGCCAACCAAAGCCAGAAAATGCGTTAAATCTTCAAAAGAACGTGAGGTTTGTTCTTTTTGAGAAGCCACCGTTTGCAGGTTTAAATCTTCTTTATCTAAACGCGGTTCTATTTTGGTGGTCAGTTTTTCAATGTTTTCCGGTCGGTCGTACTTGATGTAATAACTGTAATTGATGCGGCTGCCGCGCTGCATCAAACCGGTTTGTTCAAGGTAGGAGAGCGGCATGTAAATCACCGGCGCAACGGAAGCAGAAATACTGGTTTGGCCGGGTGCTTTATCCAAAATACCGGCAATGGCAAACGTTACTTTCCCAATTTTAATGGAATCGCCGGGATGCGCGTTAAATTGCAGCATCAGGTTGCGGTCGGCCAGCACTTGCTGTTTTTTCCGGAAAGTGGTTGCTGCGGAGGCCGGCGTGGTTTCGATGGAACCATAATACGGGAAATCGCCTTGCAACGCGCGCACTTCCACAAAACGCGTTCCCTGGTTTTTGGTGAAAAGCGCCATCGAAACAAAGCTGCGTTGGGTTGATTTCCGGTCGCCCAAAGAATCCACCAAAGTTTGGATTTGGGGCGAAAGCGGTTTGTTTCCGGAAATTACCAGATCGGCACCAACCAATTCTGCGGCCTGGCGGTCAATATCCTGCCTCAAATTAAAACCGAAAGAATAAATGGCAACGAGCGAGGCAATGCCCAGCACAATGGAAGAAATAAAAAGGAACAACCGCGACCGGTTTTTACGGCTGTCGCGCCAAGCCATTTGCAGCAGCCAGCCAAAATTGATGGGGCGTTTATAATTGATGGGATCCGTGTTCATTTAAAAAAAGGGCGATAAAAGAAGTATGTGTTAAATTGCGGCGGCGGTGCGCTCATCAGAAATTAAATTGCCGCCTTTGATGCGGATAATGCGTTGGGTTTTAGAAGCCAGTTCCATATCGTGCGTTACCAAAATCAGCGTGGTGCCGCTTTCACGGTTTAGGTCGAATAATAACTTGACCATTTTTTCGCTGGTTTCGGCGTCTAAGTTTCCGGTTGGTTCATCGGCAAATAAAATTTTAGGCTGATTGGAAAAAGCACGCGCCAAAGAAATCCGCTGCTGCTCGCCGCCCGAAAGTTGGGTTGGATAATGATGGCTTCGGTCTGCCAGTCCCACTTTGTCCAACAAATCCATCGAACGGGCGCGGCTGTTTTTCTCGCCCCGCAACTCTAATGGAACCATGACGTTTTCGAGGGCGGTTAAAGTTGGAAGCAATTGGAAATTTTGAAAGATAAAACCCACATATTGGTTGCGGACTTGCGCGCGTTCATCTTCGCTTAAATTATCCAAACGGATGTTGTTAAGTTCGACCAAACCGGAAGTGGAACGGTCCAGACCGGCGCAAAGGCCAAGCAACGTGGTTTTTCCGCTGCCGGAAGGGCCGACAATGGCAAAAGTGGAACCTTTATCCACCGAAAAATTGATATTGTTTAAAACCGTAAGCGTGTTGCCCGCGCTTTTATAGGTTTTGGTTAAATTTTCTGTTCTGAGAATTGAATTGGCCAAGAGATTGAAATTTTGATGTTTTGAAATATACGGACTATTGCTAAACTTAAATGTTAGCTGTATGTTTAAGAAACTGTTTTAGCAATTTTGTTACACCTGTATGATGCAAAAAATATTTTCCTGTTTCGCCCTCGTTTCCTTACTGATTTTCTGCGGATGCGGCAACAAGCAAAAGCCAACCGAAGGCACTGAAAAAGATACGGTAAAAGAAGCATCGGCCAAAACGCAAACGCAAAAAAGCATTTTGTTTTTTGGGAACAGTTTAACGGCCGGTTACGGTTTGGATGATCCGCAAAATGATGCTTTTCCGTCGGTCATCCAGCAAACGATTGATTCGCTGAAACTGCCTTATAAAGTGGTGAACGGTGGTTTAAGCGGGGAAACTTCGTCGGATGGAAAAAATAGAATCAATTGGTTATTGCGCCAGCCGGTTGACGTTTTTGTGCTGGAACTGGGCGCAAACGATGGTTTGCGCGGCATCCCGGTTGCAGAAACGGAAGCGAATTTGCAAGCTATCATTGATCAGGTAAAAGCAAAGTACCCGAAAGCAAAATTGGTGATGACGGGAATGCAAGTGCCGCCAAATATGGGCGGGACTTATGCGAGTGATTTTGGGAAAGTGTTCCCCAGACTGGCCAAAAAGAACAACATGGCTTTGGTGCCTTTTTTACTTGAAAATGTGGCCGGGAACCGGGATTTGAACCAGCGCGACGGCATCCATCCAACTGCAAAAGGCGCAAAAATTGTGGCGCAAAATGTTTGGCAGGTTTTAAAAGATCAGCTTTAATACTGTTTTTACCAGTGTATTTTTGGTCTGTTAAAATTTTTGTCGGGTGTATTTTTGATGCTTCTTTTATGCCATAAAAATTGGTGCCTTGTATTTTGGCTAAAGCCAGTTCTATTTCCCTTTATCCACGGCCTGAAGGCCGTGGCAATGAACAAGAACCTGTTTAAATTTTGCCAGAAAATTGGAGATGCTTCTTTTACCCTGTAAAAATTGGTGGCCGTATCAGTTTTTATAAATCGAAAATAAAATGTTTTACCAATTTTTAAGCGGTAAAAGAAGCATGAAAAATAAATTGAACAAATTTAAACGGGCTCTGAATAACAACTAAAAAGTTGTTTAAACATTTTATTCGGATATTTATCATATATGTTTTTAAAAATAGAAGCGAAACACACCCCTAACCCCTCTCGAGAGGGGAAATATGGCGCCTACCTTTCTATCGTTAGAAAGATAGCAAACTGTGCTTCCCCTCTCGAGAGGGGTTAGGGGTGTGTCCTTTATTAAATTAAACAAATAATAAGATGATGACAGTTAAAAGTTTAAACAACTTCTGAATAATGGTGTAAGATTTTGTTATCAGCGTTAAAAAAAATCGCTATAAAATAAGCCAGTTAAATTGCCACGGCCTTTAGGCCGTGGAATAGATAAAGTTTAAGTTGGCTTTAGCCAAAACATTACTGAATTAAAATTGAATAGGCACATGGATTATCGCCTCGCCAAATATTTGCTTCAATCTAAATAAACCGAAACAAGTTTACGGTTCAATTCTCTTTTCAAACAAAAATATTGCCTGAATAAGCCGACTGATTTTTCAAATATTAAAATTTGAAATAGTGTAATTTAAACTGGTTTTTTTTAGTATGTTCGGATGTTTTTTGGCTGAAAAATATTTTTTGTAAAGAAAGATTGTCAGTGAAATGAGGAGCATAACCTATCCGATTTAACTTTTATACGCTTAAAAATTTTATAGGTTACCGTAAAACCAAAAATTGTGGGCACAAAAATTAAGGCAGTAAAAGAAGCATGACAAAAAAATTTACTTTCTGTATTTTTTCTTTGTTGCTAATGCTTGCCTTTGCCGGCCCGGTTTTCGCGCAAACCAACAAAGGCACGGATTTTTGGGTGGCTTATATGGATAATGTGCGCGGTGTTACCAGTAGTTCGTCCTGCCAAATGAGTTTGTATTTGACTTCCGATATCAGCACAACCGGAACTGTAACCGTTGCCGATGGCAGCTATTCGCAAAGTTTTAATGTTACGGCCAACCAGGTTACCGAAGTGGTGATGCCGCAATCTGCTTTTCTCGGCACAGAAGGGCAATCTTTAAAAGGGATCCATATTTCTGCTGCCAACCCGATTGTGGTTTATGCCCATATTTACGCTTCCAATGTTTCGGGCGCCACGTTGGTTTTGCCGGTCAATACGCTGGCCAAAGATTATTACTCAATTAATTACAACCAGCGTTCCAACGAAGGCAACTCTTATTCTGCCTTTGTGGTTGTTGCCACCGAAGATTCTACAACGGTTGAAGTAACGCCCGCCGCGCCTTTG
>NZ_JBGCVY010000019.1:0-36213 GCF_041088075.1 Mucilaginibacter sp. | reverse complement strand
TGATATTCAATCTTCATTAAAAAGTGCATCCCAAAAATGGAAAGAATACTTAAAGGCTGAAAAGATATTTTTGTTGTCATATTGCAATGAAAACAAAGAACAACCAAAATATTATTCTGATAACATTTTAAATGAAAAAGCTTTTGAGATAGATATTGCCAACTTAACCAACTTAGAAGAAAAAATAATTTTTCATTTTAACAATGAATCTTTTTTTCGGAAATTATTTTGCTTTTTAGGCGTAAATTCAACTTTAAAAAACAGGGCTTCTGAGATTAGAATTATTTTAAGAGATTCTTTAATTGTAGAAACAACCGGATTCCAATTTACCCAAAACACTATACTTCAATTAATTGATGACAAAATTAAATTAGCGAAGAATTTAATTGAAACAATTGCAGGATGGAAAAAATGGAAACAACAAAATTTAATCCAAGGTAACCCACCAAAAAACGAAGCCGAATATTGGGAATTTGAAAATATAAAAATTGATGGTTTAAAGAAACAAGACCAAAAGCTTTCTCAGCCTAATTGTTTTTACGATGAATTAGATGTTACCCTGCGGCACAAAGCATTTCAATTGGCATTGCATTATTGGGAAGGACGATGGCTTTTGCAAATTGAGAAGGATTTGACAGATGTAAACTTTGACAAAAAGGGGGTTGATGCAATAAAAAACAGATGGAACAGACAAGCAATGCTTACACCTTGTTTTGTAAGTACGTTTTATATGGCACCCAAATTTTTCAGTTCATTCAAATTTTTAAAGAAAGGCGAAGACGGAAAAAACATTTTCGATAATCCCCCACTTTTTAACTTCATTGATTTATTAATTGTTGATGAAGCTGGGCAAGTTTCACCAGAAGTTGGAATAGCTACATTTTCTCTTGCGAAACAAGCGGTAATAGTTGGAGATGTTAAGCAAATTGAGCCAGTTTGGAACATCACGAACAAAATTGATGTTGGAAATTTAAAACGCGAAGGATTGATTAAAAATTATGAAGACCTTGTTTATGAAAAAGAGTTTGACCCCAAAGGATTTTTAGCTTCGACGGGAAGTATCATGAAAATGGCACAAAACGCTTGTTGCTATAAAGAGGTTGGATTATCAGAAAAAGGTGTCATTCTTGTTGAACATAGACGTTGTTATGACGAAATTATAAATTATTGTAATGTTTTAGCTTATAACGGACAACTAAAACCGCTTAAAGGAAAGGCAGATAAAAGCAATCTTTTTCCACCAATGTATTGCATTCATGTAGAAGGAAACTCTACAATAATTAATACAAGCAGATATAATTTAAATGAAGCAAATGCAATCGTTAATTGGTTAAAACTAAACAAACATAAAATTGAAGAAAAATATGGAAAATTAGAAAATGCTGTTGGTATCATCACGCCATTTGTAGGCCAAAAAAACAGTTTGCAATACGCTCTAAAAAAGGCAGGTTTTGACATTACTTTATTAAAGTTAGGAACGGTCCATGCTTTACAAGGAGCGGAAAGGCCTATCGTTTTATTCTCAATGGTTTATGGTGAAGGAGATTCAGGAACTATGTTTTTTGACCGTAAACCAAATTTACTTAATGTAGCTGTTTCAAGGGCCAAAGATAATTTCATAGTTTTTGCCAACACAAAGATATTTGACAAAAAAGCTAAGACACCATCAGGTATTTTAGCTAAACATCTAATTTATAGTTAAATAAGTACGAACGCTGAATATCGGTTTATTTTACAAAGATTAAGAGCCTGTTTAAATTTTGTCCGAATTATTTTAAATACTTCTTTTACCCCCCTAAAAAAATAGCAAACAGGTAATTTTGATTTATTCAAATTAATGCAAACTCCAATTTTTGTAGGGTAAAAGAAGCATTGCCATTTTTACTTGTATATATTTAAACAGGCTCAAAAAAATATTAAAAAAAACAGGCATAAAAGAAGCATCGCACCAAAAACCAATGCTTCTTTTACCACCCTTTTTTACTCGTGCACCGCAACACCTTTTGCAAAGCCCTGCAATAAATTTCTTACCTCGTTAACATCGTTCAGGTAATACTTGGCTGCCGAACTGCTGCTGCCCACTTTGATGGTTACCGAATTTTCGGGCATGGCTTTAAAAGTGTCTTCGTCGGTATGGTCATCGCCGATGGCCAAAGCAAAATCGTACTGGTTTTGGTGCAGCATTGCCGTAACGGCGCGCCCTTTGTTGATTTCGATGTTTTTTATTTCGATCACTTTATTGCCAGACAAAATCTGCAGACCCTGGTTGCTGGTGATGTAATGCAAATTGTTGACCAGTTCGCCAGCACGCAATTCGCCCAAGCCTGCGCCCACATTGCGGTAATGCCAAACTAAGGAATAGGTTTTTTCTTCGACAAAAGAACCGGGCGTACGGTCGGCAAAAGTTTCCAGCACGGGATAAACGGTTTTTTTCCATTGGTCGTCCAGCGATGGCATGCTTTCCCAAGTGCCGTTTAGTTTTTGCCAGGCGCCGTGGTCGGCAATCAACGTAACCGGGATGTGGCCGAACCAGTTTTCTAAAGTCTGGTAATCGCGGCCACTTATCAAAACAACGGTGTTTGAAGGATCAGCCGCCAAATCCTGCAAAATGCGGTACAATTCATCATCCGGCGAAGCTTTTTTCGGGTCTGCGTTAAAGCCAACCAGTGTGCCATCATAATCCAAAAAGAAAATACGGCGGCAGGTTTTAGCATAAATTTTATAAATGGCTTTGGTGGTTACTTCGCTGATGTAACGCGTATGCAACGATTGCTGCAGCTCTTTTACTTCTTTCAAGCGCTCCATAAAAATTTTCACCCAATGCGTTACATTAAATTTTTCTACAATTTTGCGCAGCTTCACCATCCGGCCTTGCTGTTTTTCGACCGGCATTTCCAACGCTTTTTTGATGGTTTCGGCCATCATCACCGTGTTGTTTGGGTTCACGATCAAAGCGTCAATCAACTCGCGCGAAGAGCCGGCCATCTCACTCAAAATCAAAACGCCGGTGTTGTCTGTCCGGCTGGCTACATATTCCTTGCTCACTAAGTTCATGCCGTCGCGCATTGGCGT
The DNA here is from genome assembly GCF_041088075.1 of Mucilaginibacter sp. Lineage (GTDB taxonomy): Bacteria > Bacteroidota > Bacteroidia > Sphingobacteriales > Sphingobacteriaceae > Mucilaginibacter_A. The sequence continues at coordinate 33,141 of NZ_JBGCVY010000019.1, read as the reverse complement.
AACCAGCGCGACATCGGCGCAGGCATACAAAGCCGACAACGTTTCGATCGGAAAAGAGCGGTAAAAATAGTGCACCGGGCTCCAATTGATGGTGCGGAAAAGCGAGTTGATATTGCCCACGCGCTTGTCAATTTCGTCGCGCAAATGTTTGTATTGTGGAACGGTATCACGCGACGGAACGACGATCATGTACAAAACCACTTTGCCGATAAATTCCGGGTTTTTCCGCAGCAGTTCTTCAAAAGCCAGCAAACGCTGCAAAATACCTTTGCTGTAGTCTAAGCGATCAACGGAAAGAACAATTTTGGCACCGTTCAGGCTTTCTTTTAACTGCTCAATTTCCTGTTTAACCTTTTCTGTTGTGGCCAAAGCAGCATATTTTTGCTCATCAATACCCATCGGAAAAGCTTCGGCCACCACCAATCGGTCAGGCAGCGAGATGATATTGGCCGATAAATTAACGTTTAGCAAACGCGCGCAGGAATGGGTAAAATGCTGCACGTCATCAAACGTGTGGAAACCAACCAAATCCGCACCAAGCAGACCTTTCAGCAACTCGTTCCGCCACGGGATCAAGTGGAAAAGCTCGAACGAAGGGAACGGGATATGCAGGAAAAAACCGATGGAAACATCAGGCAGTTTTTCGCGGATGAGCTGCGGAACCAGCATCAGTTGGTAGTCGTGTACCCAAATGGTATCGCCGGGTTTGGCCACGCTCAAAACGGCATCGGCAAATTTTTGGTTTACCTGCTGGTAAAACTCCCAGTTGGATTGCCGGTAATTGCTGTAGGTGGATGCGTAATAATGAAAGATCGGCCAAAGCACTTCGTTGGAAAAACCTTCGTAATATTCGCTGATTTCCTGCTGGCTTAAAAAAACCGGCAACAAGCTCAGTTCGTGCAACTGGCCGATGATTTCCTGCTGTTTTTCCGGGATGATTTCTGTCCCCGGCCAGCCAATCCAGACATTGTCGGCGTTTTGGTAAACCGATCCCAGCCCGGTTGCCAGCCCGCCTTCGCTTGCGGAGGAATGGTAAACGCCTTCTTTTTCCTGTATTTTTACCGGCAACCTGTTCGATACGATGATTGTTTTTCCTGTCATGTCTTGCTTAGTCCTCTCTCCTTATAAAGCCTTTTAAAAAGTAATAAGTTTTTAAAAGGATGCTTTTTTTATGCCGATAAAAGAAGCATCGTCTGGATAGCAATGCTTCTTTTATCGGCATAAATTTGAGGTGCAAGAAGAACACACCCCTAACCCCTCTTGAGAGGGGAAGTATAGTTTGCTACCTTTCACCTCTCAACCTCCTTCTATCCTAAATCCGAAATTAGATTGGCCACCAATGAACTCCAGCCCGTTTGATGGCTGGCACCAACGCCCCGGCTGTTATCGCCATGAAAATATTCGTAAAAAAGCACCAGGTCAGCGTTTTCGGGTTTTTGGTAGAAGCCATTGTCCTCTCCGTTGATCGGGCGTTTTCCAGTTTTGTCTTTGGCAAACATGTTGATCAACCGGCGCGAAAGTTCGTCCGCAGCTTCTTTTAAGTTGATGTGTTTGCCCGAGCCTTTTGGAAACTCCATCGTAAATTCATCACCGTAAAATTCGTGGTATTTGCGCAGCGCGCGGATCAGCATGTAATTGATCGGGAGCCAAATCGGGCCGCGCCAGTTGGAGTTTCCGCCAAACATATCCGAAGTAGATTCTGCCGGATCGTATTGAATAGTATAAGTACTGCCTTCAATATCAACCGAATACGGATTGTCTTTGTAAGCTTTGGACAACGCACGGACGCCGCCTTCGGCCAAAAACTCGTCCTCGTCAAAAACACGTTCCAGTAAATGCGTCAGCTTGGTTTTATCTACAATGGAAAGCAGCACTTTTCCGCCTTTTCTGTTATCGGTAATGGGCAAAAACTGGCGGTTTTTTTCGCGGAACTGGTTGAGCCAGGTTGCCCGTTTTCGGAAATCGCGCAGCTTTTCCAGATTGTTGTAACTGAAAATAGAAACCGCAAAAAGCGAAGTTAAACCCACAATCGAACGCACCTTTAAATGGTATGCGTGGTTGCTTTGCAGGCGCAGCGTATCGTAAAAAAACTTGTCTTCCTCGCTCCACAAGCCCATACCGTTCAAAGCATCGGCAATCAGCACAAAATGTTCGTAAAATTTTACGGCCGAATCTTCAAAAGAGTCATCGTGCATGGCAATTTCCAGCGCAATGTCCATCATGTTGAGGGCGTACATGCCCATCCAACTGGTGCCGTCCACCTGCTCCAGCTCCAGGTGGCCGTTCAGTTTGCTGTTGCGGTCGAACACGCCGATATTATCCAAACCCAAAAAACCGCCGGCAAAAATATTTTTGCCTTCCACGTCTACGCGGTTTGTCCACCAGGTAAAATTGATGATGAGTTTTTGGAAAATGCGTTTCAAAAACTTGATATCGCCTACGCCTCTTTTCTCTTTTTCGATGCGGTAAACTTCCAAAGCAGCCCAGGCATGAACGGGCGGGTTTACATCGCTGAAATCCCATTCGTAGGCCGGGATTTGCCCTTCCGGGTTCATGTACCATTCGCGCATGATCAGGATCAACTGGTTTTTGGCAAAGTTTGGGTCTATCATCGCCATGGCGGCACAATGAAAAGCCAAATCCCATGCCGCGTACCAGGGATATTCCCATTTGTCAGGCATCGAAATGACGTCCTGGTTTTTCAGGTATTTCCAACTGCTGTTCCGTCCGTTCAGCCGGTTTTCCACCACGGGAGAAATGCCGTCGCTTGTGGTCAGCCAGCGTTGTGTATCGTAATGGTAATACTGCCTGCTCCAAAGCAAACCGGCAAAAGCCTGTCGCTGGATGTTCAGCAGATCCGGGCTGGTAGCGTTTGGGTATAAGTTTTTGTAGAAGATGTCCGCCTCTTTTTTTCGGGTGGTAAAAACAGTATCGAACTTTTCGTCCAGCGGGTTTTTTACCCTTCCTTTTGACAGGCGCAACTTAATGGTTTTGGATGATTTTGCCTTCACCATAAACTGATAAACCGGCGAGAATTTAGTGCCCGATTTCAATTCCTGCAAAGCTTCCAAATCTGTACCATTGATGATGGCTTCGTGGAAAGCGTCTTTTACAAAAGGGACATCGTTGGGCGTGCCGAACAAGCGTTCTTTATTGGTTTCGTTTTCGGTAAACAACTGGTAATCCGGCTCGTCGTAATACAAATGGTAAGTTCCCAAAGGCACATGCGTAGCCTTTACCGATCCGTCTTCCTGCGCTTCGATCACCGGTTTGGCTTTTGTTTGATCGTATTGCCAGCGGTTGTAAAACCACAAAGTTGGCAGCACGGTTATCGGCGCATCTTCATCGCCGCGGTTGGTTATTTCAATGCGGATATGGATATCTTCCGAGCTTTTTTTGGCGTATTCTACCGTTACGTCAAAATACCTGTCTTCGTCAAAAATGCCGGTATCCAGCAGTTCGTATTCCTGTTCCAGTTTTGATCGCTCGGCATTCCTGCGGTTTAATTCGTAATACGGGAAAGCCTGCTGCGGATACTTGTACAAATACTTCATGTAATAATGCGTAGGCACATTATCCAGATAGTAATACAGCTCCTTTACATCTTCGCCGTGGTTGCCTTGATAGTTGGTTAAACCATAAAGCCGTTCTTTTAAAATCTTATCTTTTCCGTTCCATAAAGCAACAGAGAAACACAGTTGCTGGTAATAGTCAGAAATCCCGGCCAAACCATCTTCGCCCCAGCGGTAAACGCGGCTGCGGGCATGGTCATGCGGAAAGTAGTTCCAGGCATCGCCGTTCTGGCTGTAATCTTCCCGAACGGTGCCCCATTGCCGTTCGCTCAGGTACGGCCCCCATCTTTCTAAAGGGACTTCTTTGGCTTCGTTTTCGAGTATGCGCAGTTGTTCTGCATCGGTATTGTCATCAAACATAGTAGAATTTTATCCTGTGCCGGTTTTAGGTTGATAAAAACAGCATTTAAGCATCAGTAGATTTTGTTGTAGTTATGGTTCGGCATATATCAAACCCCAAATAATTGCAGTGCGGCTTCAAAGTTAAACTAATCCGGCCGAATCAAATACACAAAAATCAATTCGGCCCAAGCCTTTGCCGATACTGTTTTTATGCCGGTAAAAACAGTATTGGCCGGTATATACGTGCTTGGCCAGGATTAGTTTTGAAGCAAATTTTTTTGTTATTAAAACATTAAAAAGGCAGATTTCTTTATTATCTATATGATTATAACTGATTACCCTGGAAACCCATACCCTTTAGGAGCAACATTAGACAACAAAGGTGTTAATTTTGCGCTGTTTGCACCGGGCGCTACCGCTGTACAATTGTGTTTGTTTGATGATGACGGCCACGAAACAAAAATAGATGTAAAAGAATGCACCTATTACATCTGGCATGTTTATCTCCCGCAATTAAAAGCCGGGCAGCTTTATGGCTACCGTGTTGACGGCCCTTACGACCCGCTGAACGGTTTACGCTACAACGCCTGTAAAGTTTTGATTGACCCTTACGCCAAATCCATCGCCGGGCCGGTAAAATGGCACGAATCTCTTTTTGGTTACGATGTGAACGACCCGGACAAAGACCTGAGTTTTAGCGATACCGACAATGCCGAATACGTTCCGAAAAGTGTGGTAATAGACGAAAATTATGACTGGGAAGGCGACAAAAAACTTGATATCCCTTACCATAAAACCATTATTTACGAAACGCACGTCAAAGGCTTTACCAACCTCAACCCCGAAATCCCGGAGGAAATCAGAGGCACTTATGCAGCAATGGCGCATCCGGCAACCATCAAATATTTAAAAAGACTTGGCATTACAGCGGTTGAGTTGATGCCTGTCCATCACTTTATCATTGATGAACATTTGGTAAAACACAACCTGTCCAACTATTGGGGCTATAATACCATTGGTTTTTTTGCGCCCGATGTGCGCTACTCCAGTAGCGGCACGCAGGGACAGCAGGTTACCGAATTTAAAAACATGGTAAAAGAACTGCACAAAGCAGGGCTTGAAGTGATTATTGATGTGGTTTACAACCATACCGCCGAAGGGAACGAGCTGGGCCCGACGCTTTCTTTTAAAGGGATTGATAACGCTGCCTATTACCGTTTGATGGACGAAAACAAACGCTATTACAAAGATTATACCGGCACCGGCAACACTTTGAATGCCAATTTGCCAAACGTGCTCCGTTTGATTATGGATAGCTTGCGTTACTGGATCACCGAAATGCACGTAGATGGCTTTCGGTTTGATTTGGCTTCTACCCTGGCCCGCGAACTGCACGAGGTAAATAAACTAAGTTCTTTTTTTGAAATTATTTACCAGGACCCGGTCATCTCCCAAGCCAAACTGATTGCCGAACCCTGGGACATTGGCGAAGGCGGCTACCAGGTTGGAAACTTCCCGTCCGAATGGGCGGAGTGGAACGGCAAGTACCGCGATTGCATGCGCGATTACTGGCGCGGTGCCGACAGTATGTTGGGCGAATTTGCCGAACGTTTAAGCGGCAGCCCGGATTTGTACATGGACGATGCCCGTAACCCAACGGCCAGCATCAACTTTATTACGGCGCATGATGGTTTTACCTTGCACGATCTGGTTTCGTACAACGAGAAACACAACGAAGCAAACGGCGAAAACAACAACGACGGCGAAAGCCACAACCGATCCTGGAACTGCGGTGTGGAAGGCCCGACGGACGACCCGGAAATTATCAAACTACGGAACCAGCAAAAACGCAACTTCTTAGCTACTTTGTTTCTATCGCAAGGCGTACCGATGCTGGTTGCCGGCGATGAATTTGGGCGGACGCAAGGCGGAAACAATAATGCTTACTGCCAGGACAACGAAGTTTCGTGGCTGGATTGGAAAAATGCAGACCAGAAATTGCTGGAGTTTACCCAAAAACTGATCGAACTGCGCAAAAACCATCCTGTTTTTTGCCGCCGGAACTGGTTTCAGGGCGTTGCTATCCGCACAAAGGTAAATGATATTGCCTGGTTTTTGCCCGAAGGAATGGAAATGTCGGAAGAAAACTGGTCGCATGATTTTGCCAAATCGTTGGGCGTATTTTTAAATGGCCGCGAATTGCATTATGTAGATGAACAGGGCAATAAAATTTGGGACGATAGCTTCTACGTGATTTTTAACGCCTACCACGGCCCGTTAGACTACATCCTTCCGCCCGAAAAATTTGCCAAATCCTGGCTTAAAGTTTTAGACACTTCGGAAGATTGTATAACCGAAACCGGTACGCGCTTTAACGCAACAGACACGATCAATGTAGCCGGCCGATCCGTTGTCGTTTTAAAACAATTAAAAAATTAAACATGCTGGCTGACCTCAACTTAAAACAACGAAGCATCGGTGTAAATTTTAATGCCCGAGGCGAAGCCGAAGTAAAACTCTGGGCGCCAAAAGCAAAATCTGCAGAACTGCTGCTCACGGCCAACAACAAAAAATACCCGCTAAAAGAAGCATCGTATGGTTACTGGATTTTAACAACGCCCGAACTAAAACCCGGCGATTTGTACCAGTTTGTTTTGAATGGAGAAAAGCCGCTGCCCGATCCTGCTTCTTTATCACAACCGGAAAGTGTTCACGGTGCTTCGCAAGCTATTGATCTTTCTGCTTTTGTGTGGGGCGATCAGGACTGGCAAAACTATCCGCTGGCAGAATATTTATTGTACGAACTGCATACCGGTACTTTTACGCCTCAAGGAACTTTCGCCGGCATCGAACAAAAGCTGGATTATTTAAAAGAATTGGGCATTACGGCGATAGAAATTATGCCGGTTGCCCAATTTCCCGGCGACCGTAATTGGGGCTACGATGGCGTTTTTCCCTTTGCCGTTCAAAATACTTACGGCGGTGCGCAAGGTTTGCAGCACCTCGTAAATTTATGCCATAAAAGAAGCATTGGCGTGGTGCTGGATGTGGTGTACAACCACTTAGGCCCGGAAGGCAATTATTTTGGCGAATTCGGACAGTACTTCACCCAAAAATACAATACGCCCTGGGGCAACGCCATCAATTTTGATGATGAATACAGCGATGCCGTGCGCCAGTATTACATCGAAAACGTGCTGATGTGGTTCCGCGATTTCCATATTGATGCGCTGCGGATGGATGCCGTCCACGCCATTAAGGATTTCAGCACCAAACATTTGCTGCGCGAAATCAAACAAAACGTAAACCAATTGATGGCCGAAACCGGTCGCAAACATCATTTAATTGTAGAACTGGATTTGAACGATACGCGCTTTATCAATCCATTAGAAAAAGAAGGTTTCGGGATGGATGCGCAATGGATTGACGAGTTTCATCATGCTTTGCGCGTTACCGTCAGCGGCGATAAAACCGGTTATTATTCGGATTTCGACGGCATCAAACACCTCGAAAAAGCCTACCGCGATGCTTACGTTTACGATGGGTTGTACTCGCCGCACCGCAAAAAAACGTTTGGCATCAAGGCCGAAGATAATCCGGGCGAGCAGTTTGTGGTCTTCTCCCAAAACCATGATCAGGTTGGAAATAGAATGTTGGGCGAAAGAAGCAGTGCGCTTTTCAGCTTTGAAATGCAGAAACTGATGGCCGGAGCCGTTTTGGTATCGCCTTTTTTACCGATGCTTTTTATGGGCGAAGAATACAGCGAACCGCATCCGTTTCTATACTTCGTGAGCCATACCGACCCGGAACTGGCCGAAGCCGTGTGCAAAGGCCGCAAAGCAGAATTTGCCGCTTTTCATGCCGAAGGCGAAGCGCCCGATCCGGTGGACGATGCTTCTTTTACCGGGTCAAAATTACAATGGGATTTGGTTGAGCAGCAACCTCACGCCACCCTATTGCGCTTTTACAAAACGCTGATTTCCTTGCGCAAACAACTTCCCGCTTTGCACCATTTAAACCGCCAGCATTTAGGGGTTTCTTCGGATGAAAACACCAAAACCTTAATGCTGCACCGTTGGCACGAAGATAACCAAGTGCTTTGTTTAATGAACTTTTCTGACCAAATCCAGCAAATCCAACTGCCTTACAATCAGCAGCAATGGCACAAAGTTTTGGCTTCCGCAGATTTGGAATGGAACGGGCCGGAAAACGCGCCTCAATCTGTTAACGCTTCGACTCCGGTAACGCTTCAACCTCAATCCATCACTATTTACAGCAACCAAACATGACCAACCCTGTATCTACCTACCGGTTACAGTTTCATAAAGATTTTAATTTTAATGATTTTGAAAAGATCATTCCGTACCTGCAAAAGCTGGGCGTTTCCACCGTTTACGCCTCTCCTATTTTGGAAGCAACGCCTGGAAGCACGCACGGTTACGATGGCTTAAACCCGCACCGCATCAACCCGGAAATAGGAACGGAAGAACAACTGCGTTCCATCAGCCAAAAACTGAAAGCATTTGGGATGCAATGGCTGCAGGATATTGTGCCTAACCATATGGCTTTCAGCACGAAAAACCCCTGGCTAATGGACGTGCTGGAAAAAGGCGCGCGTTCTGCTTATGCCGGTTTTTTTGATACTTCTTTTACCACTACTTTTTTTAGGGACCGCATGATGGTTCCGTTTTTGGGCGATGCGCTGGACGAAACGGTAAGAAAAGGCGACCTCAAAGTAGCTTTTAAAGATGACCGATTGGTGTTGAATTATTTCGAAAACGATTATCCGCTCAGTCCGCGCTCTTACGCCTCGGTGCTTCTTTTACCGCATGAAAATTCGGATGAAACCATCCGGCAATTGGTGAACCAGTTGGAAGATTTGGAAATGCTGGACGATGCAAAACTGTATGCGCTGCGTTGGAACGAGATCAAATTGCAGTTGGCTTCGATGATGAAGGACGAGAAAGTACGAGTTTTAATCGAAGCAAACCTGAAGAAAATCAACCAAAACCCGGACTCGATTTTGGGTTTGGCCGAAGAACAGCATTACCGTTTGTGTTCGTACCAGGAAACCGACAGCAAGATCAATTTCCGCCGTTTTTTTACGGTGAACAGTTTGATTTGCCTCAACATCCAGAAGCAGGAAGTTTTTGAAACCTATCACCAAAAAATATTGGAATGGGTGAAAGAAGGCATTTTCCAAGGCTTGCGCATTGACCACGTGGATGGTTTGTACGACCCGACTTTGTACTTGGAACAATTGCGGCAAATGGCCGGGCCGGAAGCGTACATTGTGGTGGAGAAAATCCTGGAAAAAGGCGAACGTTTGCCCGATTACTGGCCGATAGAAGGAACTTCAGGTTACGATTATTTGGCTTTGGTGAATAACATCTTCACCAAGAAAAATTCTGAAAAACAGTTTACCCAGTTTTACCAGCAACTGGCCGGCGACCAGAAACCGGTGCAAAAGCAAATCCGCGAAAAGAAAGCGCTCATTTTGCGCGAACACATGGGCGGCGAACTGGAAAATTTGTATCATTATTTTTTGGAATTGAATCTTGCGCCAAAAAAAGCTTTAAAAAATACCGACCCCGAAGATTTAAAAAATGCGATTGGTGCGTTGCTGATCTATTGTCCGGTTTATCGTTTTTACGGCAACCGGTTCCCGTTGGGCGAGGAAGAAAAAAGGCAGGTAAAAGAAGTATTCACGCTGATCCACAAAAACAAGCCCGAACTATATCTGGCTTTAACCTTGCTGGAAGATGTTTTGCTACATCCTTCGCCCAAAAACAAAAACGATTTTAACAGCCGCGCCTTGCTTTTTTACCAACGGTTGATGCAGTTTACCGGCCCGCTAATGGCCAAAGGCGTGGAAGATACGCTGATGTACACTTACAACCGCTTCATCGGCCACAGCGAAGTTGGCGATGCGCCCGATGCTTTTGGTGTTTCGGTAGAAGAATTCCACAACCAAATGCTGGAGAAACAGGAAAAGTGGCCGCTTTCCATCAACGCAACTTCAACCCACGATACCAAACGTGGCGAAGGTGCAAGGGCGCGGTTAAATGTACTTTCGGATTTGGAGGAAGAATGGTTTGAGCAGGTGAAAAGCTGGCGGCAGATCAACATTCCGCTTAAAACCAATAATTTGCCGGATGCGAACGACGAATATTTTATCTACGAAACGCTGATCGGTACGTTTCCAATGCCGGGCGAAGACGAAGACAATTACCGCGACCGTTTGCAGGAATACATGGTGAAAGCCTTGCGCGAAGGCAAAAGAAACTCCGACTGGGCAACCGAGAACGAACAATATGAGCAGGCCACTGCTTCTTTTATCAATAAAATTTTAGACCAGTCGGGCGAGTTTTGGGAAAGCTTCTCCGTTTTCCACGAAAAAATTGCTGACCTCGGCATTGTTAATTCTCTGGCGCAAGTACTTTTAAAATTTACTTGTCCGGGCGTTCCGGATGTTTACCAAGGCTGCGAGTTTTGGGATTTCAGCATGGTTGACCCGGATAACCGCCGACCGGTGGATTACGAAAAACGTTCGGCAGTTTTAGCACAACTCAGCGGAGAAAAACCTTTAACGCCGGACGAACTTTGGGAAACGCGTTACAATGCCAACATCAAACTGCACCTCGTTAATGCGCTGTTTACCGAGCGAAAATCAGCGCCGGACGTGTTTGCGAAAGGAAAATATATCCCGCTAACCATCAAAGGAAAATACAAAGAAAACCTGATGGCTTTTGCACGGCAGCACGAGCAAACCTGGTACATTACGGTGGTGCCTTTGGGTTTGGCCACGATTTGCAAAGAGCAAAACACCGATTTCAAGAACATCAACTGGAAAAGTACGCGTGTGTGTTTGCCTTTGGAAGTGCCATCGGAATGGAAAAACCTGCTGGATAACAACAAGGGTTCGGTAGAAGACCAGGCGATTGAAGTTGGAAACCTGTTTAGTGCGTTGCCTTACGCTTTTTTAAAAATGGAACAGCAGCCATCGGAAAGAAACGCCGGTATTTTGATGCACATCACGTCGCTGCCTTCGCCTTTTGGCATCGGTGATTTAGGCCCGGAAGCCAAACGTTTTGCCCGTTTTCTGCACAAAAGCAAACAGCAATACTGGCAGTTGCTGCCGTTAAACCCAACTGGCCCGGCGCAGGCCAATTCTCCTTACAGTTCGTTTTCAAGCATGGCTGGGAACACGTTGCTGATTAGTCCGGAATTATTGGTGAAGAAAGGTTTGCTGGAGAAAAAAGACCTGAAAAAATCAATGCTCCCACCTACCAATCAAGTTGATTTTGAAGGTGCAAAACGGGTGAAAGACCAGCTTTTTGACCAGGCTTACCAACGTTTTCAGGAAGGCAGTTTTGACCATTTGGAGCAGGAATTCAACCTGTTTTGCGAGAATGAAGATTTTTGGCTGGATAATTTTGTGCTTTACACCGTTTTAAAATCGGAGAACGAAGACAAGCCCTGGTACGAATGGACGGAAGAATTTAAAAAACGCGACGAACAAACTTTAAAACGTTTTGCAGTAGAAAACGACCAGCAATTGCAAAAAGAAAAGTGGCTGCAATATTTGTTTTTTAAGCAATGGCACGATTTAAAAAATTACTGCCATAAAAGAAGCATTCGGCTTTTGGGCGATTTGCCTTTTTACATCAGTTACGATTCGGTGGATGTTTGGGCAAACCCGCAATTGTTTTCTTTGGACGAAAACAGCAAAATGGTTGGCGTGGCGGGCGTTCCTCCGGATTATTTTAATGCCAACGGACAACTTTGGGGAATGCCGGTTTTTCGTTGGGAGGTGATGAAGGGAAACAATTACGCGTGGTGGGTGCGGCGCATCCGCAAAAACATGGAACTGTTTGACGAGTTGCGGTTGGACCATTTCCGAGCTTTTGCCGATTATTGGGAAGTGCCTTCCGCAGAAAAAACGGCCATCAACGGCGAATGGAAAACCGGGCCGGGAAGTGAGTTTTTTAAATTGATGCAACAGCAATTGGGCGAACTGCCTTTTGTAGCCGAAGACTTAGGTGAAATTACCGAAGCCGTTTACCAGTTGCGCGACGAGTTTAACCTGCCCGGCATGAAGGTTTTGCAGTTTGCCTTTGGCGATGACATGCCTGGCTCGCCGCATATTCCGCATAATTATACGCCAAACCATTTTGCTTATACCGGCACGCATGATAATAATACCAGCGTGGGCTGGTTTATTAGGGATGCCGACCCAGGTTCAGTAAAACGCTTAACGCAATATGCAAACACGGAATTGAACCGGCAAAACGTGCATTGGAATTTAATCCGTCTCGCTTATTCATCCGTAGCAAAAACCGTTGTGGTGCCGATGCAGGATGTTTTAGGTTTGGATGAACGGGCAAGGATGAACACGCCGGCATCCACAGAAAAAAACTGGATCTGGCGGATGCAACCGGGCGAACTCAGTTCAACTTTAGCTAAAAGATTGCGAAAAATGGTGCTGTTTTACAACCGCGCCAAATAATGCATGATAAAAGAAGCATCAAACGCTTTATCCGTTGGTAGAAAAACCCGGGTAAAGCGTCATTCCGCCGTCCATAAAAATGGTTGCACCGGTGATGTAATCCGATTCGTCGCAGGCCAGCCAGGCTGCCAATAACCCAATATCTTCAGGTTGTCCAATTCGTCCGTAAGGAATTAAAGTGAGCAGGCTGTTTAATGCTTCCGGCGTTTCCCAAGCTGCTTTATTAATGGGCGTTTGGATGGCTCCCGGCCCAATGCTGTTCACCCTGACTTTATGCGGTGCCAATTCCTGCGCCATGCTTTGCATCAGCATGTTGATGCCGCCTTTGCTGCTGGCATAATTCACATGCCCCGCCCAGGGAATTACTTGGTGAACGCTGCTCATACAAATAATTTTTCCTGCGGCTTTGCTTCTTTCAGGTACGACACCGCGTTTTAAAAACTCCCGCGCAGCTTCGCGGGCGCATAAAAATTGCCCGGTCAGGTTGATGTCAATCACCAATTGCCAATCGGCCAAACTCATTTCCGTAAATTTAGAATCTTTTTGCAGGCCGGCATTGTTCACCAAAATATCAATCGTTCCAAAAGCTTTGTACATCTCCTGAAACATATTTTGCACCTGGTCCTCCTTGCTCACATCGGCCTGAAGCGCAATGGCGTTGCCGCCGTTTGTTTTGATTTCGTTGACTACCTCGTCTGCCGTTTCCGGGTGCGTTACGTAGTTTACCACTACGTTTGCGCCTTCGTTGCCTAAAGCAATGGCTACGGCTTTACCTATTCCGCTGTTTGCGCCGGTTACCAAGGCGGATTGTCCTTTTAATTTGGGGTTGGGGTTCATGCTTGCTGATTGATTGCCTGCACAACTATTTTTGCGGGAATAAGTTTCAGAAGATTGCTCAAGTTTGAGTGCTTTGTTTTAATAATGCCCTTTTAAAGATTGAATTTCTAAAACTGAATCCAAACCTTCATCAAAAACCTGATAAACAATACGATGTTCCCCATTGATCCTACGAGACCAGAAACCGGAAAGATTATGTTTCAATCGTTCTGGTTTTCCAATGCCATCAAACGGATTTTCTTGTATAGCATCAATCAGTTGTTCTATCTTATTTTGAATCGCCTTGTTACCAGTTTTTTTCCAAAATTTTAAATCTTCTGCAGCTTGAGGTGTAAATATTACTTCCATAAATCCTCAATGGCAATTTTAACCCCTTTGCCATTTTTCACATCTTCCCTTCCTTGTAAAATCTTTTTAACAAATTCTGGGTCATAAGGGCTTTTCTCTGTTTCAAAATCAACTTTTAAAGCCTTGGCCATCGCTTTAAAAGCAGATAATTGTTCCTTTGTTTTTGGGTGTAAGATCATTGTTTCCATACACGAATTTACAGTTTTTTAAATAAAGTTGGGAAGACAGGAAGTCGGAAAAGTCCGAAAGATAAAAAAGACACCAATTTTATGCCGGTAAAAGAAGCATCCATTTTAACTTCTCCTGCAAAAACTTCGGCCCTGATTATTGCCATCATCCTGAAATAATAATTATTTTCGCCTCCGATGATCGCTTTTCAATCTAAACTTCCACAAACCGGTACTACTATTTTCACCGTGATGTCTGCCTTGGCACAACAGGCCGGGGCTATTAATTTATCGCAGGGCTTTCCTGATTTTGATTGTTCGCCGGAACTGATCAAACTGGTTAACCAGGCCATGCAGCAAGGCCACAACCAGTACGCGCCGATGGCTGGTATTTTGCCTTTGCGCGAAGCCGTTGCCGCCAAAACGCAGGAACTGTACGGCGCAACTTACCATCCGGATAACGAAATTACCATCACTGCTGGCGGCACGCAGGCTATTTTTACAGCCATTTGCGCCACCATCCATCCAAACGATGAGGTGATTATTTTTGAACCGGCTTATGATTGTTATGCACCGGCCATCCAACTAATGGGCGGTGTGGTAAAACGCTTAGAACTGGAACCGCCCGATTACCGCATCAACTGGAACATGGTGCGGCGTTTGGTTTCTTCACGCACAAAAATGATCATCGTTAATTCGCCGCACAATCCAACCGGGACGGTTTTGCAGGAAGAAGATATCCGCGAACTGGTCAACCTTACCAACAAAACCGATATTTTGATTTTGAGCGATGAGGTTTACGAACACATTATATTTGACGGGCAACCGCACCGCAGCATGGCGCGTTACCCCGAACTGGCCGAACGCAGTTTGATCTGTGCTTCTTTTGGCAAGCTTTTTCATATCACCGGCTGGAAGATTGGTTATTGCATGGCACCCACCTGGCTGATGAACGAGTTCAGGAAAATACATCAGTTTAATGTTTTTTCGGTGAACACGCCCGTGCAGTTTGCCCTCGCCAAATTTATGCAGGTAAAAGAAGCATACCTGGGCTTGTCGGCTTTTTATCAGCAAAAGCGCGATTTTTTTCGGGCCGGTTTAGAAAGTTCACGTTTTAAATTGCTGCCTTGCGCGGGTTCTTATTTTCAATCCGTAAATTACACCACGATTACCAATGAAAACGATGTTGATTTTGCCAAACGTTTAATCAGCGAAAATGGCGTGGCCGCGATACCAAATTCTGCTTTTTACAACAAGAAAACTGATTTTGGCATCTTGCGCTTTTGTTTCGCCAAAAAGCAGGAAACACTGGCAAAAGCGCTCGAACAGTTGATAAAAGCATAAGCCAAAATATTTTTGCCTTAACCCAGCCGTAAAATAAAATGGAAAATTTAAAAGTTACTGTTTTTCAGGGATATTTATTCTGGGAGAACATTGACCAGAATTTAAAAAACATTGCCCTGCGCTTGTCTTCCGGCATCCGCGAAAATACCGAACTGATTATTTTGCCCGAAATGTTCAACACTGGTTTTACCATGAACACTAGTTTGGCCGAACAGATGAACGGCAAAACGATGGCGTGGATGCAGCAGTTGGCGCAAAAATATAAATGCGTGGTTACGGGCAGTTTGATGATCGGCGAAAACGGAAATTTTTATAACCGGCTGATCTGGATGCAGCCCGACGGCACGTTTTCGCAGTACGACAAGCGGCATTTATTTACGCTGGGCAAAGAGCACGAAACGTTTACGGCCGGAAAAAAACGTTTGATTGTGGAGTTAAAAGGCTGGAAAATTTGCCCGATGATTTGTTATGATTTGCGTTTCCCGGTTTGGACTCGAAACCTGAATGGTGTTTATGATTTGCTGATCATTGTAGCCAACTGGCCCGAAAAACGCGCTTTGCACTGGCGCACTTTGATCCCGGCGCGTGCGGTTGAAAACCAGGCTTATGTAATTGCGGTAAACCGTGTTGGATATGATGGCAATGAAGTTTACCATTCGGGCGATTCTTCGTGCATTGACCCCGGCGGCAAAGTTGTTTATTACAAACGGGACGAAGAAGACGTTTATACCTTTTCTATTTCGGCAGAAGAACTGGCCAAAAACCGCCGCTTTTTCCCCTTTCTAAACGATGCAGACGATTTCAGGCTTTTGTAAACAGCCCCGCCGCCACTGATTTTTATGCGATAAAAGAAGCATTGCCAACTTCCGCCAATAAACCTGTTTGCATCTGCCTCCAAACTTGTTTCTGCCCAATACCGTAAACTGCCTGTCAAGATATTATTTACATAGCACCATTTATCAAAAACACTGTAAGTTTACCGCGGATGGAAATTGATAACCTAAATTTAACAAATACTTCATATAGGGACAAATGGACGCAAGAATGGAAGCTTACCGCTTTCCGGAAGCGGCTTTTTGCGGTACTTGTCATCATTTTTATCGTCGTTTCGGTAAACCCGTACTTTTTTAACTACATCCAGCAACGCAATGGCATCGTTTTAAACGATTGGCTGCTCGAATTTATACCGCAGCACGATGTATCTATACCCATTTTTTGTATTTTATGGAGCGTGATTTTACTGGCAGTTTGCCGTGCCGTACAAAACCCGCGCTTTTTAATTGTTGCCGGTTGGACTGTTTTGCTCTTGTTTGTTTCGCGCATTATCAGCATCACTTTGGTACCGCTCAACCTGCCAAAAGGGTTAATTTATCTGCATGATCCTGTTACCGCTATGTTTTATGGCAACCAGTTGATCACCAAAGACCTTTTTTATTCCGGCCATACGGCTACCATGTTCCTGATTTTTCTATGTTTGGAAAACAGGTACGATAAAGCCTATGCCCTGTTTGCCACTGTAGCCATTGCTACACTGTTGCTCGTTCAACATGCGCATTACACAATAGATATTGTTGCCGCACCGTTTTTTACGTATATACTTTACAGGCTGTCAAAAAAAATTGCAGCTTATTAATTTCGACAATAATGATTAAATAAAATTTTTACATTAATTTAAATATCAATGTAAAATTAACTGCACATTTAAGTTAGATTTAAACCATAAACCTATTTTAAGTAGATTTGGGACTTTAAACAACAGGTGGGTTTGCAAAACAGAATTATTTTCGATTTTTGAAATAACCAGAATTGCCCGTTTTTTAAGCCTATAACACAAACAGAATGATAAAGCTTGAATGCCCTAATTTTACTCTTGGCAATAAACTTACCCGGGAGCAGTTGGATTTTTTCGATAAAAACGGCGTGATAATTTTCAGGAATTTCATTACCAGGGATACAGTAGAAACACTTTTAACAGAAATCAATACTTTACAAAAAACATGGATAGATGAAGGCCGCGAAAAGGTGAACGGTACGCCATTAAAATTTGGCAAAGATGAAAACGGTCAAAAAATAATCCAGCGTTTCTGCTTTTCTTCCTTGCACAATAAAGTATTACATGAATTTTTAAAAGACCCTCGTTTTAAAGCGCTGCCGGCGATGGTGGCACCGTTTGAAGGCCGCATCGGCGAAGACGAGAAAGACGGACTGGTGATCAACCAATACATCAAAACGCCCGACAGTACATTTTCTCAAATGGGCTGGCATACCGATAGCCCGCGTGATATTTTTTTGGGCCAGCGCATTATGCCCATGCTCAACGTGGGCATCCATTTGGATGACTGCCCTGCCGAAAACGGTGGTTTACGGGTTTTGACCGGCACACATAAACAAGGTATCCTAAAACTGCTGTTTGCCAAGAAGTATTTTATTGACAACAACGAAGACGCACAGGAAGTTGGTTTTGATATCCAGGCAGGCGATTTAACCGTGCACGACGGCCGGTTATGGCACCGCGTGCAGCAATCGCCTTATACGGGCCTGAAAAGCAGGCGGCGGGTAATGTACATCCCGATTATTACCGGCAAGATGACCCAGAAAAACGAACAAAGCAAAACTCCTTTTTACCACCACTTTGTTCATAAAGTAAAATTCTGATCTAAACTATTCGTTTTTCAAGGCTGGCCTATACCGGCCTTTTTCTTTAACAAAAATTTATGGCATACGCATTAATAACAGGCGCCAGTAAAGGCATTGGCAAAGCGATAGCAGAAGAACTGGCGGCACGCAAAATTGATTTGTTGCTGGTTGCCCGTTCCCAGGATTTGCTGCAACAGGCAGCAGACGAACTGGCAAAAAAATATGCGGTAAAAACAGCATTCCTGGCCATAGACCTTGCCGAAGCAAATGCCGGCCAAAAGGTTTTTGACTGGTGTTCAGCACAAAACTTCAACATTAATATTTTGGTAAACAATGCCGGTTACGGCTTGAGCGGCTCTTTTGGCAAACAAACTTTAACCAATAATTTGGATATGCTGCAAGTGAACATGCTCGTTCCGGTTACGTTAACGCAACTGTTTTTGCCGCAGCTTTTGGCTCAGCCACAGGCTTATATTTTAAATACGGCAAGTTCTGCGGCTTACCAAGCCGTGCCGGGCCTGGGCTTATACGCCGCAAGCAAAGCTTTTTTATTGAGTTTCAGCCGCGCCTTGCACCAGGAGTTAAGGAATACAAGCGTTTCGGTTACAGCCGTTTCGCCGGGTGCCACGGATACCGATTTTGTGGTACGCGCACAGGTTGGGCCAAAAGCTTTAAAGGCGGCCAGCCAGGTCAATATGTCGCCACAGGCTGTTGCAAAAATTGCCGTAAAAGCTATGCTCCGGAAAAAGCCGGAAGTAATAACCGGGGCTATCAACAAAGCAACTGCTTTTTTAACCTGGCTGTTGCCAAAAGGGCTTGTAGAAAAAACGGCGATGAAAATTTACCAGTAAGGAGAGGTTGTGGGTTACAGAATAACGTAAAAACCTGCTATTCAAGCTTAAGCGGCTTTTCAAACTTTCCCCAACTTCTTGCCAATACTCCTTTTATCATACATTTATTAGAAACAACTTCGAGGCTTAAGCGTTCTTCAAAAACAAACCTTAAACGTACGATTATGAATAATTATGATGAATCGGCTTTAGAAAACCCGAACGGCCATTTAGAGAACAGGGCTGATGAATATAGAGAGCATGTTACCAATGTAAACCAGCCTGTTTTTGACGGCGGTACTTATAGCGACAAGCCTACAACCCAGGAAGATGTTTTGAACAATGACGATTCGGAGCGTGGCGATCATGGTGAAACTACAATGACCCCTACGGACGATTTGCCTGAGGAAGCAGATAATGGCGCAGATGAAGTTAAGGACAATGATGACGATGAAGATTTTGACGATACCGTGGGCGAAGACAACCTGCCCGACAAAGACGGTTTTAACGCCAACAGCGATGACCCAACCGAACGGGAACTGACCAAAACTTGGATTGGGAATGAAAAATCGGTACACGAAGCAGGCGCAAAAGGTTTAGAAGGCGAACCGATGGGCGGACAAAATTTCGGGAAAAGCGAACTGGAGCTAAAGAATAACGAAGATGCCAGCGATAGCGAACACCACAATTTAGGCTGGGGAAATTCATCCTTAAACCAACCTAGCGAAGAAATTTCCAACCCGCCGGAAATAGAAGAAGGCGGCGAACACCCGGACCGTAAGAAAATGTATGATTAAGCGATAAACCCGCCAAGCAGTTTACGTAAAAAATACAGACATAAAAAGAGCAATGTTGTAAAAGGCATTGCTCTTTTTTATGAAACCTCACCCCAGCCCTCTTCAAGTAAGAGGGAGAAGTACCATGTGAATTATAAGATCAACCTTTCCAGTTCTCCAGCAATCTTCTGATCAATACAATCTGCCCGGTATGGTAACTCAAATGATCAATAATCATTACGGCCTCCCTGAATAAACTTTGGCCTTCGCCATGTGGAAAAGGCTTTAACAAATCGAGTTGCTCATCGTTAATCAAAGCGGTAAAAACACTTCTGCTTTTTTTGATTTCGGCTAAAGTATTTTGCCACTCCTGCTCGTTTTCCGGTGCGGCTTCTTTCGGCCAGTAATCTTCCGGCCAATTTAAAGGCTGGTAGTTTTTGTTTTCCGAAAAGTTGAGCATATCCTGCTGCGCAATGCGGATATGTTCTGCCAATTGCCAAATGGTGTAAGGCAAATGTGGTACTTGCGTGCCGATGCTTTTTAAATCGAGGCCTTCAATTGCTTGCTCAAAATAAACGTGTGCATAACTTTTTTGCAAAAGCTCGGTCAATTGCTGGCGGAGTAACTGGTTATCGTTCATGTATATTTTTTTTAAAAGAACTTCTTTTAGTGGCAAAAGTTTAGGTATTAATTGAAAAAGAAATACCTTACTGTTAAAACTTACTGCTATTTTTATTCGTTAAAAAACCAGCGTTTTCCTGAAACGTTTTACTAACCAAAAATACCGATTATGGCCTTTACATTTGCGCAGCGCATTGGTTTGCATACGCCTTCTACCGCTATTTCGCCAAATCTGGCCTGGGGCGAAAGATTGGTTTCCCTTTCCCTCGGCACCAAAATTACCGCTGCCGGCATTGCCAGCATCTTTAGCAGCCCGGTTCGTGGTTTGGTAGAAGCTGCTACCGGCGGTTATTTATTGTTCCGTGGGATTACCGGTGTTTGCCCGGTTTATAAAAGCATCGGCATTAACAAAACGCCTTCCAGCATCCACATTACGCACGTGGTTAATGTAAATAAACCAAAACAAGAGGTCTATCGTTTTTGGCGGAAGCTGGAAAACCTGCCTTTGTTTATGAAACATCTGGCATCGGTGGTAGAAAAAGATGTAAAAAACTCCTATTGGGTTGCACGGGTTCCGGGAAACTTGGCCAAAATTGGCTGGGAAGCACAAATCACACGAGACGAGCCGGGCAAATTGATCAGTTGGAAATCATTAAAAGGATCAACGGTTGATAACGAAGGGCACGTTTCTTTTAGCGATGCGCCCGAAGGAAAAGGGACAGTCATCAATGTGGTGATTGCTTATAAATCGCCGATTGCCGGGACCGGAGAAGGCTTGGCAAAATTGTTTACGCCGGTTTTTGAGAAGATGATCCGCAACGATATCGAGAACTTTAAAACCTATATTGAAAGCGGACAAGTTTTGGTTTGATCCGATGCTTCTTTTATCACATAATTTTCAGTGTAAATTTTTAGTTGATCAAAACAACGCCAACGGCTTCTGAAAAAACTGCGGCCTTTTCATTTCCAAACCCAATTCCAAGTTAAGCTGCTGGATAAAATAATCTGCCAGTTTAGGCTCGGCCAAAGTTTGTTGCAAATGCACAAACAGAAATAAAGACTGCAAACCCTGTTGCTGCCAAGCTTTAATTCTTTTTACCCAATCGTCTGCCCGTTGGTAATTGCTTTCAGGGAACAAAGAATTTCCGACAAAACGGATAAAAGCAGCAGGCACTGGCAAGTGCATGTGCACGGCATCACGCCTGCCTGCCGCATCGGTTATCACAGCGCCAATATTTAAACTTCGGAACATCGAGAAAACTTTTTCCTGCAGTTGCTTTTCCGAAAACCAGCGTTCGTGCCGCAACTCCACAAAAACGGGCACCTCTTTTGGCAATTGTTTTAAACAAAATTCCAGTTCTGCAAAACGCTCCGGCCCGAAATAATCGCTCAACTGCAAAAACAACGGCCCCAGTTTTTCGCCAAAAGCTAAAATACTTTCGTAAAAAGCGGTGGTTAAATCATACGTGGTTTTTAAAGACGAAACGTGGCTTATCTGCTTCGAAAACTTCGGGCAAAACAAAAAATCCGGGTTTGCAGCTACCCTTTCTTTCCATTTTGCAATCGTTTCTGTTGGATAAACCTGGTAAAAAGTAGCGTTCAGTTCCATGCAACTAAATTGTTTGGCGTAAGCTTCCCAAAATTGAGCATCTTTGGTTCCCGGAGGATAAACCTCGCCTACCCAATCTTTGCTTCCCCAGGTAACGCAGCCCACATGGGCTTTTAGTTTTTGCGGAGAAGGATTGTTTCCAAACGTTGCCCGGTTAAAATCCGGATCGGGCGGCAAACTAAAATCAATCAACGGTATTTCCTGCGGCTGTACTTTTCCAAACTCCATTATTTAAGATAAGCACAATGCTTCTTTTATCGGGTAAAAATCAGTAGAAATTATCGGAAATAAAATTAACCCAAAGCCATATTTTGTAATTGAATTAGCTTGATTTACAATAAATTTTTTAACCTAATGCTTCTTTTACCGCATCTTTTTTCACTTCCATTCCAATTTTAGCAACACTGCACATATCTCGGTAAAAAACAATAACAAAAAACAAAACTTTCGGCATCCATTTTTCCATCCTTAAAAGTATCATTTATCCGGTAGTTTTTTGTTTCGGTTTAAATTTTGGGATGCTTCTTTTACCGCATAAAAATTAGTGAAATTTAGAAGCTGTTAATGGGCTGGAATAATTTTTACATTGACATTGTTCCGTTGGCTAAAGCCAACGGCAATGAACAGGCACAACAATCATTTTGAAATTAGATTTAAACAACTTTTTAAAGGTTTAATGATTTTTAGGCGGTAAAAGAAGCATTGAACTTGTCATCCCGAACTTGTTTCGGGATCCCTCTTCCAAATTGTAACCTTTCTGATGGGATGCCGAAACAAGTTCGGCATGACAAAAACACACTAAATTTTAGGCGGTAAAAGAAGCATCGAAGTTTATCATGAAAATGTTAAACATCCATAAATCAGATCAGTTCGTTGGGGAAAATTATCACCATAACCTGCTTCGTTAAAAAGCGTACAAGCTTATTCGGTCTTTTTAAGCTGAAGCAGGATGAAGCACTTGTACGCTTGTTTACAAAAAGTATTATGCTTAATTGCGTTCTTAACGCTTGGCCATGGCTTTTCAAACGCGCAAACTTTAACTCTAGGTTCCGTAGATGCCGGGCCTTATACGCCCGGTTCGAGCATTGCGGTGCCGTTTACCATCGGGAGTGCCGGCGGTTGTATTGACCCGAACAATGTTTTCAAGCTTTATATTTCCTCTGTTCCAGGCGGTGTTCCGGATACGCAGATTGGCAGTTATACCGGTTTTTATGCAACGTTTGTCAATGGTATAATTCCTAACGGGCTGGCAGCAGGAAGTTATAATTTGGCCATCAAATCAAGCCTTCCTGCGGCAACTTCTGCTACGGCAAGCATCAATATTGTGGCTGGTTCGCCTATTTTAGCCAGTATTGACGGTTCGAGCATCAACAGTGATAACCCGGAAATTTTTGGTTCCTGCACCAGTCCGAGTTCATCGTATGATTTTATCAACACTTCTACATCAGGCACAAACGTAACTGCAAATTTCTTTGATGAACTTAATCAAGCCAATGGCGGAACTTATACCCTGAACCCAAGTACTTCTTTTAGTGCCAATACTTCTAATTATACCATTTTGGTAAAAGCAACGACCAATGGAATGGAAGGGACGAAAGCTTACCAATTGATAAACAACAAATTAAACACCAATTTTGGCACCACCGGCAACAACACGGTTTGCCTGAGCGGCGCTTACGGAACATTAAGTTATTCGGTTGATTATACTTCGCCCAATGGCATCCAGTACAATTACCCGGGAAATTTATTTGTGGTGAGATGGGGCGATGGCACTTCAACCATTTATACTTTGTGCGATATTATTGCTTTGCGTGGAACATTGACCCATAATTACAACCAAACTTCCTGCGGGAACACCAGCAGCCAACAGGCCAACACGTTTCAGGTTGATGCACAGGTAAGCAGCAGGATTTGCGGTGCATTGGGCTCGCCAACCACGGTTTATGCTAAAGTGGTACAGCCGCCAACCAATAGTTTCGATGCCCCGAACAGTGCCTGTTTAGGAGATGCCGTTACTTTCAACAATACATCAAACCCCGGCCAGGATGCTTCGAGCGCAAACTGCGTAAACACAAATGCCCGCTATGCCTGGTATGTTGACGGGCAATTGGTAGCTACAAACCGGCCTGGCAGTACTCCTTTTACCTATACTTTTACAACATCCGGCTTGCACAGGATTCTTTTAAAGCTACTTGCACAAAGCGGCAGCGTGTGCAGTGCGGCCGATGTTTATAAGGATGTTTGCATTTTAGCCAAACCACAACCAGCTTTTACGGTAGATAATTCCACCATTTGCAGTAATGGTATGGTTTCGGCAACAGACCATTCTGTTACCGATCAATCCTGCGCAAATATCCCGCAAAACAATGCTTATACCTGGAGCGTAACTGGGCCTGCAAGCACGGTTTTTATCAATAATACCACTTCGGCCAGCCATAGCCCGCAGATAAAGTTTGTTACGCCTGGCATTTACACACTTACCTTATCCATCGGTACAGAATCATGCGGCGCGGTAAGCACTTCGCAAACCATTACCGTAAACACCACGCCAACAGTTACTTTATCCCCTGACAAACAGTTTTGCGGAACCAACCAGGTGCTTACTTTTGCCAATAACCCCGGCGCCACGCAAACCCTTTTTACCGGAACAACAACCGATCAGCCGAATACGTATAGCTGGACGGTAACGGGTGGCAATTACAGTTATCAGAACGGAACCAGTGCCAGTTCAAAATACCCGCAAATCTTGTTTACAGATTTTGCCACTTACACGGTTACGGCAAGTCAGACCAATAATTGCGGCTCCAATGACGACTCGCAAAATATCACTTTTTTACAATCACCAACGGTAAATGCCGGGCCAGACCAAACCATTTGCCCTGCCGATGTGGTGAATTTGGCCGGTACAATCTCTAATCCGCAACCGCAAAGCTTCCAATGGGTGGGCGGGAACGGAACGTTTTCTCCCGGCAGGACTGCTTTAAACGCCGTTTATACACCAACTGCTGCTGAAGTGAATGCCGGACAAGTGCGGTTAACGCTGACGGCCATAACGGGTTATCCGCCGCCTTGCGATCAGCTTTCGGATGAAATGATTGTTACGATCAACCCGCGCAACACCATTACCAATGCTTCCAATCAAATTTTTTGTACCGGAGACCGTTTCGATTACCATCCACTTTCAGACGTTCAAGGAAGTACCTATAACTGGACTTCTACCGTAACCAGCGGAACGGTTAACGGAAATACAGCAAACGGTTCCGGCAATATCAGCGATGTACTTAATAATTCCAGTGCAACCAATGACGGCATAGTAACTTATGTGGTTACGCCGGTCAGCAACAATTGCCCGGGAACTTCCTACAGCTTTACCGTTACGGTAAGGCCGCGTCCTGTGGTTACGATCAGCCCGGCCGCAACTACCATTTGCAGCGGGCAAAGCGTTAATATTGGCCTTTCTTCCAATGTTTCGGGCACAACTTTTAAATGGACGAGTACGGCAACACCAGGCATCACCAACAATTCCAACCAGCCTGCCACCAATACAACTGCCATTTCGGAGGCTTTGTACAATGCTTCGGCCACTACTCCGGGTTCGGTAACTTATACCATTACACCTGTTGGCCCCGCCCCTACCAACTGTGAAGGCACGCCGGTTACCGTTACCATTACCGTACAACCTTTGCCTGTACCAGCAAATGCCGGCCCTGACGATCAAACCTGTAGCACAACCGGCTATCTTTTAAGAGGGAATGACCCCGGCACTTCTTCCGGCAATTGGTCAATCGTTTCCGGGCAAGCAGGTGTTAGCTTTACAGATCCTACCCGTTACAATACCATCGTGAACGGGTTGCAGCCGGGCCAGCTTTACACTTTTCGTTGGACGATTACCGGTGCTTCGCAATGTGCCGTTTCTTCGGATGATGTGAACATCAACGACCTTTCTGATCTAACCAACAACATCAGTTCTACCAGCCCAACTATTTGTTACGGCCAAACCGCAATGGTCAATGGTGATCAGCCAACGGGCGGCAACTTCAGCTATTTGTACGCCTGGCAAAGCAGCCCCGACGGTGTTTCCTGGACAACCATCCCCGGGCAAACAGCGCAAAGCCTGTCGCCCACTTTAACTTCAACTACTTATTTCAGGCGGATTGTAACTTCCGGCCCTTGTACAAAAACGAGCAATCCGGTTCAAATTGTGGTACAGCCGCAGTTGGCATCCAATTCCATCACTGCCAACCAAACCATTTGTTATAATAATACGCCTGTTTTTTTAACCGGAAGCACACCTACCGGCGGCGACGGCAACTACTTATATCAATGGCAAAAAAGCGAGGACAACGGCGCAACCTGGCCAAACTTGACCAACAACGCAAATGGAAAAGATTATCAGCCTGATGCCCTTACCGTTACCACACAGTTCCGCAGGGTTGTAAGTACGATATTATGTACTGGCGCACAGCAAATCAACAGCAACGCGGTAACCATTACGGTAACGCCGCGCAACACCAATTTTATTACCAGCGGCCAGGTTCCGCCGATTTGCACGGGCACCACTTTAAGTTATCATATTATGGCACGTGATGCCAATACTTCTTTTACCTGGGTTTCTTCGGCATCGGCTTCGATTACCGGCAACTCGGCCAGCGGAACGGGCGACATTCATGATGCTTTGGTAAACACCGATCCAATCAACAACGGCACGGTTACTTATACCATCACGCCTTTCAATAATAATTGTCCCGGTACTTCTTTTACCCTTACAATTTCGGTAACGCCAATTCCGCAAATCATTTTAACCAGCACCGGAAACCAGGTTTGCAGCGGAAACACGACCGGCATTAAATTTAATACCAATATCCCGGGCACTTTGGTAAAATGGACTTATGACCCTGTTTCCGGAATCAGCGGCATGAACAACCAATTTCCGGTGATTGCCATCAGCATTAATGATGTGCTTACTTCTACTTTAACTACGCCTGCAACCGTTGTTTACCACCTTACGCCGATCAGTGCAAACGGCTGTGTTGGCCCAACGGTTGATGCAACAGTCATCGTTTTGCCGCAGCCGGTTACCGCAAATGCCGGTGCTGACGAAGCCATTTGTAATTCGCCAACTTATGTTTTAAACGGAAATAACCCTTCGCCATCAACCGGGCTTTGGACTTTAACTTCCGGTCAAAATGGTGTTGGCTTCGCCGATGCAACCCGTTACAATACGGCGGTTAGCGGTTTGGTTGCCGGTCAGCAATACACTTTCCGCTGGACGATCACCAGCACCGGTGCCTGTTCCACTTCTACCGATGATGTAATTATTAATGATCTGGCAAACCTTACCAACAACATCAGTTTCGCTGCACCTGCGGTTTGTTACGGACAAACGGTTTCCGTTATCAGCGACCAGCCAACCGGCGGCAACGGCAGTTACGCTTACACTTGGGAAAGCAGTGCCGACAACGCCAACTGGACAACCATCCGGGGCGCAGGCAGCATCAACTATACCTTTACGGCAACAACGAGTATTTATTTCAGGCGGATCGTAGCTTCCGGGCCTTGTACCAGCATCAGCCAACCGGTACACGTCATTGTTCAACCGCCCATCACTGAAAATACCGTGGGCAGCAGCCAGGAAGTTTGCTACAACAACACACCCAAACTTTTTACAGGCAGTACGCCGGCCGGAGCCGATGGCAAGTACTTTTACCAATGGCAAAGCAGTACCGATAACGGCGCCAACTGGGCCAACATTTCCGGCGCAAACGGCATCAATTACCAGATCAACAGCTTAACGGTTACCACGCAGTTCCGCCGCGTTGTTACTTCGCTTTTGTGCAATGGCGACCAGCAAAGCAACAGCAATATTATCAACGTAAATGTAAACCCGCTGGTTGACCCAACTTATACTTTTACCGGTGATCTGGGCTGTATCCCCTATGTTTTGGATGCCAAAAACATCAAAGCAACGGCGGCTCCCGGCAACGCTACCTACAGTTGGTTTGCTGATGGCATGCAGTTTGGCAGCGGCCTGACTTTCCCCGGTTATACCATTACCGAAGACAACAAACAAGTGGTCATCAAGCTCATCGTAACCAGCAAGTTCGGTTGCCCCGATGCTTCTTTTACCCATACTTTTTCAACCATCAAAGAAGTAAAGGCCAGCTTCACCCAAGACCAAAACCAAGGCTGCGGCCCGTTGACAGTTACTTTCAACAATACTTCTGCCCCGAAAGAGCAGGCCACGTACACCTGGAATTTCGGCAACGGTCAAACTTCGGCTTTGGTAAACCCGCTTCCGGTTGCTTTTCAGCCGCGCAAGGATGGCAAAGACACTACTTTTACCATCACTTTAAAAGCGTTGACTGCTTGCGGCATCCGCACTTTTACTTCTACCGTTTTGGTGCGGCCGAAACCAATTTCGATTTTTACGCCCGACCGCACGATTGGCTGTTCTCCGTTTACCGTCAACTTTAACAATACTTCGCCCGGCATCAACAATACTTATACTTTTGATTTTGGCGACGGGCAAACTTTGGTTACGCACGATAACCAGAACGTGCTGCACACTTACATTTCGGCCACTGCCAAAACTTTTACAGTAAAAATGACGGCTCAAAACGAATGCGGCATCAGCGTAACGCAATACAACCTGCGGATTTCGCCAAAATCAGTTTTGCCGCAATTGGTGATCAATGCCGATCAGAAAGTGGGTTGTGCGCCCTGGACAGTCAACTTCTACAACAACACCAAAGGCGGCAATTATTTTACGTATGATTTTGGCGATGGGACTACACAAGCTACGCAATCGGCACCGGAAGTGGTTACGCACACATTTCTCAAAAGCGGTACTTTCAACATTAAACTAACGGCCACAAACGGTTGTGCGGATACTTCTACTTATCAGTCGGTTACGGTTTATCCGCAGCCGGTGGCCAACTTTAATGCCGATGTGCAAACGGGCTGCATCCGCCAAAACGTTAACTTTAAAAACCTGACGCCCGGTACCGGCAACACGTATTTTTGGGATTTTGGCGATGGCGGAACGGCGACGGCAACCAGTCCGCAGCACATATTTACGGCCCGCAGCACGCCTTATACCATCACTTTGATTGCCAAAAACGGTTTAAGCTGCAGCGATACGTTGGTAATGAAAAACTACATCACGATAACGATACCGCCAAAAGCAGCATTTGCCGTGAAACCCGACAGTGTGATTGCCTACCCGTACCACAGTTTTGACTTTGGCGACCGCAGTACCAATACGCCCGTTTTATGGCAGTGGAGTTTTGGCGACGGCACCAGTTCGAGCAGGCAAAACCCGGGGCATACCTATCGCGATACCGGCGTTTACAAAGTGCGGCTGATTGTTTACAATTTGCAGGGCTGCGGCGATACCATCGTCCATAAAGTACAAATCACGGGCGTTCCCGGACAGCTATTTGTGCCGAACGCTTTTATGCCAACCAGCAAATACGATGAAGTAACCACGTTTAAAATAAAAGGTTCCGGCCTGAAAACCTGGCGGATGCGCGTATTTAACAAATGGGGACAAGTGATTTGGGAAACCACCAAACTGACCGAGCGCGGCGAACCGGCCGAAGGCTGGGACGGCATGATGGCCGGCCAGCCCGCACCGCAAGGCGTTTACGTTTGGCAAATCGAAGGCACGTACATCAACGGCAAAGAATGGACCGGCATGAGCTATAACCACGGCCCGCCAAGCCGGCAGGGGATTATCCATTTGATTCGGTAGAATTGGTTAATTGTTGATAGTTAATAGTTTTGGGTTGATAAAAGAAGTATTGGATTTTGGATTGAATGCTTCTTTTATCAACCTTTTTTATGGAACTAAAAATACCTGCTGGTCAGAATTTGCAACCCTAACCCCTTGAGCTAAAGATTTGTGATCCTTTCGTTCAAATCAACAAAGTCAGTTAAGATTTAGGTTGATAAAAGAAGTATGCTTATTCCTATTGATGCTTCTTTTAGCAACCTTTTTTCAGAATTTTACAGGTACAACAAACTTGTTAAAACTTTAACGGGATTAAAAAGCCTCAGTTAAATGATTTCCTGAAATCCAAAGGCGAAAAATTAGTTTTTGTTTTGAACAACTTGCTGAACGACTGCAAATGTTCAAAACCCAATTCATAAGCAATTTCACTCACGGACAGATCGGTGGTTGACAATTTTTCTTTGGCTTTTTCAATCAACTTTTCATGGATGTGCTGCTGGGTGTTTTGCCCGGTCAATACCTGCAACAAACTACTTAAATACTTGGGCGAAAGATGCAGTTGTTCGGCAACATACCGGACGGTTGGCAAACCTCTGGTAATTAAATCGTTGCTGTTAAAGTACGCGCTGACTAATTTTTCTAAACGTTCCAATATTTGGTGGTTGGCTTTTTCCCGGGTGATGAACTGGCGGTTGTAAAAGCGTTCGGCATAACTCAGCAAACTTTCAATTTGCGAGATGATGATCTGCTTGCTAAACTTATCAATGTTGGAATCCAATTCCTGCTGAACATTAAGGATGATGTTATTGATGATTGTTTCTTCTTTCGCAGAAAGGAATAAAGATTCATGGAGCGAATAATCCCAAAAATCATAACCCTTGATGGTTTTGGCCAAAGTTGTGTTCCAAGTAAAATCAGGGTGGATGTAGATCACCCACCCTGATTTTTTTACTTCTTCATCTTTCTTATCAACAGCAATACTAAAGACCTGGCCCGGCGACATAAAAGACAAAATGCCTTCATTAAAATCAAACGGTTGCTGTCCGTATTTTACCTTGATGTTGCCCATCCTTTTTACTGAAATGGAATAAAAATCAAATACCATGTTCATCGGCTCACCACTGTATTGATGCGGTACGGTTTCAACATCAATCACGCTAATCAGTGGATGAAGCGGTTTCGGCAGGCTTAGGAATGCATGGAATTCGCTTATCGTTTTAATATGCTTCATACTTGCTCATCTTCTTTTTTGATTTCCAACACCAGCTTGCCACGTACATGCCAAGTTTCACTTTCGCGGTGTGCTTCGGCAACTTGTGCTAAAGGATAAATTTTGCTGATGTTTACCTTCACTTTGCCTTCGTCAATCAACTGTGCAATTTCATTTAACCATTCTTTTCTGGGCTGGTTGGGTGCCTGTTCGCCTTTTGCATTTTTCCGTGCAAGGGCTTCCGTTAATTCATCATTAAACGGAAAATCAACATTAACGCTAACAAACAGCCCGCCTTCTTTTAATACGCTTACCGCTTTTATCCGCTCATTATTATCACGGATTGGCGAAGCCTCTAATACCACATCAACATTGTGCACCAAATCTTCAAATTGCTGGGTTTTATAATCAATCACCTCATCGGCACCGAGCTGTTTGAGGTACTCCAGGTTATTTGTGGAAGCTATGCCAATTACATACGCTCCTTTTGCTTTGGCAAACTGTACCGCGAAACTACCAACACCATCTGTTGCACCTTGTATTAAAATACGTTGCCCCGCCCGTAGTTTTCCGTGCGCAAACATACCAGTCCAGGCAGTAAGTGCTGCCAAAGGTACACCCGCCGCTTCGTTAAAGTTTAGGCTTTTTGGTTTAAGGGCAAACTGGGCTGCTTTTGCCGCACAATATTCAGCGTAGCTTCCATCGCCTGGAAAATTAGGAACGCCGAATACTTCATCGCCTTTTTGGAATCCGGTTACCTCGCTGCCTGTTTCTTCTACTACGCCAGCCGCGTCCCAGCCTAACGTCATGGGCAAGGTCAAATATGGTCTCAAATTTTCATTTGCGCCGTTACGAATTACCCAGTCAACAGGGTTCACACCACTGGCGAATACTTTTACTAAAATTTCATCCGCTGCTGGAACAGGGCGTTCTACTTCTTCCAATTTCATCACCTCTGGTCCGCCAAATTCATGAATTCTTATTGCTTTCATCATATATTGTTTTTTCTTTTTTGTTGATGGTACAAAGGTCTGCATCTATTTAAAAACAGGTTTAGTGAAAACACCTTTTGTTTTAGTCAAAATGCTGGTGTGAGTTGATTTGAACAACCTGTGGAGATAATATTTCCCCAAATAAAAAAAGCTTTTGAGCCAGGGATCTATGATCTTTTCATTTTAATTCAATAGCTCAATTACAAGATTTAGGTTGATAAAAGAAGTATGCTTAATAACAGTACTTCTTTTATCAACTTTTTTTGAAAGTAAAAAACAGTAAATTTGGTCATGAGCACATTTGTCGTACATCTCGAAACAGAAGCACAGGAAAAAGCGGTCAAAGCAGTTTTAGAAGCTTTGCAAATTAATTTTGAACAGGAAATGGATGAAACTGAGTACCTCCTGTCTTCGCCTAACATGGTTGATAGAATAGAACAAAGCGAAAAGGATTTGCAGGCTGGCAAAGGTGTAAAGGTTGATTTAAACAACTTATGGAAATAATATTTTCTCCAAATAAAAAAATCCTGCCGCGGTAAGCAGCAGGATTGTGAATGCTTCTTTTATCAACCTTTTTTTAATGGAATTAAAAGATTGGTTCTGAAATCCTCAATTAAGTTTTAATACTTTAGTAGGATTAAATATCTCAGTTTAAATGATGTGTTATAAATTTCAATTGTAGAGTTTAAAAATATGGAATGAAAATTTCTAACTTTCCTCATTCCAAAGGTTTTCCCTCCAGTTTATAACAATTTTAAAAACATCAAATAAGTTCCACTTATCATTTAAAATTGCTAATCCCATAAAAATAGGTGTTTCGTCAATAAAAGTTTCATTATCATATTTCAAATTAAAAGATTCAAGAATTAATCTTGTATGATCATGAAGCACTTTATCATCTTTATGCTTAAAATAATTTGCAAGTCCGATAATCAATTCTATACTTGATCTTTCAAACCCAATTAAATTGGGTTCCTTTTTATAGTAATTAACTTTGTTATTTGTATTAGTAGAAAAATCTTTAATGCTACCTATTATATAATTTTGAAATGCAATAAAAGCTAAACCATAAACTGGTTCCGCTTCTTCTAAAAACCATATTCCATCATACCAATTTTCTTCTTCCATTTTCTTCTGCAAAGATTTGATAGATGTGTTAAGCCCTATAATGATTTGATTTAAACTTTCAACTCTATAATCAAATCGACGATAATGAGCCATTTTGCTTAAAATTTAATGATCTTCTCTGATTTCTTTATTATCAATGGCTGCTTCGATATTTATTATGATTCTTTTTGCTTGTAATCCTATCGTATTTTGAAGTGTACCCATAGCATAACACTTACCTTGCATTTTATAAACTTTGGTTACACTTACAACTCCTTTTGATTGATTTGCAGATAAAGGCTGAATTCCTGTTGTCCATCCGTTGCCAATAAATATAAAAGCAAAATCCTTATTTGGATTAGAACCGTATAGCAATTGTACTTCTTTTTTAGGATAAATTTTTGAATTATTATAAAAAACAGTATCCTTTTCGAGTTTTGCTGTTTGTGCTAATGCAGTAAATGTAGTTCCTGTTATTAGAGTTAATAATAAGATTATCTTTTTCATT
>NZ_JBGCVY010000018.1:0-44783 GCF_041088075.1 Mucilaginibacter sp. | reverse complement strand
ATAGTTCATTTGCGAAGGTATTTGCTTCCTTTTCAATATCCCTTTCTT
The DNA here is from genome assembly GCF_041088075.1 of Mucilaginibacter sp. Classification (GTDB taxonomy): domain Bacteria; phylum Bacteroidota; class Bacteroidia; order Sphingobacteriales; family Sphingobacteriaceae; genus Mucilaginibacter_A. The sequence goes on along the minus strand of NZ_JBGCVY010000018.1, from coordinate 44,735 downwards.
CATTGTCTAAGGCAATCTTTTTTCCAAAATGACATACGTAATGACATAACTCATGGGCGAGATTAAACCTTATTCTATCTGCTGATCTCATTCTGTTTATATAAATGATAGGTAAATTATATTCTGAAGAAAATGTGCTAAGAGCATCCATATTATGTAAATCTAACGGAGCGATAATTATACCATTATTCTCCATAATGGTTGCTAAGTCATTAATTCTACCCCTGGGAATTTTCCAATATTCACGAACAAAATTTGCAGCTTTTTCAATAGTTCCATCTTTCTCAATATCCCAAAGTGGAATATTAGGTTTAGGAATATCAACCGCATCTGAGAGTTTGTTTATGTGCCACTCTGTAAAGGTCATTTTACCTTTGTATTCTTTTAATTCTTTTACAGGTAAAGAAATCTTTTTTCTATAGTGTCCTTCTACTTTTATTACTTTTTTATCAGAATAAAATAGCTGCTCAGGAAAATTTAAAATTGAAGGTAACTTCTTTGCTATATCCTCAGATATATTTGCTTTTCCATTTTCGATCTGAGAAATTGTTCCTTGTTTGACTTTTAAAAGTGTTGATAATTCCACCTGCGTAAGCCCTCTCGCTTCACGCGCTAATGCTAAAATACCGATATTAAAATTTGACATAAATTTTATTCCTCCGTTCCTGTTTGGCGATCTTCGCCAATTTTCTTGGGTGAAACCCTTCTTTTTGTTGTTTGAACTTCCTCTTTTAAAGCTTCTTCAAAGTCAATAGGAAGTTGTTCAACCATGTACTCTTTTAAATTAAAATACCAGTTTAAAATTGACCCGTTTATTGAACATAGAAAATATCCTTTTATTTCGCTCCATGCTAAATTAGGTGTAAAACCACCCCAAATAATAGTAACATCTCTTGGTAAACCCTCTATCTGATCTGTTCCTCTTTCAAAAGATTTGTATTGATTTGTACGTGTAACCGAGGTTCTAAAATGTTTATTCATTTTGTTGAACCTTAAAAATATCTTGTTTTGAATTAACAAGCCGAACACACCATTGCAATCTATAACCTTTGCATTTTGATCGTTAAAAACCGCTTGAGATAATCTTGCACTGACAGAATCATTAATCATAGAACCCTTGCTTCTTGGTTTTAAATTAATAAAAACGCCTCGTTCAGCAACAAAGCTTTTGAAACTCAAAACATCGTTGAAGCTTTCAGTAAGTGCTTCTTTTACGATTGCATAGTACGGACGAAGTATTTCATCAATTTCAGAACCTGGTAGTAATATTTTCATTATCCATCAATTTGTTTGCTCTCAAAAATAATCTAATTTTACCAAAACACAAAAAAAATATTTCTTATTTTTACTAAAAAATATTTGTAATTGAATTATTATGCTTGACATTTAAATTAAATTATTATATTTGTTCTATGAATAAGTTACCAATCGCCAAAAAAGTACAAATCATTAATATGCTTGTTGAAGGTGTGAGTTTGCTTGCTGCTTCCCGTATTGCTGATGTAAGCATAAATACGGTTACTAAACTTTTGGTTGATACTGGTAAGGCTTGCCAGAACTTTCATGATGAAACTGTACATAGTTTGACTTCACAAAGAATAGAACCTGATGAAATTTGGAGTTTTGTTTATGCCAAAGAAAAGAATGTGCCGGAAGAAATGAAGGGAAACGATACTGGCGATGTTTGGACTTGGACCGGCATTGATGCTGACAGCAAAATGATTGTATCTTGGTTTGTTGGTAATCGTAGTGCTGAATCTGCTTATACTTTCATATGCGATCTAAAAGGCAGGTTAAGGAATAGGGTGCAGTTAACCACTAACGGCCACAAAGCGTATTTAAACGCCGTTCCTGATGCTTTCGGTTCAAAAATTGATTATGCCATGCTAATTAAAATATATGGCGAACCAGCAGGAAAAACAAGCACAGAACGCAAATACAGCCCTGGCGATTGCACAGGATTTGAAAAGAAAAGAATATTAGGTAAACCAAATGCTGATTTTGTAAGCACTTTTTATGTTGAAAGACAAAATTTAACTATGCGTATGCACATGCGTAAGTTTACACGTTTAACAAATGCTTTTTCTAAAAAGATTGAGAACCATTGCCACGCTATCGCATTACATTTTGTTTATTATAATTTCTGCAAAACCCATAAAACCTTGCTTATAACACCTGCAATGGCAGCAGGACTAACAAAAGATTTTATGAGTATAGAAGATATTGTTAAACTGGTTGATTAATCTGTTAACTTATTTATAATTTAAGGCTCCTAATATTGAGGCTTTTTTCATTTAAACGTATTTTAAAATGGCACTTATTCCACCTGTTGACGCTAAACATCCTAAATCTCGAATAAAACGGGTTCACAACGTTCTTTACGATGGAACTAAGCCAGGAAATTTAGAATTTTCTATAGCCGAATTAGAACTTCACAGCGGCAAAATAGTTAAAGGAATTAGATACGATAGGAGCTGGTGGAGTGTTAATCCTGAAAAAGGTTATCCACTTGTTCAAGGTGGCCTGCCAAGTTGGTTTATACTTCCAGACAACTTTCAATTTATAATTCCAAAAGACAGTCAAATATCTATCTGAGGATTTATAAAAAAGAATTAAATTCAAACTGAGACACTCCTGATTTCTGGCTCACCAAATTTATGCCGATAAAAGAAGCATTGCCAATTGGTTCAATAAATCCAAAATTCAATCCTGTTCTTTCCCGTTTTACCTTCTGGTTTTTAACTTTTGCATGGCAAATTCTGCAATTTTGCTACCTTCGTCCATCCCGTTTTCAATGGAAGGGATGTAATGGATGCCGCCGTAAAACCGGCTGATGGCCGCTTCTTTGGCGGCTTCGTTAAAGGATTTAAACGTGCGAACCGGGATGTCAAACCGCACCTCTGTAGAATCGGCAAAGCTAAAGTTGTCCCCAAAAAGTTTGGTCAGCATTTTGGCAGAGGCAACGGAAACAACACTATGCCCGCTGGTGTATTCGGGAAAAGGCGGCGTTTGCAGCAGCGGCATCCAGGCCTGGTCAATGTATTGGTTGATATAAGTTTCCGGCCGGATGACTTTGCTCCTGTACTTTTCATCCCAGCAACTGATAAAACCATCTGCAATAACAACAGCCAGGCAGGCATAAGTTTCGGCAGTTTTTACATAATCTGCTTTTGCTTTTTGGCAGGCCAAATGCGCAATATTGATCCAATGGCCGCCCGGCGAGATCTTTTTTATGGCAAACATGGTATGCCCGTTGGTATTTACCCTGAACGGGTTGCAGTCCCAAAAATTGGCAATGTCTTTTTGCTCTTCGGTTAGGTGAACGTTTGCATCATGGACCGCCAAGGCCAGCTTGTAAAAAGAACTTGCCGGTTTTGATGAAAAAGCCGGGGCAGGCAAAGGCTTAAATTGTGCTGCCGAATCTATGATAAATGGCCTTAATTTTCCCCAGTTCGGTTCAACCGCTTTCATATAGGCCGGCGGGGTTGGTTTCCAGGAGCCGTCATCGCTTAAAACATCGTATTTGGATAACGACCGCGTTTGTTTGTATTTATCTTTTGCCGCCCAGGCCAAAATTTTGTCGGCCACTTGTTTGCCGTAGGCGATGGAATTTTCGTACACCTCGTCCGGCATCCCTGCATCTTTAAATTCCTGCATCAACTGGGTATGGAAAGCTTCAATACGCCCTTCGGAAGTTACCAGCGTTTTTCCGACGGTTAAAATAGTATGGGAAGCGGCCAGGTTAAAGCTGTATTTTTTATGCGGATCGGGTTTTGGCAAAGAATCCAAACCGTGCAACTGACCCGAAAGCGAGATATAGTTGCTGTTGCCGTTCACCGCAGCTTCATATCCGGCCACGCTGATGTAAGCATAAATGCGGCTGGCGACCGGCGGCGAATAAATATCGTACAGCATTACATCGGTAACTTCCTGGATGGAACGGTGGATATAATCCGCGTTTTCGGTTGATTTTTTCCAGTCGTTTCGATGTGCAGAACACGCGGTTAGCAATAAAGAAACAAATGAAACATAAAACAACTTACGCATATAAAAGCAGAAAGAAATCAATTCAGGTTTTGATGGCCAGCAAACAGGCAAAGGTCAAATTTAACAGTTAATAAAATATTTTCAACGGTTATCCTTATCAAGCGATACAATTTGATGAAGTTTTGATAGGATTTGAAGAAACACATTTGCTTCAACCTTTTTCCGATGCTTCTTTTACCACCTAAAAATCGGTGGCCCTTCCTTCTTTTTTAACAATCCCCTCTTCTTTCAACACCAAATTTACCTGCCTAAAAGAAGCATACCGATCAGCCCTGAACAATTTTAAACAGGCTCTGAAACAGTTTGCTTTTTACAATTTTTTCGGGCAAAAAAGCACAAAAAAATGGTAATTTCACCGCTATAAACCTTGGTTGATCACCTGCTGCCATCAAGCAGATTTTACTTTAGAAAGTACCTGACAGAACATGTTATACAATTCCTTTCGGCACGCAAAACTGCTCACGATATTAATCGCTTTTGCATGTGCTTCCTGCTCTAAAAAAGACAATTCCAACACACTTTTCAAACTGCTCCCTGCATCCGAAACTGGGGTTGATTTTAAAAACACGATCACCGAAAGCGACAGTTTAAACATTTTAAACCATCCATATTTGTACAACGGTGCCGGTGTGGGCATTGGCGATTTTAACCACGATGGTTTGCCCGATGTTTATTTTGCCGGCAACATGGTTCCCAACAAAATGTACCTGAACAAAGGCGGTTTAAAGTTTCAGGACATTACCGATGCAGCAGCAGTTGGCGGCGAACGCCGTTGGTGTACCGGCGTTTCTGTGGTTGATATCAATGGCGATGGCTGGCCGGATATTTATGTTTGCGCTTCTTTTAACAAAGACCCCAACAAGCGCCGGAATTTATTGTACATCAACCAAAAGCTGAACAAAGACGGTATCCCAACTTTTAAAGAGTCTGCCCACGCTTACGGTATTGATGACAACGGCTACAGCACGCAGGGTATTTTTTTTGATTACAACCACGATGGCTTGCTGGATTTATACGTGCTGACCAACGTGCTGGACAAAGGAACGCCCGTTGCTTACCGGCCAAAAGTAGCTGATGGAAGTGCTGTTAACAACGACCGTTTGTATAAAAACAATGGCAACGGCACCTTTACCAACGTAACCAAGGAAGCTGGCATTTTGATGGAAGGCTTTGGCAACTCGGTTTCGATCACGGATGTGAACAACGATGGCTGGCCGGATATTTACGTGGGCAACGATTTTATCTCCAACGATTTGTTGTACATCAACAACAAAAACGGAACTTTTACCAACCGGGCAGGCGAATATTTTAAACATACGGGCTGGTCGGTAATGGGTTCGGATATGGTGGACATCAACAATGACGGTATGCCCGACCTGGTTTCTTTGGAAATGCTGCCCGAGGAAAACCTGCGAAAGAAAACCATGCTGATGGGCGATAACTACATCACTTACATTGACAATAAAAAATACAATTACGAGCATCAATATATCCGCAACGTGCTGCAGTTAAACCAGGGCAAAACGCCTTCCGGCCATACGCAGTTCAGTGAAGTGGCTTACTTGGCCGGGATGTACCAAACCGATTGGAGCTGGACGCCGCTGGTGGCCGATTTTGACAACGATGGTTACCGGGACATGGTAATTACCAACGGTTATCCGAGGGATGTAACTGATCTGGACCATGCGCTTTACAGCAATAGCCAGGGCCGCTCGCCCAAAGAAAATACTTCCCTTGCCAGTGCCGATTCTTTTCCGGTGGTAAAAACAGTAAGTTATGCTTTTAAAAATGCGGGCGGTTATACTTTTAAAAATCAATCTGCCAACTGGGGAATTACAAAACCTGCATTTTCAACCGGCGGCGTTTATGCTGATCTGGACAACGACGGCGACCTTGACCTGGTTGTCAACAACATTGATGAACCTGCTTTTATCTATGAAAATACGCTGAACAATAAAAAACAAGTTGCCAAAGGCCATCATTATTTAAGCGTTGGTTTAACAGGAGACAGCAAAAATACAGGAGGCATCGGAGCATCTATCCGCATTTATTACCAGGGGAAACAACAGTTTTATGACCAGCAGCCTTGCCGCGGTTATCTTTCTACCGATGATGCCAAAGCACATTTTGGTTTGGGCGATTTTACTTCGGTTGATTCTTTAAGGGTACGCTGGCCGGATGGAAAAACTCAATTGCTAACCAACATCAAAACCGACCAAACCATAAATTTAGCCTATAAAAACAGTAGTGGCAATTTTTCGCCGGGCATCTTTATTAAGGAGATTCCGCTTTTTCAATCGGTGGCCAGGCAATCCGGCATCAGCTACAAACACGAAGAAAAAGACGCCATTGATTACAACATCCAGCCTACTTTGCCGCATAAACTGAGTCAGTTTGGCCCTTGTATCGCTGTGGGCGATATTGACAACAACGGTTATGATGATTTTTACGTTGGCGGCTCGGCCGGAAACAAGGGCACATTTTTTATGCAGGATAAAAACGGCAGGTTTACTGCGGATACCAAATGCTTCCTCCACGAAGATTTTAAAGAGGAAGAGGATATGGGCGCGATTTTGTTTGATGCCAACAACGATGGTTTTTTGGATTTGTATGTGGTGAGCGGCAGTTACGAGTTCCCAAAAGGCCATTCCTCGGCACAAGACCGCTTGTACATCAACAACGGAAAAGGACAGTTTGAACGGAATTTTGCCGCCGTTCCGATAGAATATGATAACGGTTCCTGTGTTCGTGCCGCTGATTTTGACAAAGACGGCGATCTGGACCTTTTTGTTGGCGGTCGTTCGGTTTCCGGCGCTTATCCTGCCTCGCCGGTAAGCCATTTGCTACGGAACGAAGGCGGAAAGTTCGTAGATGTTACGAAAGAACTTTGCCCGGAGCTGGAACATGCAGGCATGATCACTGATGCTTTGTGGTCGGATTTTGATAATGACGGCCTGGTTGATTTGGTGGTTGCAGGGGAATGGATGCCAATCACTTTTTATAAAAACAACGGACATGGTTTTACCAAAGTCGGCAATTCGGGCGTGGAGCAGCACGTGGGCTGGTGGAACAGTTTGGTGGCCGGTGATTTTAACAATGACGGCAAAATGGATTACATCGCCGGAAACCTGGGGCAAAACTCTAATTACAAAGCTACTTTTGCCGAACCGATGACCATTTTAGCAAAAGATGTAGATAACAACGGTTCGTATGATGCGATGATTTTTTGTTATATGAAAGCAGAAGACGGCACCCAAAAACCGTTTCCGATGCACACCCGTGATGATCTGATCAGCCAGGTGATCTCCACCCGAAAAAAATTCCCTACTTATAAAGGCTTTGGCCGTGCAACCATGGATGATTTATGGAGCAAGCAAGACCGGGAAAACGCGGTTATTTTAAAAGCGACCGATATGAACACCAGCTTTATCGAAAACAAAGGCAATGGCAAATTTTCGATCAGTGCAATGCCTTTAGAAACACAAATGGCCCCGGTTTATGGGATGGTTGCCCGGGATATAGACCAGGACGGTTCTTTGGATTTGCTGATGGTTGGAAACGATTATGGTATGGAGCCTTTTACCGGCAGGCACGATGCATTTATGGGTTTGTACCTTAAAGGCAATGGCAAAGGCGGTTTCAGCAGTAAACCGGTAACAGGCAGCGGGTTTTTTGTAGATGGCGATGCGAAAGGTTTGGCGGTTGTCCATTCTGCAAAAAGCGGTGATCTGTATGTGGCTTCCCAAAACCAGGACAGCTTGAAAGTTTTCAGTTCGAAGATCAAAGAGAAAACACCGGCAGTTTGGATCAACTTAAAACCAACTGATTTTTATGCGGATATTATCTACAAAAACAACCGGAAAAAACATGTGGAGTTTTATTACGGTGCTACTTATTTGTCCCAATCTTCCCGAAAAATGGAGCTGGACAAAAACGCGGAAGCCATTTTTATTACAGATTATAAAGGAAATAAGCGGAAGGTGAAATAGGTTTCTGAAAACGGGATGCTTCTTTTATCGGGTAAAATTTGGTGCGCCTCACCCTAAATCCCTCTACAAAAGAGAGGGACTTGAAAACTTGGTGCAGCTTGCTTCCTCTCCTTTGGAGAGGGTCGGGGTGAGGCTTTCAACTTTATGCGATAAAAGAAGCATCAACAGCCCGAACAATTATTAAGTCAAAAACCATTATTTTATCCAAACCGTTTGCGTGAATGCGCCGTTTGCTGCCACGTCCCAGACTTCTAAACGCAGCCATTTCCTATTTTTCAGGTTTGTGGTGAGATGAAAAGTATGGTTTCCGAATGCTTTGGTGTCTTTCAAATCCACTTGCTGCCGGTAAACTTTGGTGCCATCACCGGAAATGATCTCAGCAAAGTTTAATGGGAATGTCCAGTCAACTTTAAAAGTAATGTTGCATTTACCGTCGGCCGGTAATTGAATAGTTTCCCCGGAGTGGGAATTGTTGACGGTGAATTCCGGGATCAGCACTTCTCCCGTCGAAGAAAAAAACCTTCCGTTTTGCAGCACATCCAATATCGGTTGCCAGCCATTGTTAAAAGCAGGCAATTTGTCCATTTGTAAATAATTTACATTTACGTGGGCATACATTTCATTCTCCGGTTCAATAGAGAAAAGATCTGATTCGGCAAGTACTTTTTTGTGCAACCCCCAATTGTTCATGTCATCCATCAAATCAAGCACGCGCTTGCCCAATCTCGGCTGCGATAAATCGGCAGGCAAAGCTTTCCAGGCGGCTCCCAAAAAACGGTCGGATTTGTAAAAAGCCTCCTCTTTGTAAGCATCCGGAAACCCGGTTGAACCTTTTGTCCGTGCATGCGCCGTCCAGGCCAGTCCGTTTTCGGCTTTTAACAAAGCAAACATATCTTCTTTACTGCCGATGTGGTAAATTTTCCCGTGTTCCTGATCGGTGGTTGTAAAAGGTGTACCGGCTTTCCTCGACATGATCCAGTAAACGGGCTTCGGAAAAAACTCCAGCCAGTGGCCGCCAAAAAATTCGTTTGGTTCTTCTCCGGGCAACAACAGAAAATTTGACGATGACAGACGTTTGCATTGCTCAAACAAGGTTTTTAATTCTAATAAACGCTGCCCGTCAGGTCCGCAGGGATGGCCTGTTCCGTGGAATTCGGCCAGGTGAACAATATTCACCCCTAAATTTTTAAAAACTTTGATAAAAGAAGGACTATCCGGAACAGGCTTACCGGCAAGCACCACGCGCGAAATAAACTCGTTGTGAAAATGGCTCGACATCGTTTTATAGCCTGCCAGCGGTTTATAACTGTCGTTGTGTGTGTATTTCTTAACATCGGCCAACAAAGCAGTTGGATTGCCAGTGCTTAACAAGCAGAAAAAGTTTAACCGTTGCTTCGTTCCGAGCGGCGCATTAAACCAGGGAACGTACCGGTTATCGCCATACAAATCCTGCCGGATGCCAAAACCAAAACCCGGAAGCATCTTGCGGTAATTGTTGCCGTACCACACAAATTTCAAATTAAAAGCTTCATCCAAGGGATAAAAATACTGGTGCGGCGCCGGGAAAACAGCAATACTGCCGGAAGGGTTTTCGCCAATAATGGTCCGGTATTTTACGGCTACATTTTTGGCAGTATCTGCAAGATTTACGTTCGCCTGCATTTTATCGTAAACATCGCTCCAGGAAATATTTTTTACAGGCTGCTGCTTGCTGGTTAAACCGGCGTCATACAAGATTGCGGTAGAATCAATTTGGGTGGAAATCACTACTGCCACATTAAAAAGCGGCTGCCCGTTGTACAAAGTGATTTCTAATTTTCCTTTAAAGTTTGGCGCTTCAACGCCGTCAATACTGATTACCGTTCGCGATCCAGAAGTACTTACACTTGCCGACTTTTTGCTAAAATTAATTTTATAAGATTGATGTGGCTTTAAAGGTACTCTGTCAAAAAAAATGTTCCAACCGTTTTGGGAGATCAGATCGCGTTTGCCTTTGGTCAGGATAAACTCCGGATCTGTGTTTTCGATAATGGTATGATAAGCACCTTCTTTACCAAGCTGGATGCTGCTGAACAAAGGTTTGCCATTTTGCATGTTCAGCAATATTCGGCCGTTTCCGGTATTTCCTGTCGGCCAGGCAACCGTAAATCCATCACGGTTAGATACTATTTTTACGCCTGAATTTTGGTTATATCCTTTTTGGTCAACAGGAAAAACCTGTGCTTTTGTTACAGAAAAGCAGATGGTCAATACGAAAAACAGGCCATATCTTCTGATTAAATTTAAGCCTGATATTGCCTGTTCCATATCCCAATTGTTAAGGTTTGTGCTTGGTTTATTTCGACAAAAATTTGTAGCAGCTTTGGGTTTTATAAGTTTGCCCTGGTTTTAAAACGGTTGAAGGGAATTGCGGCTGGTTGGGCGAATCCGGGAAATGCTGGGTTTCCATGGCAAAAGCCGTACGGTAGTCATCTTTTTTTCCGTATTTCATGCTGTTTTTACTGTGCATAAAATTGCCGCTGTAAAATTGCAGGCCCGGTTCTTCGGTATAAACTTCCATCACAATGCCGCTTTTGTCGCCTTTTACTTTGGCTACCGGCGTACTGCTGCCGTGCTTGTTCAACACAAAATTATGGTCGTACCCTTTTCCGTTTTTTAACTGCTCGTTGTTGTCGTTTACACGTGCACCAATAGCTGTTGATTTTTTGAAATCGAAAGGCGTACCAGCTACCGTTACAATTTTTCCGGATGGGATCAGCGTACTGTCAACCGGCGTGTAGTTATCCGCATCAATTTGAACTTCGTGGTTTAAAATTGTCCCGCTTCCTGATCCGTTTAAATTAAAAAACGCATGGTTGGTCAGGTTCACCACGGTAGGTTTATCGGTAGTGGCTTCGTAATTTATTTTCAAGCAATTATCACCGGTTAAAGTATAAGTTACTTTTACATTCAAATTTCCCGGGAAACCTTCTTCCATATCTTTAGAAAGATAAGTTAACTGTAAAGTAGTATCGTTCAATTGTTTGGCATCCCAAACCACATCCTGGTAACCTTTTTTACCGCCGTGCAACGTATTTGGCCCGTTATTTTTGAAAAACGCATATTCTTTACCGTCTAGTTTAAATTTACCTTTTGCAATCCGGTTGCCGTAGCGGCCAATGGTGGCACCAAAATAAGGTTCGGTAGAATGCTGGAAACCTTCCACACTTTCAAAACCATCAACTACATCAGTCATTTTGCCGTTTTTGTCGGGCACCAAAAGGCTCACCAGCCTGCCGCCGTAATTGGTGATGGCCGCTTCCATGCCGTTCTTGTTTTTCAAAACATACAAGTCAGTTTTTTTATTATCAATTGTTTTTTCGAAAGCCGTTTTAGCAGGTAAAACTGCTTGCTGCACGGTGTCAGAATTTTGGGTAGAAGCTTGTTTGTTTGATGTATTGTTGCAAGCTGACAAGGCCAGAACCGAAGCTGCGGACAAGGCCAGCAAATAATTTGTTTTCATATTTTTTGGGATAAGATTGATAGCTATTGGGGTTGATAATAAATATTTAAGTTTTGTTCAGGCTGTTTGTCATGCTTCTTTTACCACATAAAAATTGGTGAAGCAAATAGGTTTTTAAAGATAAACTATCTTGATTTTATCGGCATAAAAGAAGCATCATAATTTTGTTTGATAATGGATTTTCATACTTCTTTTATCATATAAAATTTAGGTTGAGGCTTTCAACTTCCTGTACCTCAACATAAACACCAATTTTTATGCGGTAAAAGAAGCATACGCCCATTGTTCGTTTTATTGTTTAAGCACTACCGGCCAGCCATTTTTATAAACAATCCGATTGATGCACAAAACCCTTCCTTTTTCCTTGTGGCTTCTTTCGATGGCATGGTAAGCAATCCATTTTCTGCCTTTTTTATCCTGAAATACCGAGTTGTGGCCGGGCGCCAGGAAAACGCTGTCTTTTTCCAAAATGGCACTGTTGAGCAAATGGTTTGCTTCGCCCAAACGCTCAAACGGCCCGGTCGGGGTGCTGGCCCTTGCAACCATAACCGCATAATTGGCTTTGGCGCCGCAGCAGTTATCGCCCGAATAATACAAATAGTACCTGCCTTTATCGTAATCCAGCCACGAACCTTCGAGTAAATTGCTGTAAGTTTTGTCTTTGCCGGGATAAACAATTGCTTTTGCCGTGCTGCCCGGTTTAAATGCCGACCAATCATCCGTCATTTCCTGAACTTTTAAGGGTTGAAAATCCGAACCCCAGTAAAGCAAATGTTTGCCGCTTTTTGGGTCAACAAAACCTTTTGGATCAATGTTCCGGAACCCGCTGCCGCAAAGCAACGGCTCGCCTTTATCTGTAAAAGGGCCAAGCGGATGATCAGCATAAGCAACGCCCAAACATTTGCCGGTCAATTCGTTTGGATCAGCAGAAAAAAACATCACAAACTTGTTCAGCTTCGCATCAAAAAAAACATCAGGCGCCCAAAAACTTTGTGTTTTTGAAGCCCATTTAGGTTTTTGCGGCAATGCATCGCCTTCGTATTTCCAATGCTGATGATCGGTAGAAGAAGCAACCTGAATGTTGACTGTTTTGCCGTTGCTGCGGCTTTGGGTTGCATAAGCATAGTATTTATTGCCCGCTTTGATAACCGTCGGGTCAGCAAAATCACGGTCCAAAACCAAATTCATCCCGGAACTTGCAACAGCCGTTGATTTTATCGGTTGATGCAAGTTCCGGCAACTTGTACTGATGAACAGTGCCACCATGACCAAAAAGTAACTTGGCCGGTAAGTACTAAAACAATTTCTGTTCATCCGTCAGCTTACTTTATTTCGTCCTGTTGGTCAGGCTTTTGATCAGCGCAGTTTCATCCGCTTTATAAGGCGTGCCATCTTTATGGAAAATATCATGGAACCACAATTTTGGTTCGCTGCCATCCGGCATTGGCGTGTCCCAGGCATAGATGGTATTGGTTTTTCCAGATACAAAACCCCAGTTAATGGCGCCTACATCTTCTTTTTTCAACATTGGCAACACGGTGCTGAACAAGCTATTGCGCGGGCGGGCCATGTATTCGGTGCAAATAAGCGGACGGCCGAACATTTTTAAAAACTGCACGGTTTTTAAGTGATCTGCTTCGGGCGAATAATCATGATAAGTAATGATGTCCGAGTTGGCAACCTGATAAGCGTTCAGGGTTTCGAAAGTCCAGTTCCACATGCCTGCACTGATGGGCTGAGTGATGTTTACTTCCCTGGCCCATTCAAAAGTATGTTTTAACAAAGGCATTGATTTGTTGCCTTTGTCAGAATTTCCAGGCTCGTTGTATAAATCCCAAAGCAAAATGCGTTTATCATTGCCAAAACGATGCAGCACATCTTTCACATATTTTTCCAACACCGGGAAATTAGCCGGATTATCTGAAGCAGGCTGGCCAGGATCTTGCATCCAGCCCGAATTGTGTATCCCCGGTTTTGGTTCCGGCTGCTTTCCTGTTTTTGGCACTTTGTTCCAGCAATCGTCAAAAAACACAAACATGGTTTGGATACCGTGTTTATTCGAAATGGTTAAATATTCGTCCATGCGTTTTTTAAACCCTTCGGGATCTTCCTGCCAAGGCAAATGATGTAAAAATACACGCATCACGTTCATGCCGATGCCTTGTGCATAACCCAGCTCTTTGTCAATCGTTTTAGGGTCAAAAGTATCGGCCTGCCACATTTCCAACTGGTTGATGGCCGTGCTTGGGATAAAATCGCTGCCCACCAGCCATTGGTGCTGTGCATACCATGTTTTTGCTTTTTGAGCCGTCCAAACCGCTCTGGTTGTTGTTTTTTTCTGTGCGGATAGCTGTACGCTTAGCAGCATGAATATAGCCGCAGCTATTACCCTTAGTTTAATTTGCATGTTTATAAGTAAAATTTAGTGATTTAGTGATTTAGTGATTCAGAACCTGATTAAGTTTGTACCAGGCTCTTCAGCAAGACCGGGATTATTCCAATGCTTCTTTTAGGCATATAAATTTGTAGCCTCACCCCAACCCTCACCAAAGGAGAGGGAGCTGTAGGAGAGCAGGTAAAGCGCACTGATTTTTGGCCGATAAAAGAAGCATTGAAAATAGATGATCAAAATTAAACTTGTGCTGATGCCCGGCCTATTGTTTTGAAAGCTTGACTTCCAATAATTTCATAAAGTAACCGCCAACAACACTTCGTGCCTGAAAGCCAACCTTATTACCGGTTGTGGTTTCGTGCCAATCGCTTAACGGTATGCGCGAAGTCGTTTCGACAGTATATTTATAAATCGGGTTGACCAAAGCGTTAAAATCGTTTTGGTTATCGGTTAAGCCTGCCGTCCACAAAACCCAATCAGATTTGGTGTAGGTTTTCCTGCTGTCTAAAGGCAGGCCGTATTCATTTTGCTTCGTCAGATAAAATTTAACTTCCTTTTCATAAACAGTTTTAGGGAAAAGGTTGAGGCCGAGCACCTTGTCCCAAACCATGTTATATTTTTGGCTCCAAGTGTCTTTGTTGTTAAAGGTTAATGCGTAATGGTCGCCTGCATCGGCAAGCTGCATCCATTTGCCCACCATTTCTTTGGCGTTGTTCCTATATTTTTCGGCTGTTGCTTTATCGCCCAACTGCTCGGCAAGCATGGCGTAGCAACCAACCCCTACAATGGCTTTTACCGAAAGATTGGCATTGCGAGCTAAATGGCCGGCAAAATCATCGGTGCACAATTGGTTTGCCGGGTCAAGCCCTTCCTTGTTCAAATAATCTGCCCAGGTAGTTAAAGTTTTCCAATGTTTTTTGGCAAAGTTGGCGTTGCCTTCCGCTTTTGCTATTGCTGCAGTCAGGATCAGCATGTTTCCTGATTCTTCAACCGGCATGCCCTCACCATAAGTTTGTCCGTTGGCCAAGGGGTAAGTGCCCAAGTCATGTGCTGCAAAAGGGCGGGTATTTTTTCCGCTTTCGCTGAAATAAAATATACCGTTCAACATCCCTTCCATCAGGGCCGGATTATAAACCAAGTATAACGGTGCCGACGGATAAGTTACATCCACCGTATTGATAAACCCGCCGCTAAAATTTTCTTTCGATAAAAACAGTATCTCGCCTTGCGGGCTTTTAACTAATTTATGTGCCGAGATACTTTGGCGATAACCCAAAACACAAAGCTTGGCATAATTTTCGCCGCCTGCCGCAACGGCTGCTTTTTGCAGGCTTTGGTTAAAATCAGTACATCTTTTTAAGATCGAAGTGTAATCCCTGGCTGCTGCATTCAGTTCGCTTTCGATGGTTTTTGAAGGGTCAAGCTTCCACCAGGCTTTTAAATTTTGTTTGAAATACTGAATGGCGTACAAATCATCATAACCCAGCATGATAAACTGCTCTTTTGGCGTACTGCTTACTTTACCAAGTGGAATAATGGTACTTAAAACCAAATGCTTTCCTTCCTTTACATTTGATGAAGTTGTGTTCTGCAAAAAGTTGTTAAATGCATCCGTAGAACTGCTGACATACTGGTTGCTGCCATAACTTTGCGGCACACCAACATACATATAGCCCCAGTCAATCCGCACGTCATCGCCTTTTTTTTGCAAGATGGGTTGTTCCACCGTACCGGCCTTTAATATGGCCACACTGTTGGAAGTGTATTTTTGCGTGGTTACCGGCTGCATGGAAGTGTTTACCGCAATATCCGTAGAAGCGCCAAAGTAAACCTGCACGTTATGTGTTTTGCCATCATTGGCTTTAACTTTGTAAGAAATATAAGAGATAGGGCGTGAAAGCAAATTCAAGTCGTTCAGCAGCAAGGGCGAAGTAAACGTTAAGGTAAGGTCAACTTTTCCGCAGGTAAAATTATAGATGGTTTGTGTTGCGTTCATATCTACATTGGTTTGGTCGGCCACTAAAATGTTTGCTTTTTGTGCCGATACCGGTTCGGTAACCAAACCTGCATCCAAATGGGCGCCGCCAGCAGTATTTGCGCAATGGATGGCCAGCACATTTTTACCGGCCTTTAAGTTTTTCCTGATTACATCATCAATTTCAATAAATACAAACTTCTGTACCCAGCCTGTTTTACTGTAAACCTTTTCGCCGTTTAAGTAAACTTCCACATTGTCATCGTGGCTTATTTTCAGGTATAGTTTTTTAAAGTCCGATTGGTTTAAAGTGAACGTCCTTCTCACCCAAATATCTTTTGTTTTCCAGGAAGTTTTATCGGCATTGTTGTCGCCAAAAGGCGCAATACCGTTTTTCCAGTCGGCATCGTTAAACTGAACATTTTCCCATCCGCTGGCAGGCTGGGTTTCGGTGTATTTGGTTTGGTAGTTTTCTTCGTCAGAGGTTGGGATCAACGTTTTATACGTTTTTTCTTCATTGCCCATAAAACGATAGGCCGTGCCATCCACTTTGATCAATCCGGTTAAAGATTGGTCGGTGCCTGTCCAATGCTTTGTTGGCGCATCGGTCAACTTATCTGTTGTAGACCAGATACTAAAATAAGTATCGTGATTGATAAGCGGATAAGCCGGTGCCCGAAAACCTTGGGCGCTAACCGCAAGATATTGCATTCCGGACAGAAGGATAAATAGTATTTTTTTCATTTTGATATTCTTATTTGAATTGTTAAAGTCAATTGTGCAATGCTTCTTTTACCCTATAAAATTTGGTGTCCAAATCCTATCTCCCATAAACAATTCTCCATAAACCATGAACAATTATCTGTGAACCGTTACACCAATTTTTATAGGGTAAAAGAAGTATGCCGGTTTAATTTTTAATTCTTTTTGTTTTCATCTTTATTCGGTTACCGGAAATGCCGAAATCCTTAACCTTGCCCCGCCCATTGGCACCAAAGTAAGTTCGGATACGGGCTGCTCACTTTTTACCGGACTTTGGGGCAAAACCGCGCAAAGGCCGTATTGGTCTATTGTCCAACCGGGGATCAGTTTTCCTTTTACCTTTAGTTCAATCGGTGCATTTTTGTTGGTAAAAGGGTTATTGTCTTTTGGCCAGCTTCTGCGGATAATTTCAATCGAGTTTTCAGGATGGGTTTTATCAATCAGCAAACCGTAGTTCCAGGCAGAATTGGGGTGGATTTCAAAAGAAGGCCATTTTTGAGGGTCGGCACCGGGCTGCCATTTTGAATCGCCGATGGCAGTTGCTTTGCTGTCTTCGCGCGTGTAGTTCTCATCAATTTTTAAAGAATAAGTAAGCGGGCCGTAGTTAACGCTTACGCTGTTTTTGTTCTCGTTCCATTCCCGCACTTTTAACTGCATTGGGAGTTGTAAAGAGATTTTATCACCGTTTTTCCAGTTCTTAACCAAGCGGATATAATCGCCGCTGCCGGTATTTACCGCTACAGCCTGTCCGTTTACTTTTACCGAAGCATTTTTGCACCAGGCCGGAACACGCAGGTAGATCGGAAAGCTGACTGCTTTTGCGGTATTAACGGTAAAGTTAACCTGGCTTTCAAAAGGATAATGCGTGGTTTCTACCAAACTTACTTGTGTGCCGTTGCCAACTTTGGCTTTTACTTCGCCTTCGCTGTATAATTGTGCGGCAAGCCCATTATCAGGCGTGGCCATCCAGGTATTTTCGGCAAAATAAACCCAGCCTGCGGCATGGTTATGCTGACAGCAACGGCTGCTAAAAGGGTTCATCATTAAAAACGGTCCTTCGTTGGCAATGCCGGGATGATGGTTTTTACTGTCGCTTACCACCATATTGGGTGCAGTAAGGTAGCGGAGTGATTTGTAATCGGGCATAAAAGCGGCCGAAAAAGTATTAAAAGCTACGTCTTCACAATTCTCGGCCCAAAAAGGATCGCCGGTATCGCCCAGCAGCATTTCGTCAGAAGTCATTTGCTCTACCATGCCACAGGTTTCAACTGCCTGACGCGGATCAACATAACCTTTGCGTGCATTTTCATCGCTTCCGAACATCCCTCCGGGCACTTGTCCGTACATCGCGCGCACAAGTTTGAAATCGTTATAAGTAGCGTTCAGGTCTTTCTGGTCATGGCTTTGCAAATGAAAAGTGGCCGGTTCCCTGAAACATTCGGCTATGTTTACATTGTGCCAATTGGGCAAGTTGTTGGCCTGGCGCCAGTCGGCTGTATTTTTATCTATTTTATTGGCCAGGTCAAGCAGCCATTTATCCCCGGTACGGTTGTACAGCCAGTACACGCTTAACAAATTATCGCCTCCCCGGCTGTTTTCCCAGTAATCTTTTAAAAATTTATTATCCGGAACAGACAGTTCATATTTGAAATAACGTGTCATAAAAGGAATAACACGCGGGTCTTTAGCATATTCGTAGTAAGATTGCAAACACCATAACATCGGCATGTTGGTCCACAAATCACGGTTGCCTTTTTTTTCTACTGAGGGCCCGAAATCACCATTGTCGCGCTGGTTGTTGAGTACTGCATCAATCCAGAACTTGGCTTCGCTAATGATCTTTTTATCGTTCAGCATATAGCCAATGTTGGCATAGCCTTTTAACCAGTACGGCAATTCTTCCCAGCCGTATTCGCCTTTGCCTTCTTTGTTCAACCAGGCGTTGTTGGTTTTTGAAAGCCAGATGCTGATCTCGCCCAGGTTTCCGGTAAGCCCGTCCCGCTGAAGTTCCAAAGCTTTTTTTAACCATCCGCCAGCATGTATGCTTCCTACAGGCAGTTTTGTAAAATATTGTTTTTGCAGCGGTGCCCGGTTATTTACGTAATAGGCATTGGATTGCTGGTTAGCTGCTTTTGATACCATGGTTGCCGTAACTGTAGATTGTGCAGTTGCAGCAAACCCACTAAAACCTATTAATGCAGCTTTAAGTAATAGTTGCTTATAAAATTTAACAAAAGGTTTTTTTGAGGACATCATCAGATTGATCTATTTTATTTTCACTAACGCAGGATCATACAACCTTGTATTAGATTTTTGCAACAATTCTACCGGGATTTTAATAACCTTGCGGTCGTAGGTCATAAAGCCGTTCACTTCGCCTTCTACATCCGTTGTTTGCGTATATACTGCGGCAGATAAACCCAATTTGATCAGTTCCTGCAACCTTTCTGTAAAGGTATCGTATCTTTTAAACAGGTCTTCCCCGTTTTTAAAATTCTGGTAGCCCCAGTTTTTGTTGGCTTGCCAAACATGGTTCTCAACAGGCCAGCCTAAGCCACCAAACTCGCCTAATACCACTGCTTCTGTTTTACCAAAAATTTCTGGGCGAGGCATGGCGGGATGTGGGTAATTATGCAGGTCAACAATATTTCCGGTTGCATAAAAATTTCCGCCGCTGGCACTGTTCACCAACCGGGAAGGATCTTTTTTCATCGTCCATTCCGTAATTTCAACAGTTTTAAATTGCCCCCAGGCTTCGTTAAACGGAGTCCAAACAATGATGCAAGGATAATTATATAAAGCATTGATGATGGCGTTCCATTCTTTGCGGTAATACTTTTCAGATTCCGGGCTGCGCTCCTTATCCGTCGCACGGTCGTATACGCCCGGCCGGTTTTCCCAATGGTTGCCTAAATCGCCGCTTGGCATATCCTGCCACAACAACATGCCCATTTTATCGCAGTAAGTATAATAACGGGCAGGTTCTACTTTAATGTGTTTACGGATCAGGTTAAAACCCATCGCTTTCAGCTTGTCAATATCAAATTTTAAAGCTTCTTCTGTTGGCGGTGTATATAAACCGTCCGGCCACCAGCCCTGGTCCAACGGGCCATATTCAAATACAAACTTATTGTTCAGCAACATTCGCTGAATCCCGTTGGCATCCGGGCCGAGGGAAATTTTACGCATGGCAAAATAGCTTTTTACTTCATCAACTGCTTTGTTGTTCCTGATAACGGCTACTTGCAAATCGTATAAAAACGGACTGGTTGTTGACCATAGTTTCTGGTTTTGGATATTTAAAACTGCCGTTCCGGCTGCCTCTATCGTCTTCTCATCAACCTTGGTTTGGCCATCCATTGCGGTGATCCTCAATTTGTCGCCCGGCTGGGCATTTGCCACTTCGGCCGAAATGGTCAAGGTTTGGTTATCAATATTGGGCGTTTGTTTAGTTGCTTCGATATAAGTTTTGGCCACACCTTCCAGCCAAACCGTTTGCCAGATGCCTGTTACCGGCGTATACCAAATGCCTTCCGGCTTTTTAAGTTGTTTGCCGCGTGGCTGCGGGCCATCGTCTGTCGGGTCCCAAACTTTTATTTTGATCTCCTGCCTGGCACCGCTTTTTAAAAATGGGGTAATATCAAATGTAAAAGGGTCGTAGCCACCTTCGTGGATACCAACGCTTTTACCGTTTACAAAAACTTCGGTTTGCCAGTCAACCGCGCCAAAGTGCAGCAGTGTTTCTTTGCCTTTTAAAGCTTTGTTGATGCTGATCGTGTTTTTATACCACAGCAGACTGTCTTTGCCTACCGTTTTCCCTACGCCCGATAAAGCTGATTCTACCGCAAATGGCACTAATATTTGCCCTTCATATCTGGATGGTTCGTTTTGATTTTTAGGGATGATGGCATAACTCCAAAGCCCGTTCAAATTTTGCCAGTTGCCACGTACCAGTTGCGGCCGTGGATATTCCGGCAATGGTGCTTTCGGGTCTACTTTTTGCGCCCAAGGTGTGGTTATCCTGTTGGTCAGCAAATGCCATTGTTGCTGTTGGGCATTTGCAGAAAAATATAGGAAAACGAGGAATATGAGGGAAATTTTTCTTTTCATCAGAAGGTTATACTACGATTGACACATTTCCGGGATTTATCAAAGCTTGTTCTTTACATGCTTCTTTTAGCACCTAAAAATCAGAAAGCTTTATCATGCTTTTCAACAGAAGCAATACCAATTTTTACCCGATAAAAGAAGTATTGTTGTTTCTTTAACTATGTATAAGCTTTTATAAAATGACATTATTTAAAGCCCTTTTAAATTTTGCATGATAAGATTGCCATGCTTCTTTTACCACCTAAAAATCACACCGCGTTTATGTTTTTGTTAAGCAGAACTTGTTTCGGCACCCCACTTGGTTGGCTTGTTGTTCCTTCCTGCGGGATCCTGAAATAAGTTCAGGATGACAGCCAAATGCTTCTTTTAACATATAAAAAATGGCAAGCTCCAAAAACAACGGTACTGATTTTTATAGGGTAAAAGAAGTATTGTTGTTTTGGCAGAAATCTAAACCATTTCTTACTCTTAAATAAACACATTTAGCAATAATACAAATGGCCATTCCTACCGAATGGCCATTTGTAACAAGGTTTTAATAGGTCAGCTTTTGAACAGGGGAAAAGATCATGTCTTCTACGCCTGCTATCCGGATGCCTACACGGGCGTAAACGTAATTTTGGGTTGGGGTAAACTTAGGAATAGCCACACTTAAATTTACATTAGTAGGATCGGTGATTAGTGTCCCGGCTAAATCAACTTCAGCGGCCTGATCTGCTGTAGATGTAAACTGGGTTTTATTGACAAACAAGCTCACCGTTTGTATATTTTTGGCAGTAGCATCGGTAATAACTTTTTCGATACTAAATTGCGCAGTGATGTTGCCGCCAGAAGCCACCAGTTGTGCATTTCTGATCATATAATAAGGCGTAACTTCGATATTAACGGTTTGATCTCCGGTAAGGTTGATAGCAATAGAATCCCTGCCACCGGAAGGCAGTTCTTTCCACTGGAATGGGCCCTGGCCGCCGGGGATGGTAAACTTGTAGTTGCCATTAAAGGTCAGTACAGAATAAGTCCCATCCTGGTCAAATGTCCCGCTTATCGGCGTGTTCCCTTTAAAGCCGGATTGGTAAAGTTGAAAAGGGACCTGGTTATATTCAACATTAACAGGGGTGCCTTTGTACATCAACTGTCCCTTTAAAGTTACTGACGGCGGTGCATAATTGTCCAGCTTACATGCTGCGCTAAAAAGCATCAGCGAAAGTATGACGGTGTAATGAAATTTGATTTTCATAATTTCTAATTAAAATAGCTTATAAATTATTGGTTGGGTTGTCTGATAATTTTGGGGTTGGCAGAAATGATACCGTCATTAATTTGAGAGTAATAATTACCAATCCTGAAATTAAGCACCCCTGTTACGTTTGACGGGAGGACTTCTTTAAAAACCCATTTACCATCGTTGGCGCCTCCCGGGTTGTAAAATTTATAAGGGTAAAGGCCCCAGGGCTGTGTATTCCTTTTTGTGGCCGAACCAATGTTGCTGGTTAAATCTGCCAATGATTCTGTATTGCCGTCCCAAACTTTGGTGGCTATCCTCCAGCGTTTCATGTCAAACAAAATATGCCCTTCAAATGAAAGCTCTGCACGGCGTTCGTGCACCATACGGTCGAAGTAATTGCCGGCAGTTAAAGTAATTGGCGTTGTTAAACCAGCCCTTGCACGTACCTGGTTGATATAGATAGATGCATTGTCAAAATCGCCTAATTCAGCAGATGCTTCGGCTGCATTCAGTAAAACTTCAGCATAGCGGTAACGGATAAAGTTGACATCACTGCCACGCCCTCTTCGGCCTGAACCCGTTGCCGGGTCTAAGTATTTACGGATGTAAAAACCAGTTTGGCTTCTAAGCGGTTCGCCAGTAGGTGTCGGCCCGTCTTTTCCAACAACCTGTACTTGTGCCGAAGTACCAGGCAAAGTAGCCAAATGTGTTGCATCATCACTGCTGATAATGTTGCCATTAGGCAATAAATAACCTCCCCAAATATCAATAAACGCTGTTTTCCAGAAAAAGTGGGGCAGCATTACCGTTCCTGCCAGCCTTGCATCCCTGCCTGCAAAAGGGCCTTGTTGATCGGTATAATAAATTGGGTTGCCTGAGGCGTCTGTTGTTGGTATCGGGGCAAAGGTGTTATCCAGCTTTTCAAAGGACTGTACCAGGTTTAAAGAAGGGTCTAAACGGCCGGCATCCGTAGCCTCATCTGATACAGAATAAGGCTGATCGTTTGTAGTGAAAGCATGCGTTTTACCTGCGAGTGCTTTAAAATCCTCAACCCATATAGACTCGTGGTTTACAGAACTTTTATCTAAAAAGACCGCTGCAAAATTGTCGGAAAGATTAGGAAGCACTTGGTACAAACCATAATTTCCGACAGAACCACTGATAATTGCTTTGGCCGCAGTTAAAGCTTTAGTGTAATAACCGGCGGCCATACTTGCAGGGATACCTACTTCGCCGCCCGGAAGTGAAACCTGCGGTGTTGTTGAGCCGTACTTTGCAATAGAGCCTGCATATAATGCAGCCCTTGCTTCCATGGCCAGGGCTGCTGCCTGTGATGCCCTCGACTTGTCAACCAAATCAGCAGGCAAAGAGCCTTTTATGGCTTCAGCCTCACTGATCACAAAATCATAAACATCCGACTCTTTTGCCCTCGGTGTCAACAAATTACTTACAGAACCGCTGTTGTCATAAGTTATTGATTTTGTAATGAGCGGGACACCGCCCATTCTCTTCACCAGTTCAAAATAATAATTGGCACGTAAAAAACGCCCCTCTGCCAAAAACCGGCTTTTATCAGTAGCCAACAACTTAGTAGAAGCAGTTACATTGTCAATAAATAAGTTCAGGTCGCGTATATATCCGTAATCCCAAATTGCCCATGAGCCGTAACCCCAGCTACGGTTTTGAACAATAAAATAAGAGCCGTTGTCAGACGGAAAGGATTCACCAAAATCTGTAAAAGTTTGCCATCCATCATCAAGACTTGAAAAATCAACCTGCCTATTGTAAAGATCCCCTATAGCAGATAATACTAATGCCGGATCCGAAAATGCCACATCTGTAGTTACGACCGATTTTGGCGGTACGTTTAAAAAATCACTGTCCTTGGTGCATGATTCCGCACTTAAAAGTACCGAAAACATGGCTATTGCTAATATCTTTTTCATTAAATATTCGAATAAAGTTTTAGTTAAAAGGTTAAGTTAACACCAAAGTTAAAAACCCTGTTTTGTGGTGTCTGTAACCCGTTATCGTCATTAACTTCCGGATCAACACCAAACTGGTGCAAATTATCTAAAGAAAACAAGTTATAAACGTTTGCATAAAACCTGGCCCTTTTTATTTTAACCTTACCTAATAATGCGGTAGGCAAAGAATAGCCTAATTCAATTGTTCTTGCCCTGATATATTTAACACTATGTAGCCAGTATGTTGAGTTAGCATTATAATCGTAATGGTTATTCCCTACATTGTTCCTGTTTACCGGGTATTTACCGGGAATCCAGGTGCTGTTTAAATTGTAAGGGTCGCTTAAATGCCAGCTATCCTGAAAAATAGTGTTTAAGTTTCCATTATTTTGGAAAGCCCATCTTGCTTCATAGTTCTGGTTCCAGGAATAACCTGACCCACCGGAAAAGTCAGCATGAAAGTCGAAGCCTTTATAAGCAGCACCAAATGTAAGCCCAAAGTTAACATTGGGCTGGGCACCTGTATTATAACCAATCGGGCGCTGGTCGTTCCCGTCAATTTTTCCGTCACCGTTCTGATCCTTATAAATCAAATCGCCCGGCAAAACAGTACTGTTGCCTTTACCGTCCTCATTTACCCTATAACCGTTGATCTGGTCTTGTGAAGTAAACTGCCCGATAACCTGGTAGCCCCAGGAAAGATTAGATGTACGATTTACTATCGAATTGCGGTATTGATCTAAGGAGTTACCGAAAGGCCCAGTTATGTTAATATTGTTAGTATGACGGCTATAAGAAAAGTTTCCACCTACGTTATAGGTTAATGCACCAACTTTGTTGTTGTAAGCCAACGAAACTTCACCACCGCGTTGCGAATCACTGTTTTCATTAATTCCAGGCAATACGTATCCTGCTTCCTGTGGCAACACCACACTAAAGTTTGTGCCAACCAAGCCGGTACGCGATCGGTCAAAATAATCAATGGTACCATTTAAATGGCTGCCAAACAAACTGAAGTCAGCGCCCACATCAAATATCTTGTTTCTTAACCAGCTAACTGTGGTGATTGGAACACCTTTATTTTGGGAAGTAGAGACTGCGTTTCCCCCTAATATAGCAATATTACCTGCAGCACCTGCATTATAGTTATATCCAGGAAGGTACGCATAAGTAGCAACAATTGGGTTTATATTTCCATAAATATCTCTTGAACCATTAGGGTCTCTATCATCCCCTAATACACCATAAGATCCTCTGAATTTTAAATCGGTAAGAATCCCTTTGTCCCCCAACAGGTTTTTCATGAAACCTTCCTGCGTGATCCTCCAACCAATGGATACACCCGGAAAGTAACCTACGCGGTGTGCCGGATCAAACAAATAAGACGCATCCCTTCTGCCTGATGCCTCTAAATAATATTTATTATCATAATTGTAGTTCAAACGCGCTACATAACCAATACGGGCCTCAGAATCATCACTGTCTTGGTATTGATCTACAGTTGGCAGGTAAATCAGTGGCAGATTGTTTGAAATCGGGCTTGCGTGCAGCCAGTTCCTTATATGCTCCAGGTGGATACGCTCTGCAACAAATGTTCCCCCAATCGTACTTTTACCAAAAGTGTTATTGTAATTTAACTGAAACTGAGTAGTGGTATTCAGTTCTTTGCGTTGTTCACGGTCTCTCCAGGGATTGGTAACGGAGTGTGTAATATCGTAATTTTTTGTGCTTTGGTTATAGGTATAAGCGTTATAAGTGTATTCTTGGTTATTCTCTAACTCATCAGCTATATAATAAGAGTAATTATATCTGGCCACCAGTCCTTTTATCCCCGGTATTTCGTACTCGGCGCCAAAGTTTGCCTGCAATACCCGCCAATCTTGGTGGTAGATACCTGCTAACGTTTTATTTAAAAAAGCATAATTTGCTTCGGTATGCGGTCCGTTGTCTTTTAAATAAGCCGGGTTGTCATTGGCATAAGGCCGGTCTAAAGGTGTGTTTTCCAAAATACCCAACCTGGCTAAAAAATAATCATCGCCTCCGGGCACGCCTGGGTTTTCATGGGTTTCCACCCGTCCGTTAATGTTCATATTAACGGTCAATCCTGATGCTACTTTAGCCCGCACATTTGATTGGATATTAGTCCGGCGGTAATCGTACTCTGAACCCGCTTCATCGTTTTGATATAAAGTAGTCCCTGCCACATAATAATTAACCTTATCAGTTCCGCCTGTAATATCACCATGAAATGAATTTAGCGGGGCACCTTTATTGGCCAAAACAAAAGGTTTCCAGTTAAAACTTTGATAGCCAACCTGCGTGCCTTGTTTGTATTTTTCTAATTCTGTAGGTGTAATTGCTGTACTTCCGTTGGTAACCACCTGGGCCGCGGCCAAAGCGCTCATGTAATCATAAGAGTTGGTAAGCACATTGGGGAACCTGTCCCAGTATTGAAAGCCCAAATAAGAATCCACATTGATCCTGCTTTCGCCGGAGCCTCTTTTTGTAGTTACCACCACCACACCGTTTCCTGCACGTACCCCATAAATAGCTGCCGATGCATCTTTTAATACCGTAATACTTTCCACATCGTTTGGCGCCAAGTTGTTAAACTGGCCTTCGTCCTGCTGTACCCCATCAATTACATATAAAGGCGTACCCATATTACGGATCTGGATGCTGGCACTTGCACCCGGCCTGCCTTCTGCCTGCCGAAAGGTTACACCCGGCAGCTTGCCCGCCAAACCTGTACTAACCGTAGAACCGCCATGTACACGCTCTATATCCTTACTGGTTATGCTGGAGATGGCACCGGTAATTGATTCCCTTTTTTGGGTACCGTAACCGGTAACAACCACTTCCTGCAAAGTGGAATTGGTAGGCTCTAACCTTACATTGATCGTGCTTTTGCCGTTTACAGGAATCTCCCGTCCGCTAAAGCCCAGGTAACTGAACGCCAATACACTGTTGGCATCTGTTACCGTAATTTTAAACCTGCCTTCCACATCGGTTGAGGTTCCGATAGTCGTGTTCTTAATCTTAACACCTACACCCACTAAGGGCTGGCCTTTGTCGTCTGTTACCGTTCCGCTTACGTTAAGCTTCGTTTGGGCAAAAGACGAAGCAGAAACAAGCAGAAAGGCTACCATGGAAACAAAAGCCAATGCTTCTTTTAGCACCCTTTTTAAAGGCTGTTTGTGTTCCCATTTCAAGTGGGCTGTGCCCTCTTGTTCAAGAAGTAAAACTTTTTTCATAAATGATTAATAATTGGGTAAATTCGAGTTTAAAAAATGTTAGGTTAACACTTCTAAAATCCTGGTGTAAAGAAAAAGGGTTTTGAAGCTGTTGGTTATCCAAATCCTATCAATTATTAGTTAAAACGTATCATTTTTTTTACAAACAACATTAACGGTAAGTTATATTTGAAGCAAAATTATTTAAGTTTTTTTCCCATTTAGCAATCGTTCCCGAAAAATCAGAAAGAACCGGGGAAGGGCCTTTCAACACTAATTTTTATGCGGTAAAAGAAGCATCATAAGCAAATGCCACAACATCAAAAAACACGGAATAAATATTAAAAAAACCATACTTGAAACTTAGCCTGTACCTTATTTTCCTGCTCTTTCCGTTTGGTTTTTGCCTGGCACAGCCTTACTATTTTAAGCATTACCAGGTAGAAAACGGCCTTTCCAACAATACGGTTTACTGCTGTTTGCAAGATAAACAGGGCTTTTTATGGTTCGGGACCAAGGACGGCCTAAACCGTTTTGACGGATATACTTTCAAAACATTCCGACATAATATCAACGATAAAAAAAGCATCGGCAATAATTTTATCCATACACTTTATACAGACGACAAAGGTGCTTTGTGGGTAGGCACAGATGCAGGGGTTTATCAATACCATGCCCAAAATGAAAGCTTTCTTTATATAAAAACACCAACCAACGCGGCAATCCGATGTATTATTAAATGTGATAACGACAATTATTGGTTTATTACGGGCAATACTTTATTTATCTACAACGATAAAACCGGGAAGCTGACCAACATGCAACCTTTTCAACATTTTGATGCCACCAGCATTACCCTGGATGCCAATAAAACGATTTGGGTTTCATCCGCATCAGGCACAATTGAAAAGTTTGACCCTGCAAACAACTCTTTTAAAAGTTATAGCGTTTTCGACCACTCTAAACGGGTTTCTTCCAATTTCATCGAAAAGATTGAATGGGTTGGCAACAACACTATTTTTGTTGGTACTTCCAGCCAGGGCTTTAAGGTTTTTGATTGCGGCACAGGCACTTACAAAGATGTGCTGACTTATAACCAGAATAAAACAGAAATCTACGTAAGGGATTTTTTGAAATATGCCGACAACGAATACTGGATTGCAACGGAATCGGGCGTGTTTATCTACAACATCCAAAAAGGCACTTTTACCAATTTAAAAAAGCAGTACAACGACCCTTACTCCATTTCAGACAATGCCGTTTACGCTTTGTACCAGGATTCGGAAGGCGGGGTTTGGGCAGGGACTTATTTCGGCGGCGTCAATTATTACCCCAAACAGTACACTACTTTCAACAAATTTTATCCGGGCATTGACAAAAATTCTTTAAAAGGGAATGTGGTGCGCGAAATCTGCAAAGACCAATACGGCAATTTTTGGATCGGTACGGAGGATAACGGCCTTAACAAGCTCAGCAGCGATAAACATACCTGGACACACTATAATCCGGGCGGTAAAAACAGTATTGCCAATACCAACATCCACGGTTTACTGGCTGATGGCCGGAACCTGTTTGTAGGGACATTTGACCGCGGACTGGATATTCTGGATATACCAACGGGAAAAGTTGTCCGGCATTTTTTGGCCGGACCAAAACCCAACGATTTGAAAAGCAGCTTTGTGGTTTGCTTTTGCAAAACCAGTAAAGGCTTAATCCTTGTTGGCACCACCTACGGCCTTTACCGTTACAATCCGGCAAGCCATGATTTTACCCTGATTAAACACGTACCGCCCCATGATTTTGTTTATTCCATGATTGAAGACCACAACGGTACCATTTGGGTCGGTACCATGCGCGACGGTATTTACTACTTCAACCCAAAAACAAACCTGGGCGGCAAGCTCGACTATAAATACCCGGTAAAAGAAGCATTAAACAGCAGTACGGTGAACGGCATTTTTGAAGACAGCCAACATCAGCTTTGGTTTGCTACCGAAGGCCTGGGTGTTTGGCGTTACAACCCTGCCAAAAACCAATACAAAATATACGATGTAAACAACGGCATGCCCAGCAACTACGTTTTCCGGATGCAGGAAGACGCGGGCAAAAATTTGTGGATAAGCACCAGCCGTGGCTTGGTCAGCCTCAGCCTAATTAACCAAAACTTAAAGGTTTATACCAAAGCCAACGGCTTGCTGAGCGACCAGTTTAACTACAACTCTTCTTTTAAAGATGCAGACGGTACCTTGTATTTTGGCTGTGTAAAAGGGATGGTAAGCTTTAACCCACTTTCGTTCCATGATAATAATTTTGTCGCGCCGGTTTATATTACCGGTTTCCAGGTGTTTAACAAAGAGGTGGCCATCAACCATAATTTGCTTAACCAATCTATCATTTATACGCATAAAATCAAGCTGGACTACGACCAGTCTTCCTTTAGTATTGATTTTGCCGCGTTGAGCTACCCCTCGCCGGAAATGACGCAGTACAAATACAAAATGCAGGGTTTGGACAACCGCTGGAACTATCTCAAAACAAACAGAAAGGTTTATTTTACCCAGCTTTTGCCAGGGCATTACACCTTTATTGTTAATACGGCCAACAGCAACGGTAAATGGAACGACCAGGATGCCCGGCTTGAGATCATCATTGCCCCGCCAATTTGGGCAAGCACTTTTGCCTATATCCTTTATACCGGTTTGGGGCTGTTTATTATTTACTACCTGTTTAGAAGTTACCACATCAGAACCAGGAACAAAAATAAAAGGCTGATCGAGCTTTTGGAGAACGACAAGGAAAAGCAAATTTACAACGCCAAAATTGAGTTTTTTACCCATGTGGCCCACGAAATCCGTACGCCTTTAACTTTGATCAAAGGGCCAATGGAAAAAGTGATCCGCAGGTCGGCACATGTTCCTGACATTCAAAACAACCTGAAAATCATGGAGAAAAACACCGACCGCTTGCTCGATCTCACCAACCAATTGCTTGATTTCAGGAAAACTGAGGCCAATAGTTTTAGCCTCAATTTTGTTAAAGCAAACATTACCGAACTGCTGGAAGATATTTTTACCGGTTTTAAACCCATTACCGAACAGAAGAATTTAAACTGCGCACTCCAACTACCGCCGGAACCGCTGTTTGCTTATGTTGACCTGGAAGCCCTAAATAAAATACTGAGCAACCTACTTAACAATGCCATAAAATATGCGGTAAAAACAGTATCGGTAGAATTGTTGCCTCCTGAACAAAGCGAAAGTACTTTTACCATCGAGATCAGGAACGACGGGCATTTGATCCCTTACGAGATGCGCGAAAAAATATTTGAGCCTTTTTTCAGGCTGAAAGAAACAGAAAAGCAAATCGGAACGGGTATTGGTTTATCTTTGTCGCGCTCGCTGGCCGAACTGCATAAAGGCGTGCTTGCTTTAAATAAACCTGTTAACCAACTTAATATTTTTACTTTAACCTTGCCTGTGCATCAGGACAAGGAGTTTGACCTTGACCTGAATTCCGAAGAAACAGTAAATGACCATACTGATATAAACCTACCTTTTATGAAGCCAATAATTTTGTTAGTAGATGACAACCCTGAAATTTTAGATTTTATTTCGGATGATTTGAGCGAGAAGTACACCGTGATGAAAGCGGCCAGCGGACAAGAGGCCCTGGACATGATCGAGATAGAAAACATACAATTGATCATCAGCGATGTGATGATGCCGGGCATGAGCGGTTTTGAACTTTGCAAGCAGATCAAAACCAATTTTGACCATAGCCACATGCCCATCATTTTGCTGACGGCCAAAAACACGTTGCAAAGCAAAATTGAAGGGTTGGAAGTTGGTGCTGATGCTTACATCGAAAAACCATTTTCACCCGAACACATGCAAGTGCAAATTGCCAACCTGCTGAGCAACCGCAACAAGATCAAAGAACATTTTGCAAGTTCGCCGCTGGCGCATATCAAAAGCATGGCCAATTCAAAATCCGACGAAAACTTTTTGGAAAAACTAAACGCTGTGATTTATAAGAATATCCAAAACACCGATCTGGATGTGGAGCATATTGCAGGCCTGATGAACATGAGCAAGCCAACTTTGTACCGAAAAGTTAAAGCGATATCAAACCTGACCATCAACGAACTCATCAACATCACCCGGCTAAAAGTAGCGGCAAAATTACTGGAAGAAGGCGATTATAAAGTTTACGAAGTTGCCACGATGGTCGGTTACAGCTCGCAATCGCATTTGGGCCGGAATTTTTTGAAGCAGTTTGGCACAACGCCAACCGATTACCAACAAACCAAAAGAAACGGGAATGCCAAATCAACCGCAGCGGTTTGAATGATGGCTGGCGAATGGTTTTTCGGCATGACAAAAACACACCAAATTTATGCCGGTAAAAGAAGCATTGCCTTTAGTCATCCTGAAATTTTTTCAGGATCCCTCTTCCGAGATCATAACCTTTCTGATGAGATGCCGAAAAAATTTCGGCATGACAAAAAACCTAAACACACCAATTTTTGGGTGGTAAAAGAAGCATTGGCGTTAGTCATCCTGAAATCTTTTCAGGATCCCTCTTCCAAGTGATAGCCTTGCTTGTAGGATGCCGAAAAAATTTCGGCATGACAAAAAACCCAAACACACCAATTTTTAGGTGGTAAAAGAAGCATTGGCATAAAGCACAAAGGAGTAAATTTAAACCAGTTCATTGGGTATTGCCGATAGCAAGCAACTTCATTTTTTGGAAGGAAGGCCAACAACGGTGAATTTAATTTACCGGTGCCAATAATTCAAAAACTTTAAGTACCGATTGTATATCCGGCTGGCCAGGGCCATTCAGGCACTTATAGCCTTCCTCATACGCCAGTTCTTCTGCAGAAAAAGCTTTAAAGCCCATAGACCAATCGGTAAAATAACGCTTTTCTATCGGGCCTTCCTTTAAAACAACGGCTTCTTTATGCCGGTTGTCTTTACGGATGGCTTGGTACAACTGCTGCACCTCTTTTTGCCCGCCTTCGATCAGTTGGATAAATATGCCGTTCAAATAAAGCAGCATTCCGGTAACGTCCTGCTTTTTGTTCTTTTCGCGCGCTTGCTGCAACAGTGCTTTTAAAGCCTGGTCATTGGTGTGCAAAGCATAACTGGTATAAATCAGAAAATACATTTTTTGTTGATTGTTTCTTTTGCCATTAATGCAAGGCCCGGTTTAAATAATTACCGTGCAAACAGCTTTAAAGCTTAGCGCCGGCGTTTTTCATTCTTTTGGCATACGGCCAGGCGGCAATTAAAGTTTTATCAATTTTTTGCTTTAGCGGGGATTGATTTGTTTAATTTCCGATGCTTCTTTTACCGGCTAAAAGTTGGTAAGCTTACTATGGGTTGGTAAATAAGGAAAAACTTTTTTGCGTTTTAAATTCCCTATCGTTAAATAACAAAAGTGTTCTTAATCAATAAAACACGTTATAGTTATAAACAAAAACCCACCAGGCATGTAGTTAAATATCAACTTGAACGATAAAAAAAGCATGAACAGTAAAGCAGTTTTACAAGGGGTTTTAGCAGGAATAGCCGGTGTTGCCGCAATGACCGTGGCAGAAAAGCTGGAACAATTGATTACGAAAAGGCCAAATTCTTATATGCCTGCCCATACTTTAGAACGCTTGCTTGGCCTGCCCACCAAACCCGATAATGAGGCAATGAACTGGGCGATGCACTGGGGGCAGGGGATTTTGCTGGGCGCAGTCAGAGGTTTGATGGCAGAAAAAGGGATCAGGGGTCCGATAGGTTCGTTCCTGTTTATGAACCTGCGCTTGCTGAACGACCAAACGCTGGAAAATGCAACAGGTGCCGGTTCTTTGCCCTGGACCTGGCCGAAAGATGAACAAGCTATTGATTTAATCCATAAAGGGATTTATGCTTTTGTAACCGGTGCCATTACAGATGCTTGGATTGCAGGCCCGAAACCTACCCCGACTATCCGAAAAGGATGGACTTTGGGCAAAAAGGCTTAGCCACAATTTGATCAGGATCAGCATTAACCTAATCAATGCAAGTTAAAAAATTGGTGTTTCATTTTTTTAACAAAAGAAGCCCAATGATTTTTATGCCGTAAAAGAAGCATCCCAACAAGGGCCTTTTTAAATTTACCCAACTGGGCTTCAATGCTTCTTTTACCGCCTAAAAATTGGCAAACATTTCGTTTTTGATTTTATTTAAATTGATGCAGGCACCAATTTTATAGGGTAAAGGAAGCATTGGCATCAAACCCGGGAATAGCAAAGGGCCTGGTATAAAATTTAACAGCCCCTAAGCAGGTATGGTTTTTTAAGAATACCAAAATCAAAAAGCACCGGGCAGCTTTTTGATTTCCGTATTAAAGGTTTTGAAAGGCAAAACCAGTGCGCGCATTACCAGATGTAAGTTGCCACAGCTCCGCCGGCAAGAGTTGCAGCTACTGTTTTATTGTTAAACTTTATGTTAAAGGTTTGATAAGAACTTGTATTGTTCAAAACGATCAAGACTTTGCTGCCATCTGTATTTTTAAAAGCCACGTTGGGAAGCGTATTAGAATCATCCGAAGCAATCCGAACAGCGCCCGGCCTTACAAACTTTGACGCATGTGCAATAATGTAATAAGATACATTCCTTGAAATAGTTGTTCCGATGGTAACTGCACCTAAACAATTTTTGCAGCCGCCATCAGTATGTGGGCCTAAGTTTGGGTCTGATGCCAGGTTCCATTCCAATACGTTTTTACTCCAGTTTCTGGTAGCGCCAATAATCAGGTTGCTAAAAGCCCATTGTATATCAGCAGCAAAATTGCTCGGATAGCCAGTGTATTGTTCTGTAAAATAAATATTTTTATTTGGGAATGCATTATGCAGCGTTGATAATGCACCTATTGAACCTGCATATAAATGAAATGCAGAACCATCAACAAAGGTATTGGCTACAGGATCGCGAAGAACACTGTCTGCATAAGCTTCATGATCGGGATTGTGATCATAACAAATTATTTTTGTTGTAATGCCTGCCTGCAAAAGTTTAGGGCCTACATAGTTTTTAATAAAGTTGGTTTGTTCATCTGCCAGCATCACCATACTTGGGTTATTGTACGGGTTCAATGGCTCATTTTGCAAAGTAACTGCATCTATATTTATTCCCTGCGCTTTCATGGCTTGAAAATATTTTACAAAGTAATTGCCAAAAGCATCATAATAAATCGGGTTAAGCTTACCGCCTACAAAACTGTTGTTTGTCTTCATCCAGGCAGGTGCCGTGAAGGAAGTCGCCAGGATTTTGATATTCGGATTGAGCGCTAAAACCTTTTTTAGTACAGGCAGAAAATCGGTTTTCTCTTTGTCAATGCTGAAATTTTGCAGGTTTACATCTACCGGCCCATCGTCATAAGTATAAGGTGCGGGCACTAAATCTGATGCCCCGATACTTATCCTTAAATAACTGATACCAATATGCGCACTATCGGTAGTAAAAAGTTCCTTAAGCAAAGCATCTTGTTGCGTTGAATTAAGGGAATTGATCAAAGATGCACTACCGCCCGTTAACGCAAACCCGAACCCGTCAATGGTTTGAAATACTTGGGCCGTATCTACCGTAAGGGTTGTATTGGAGCTGGCAGTACTGCTGAAATTTAGTGTTATATTTTGTTTTTGAAACAAGGATGATTTATCGGGCATGGTTAGCCATACTGCAACGTCCGACTTTGTCGGGGTTGCCGGTGGTACTACAGGTGGCGTAGGGGTATTGCCGTCGGTCTTTTTTGAACAAGCAGCTATCAGATATAAGCCTGTCAAAATCAGGCCGAAGTACAAAAACCTATTTTTCTTTTCACTTTTCATGAACACATATTTTAATAGAGGGAAGCTTTTCGCTTCCCTGCTTGTAAATAACTGTTAAGGGCCTGTTTTTTTAGTTCATATCAAACCCTTAGATATGCTTAGGATTGATGATCATGCTTCTTTTTTATGCCTGTAAATCTTGTGTTTGTTTTTTATCCCAGACAAAAGGCAACTCAATTACCAATTTTTATAGGATAAAAGAAGCATTTAAAATAACGCAATGAGGTTAAGAGCCTGTTTAAATTCTGTTAGTTAAAGTATCTATGCTTCTTTTATCACCTAAAAATTGGTGGGCAATTGGTTTTTGATTTGTTTAAGCTGATGCAAACACCAATTTTTATAGGGTAAAAGAAGCATTCACATTTTTTCTTTTATGAATTTAAGCAGGCTCTAAACGGTTTTTAAAACCCGGGGTTTTGTTGTATAAGCGGGTTTGTGTTTAATTCTCCCAAAGGAATTGCAAACAATAAATAATTTGCGTCCGCAGTTGGCCTAAATTGTTTAATAATTGCCAAAGCATCAACTTTATGGGTTGCAGTAGGGTCTGCCATAGTTTGGCGGCTATACCGAACCAGGTCAAACCATCTTTCGCCTACAAATGCAAGCTCCAGCCTGCGTTCCCGGTCAATGGCATCCCTAAATAAAGCCTTGGTTGATAAAGTAGCTAACGTGAGCGGGGCAAGGCCGGCCCTGGTACGAATGGCATTCAATTTATCCAAAGCATCCTGGTTTGGGCCGCTTGCTTCATTAGATGCTTCTGCTTCCATCAGGTAAACTTCGTCAAGCATTAATATCGGGTAATTATCCGGACTATTAAAATAATTACCGGTTCTCCACTTGTATATAAACCAGCCGTTGTCATTCCCAGTTCCTTTGCCACCGTACACTACACTGCCATAACTAATCCCGCCTGTTACTTTGCCTACCCTTTTAAACCGGATGTCATTAGTGGTATCTACGTAACTCATGAATTCATTAGTTGGGATATTAAATTTAGGATAAGAGTAAGTTGCAGGAGGAGATGGCAAAATTTCATCAGGCAATGTAAAGCCACTTTCAGGATTGCCAAAATATTGAACTTCCATAATAGATTCCGATTTATTTTTAAAAGGGAACAAAGTGTTCCATGGCGTAGTTAATGTACCATAATTACCACTGGTCAAAACCTTGTTGGCTGCAGCCATAGACTGGTTCCATTTTCTTTCATATAGATAAACTTTGGCTTGCAAAGCGTTAACTGCGCCTTTTGTAGCCCTTGTCCGGTCTAAAGATTGTCCTCCGCCAAAAGTAACCGGCAACATTCCCTCTGCAGAATTTAAATCTGATTCAATCTGTGCATACACCTGTTCTGGTGTTGAACGGGCCATTGCTGATTGACCTGCCGTTTCTGAAGGCTGTAAATGCAAAGGCACACCGCCAAAACATTTAACCAGGTTGAAATAGTGTAAAGCCCGTAAAAAGTAAGCTTCGCCTACTATTTGATTTCTTCTTGCCGGTAAAATAGTGTTTGTAATACCGGGGACATAAGCCAGTACGGTATTTGCACGGTTGATACCGATGAATGCAGCGCGGTATATTCCATTGGGTACCCCTGATGTTGAACCCCATTGTATTTTATCCATAGGGATTACATCGGTGTTTACGCTGGTTGCGTCATCCGAAGGCATTTCCCCCGTTAGGTTTAGGGAAGCGCCATAGTAATCCGAAGTTTGCAAAGCATCATAACAGCCAGTGATGGCAGATTCTGCATCATCACCGTTTTTAAAGTAATTGACAGATGTTATCGCAGTAAGTGGTGGTTTGTCCAGTACTTTTTTACAACCTGTTATGGCCATTGTTGCTAAGGCCGAAATCAGGAGAAACGAATTCTTATATATTTTCATTGTGTTGTTTAATTATTATGTGGTTTAAAATTGCACATTGATACCTGCAGTATAAACTTTGGCAGAAGGGTAAACGCCATAATCCTGTCCAAACTGGGTGCTGGAAAGTGGGTTTGCATTTACTTCCGGGTCATATCCTTTGTATTTGGTAAACGTTAGCATATTTTGGCCGGAAAGGTAAATCCTTACACTGCTGATTTTAGCTTTTTTCAAAAATTGCGCTGGTAAAGTATATCCTAAGGTCAGGTTTTTCAACCGCACATAAGTTCCGCTTTCCAAATATTGGGTTGAGAAACGGCCATTTTCGTTTGGATCACCATATACTTCTCTCGGTATGTTGGTATCCTGTCCGGAGCGGGTCCAGGCATTTAAAACTGCTGTTGACTGATTGAAGGGGTTGGCCATATTTTCAATCAGCGAGCGGTTATTGTTAAATATTTTGTTCCCAAAACTTCCTTGGAAAAAGAAGCTTAAATCAACGCCTTTATAACTCAATGTATTTGTAATACCGCTTATAAACTTAGGGTTTGGGTCTCCTATAACTTTACGGTCGCTGTCATTAATTACACCATCACCGTTTAAGTCGGCAAAACGTAGATCACCGGCTGCTGCATTGGGTTGTTTAGGCGCGCTTGCTACCTCAGCGGCACTTTGAAAAATCCCTTGTACCACATATCCGTAGAACGCACCAAGCGGCTGCCCTTTCTGCACGGTTGAAAAACCATAAATAATTTGTCTGTCAACTGTTTTACCACTGGCATTTACTAAAGTTCCCAGGTCAACAACTTTGTTCCTGTTCAAGCTAAAGTTGAATTGTGTGTTCCAGTTAAATCCGTTTGAACGAACATTCACACTATTGATAGCAATTTCAAAACCTTTGTTTTGGATCTTTCCAAGGTTTTGTATAATAGTTGCATTTTGAGCGCCTGAACTAAATGACAAAGGAACAGCAGTCAATAAATTATTAGTGTTTTTGACATATGCATCCAAAGTTACATTCAAACGGTCATTTAAGAAACCCAGGTCTAAACCAAGATCAGTTTGATACGTTGTTTCCCATTTCACATTATTGTTGCCAATAACAGCCGGGGCAATACCGCCAATTACGGTTCCGTTGCCTGTATAATTTGGATAATTATACCCAGTGCCATACGTACTGAAACGATCATAAACACCAATGTTCTGATTTCCGTTTGCACCAAAACTTCCCCTTAATTTCACTTCAGACAAAGCATCGGTTTTGTGGAAAAAGGATTCCTGGGATATCCGCCATGCTGCTGACACTGCCGGAAAATAACCGAACCTGTTTTCTTTAGAAAAGCGGCTTGACCCATCGGCCCTTACACTTCCGGAAAGATAGTAACGGCCATTATAGTTATAGTTTGCCCTGGCAAAATAACTGATCAGGCCCCATTGGTCCCTATAACTTGATATGCCAGATATATTACTTGCTGCGTAAAGGAAAGGAACTGCATCTGAAGGGAAACCAAAGCCTGAAGCACTTGAAGTAAACCGGTCAGAGTTTTGAACAGATTGGCCTGCAAGAAGTGTCAGGTCATTCCCGTTTCCTAAATTAGGTGTATAAGTCAACGTGTTTTCCCAAAGCCAAACGGTGGCCGTATTGGTTCCGGTTGCTGCACTTCCACGACTTGCCGAGGGCGCATTTTCAAAGCCCGGTAATTCCCTTGTATTAAACTGGTTCTCAGTTTGTGCGTGATAATCAATACCAATAGAGGAACGTAATACCAAGTTTTTCATAAATGAATACTCTCCATAGGTATTGCCAAATATTTGATTTAGGGAAATATTGTTGTGGGTTTCTACTAATGCACCGTATGGATTATCTGTTTGCGAAAATGGGTTTAAAGCATAAGTGCCATTTGCATTGTAAACAGGCATCGTTGGGATTTGCTGCAATGCGCCCAAAACCACACCTGAATTATTAAGCGCTGATTCACTTCTTACACTTCGGTTATTTAATGTGTTTGCTAAACTTAGGCTGGTACCGATTTTAAATTTATCTGCTATCTGTTGGTCCAGGTTTATCTTTACCGAATAACGTTTAAAATCAGAATTGAGAAGAATACCCTGTTGATCCTGGTATCCGCCTGATATATAGTACTTTGACTTGTCTCCTCCACCAGCTACACTTAACTGATAATTTTGCATGGGTGCTGTGCGGTAAAGCAGGTCTTGCCAGTTAGTATTTGTGCGAACGGTATCAGGATTATAAGCCGCACTTAATCCTGCATTTGCCCTCGCCTGATTAAAAACGGTAGCAAATTGCTGGCCATTTAACAAAGCAATCTTTTTTTCAATTTTTTGAAGGCCGTAATACATGTTAAAGCCAATTTGAGGTTTTCCGGCCCTGCCTCTTTTGGTCGTAATAACAACAACGCCATTAGAAGCCCTGTTGCCATAAATAGCGGCCGATGCACCATCTTTCAACACATCTATTGATTCAATATCATTCGGATTGATACTGCTTAATGGGTTTGGCCTTTGGTTACCGATGCTAACCTCTTCATCATAGCTTGGCTGCACTGGTACACCATCTATCACGTAAAGCGGGCCAGTAGTTAAACTAACAGAGCTTAACCCGCGGATATTAACGCTGATAGCTGAACCAGGCTGTCCGGTTGGATTGTTGATTTGCACCCCTGGTGCTTGCCCTTGCAGTGCATTTTCAAAACTTGTAACCACCTGCCGTCCGATTTCTTTTGAACCAACCGTACTGATAGCTGTACTTAAATCCTTTCTGCTTTGGGTACCATATCCTACTACCACTACCTCGTTCAAAACCGTTTTGCTTTCCCGGAGCCTGATATTGAAAGAAGTTCTGCCCGCTACCGGGATTTCCTGTGTTACAAACCCGATAAAGCTCAGTTGAAGCACTGCGTTATTATCGGTTACCGTTATAGAAAAGTTACCGTTTGCATCCGTAACTGCTGCGTTTCGTGTGTTTTTTTCCAGTATAGTTACCCCTGGCAGCGGCTGCCCTACCGTATCCGTTACCCGGCCTCTGATGGGGATGGCTGCCGCTATTTTACCCTCAGTTAATACAGGCTTGCGGGTAATTAAAATGGTGGTGTTTTCAATGGAGTAGGTAAGTGGCTGCTTGCTTAAACAAATGTCCAGTGCTTGCCTCAAAGGCATGTTGGTCAGGTTAACGGTTACCAGTTTGGCCTGTTTTAAATCTTCGGCTTTATATAAAATATCATAATTGGTTTGTGCCTGAATTTTACCAAAGACTTCTTTCAGTTTGGCCTGTTTAAAACTGAATGTAACTTCTTGGGCATAAGTTGCTGCGGCTACCTGTAAGGCAGTAACTGTAAGCAGGATCATAATTAGCTTCATGATAAGCAACGGTTTATAAAGACAGCAGGGTTGCTTGCCCTTAATAAAAGCAGTAAAATTTTTATACATTTGAATGTTAGGTTAATTGGTAATTGGTTGTATAGCTGCAATAAGTTACGGTTGCCCGACTGGGGTCTCCGGCTCGTCGGCCAGGGCTGCTGCAAACACCTCTGGCTTTTTTTCCGGATAACCGCTGTTAAGAGTAGGTTTATCTGGTCACGGTTATCCTCCTTCCTGTAATTAAAAAGTGGATATTCCCGATTTTTTCAAGGTAATGCAGCAGATCAGAAATGCTTTTTGACCGGTGAAAAGTCCCTCCAAATTTCTGATCATCAACAGAGCCATGATATTGCACATCAACATCGTACCACCGGGAAACCTTTTTCATTATATCGGCAATATTGTCTTCATCAAAAATAAAATAGCCATTTTTCCAAGCCATTACTTCATCCATTTTGGCTTCAGCTACCCTGATCTGATCTGATCCGCGGCTGATGCTGGCCTGCTGGCCGGGCTTAAGCAAGGAAGAGGACTGGTTTTTGGTTACCTGGACGGTGCCTTCCAGCAAAGTAGTTGAAGTTACATCGTCATCCGGGTAAGCAGAAATGTTAAAATGTGTGCCCAACACCCTGATTTGCCCGTTAGCTGTATTAACATAAAATGGCTTGCGGGCATCTTTGGCAACTTCAAAGTAAGCTTCCCCGCTTAATTTTATCCGCCTTTCTTTATTGCCGAAAGCGGTGGGATAGGTAATGGAAGAAGCAGCATTAAGCCAAATTTTGGTTCCGTCGGCCAGTACCACCTGGTATTCTCCCCCTTTTGGCGTAGTTAAGGTATTATAGCTAATTTGCTGTACTGAAGAAGACTGCTTTTGATCCTTTAAATTGTATATGATTTGCCCATTATGGGTTTTGAGCACTTTAATGTTGCCGCTCTTAACGATCAATCCATTTGCGGCCTGTTCCAATACAAGTACTTCTCCGTTAGCTGTGGTTAAAATTGCCTTATTACTGCCGGGCAATATAACGTTATTGTTTTCATGCTTTACATAGCGCTTATTAGCAACAGGCGGAGCAAACTGCCGGTTGAAAAAGATTAACCCGACAGCAAGAAAAACCAGTAAGGCTGCAGCCACCCAAAACCAGGTTTTGCGGTATAATTTAACAGCAGGGGATTGGTTATCTGTTACCTGAGCGGCAATGTTGGCATAGCGGACATCCGAAGTAATTTGCTTCCATATATCCCGGGCCTGCAACGGCATCAGCTCAGGCCCCTCATCTAACTTCAACAGGTCTTCTGATATATACCCTTCTATCTTGCCGGCATCTGTATTTTTTAAATATTCCAACAGCTCCATACAATCTGCATGATTGATGGTATCATTAAAATAATCGTGCAACAAGCGTTTCAGCTTTGCCTCGTTCATGTTCTAATTGGTTTATATCGGCCCATGTTGGGGAGAGATATATACAGAACACCGGGCCGAGCTGATACGACTATTAAAAAGTAAAATATTTTTTTAAGGGCCTGTTAAATTAATATCAGAAAAAACGCAATGCTTCTTTTATCACCTAAAAATTGGTGTTCGCATCAACTTTTATAGATCAAAAACTAAACACTTACCATTTTTTAGGTGATAAAAGAAGCATATATACTTCATTAAAAATTAGACACGCGCTGAAGAAGTTCAAAAAGAATCAGACAAATAAAATCGGCATATTTTAAATAAGATTTTAAAGTTTTTAACGCTTCTACCATATGATTTTTTACGGTATTGGGTGAAATATGCAGCCGCTCTGCAATCTCTTTGTGGGTCAGGCCCTCCCTGCGGCTCATTTTAAAAACCTGCTGCTGTTGGTTAGGCAGTTTTTGTAATATCTTCTCTGTAAATTGTTCCAGGTCGTGCGCTATAATTTGTTCTTCAGTTACATTATGGGTTTCTACCATCCGGGTGGCAAATTGCCCTAAGGCATCAGCAGATTGATTGTGTTGGCGAAGTGCGTTTATAGACAGGCGCTTGGCAATTACAAACAGGTACAGCCATAAATTGCCTTGCGGGTCCAATTGGCTTTTGGTCAGCCAAAGTTTTATAAAAGTTTCCTGCACTATTTCTTCGCTCTGTGCCCGATCTTTTAAAAACCTAAAGGCAAGACGATAAACCTTCTCCCCATACCGCTCATAAACAGCGGCAAAAGCAGGCTCATCCCCTGCCCTTAATTGGCAAATACAGCTGCTGTCAACAAAATCTTTGCTCACCTTGCAAAAAGTGGTTATATTGGTTTCTTAAAGGTAATAAGTTTATACCTGATGCGCAAAATAAACAGGAATTGCTACTTTGCCAAGTAAACAAAACCTGTTTTTCTACAACATAAAGATGATAACATTTTAATTATAAAACTTGTTCAAAGGTTAATTCCTGAAAATTGCCATGCTTCTTTTAGCACTAAAAAATTGGTGCCCGGCCTTTCATCTTTTTTAAAAAAAACTGCTTAATGATTTTTAGGCCATAAAAGAAGCATCCAAACCGTAACCTTATTTCCTTTAAAAGCAGTATAAGTTGCCTGAAAACAGGAACAACAAAAAACCTTTATGAATAATTTAAAAAAACAAAACCGTGCGCCTTTGCTCAATGCGCTGCGCAAAGCTTTTTCTATTGCCAAAGAATCTCAAAAAACCAATAGTGCACCGGTTGATGAGTTGATTGAAGAACTTGTACAAAGCAGCCTGCAACGAAGAAAGTTTATTGGCGACCTGATGAAAACAGGTGCTTTAATCAGTGCCGCTGGCCTTTTAAATGCCTGCAAAAAAGCGGTTGAGGTAACGCCTGCCGTTAAACTACCGGGTTTTTCGGCAAACCTCAGCCAAAGCCAATCCCAGCCCAAAACGGTGATTATAGGCGCAGGCATGGCCGGATTGAACTGTGCCTACCAACTGAAAAAAGCAGGGCGTTTTGCCACGGTTTACGAAGGCTCAAAACGGGTTGGCGGCAGGATTTTTTCTAAAAGTAATATCTTGGCACCGGATATTTACACAGAACTGGGCGGGGAGTTTATTGATTCGGGACATGATGACATGCTTCAACTGTGCAGCGAGTTCGGCCTTTCTTTATTAGATACCCGATCTGCAACAGAAGAAAAATTTGCCAGGGACAGCTTTTTTATAGACGGCAGGTTTTATGCTGAAAAAGAAGTGATCAAAGCTTTTTTGCCTTATGCTTCCAGGATTGATGCCGATATAAATTCGCTGCCCGATGAAATCACTTATGACGACAATGACGCTACTTCAAAGCGTTTTGACCGGATGAGCGTTAAAGAATACCTGGACGGCATCGGCATGACCGGGTTTATCCGCAAAGGAATAGAAACGGCCTACTTAACCGAATACGGGCTGGAAACAGACGTACAATCTGCCATCAACTTTTTATTCCTGTTCAACCCGGACACTTCCGGCGGGTTTGAAATTTTTGGCGAAAGCGACGAGCGTTATAAGATTGCAGGCGGCAACCAAACTTTAACCGATAAACTTTACGCGCGGGTTAAAGACCAGGTTTACACGGAAAACGTGCTGGTAAAAATAAAACAGACCGCAACAGGCTACACCTTGTATTTTTTAAATGCAAATAATTCGATAACAACAGTTAATGCCGATGTGGTGGTTTGTACCATCCCTTTTAGTGTTTTAAGAAATATTGAATTGGATGTGGCCTTGCCAAAATGGAAATCACAAGCGATAAAAAACGTAGGCTATGGCACCAACTCCAAACTGTTGCTGGGCTTTGACAGCAGGGTTTGGCGCAAATATCAATACAGCGGTTACGCCTTTACAAACAATGCCATACAAACCGGATGGGACAATAGCCAGGCACAGCCCGGTAAAAACGGCGGTTATACGGTGTTTCAAGGCGGAAACGACGGCTTACAATTGGGAAACGGAACGCCGGAATCCCAGGCACCAAAGTTTGTTGACCAGTTAGAACAAATGTGGCCAGGCTGCAAAAAGGCTTTTAACGGCAATGTAAAAAGGATGCATTGGCCAACTTACCCTTTTACGCTTGGCAGTTATTCGTGCTATAAAGTTGGGCAATATACCAGTATCCGCGGGGCCGAAAGGAAGGCGATTGGCAACCTGCACTTTGCCGGCGAACATTGCAGCCTTAACTTCCAAGGCTATATGAACGGTGCCGCGGAAACCGGACGAATGGCCGCCGAAGAAATCCTGGCAAAAACCCAGGTACAAACTGAACGGCTTGTTTCAAATTTAGCTAAATAACTCAAGTTGCTAATAAAAGGATAAAGGAGTAAGCATCAAAAAAGGGAACTTTGGTTTACCACAACTAAAGAACTAATGATGATGCTTACCAAGGATAAAATTATAGGAATATTTTGTTTTATAGATGATTTACTAAAAACAAGTAAACATTATGAAGATA
>NZ_JBGCVY010000017.1:0-77537 GCF_041088075.1 Mucilaginibacter sp. | reverse complement strand
ATGACCCCGGAAGCAACCCATGTTCAACAAAAGATCAAAAGAAAA
Source organism: Mucilaginibacter sp. (assembly GCF_041088075.1). Classification (GTDB taxonomy): domain Bacteria; phylum Bacteroidota; class Bacteroidia; order Sphingobacteriales; family Sphingobacteriaceae; genus Mucilaginibacter_A. The sequence goes on along the minus strand of NZ_JBGCVY010000017.1, from coordinate 77,492 downwards.
TTGTGGAATAAAAAAGTCCTGAAAGAATGACCTATCAGGACTTTTATTGAATAATTTTAAAAAACTAATCGGTCAACTTTTTTCAGGACTAGTCATGGGTAGATGCTTCTTTTAGCACCTGAATATTTGTACCGGTTATATTTTGCCTAATTTTACGGCCATGTCAACCAGTTTAACAGAGTAGGCCCATTCGTTATCGTACCAAGCCACTACTTTCACAAAAGTATCATTCAATGCGATACCGGCACCGGCATCAAAAATACAAGTGCGCTCGTCGCCCAAAAAATCCTGGGAGACCACATCGTCTTCCGTATAGCCCATGATGCCTTTCATTTCGCCTTCAGAAGCTTCTTTCATCGCAGCTTTGATGGCTTCGTATGAAGCAGGTTTTGACAGTTTCACCGTTAGATCAACCACAGAAACATCAGGCACCGGAACCCGGAAAGACATACCAGTCAGTTTCCCTTTCAGTTCAGGGATTACCACAGTAACTGTTTTGGCCGCACCGGTTGATGACGGGATGATATTTTGTGAAGCACCACGGCCGCCCCTCCAGTCTTTGTGCGATGGGCCGTCAACTGTTCTTTGTGTTGCCGTAGTTGCGTGTACCGTGCTCATTAAACCTTCTTCGATACCAAATTTATCGTTCAAAACTTTGGCAACAAGTGCTAAACAATTGGTGGTACAGCTTGCGTTGGAAATAATGGTTTGATCGGCTTTTAATTCTTTATCGTTCACGCCCATCACAAAAGTAGGCGTATCGTCTTTTGCCGGGGCAGACATCACCACTTTTTTGGCGCCTGCGTCAATGTGTTTTTGGGCAAGTTCTTTGGTCAAAAATAAACCGGTTGATTCGATAATCACTTCGGCGCCAACTTCGCCCCATTTTAAATTGGCCGGGTCTTTTTCGGCAGTAACACGGATGGTTTTACCGTCAACAACCAAATGGCCTTCTTTAACTTCGATGGTGCCTTTAAATTCGCCGTGAGTAGAATCGTATTTCAACATGTAGGCCATGTATTCCGGGTCTACCAAATCATTGATGCCAACGATTTCAATTTCCGGCTTGGTAATGGCAGCGCGGAAAGCCAAACGGCCGATACGGCCAAAGCCGTTGATTCCTATTTTCATAATTTTAATTTTTATTTAAATGTGTTAACAAGTTGTTGATAGGCTCTTTAATAATATTTGCGATGTAAATGTTTTGCTCTGAGGCAGTTTGATGTAAATATTCCTGATAAGTGGCAGCAATGGTGCCTACAAAATAAACCGGCGTTCCGGGGTTTTCCTGCAATAAAGGAACGGTGTATAAAGATAAAAATTTGCGGAAACCCGTTTTTACCAGTTCGGCAATGTACGGTTCTTTCATATTGTCTTTTGCAAAACCACGAAAAGAACTTAAAAATGCGGCAGGCTGCGGTTGTTTGTACACTTTGTCCAGAATTTGTTTCCGGTCGAAGTCGAACTTATCGGTAAATTTTTTTTCGAGTTCTTCCGGCAGCGTTTGGTTCAGGTAAGCTTTCACAATTTTCGTTCCGATCCAGTTGGCCGAACCTTCATCTGCCAAAACATAACCTAAACCGAAATTATTCGGTTTGATTTTTTTGCCATCAAAATAAGCCGCGTTAGAACCGCTGCCGAGGATGCAAACAATACCGGGCTTGTCCTGGCAAGTTGCCAGTGCCGCCGCATAAATATCATCCTTTACAATTACTTTTCCAAACTTAAAAAACTGCGAAAAAGCATTATAAACAATTTGTTTGTGTTTGGGCGAAGCAATGCCAGGGCCAAAGAAGTAGATTTTTTTGATCTCTTCGGCATGATGGATCAGGTGGATATTTTTGTTGAGTAAAAACAGTATGCTTTTTTCGTCGCTGGCAAAAGGGCTGATCCCATTTGTTTTGAAAGACCGGACTACATGTTGCTTTTGTGCCAGTTTCCAGTTTGCAAAATTAGAACCACTATATACCACTGCAACCATACTGGATCAGATAGATAAAATATCAACCATGTCCAGCAAATCCTGCTCCAGCTTAAACTCGTGGTGCGAGATCGCTTCGTCCAGTTCGGCCAATTGTATCGTGTTGCCTTTTAAACCAACCATTTTACGCGTTTCCCCGTTAATTAACGCCCTTACCGCGGCATAACCTAAACGGCTGCCCAGCACACGGTCAAAACTGCTCGGGCTGCCGCCGCGCTGCAAATGGCCCAAAATAGTTACTTTCACATCATAAGAAGGCACATGCTCTTTTACCTTTTTAGCAATATCATAAGCACCGCCATTTTTATCACCTTCGGCAACAATTACAATGCTGGATGTTTTTTTGTTACTGCCTGATTTCAGGTTTTCAATCAGTTCTTCAATCGCGGTTTCTTTTTCGGGCAATAAAATTGCTTCGGCGCCACCGGCAATACCGGCACGCAAAGCAATGCAGCCCGAGTCGCGGCCCATCACTTCGATAAAAAACAAACGGTCGTGTGCATCGGCGGTATCGCGGATTTTATCCAGCGCTTCAACAACGGTATTGGTAGCGGTATCAAAGCCTAATGTAAAATCAGATCCGTACAAATCGTTGTCAATCGTTCCCGGAATGCCGATCACCGGGATATCGTAAATCCTCGAAAAACGTTCGGCCCCGGTAAAAGTGCCGTCGCCGCCAATCACGATCAAACCGTCAACATCGCGGTTTTTTAAATTTTTGTATGCTTTTTCTAAGCCGCTTTCTTCTTTAAATTCCATGCAACGGGCTGTTTTCAGGATCGTGCCACCCAAATGCAGGATATTGCTCACCGAACGCTCGTTCATATCATACATATTGTTGTTGATCAAACCCTGATAGCCTTGCTTCACGCCCACCACCTGCAGGCCGAAGTAGATACCTGTTCGTACAACTGCACGGATGCAGGGGTTCATCCCCGGTGCGTCCCCACCCGAAGTTAGTACGGCAATTTTGTTTACTTTAGACATTTTTAAACCAACTCCTTGTAGCGCGAAGATAAGGTGTAATCTTTACACTAAGTAATATATTATTTATTAAATTTGAAAACACATTCGCTGGCCTGTAAAACATTTTAATTTGGAAACTTCACTGCCAAAATTTGATTCGGTATTCTCGGTGGATTGTGTCATCTTCGGGTTTCAGGAAAATGAACTCAAAATTTTGCTCATTGAGCGAAACCAGGAACCTTATAAGGGCCGGAACGCGCTGCCCGGCTATATTGTAAAAAATGATGAAAGCATTGACGATGCCGCCGAACGCATTTTGTACGAACTGACCGGCCTGCGCGGCCTGCACATGGAGCAGTTTCATACTTTTGGCGATGTGGACCGGCACCCGCAAGGCCGTGTAATTACGGTTGCTTATTATGCCCTGATCCGGATTGACGGCCACAACGAAGTAAAACCGGTTACCAATTTTGCCCGCAGCGCGTTTTGGCAGCCGGTAAACAAGTTGGATAAACTGCCCTACGACCACAGTAAAATATTTGAAACCGGTTTTCAAAAGATACGCCGCCGGTTAAGTTACCAGCCCATCGCTTTTGAATTGCTGCCCGAAAAATTTACCTTAACGCAACTGCAAACGCTTTACGAAGCAATCCTGAACAAGAAACTGGACAAGCGCAACTTCCGAAAAAAAATGCTGAGCTACGGGTTTTTGAAAGAACTGGACGAAAAACAAAAAGGCGTTTCTTATCGTGCCGCAACTTTATACCGTTTTGATCGACGGAAGTACAACAAGATTTTTCAGAACGAATTGAACATTAATGGCTGATGCTTCTTTTACCGGTACTTTTTTAGAGTGATAAAAGAAGCATCTATTTTTTAACAATACTACGCGCCGCTTTTCTTTTGGTCGGCAAACGTAGTATCGTAAAGATGGTTCGGCTTTAGGTAGATGACATCTTTTTGAAAATCCAGGATCGTATTAAATCTTTTCAAAACGTCGCTTCCTAAATAATGAACATTGACGCCCTTCATAGGTTTGTTTTGTTCCATGATTTGAGCCGGAACATTTTTCAGCTCAAATTTCCCTATTTTCAAACTTTCCAGATTTGAAGTGATTACAGGTACATCGGTACCTCTTGACCCGTGCATGATTACCTTTTTGATTACTTTCATTTTTTCGGTCGGAAACCGCGCTTCTTTCAGCAAATCGTTATCAAGCATTACCGTTCTTTGGTAACCTAAATCAAAAAGAAATAAGTTTTTATTCCTGGTTCCGCTTTGTGCAATTTCACTTTCTATAAAAGGTTTGTTCTTGATATATGTTATCTTGAATTTTGAATAATTTCTGTCCCGAAGAACTTGCTTTGGCAATTTAGAGTGCACAATCATTTTATTTTTATCATAATTAAGCTCTACAATCATTCCGTCAAACATGTTCCATCCTACAAGGCCGTCCGCTTCGTTCCCTACTAATGATAGATCATATATTTCACTTTTGTAAGTTTGGTTGCCAATCTTTATATCATAACTGGTGTCGTAAAGCTTAGGATGGGATTTAACTTTTGTTTTAAGTGCACCTGTTGTAAAGTTTATTTCTGTTGCTCCTGTATCAAAGTTTAACATTAAAGAATCAGTCCCGTTAAAGACGATTGGTAAAAGGTTGGTGTTGTATTTATTGATAAAGAAAGGAATCGAATCGTGAATTTCAGGGGATACTTTGCTAAAGTTTTTCACCTCGGGACTTTTTATTTCGGTAAAGCAGGAATCTTTACCATTTAACAAAACAATAAAATTTTTTTTCTGTCCGGGGCCCAATTTGAAACTGATCGAATCTATATCTGTCTGAAACTTTATCGCTTTGTAGTTTGTCAGTTTGCCGGTTGTATGGACATCCAGCTTCAACTTGGGATTTATAGACCAGCTTGATGCAGGATTGTCCTGCTCGTAAATTTTGGCTTGATTAGAATTAGCCTTTATAACTGGAAGTTTCTTTTGGGAGAAAACGCAAAATGGAATTAAGGCTAAGGCAATGGTCAAAATCTGCTTCATAAATAATTGTTTTTTGTAGTAATCTATCCCGGAAAATGCAAGCGATAAAATGGTATTTAAAGTTCGCTATTTAAATCAAACCAAACTAATGATTAATGGCTGATGCTTCTTTTATCAGCCTAAATTTAGTGTGCTAAAAGAAGCATCAGCCTAAAATAAAAAACCTGCTTTGATTTTACTTAAAGCAGGTTTTTTATGTTAAAGAAAAATCTTATTTTGCTGATAACGGCGACAATTCCAAATGATATTTCACCAGATCATCTATTGGCGAGCGGATGATTCGGCCAAAAGGCATACCGTATTCTTTGGCGGTTTCTTCCAAAACATTGCGGAAATTATAGCCAACCGAACCGATACAGTTAAAAGAGTAATTTTTATAATCCGGGTAATGGCTCACCAGGCTGCGGAAAAAGTCATCAAACGAAGTTTTGACCAAATTGTGCGAGTAAGAAATGTTTGCCGTATTATCGTAAACAAACTTGCTGAAGCTGGCGCAAAAACGGTTTGGCAAGGGTTTGGTATAAATGGTGTCAATAATATCATCGGCCGTTAGCTGGAAAGTTTCCCAAAAAACGTCTTTCACTTCCTGCGGCATGTAGCCACGCACATAATCCGAAAGCAGTTTTTTGCCGATGTAGCAACCGCTGCCTTCATCGCCCAAAATATAAGCCAAAGAATTGATTTTGAATGTGATGTCTTTCCCGTCGTACAAACATGTGTTGGTCCCGGTTCCTAAAATGGCGGCAAAACCGGAGTTTACGCCCAGCAAAGCACGGGCAGCAGCCATCAAATCGTGGCCAACAAATACTTTTGAAGACTTAAAAACCACCTTTATCGCATCTTCCACAATTTTAACCTTGTCTGCCACATCGCAGCCGGCGCCATAATAGTACAATTCGGTAATGTCGTCCTTTTTTAAATCGGAGGGCAGGTTTTCGTTCAACGAATTAATAATGTAGGCCGTATCAGAAAAAAACGGGTTGTACCCTTCGGTGTTAAAATATACTTTTTTTCCGAATTCATTGATCAGGCACCAATTGGTTTTTGTGGAACCGCCATCCGCTATAATAATCATATCAATTAAGCTTTTTATTAAGGTTTAAAAATACAATAATAACTACTTATCCGGCTAAATAAAAAAATCCTGTTGTTTTATCGGCAACAGGATTTTTTGGAAAGCGTAACTCAAAATAAATTCAACCCAAATCAGGATTTTGGCGATGCTTCTTTTAGCCTATAAAAATCAAGCACCAACTGGTCCATGTTGCCTAAGCGGTATTTTTTGTTCTTTATTTTTTCTACAATTTCGGGCTGGCTGGCCATAATTTCGCTCATAATTTCTACAAAATTATCTTTGCGCAGTTCGGTCAAACTGTTCGGGTCATCGCCATAATAATAAGCAGTTTTGCCTTTTCCGCCGCCGCCGCCTAGGTTTATTCCCAAACCGCCGCCAACGCCGCTGCCGAAACTGCCGCCGCCAATGCCCAAACTTGGCCTGATGCCGGGCGACATGCCGCCACCGCCGCCACCAGTTGTAGCGTATAGTTTCATCGGTTCGTCCACCAAAACTTTTACAAAATCAATGCTTCTGCCGGTCCACGGTCCGGTTCTTGGTGCGTGTGCTACGGTAAAACTGTCCCTTCCGGCCACAAAAGAACGGACCATCGAAGCCGTTAGTTTCTCTTTTTCTTCGCCTTTATCTTTTCTGAACAAAATAAAACCTTCGCTGTCTTGCGGACTTCTGCCGGATGGGCTGACAACAATTTGTCCGGGTACTTTTTTTCCGTTCGAGTCATAAAAATAACCGTCGTCCCATTGGTTCAAACCCAATTGTGCCGAAGCAGAAAAGGCAGTCAGCAAAAACAAGCCTGTTAAAAAAGGTAAGCGCATTGTGTGGAGTTTAATTTCAGGAATAACCATGTTTTAATGCTTTTATTATGCCTGCTCAGACTGTTGTTTTTGTAAAACGTTTATGGCAGTTTAAAAAATTTGTTTTTTACAGAAAGTATTGCTTTGAATTGCCTTTATTTTGTATTGAAAAATTAGGACTAAATAATGACTGTTGATTTAAGAAGCGATACCGTAACCAAACCCACGCCCGGCATGCTCGAAGCGATGTTTAGCGCAAAAGTAGGCGACGATGTTTACGGCGAAGATGAAACCGTGAACGCACTGGAAGCCAAAGCTGCGGAAATGCTTGGCATGGAAGCCGCTATTTTTTGCCCTTCGGGAACGATGACCAACCAAATTGCCATCAAATGTTTTACGCAACCGATGGACGAACTGATTGCCGACCAAACCGCGCACGTTTACCGTTACGAAGGCGGCGGGATTGCCTTCAATTCGGCTGTTTCTACGCGGTTGCTAAATGGCGAACGCGGTATTTTAACGGCAGAAATGATCGAACCGGAAATCAACGACCCGAACAATATCCATTTTCCGCGCACCAGTTTGGTAGTGCTCGAAAACACGGTAAACAAAGGCGGCGGCAATTGTTATAGCTTAGAACAAATTAAACCGATTGCAAATTTATGTGCTAAAAGAAGCATCAGGTTGCATTTGGATGGAGCCCGTATTTTTAACGCTTTAACTTTCACCAAAGATAAAGCGGCGGATTACGGGCAGTATTTCGACGGAATTTCTATTTGTTTATCAAAAGGTTTGGGCGCGCCGGTTGGTTCTGTTTTTTTGGCCGATAAAAGAAGCATTGCGCAGGCCCGCCGAATCCGTAAAGTTTTAGGCGGAGGGATGCGCCAGGCCGGTTTTTTGGCCGCCGCCGGAATTTATGCGTTGGATAATCATGTAGAACGTTTGCAGCAAGACCACGACCACGCTTTGTTGCTGGAAGAAACTTTGAAAAACTGCAACTGGGTTACCGGTGTTTTAAAAGTAGAAACCAATATTGTTATTTTTGATACGGTAAAAGAAGCATCGTATTATCTGCAAAAGCTGGCCGAAAAAGGGATCAAAGCTTCGGCAAATGATATGCGCCGCATCCGTTTTGTAACGCATTTGGATGTTGGCCCTGATCAAATTCAATATACAATTGAAGCTTTAAAAAGCCTGAACGAATAAGCAAAGAAAAAATGGAATATGACAAATTAGGAAAATCAGATTTGTTGGTCAGCAAAATTGGTTTTGGTTGCATGTCGCTTCGCGGAAGTTTGGATGACCATAAAACTTTGCTAAACAAAGCATTGGAATTGGGCATCAATTATTTTGATACGGCCGATTTGTATGAAGATGGCGAAAACGAATCCAAGATTGGAACTTTGCTTAAACCCAACCGAAAAGATATTGTATTGGCCACCAAAGTTGGAAACCAAAAACAAGCCGACGGCAGCACAACCTGGAATGCAAGTAAAGCTTATATTGTACAAGCTGCGGACAAAAGTTTAAAACGTTTGCAAACTGATTGGATTGATTTGTACCAGTTGCACGGCGGCACAATTGAAGACAATATAGACGAAACGATCGAAGCTTTTGAGCTTTTAAAACAACAAGGCAAAATCCGGTATTATGGTATTTCTTCCATCCGCCCAAATGTAATCCGCCAATATGTTGTTAAATCAAATATTGTAAGTGTGATGATGCAATACAGTTTGCTGGACCGCAGGCCGGAAGAAACTTGTTTTGATTTGCTCGAAAAAAACCAGATCAGCGTAGTAACCCGCGGCAGCGTTGCGCAAGGTTTATTGGTGGACAAACCTGCAAAACCTTATTTAGATTATACTGAAAAAGAGGTGCTAAAAACAGTATCGGCAATTCAACAAGTTGCTGACGGAATTAAAAGCAAGGCACAAGTTGCGTTACAATTTGCTTTGGCGCCAAAAGTAGTTGCCAGTGCCGTAGTTGGAATCCGGACGGTTGCACAATTGGAAGATGCCGTTGCAACTTTAGATGTTTTGGGGCTTACCCAGCAAGAATTGGATTATTTAAGAAATGCAATCCAAGCAAAACGGTACGAGCAGCATCGTTAATATAATACTGTTTTTACCAGTATAAATTTAGTGTTCAATTTAGCTGTTCTTGTAATTATCCAATTGTGATCAAAGCAACTCCAATGAAATTTAGCCAACAAACAACTTTAGATACTTTCTTAAATATTTTGTTTGATCGTTACCAGGCAAAAGTTCCGGCGGTAAACCAAATTACGGAAGCTTTGATTGAACGAGGTGTGGTCAATTCGCAGCAGGAAATTGTAAACGATCATATTGCTTTCCGCACCTTGCGTGTCCCGCATTTGGGCATTGCTTCTTTTGAGAAGATATTTTTGCACCACGGTTATCAAAAACGGGATTATTATTATTTTGAAGGAAAGAAGCTGAATGCTTACTGGTATGCGCCGCCGTCTGAGTTATATCCACGGATCTTTATTAGTGAACTGATTGTTGATGAACTTTCTGCGGGAGCACAGGAAATCATTTATCGTTATACCAATGAAATCACAACCGATCCTGTTGATGCGTTGGATTTGGATAACGGAGAACAAATGGGCGAATTTTTTCACCAGTCTTTGTGGACGTTGCCAACTAAATTCGATTATCAAACCTTGCTCGAAGAAAGCGAATACGCGGCCTGGGTAATTTACAACCGCTATTATTTAAACCATTACACCATCAGCGTCCATGCTTTAAAAAATAGTTACAACACGTTGGCAGCGTTTGATGATTTTGTGGAAGGATTAGGCATCAAACTCAATACTTCGGGCGGCAAAATAAAAACAAGTGCCGATGGCTTATTGTTGCAAAGCAGCACCGTTGCCGAAATGCAGGAAGCCACTTTTGCCGCCGGCGAAACTTTAAACATTGCAGGCAGCTATGTCGAATTTGCAGAACGCCGGGTTTTGCCCGAGTTTGAAAATTTGCCCTTAAAAGAAGTACAAGCCCAGCACCGCCGCGATGGTTTTGAAACAAACAATGCGGATAAGATTTTTGAGAGTACTTATATGGGGCAGGTTGTAAATACAAATACTGATCGATAAAGTATTTAAAGTTTAGAAGTCAGAATTGAAAACAATACAATTCTAACTTCTAAAAAAATTAACTTATTTCAAATTCAAATTTATACTTGCACTGGTTTCATTGTAAAATAAATTTAAAGCTTTTGGTTTTGTTCCCGGCGGTAATTTAAATTTATTATCTGTTGATGTTTTTGTAGATTCTGCATCCACGCTGGCAGAGTTGTAGTTGTCGTGCGTTACTTTCGTGCCATTATCTAACAATAACCTGAACTGACTTGGATTAAGATAAACATTATCTCCGCCTACTTTATTCTTGTTGGTTACTTCGATATCGTAGCTTAATTCTATGCCGGTGTCTTTTCCGTTTGGGTCGTTTAGTTGGATTGCTTTTAAGTTTTTTACTTTGATTAGCGCCTCTTTATTTTTACCGAGGATTGCACTGTCTGGTGTGGCGGTAACGGTGTAAGTTTTTGTCTCGTTCGTTTTTTCGGGACTGCTGGTAATTGCTGCTGGTTTTGCAGCGCTATCGGTTGTGGTTGTAGCCGACGTACTTTCGTCCGTGTTTGCTTTTTTCCCTTTGCACGAATAAACGCCGGCCAAACTGGCGAAAAGCACCGCGCTAATTAAAATTTTTCTCATTTCGGTTTTGATTTTTAGGTTAAATTAAATGCTTTACTAAACCGAGGTAAGTTATAGTATTTTTATGAATTAATGCAATAGCGGGCAATGCTTCTTTTATCGATACTTTTTTTGGCTTGATAAAAGTGTTTGATAATAAGTTTGATGCGCTAAATTTTAATACTACTCCATTTTTAACAAAGCCTTAATTGAAAGATCTTCATCCAACAAAGGCCAATGTATTCCATAACCAAATGAAGAAATTTTAAAAAAATTTCTTCAAATTATATAGGCTAATTGTAATTTGCTTGAAACTTTATCCGAACGTAACTTTACTAATTTTTCGTTAACTTGTAAACAAACTAAACCTTGTTCAAAATAAACTGCTTTGAAGTTATGGGTTGCTATGATAATTTAATCCTGATTCAGTATTAAAACCTATTAGGCTATTTCTTCAATTCCTTTAAAAATTCCTCGCTTTGTATTGGAAATTTCTGAATGAGCCACTTCAAAACATCCAATTCAACGGATGCAGGCGCCCGTCTAACTTGTGCAAGTAATTTAGTTGTGTCTGGTCGGTTAGCCGTTAAGTTGGATGCCCCTTCGTTACAAACAGAGCAAATAGCTTTCAAATTTGAAACATCATCGGTTCCGCCCATAGATTTATCAACCACGTGGCCGATATGCAGCCTTGCTTTTCTTCCTCCATCATCCGGGTGTGGTTCGCCTGCTGCTATCCCGCACATTTGGCAGGTGAAGCCGTTCCTGTCCAAAACAAAAGCCCGTACTTCTTTGGATATGCTTCTTTCAAACGCAGGCAATGGTTTTAAATTGACTAAAAGGTATTCGCCAGGCTTTAATTCGCTCCGGTCGTTATGGGTAACAATGTTAAGCCCTTCTTCATTTCGTAACTCTCTAACGCGCCGTCCCCATTCGCTCGTTCCGGCAACTTCCCTCGGTACATCAGAATTTAAAACTACACCAACATGCTCGATAAAATACTCACGCAATTTGGCTCGCGAGCCTTTTGTTTTCGTAGCCATATTGCTTGTATTTTATAAATGCTTTTTTGATGGATAATCCAATTGCTTTGGCAACCGGTGCAGGAAATGCATTTCCCACCTGCCTGTATGCAGAGGTTTTTTTGCCTGCAAAATCCCATTCTTTTGGAAAACCCTGAATTAATGCTGCCATTTTTACGGTAAGTTTGGGCATTGCTATAGAACCATTAACCGGTGGTGCATCGGCAAGCCCTTTTCCGTCAACCCCAAGCAAAGCCCAGGATTGTTTGGCACGGGTTGGGCCGAGGTCAGCACCGCCATGTTTTTTTGAACCGCCTACCAAAGTTGGGGCAATGTTATTGGCGGCCAGTTTCCAATTGTCAACATTTTCCCAACCTGACGCAGCCATGTGTTCGTGCAAAAGTTCGCCTACCGTCAACGGTGGCTTATCGTTTTTTGCAGGCCATTCAAAAAAATCAAAATATTCTTTTTTTAACGCAACCAAAATTGCCCTGCGCCTTAATTGTGATACGCCATAATCAGCAGCGTTGAACAGTTTCCAATCGCACTGGTAGCCCATTTTGTAAAACTCATTGAGTATTTGCCTGCGGTACTCCTTAAATTTTATATCCAAAATGCCACGGACGTTTTCAAGCATGACAGCTTTTGGGCTGCATTCTTTTACAAGTCGAAGCGCTTCCGGAAATAAATCCCGCTCATCCAAATGCCCCAACTGTTTTCCTGCAATGGAGAAAGGCGGACAAGGCACACCACCGGCCAAAAGGTCAACATTAGAGTATTGCTTTGCAGAAAACTCCTTAACGTCTTGATTGATAATGTTCCAGTTTGGGCGGTTTAAACGAAGCGTTTCACAAGCAACAGGTTCGATTTCTACCAAAGCGAGGTGTTCAAAGCCTGCCTGTTCAAGGCCAATCGCTTGTCCGCCTGCCCCAGCACATATTTCTATTGAAGTAAATTCCATTTTTGAGGTTTGCTCACAAACTTAGTATTTTTTACAATATGGGCATACTCTTTTTATCCCCCTAAAAACAGCATCACCCAATCTTCCGGTCGTTCCCTTGCCGCTCCACCATCCAGCCGGGATATTCCTGCGGCAGGGCACTTACGGCATCAATGCGTTTCAGTTCATCCGCAGTTAAAATGATTTCGGTGGAATGCAAGTTGGATTTCAATTGCTCCGGAGTTTTGGCGCCGATGATGGTGCTGGTAACGCCAGGCTGCTGCCGAACCCAGGCCAATGCAATTTCGGCGGCTTTCACGTCGTATTGCTGGCCTACTTCGTTTAGCACATCAATTATATCATAGGCTTTTTCTTTGTTCACCGGAGGAAAATCAAAAGTGTCCCGACGGGAATTGCCTGCCTTTTCGTTTTCGCGGGTATATTTTCCCGACAAAAAACCACCGGCAAGCGGACTCCATGGCATCACGCCAATATTTTCGGCTTTGGCCAAAGGCAAAATCTCCCGTTCAATATCGCGGCCGGAAAGCGAGTAGAAGTATTGCATCCCCACAAACTTGTTCCAGCCGTGCTTTTCGGCGATGCCCAAAGCTTTCATCACCATCCAGGCCGGCCAGTTGCAAACGGCTACATAACGTACTTTTCCGGTCAGCACGATGTCGTTCAACGAACGTATAATTTCTTCGATCGGTGTTAAAGGGTCAACGCCGTGGACGTACAAAATATCAATGTGGTCCAATTGCAAACGCTGCAAACTTTCATCCACAGAAGCAAAAATATGGTAGCGCGACAAGCCCACCTGGTTTTTGCCTTCGCCCATTTTGCCGCGTACTTTGGTGGCGATAACGAGGTCGTTCCGGTTCAAACCTAAATCTTTAATGGCCTGGCCCAGCATTTTTTCTGATTGCCCGAAGGAGTAAACGTTGGCCGTATCAATAAAGTTAATGCCGGCATCAACCACTTGTTTCATCATGTCGTTTGCCCCGGCTTGCTCCACACCGCCGATAGCTGACCATTGTCCGCCCGAACCGAATGTCATCGTTCCAAAACAAATCTCGGAAACCAATAAACCTGTATTACTTAAAACGTTGTATTTCATGATGCTGTTTTTATCGTATAAAAATTGAACTAACGATGGCCTGGTTTTGTTCTGCCATTCCAAGTTACATATTGTAAAACTTATGGCAAAAAAAGCCGTTAAGTGTAACCATGCAGCAACTCCGTAAACAATTAGATAAAATTGGCCGCGACCCGCAAATTACAGCCAAATCCGTAGGTTTAAGATATGTAAACGATTCGTCTCCCGGCTATACGCGAGAAAAAGTGGGCGAAGAATATATTTTTAAGGATGCAAAAGGGGCAGTGGTGGAAGATGAAGAACTGTTGGAACGTTTCCGCAAACTCATCATCCCGCCGGCTTACACCGATGTTTGGATTTGCCCTTATGAAAACGGGCATTTGCAGTTTACCGGTTTGGATGCGGCGGGGAGAAAACAATACCGCTACCATCAGGATTGGAACAAAATCCGCAACCAGTCCAAATACCACCGCATGGAAGTTTTTGCCAATCACATCCCGAAAATCCGCGAAGTGATTGACCGCGATTTGGCACGAAAAAAATTGGACAAGCAAAAAGTGCTGGCGCTGGTGGTTCGGGTGATGGAACTGACGCACATCCGCATCGGCAACGAAAACTACCGCGAACTGTACGGCTCGTACGGTTTAACTACTTTGAATGACGAACACGTGGAAATTGAAGGCGGAACCGTGAAGTTTGGTTTTAAAGGCAAAAAAGGCGTTTACCACGATTTAAAGCTGGAAAGTAAAAAGCTGGCCAAGCTGATCAAGCAATGCCAGGACATTCCGGGCCAGGAGTTGTTTCAATATTATGATGAAGAAGGCAACCCGCAGGATATTAAAAGCGATGATGTAAACGCGTATTTAAAAGACATTACGGGCGAGGATTTTACGGCAAAGGATTTCAGGACCTGGAGCGGCAGCGTACATGCTTTGTATGCGTTTAAAGCAGCAGGCGGATTTGAAACGACTACGCAATGCAAAAAAAACATCAAAAATGTTTTGGATGATGTGGCTTTTCATTTGGGCAACACGCGTACGGTTTGCAAAAAATATTACGTGCACCCTACGCTGATTAAAAGTTACGAAGAAGGCCGCATCGAACGTTATTTGGAACAGATCACCGAAGACAAACCGCTATCGGAACCGGGCCTAAACCAGGCCGAAAAGGTTTTGCTGGAATTGATCGGCAAGGAGAAAATTGCAGAAGCATTGTAATTTCCTACCGAATAAATCAAGAAGTTTCTGATGCTTCTTTTACCGGCATAAATCTTGGCTTCATAATTTCTTAACAATTAATTAACATTGCGGTTGACTTAAGTATAAGTTATAACGGCAATGGAAGAAATATTGTTAAAAGTTTTTGGCGAAGGAAAAGATTTAAACACTTTACAAATGGGCAGCCGGGCACTGGTAGTTTACCTGGTTGCTTTGCTGCTGATCCGTATTGCCGGCAGGCGTACTTTTGGTAAAAAAACCGCTTTTGACAACACCATTGCCATTATGCTGGGTGCCGTTTTAAGTCGGGCAGTTGTTGGCGCTTCGCCTTTTTTGCCCACCATTATCGGGTCTTTGGTGCTGGTTTTGCTGCACCGTGCCATTGCCTGGTACAGCTTGTACAATCAAAAATTTGAGCAATTGGTAAAGGGGAAATCAGAAATTCTGTATCAGCACAACCAAATCAACAAAGAAAACATGAAACGCGGTTTGATGAGCGAAGACGATTTGCAAAGCGATGTGCGGTTAAAAACACAAGCCAATTCTATGGAAGATATTGAAGAAATTTACATAGAAACCAGCGGCGAGGTAAGTATCGTAAAAAAGAAAAAGTAAATGCTTTTGCCTCCTGTTAAGTTTTGATTTTATACCGGTAAAAGAAGCATGGCAGAAAAAAACGTTCCTCCGGCCATGCTTCTTTTATGCCTATAATTTCATCAGCTTTCTTTTTTGGCCGTGTTCCTTGAAAAGCAGCTGATTTTTCTATGCGCCCGCTGCCCACATCAAAATTTAAACAGCACTTTTAAGCCGGTAAACGCAATTTGCAAGCCTACACAAAATATTAAAAAAGCAGAGATGCGGTTTACAATGTTTTCGCCGTTTTCGCCAAGAAAATGAATCAGTGTTTTGGTGTTAAAGTAGAAAAGGTAAACCAGCGTGCACATTACCAATACCGAAACCAACAAAGCCAGGGTATTGATGAGATAACCGGCCGTATTGTCGGCCGCACCATGCGCGCTCAAGGTAAAAAGTACCGAAATGGTGCCCGGGCCCGTAGTGATCGGAAAAGTTATCGGGTAAAAAAGTTTGCCGGCCACATGCTCATATCCGGTGTCGGTATTGCTCGTTGCCGCATCACTTGGCTGCACTTGTGTTGTTTTATCAGAAGACAAAAACCCCCAGCCAATTTTGCAGATCATAATGCCGCCCGCAAGTTGTATAATGGGTATGGAAATGCCGAAAAGCTTTAAAATCCATTGCCCGGCAAACAACGAGACCACGCAAATCAAAAAAGCATACAAACTTATCTTTTGCACTACTTTGCGTTTGTCCTTTTTATTGAGGTTGAGAAAATAAGGGTTGACGATAAACGCCGAACCAACCGGGTTGATAACCGGGAACAGCGCAATGATACCGATAAAAACAAGGTTAATAAACGAGTGGTAAAATTGGTTCATAAAGGAAGTATTGCGCTAACGGCAGGATGGATAAAGCTAAAAGAACATTTTGGTTTTCAAACCTTTAATTGTTTTTTAGTTTAAAAGCAGGCAAGCATTAAAACAAAAGGCAAAAGAAGCATGGCAAAAGCGAAAATTATACCGATAAAAGAAGCATGGCAGAAAAAAACGTTTCCCAGCCATGCTTCTTTTATGCCTATAATTTCATTAACCTTCTTTTGGCGGCGTGCCTCGGAAAGCGTCTATTTTTTCAATGCGTTCTAACTGTACAGGTTTGCCGGTGCGGGCAGATTCATAAATGGCTTCCATGATTTTCTGGTCCTGCAAACCTTCTTCGCCGGGCGTGTAAGGCGTTTTGTTTTCGATCACACATTCCGAAAAATGGTCAATCTCCAAAGCAAACTGGTTCTGCTCAGATAGTTTAGGCTGCATTTTGTTTTTAACTTTTCCTTCCGCGTGTTCGGCTTCCGGCATCAATCCCTGATAATCAAACGCCGGGTCCATGCCAAACCAGCCGCCGTTATCCGCGTAGCAACGGTAATGTTTGGAGTTGTGCGCGCCGTAACTGCAGGTATTATTGGCAATGGCGCCACTCGGAAAAAACATCTGGAACATCACGGCTTCTTCCACTTCTTTAAAACGCGGGTCGTTGGGCGTGGTATAAGTGCTTGCGCTCACCATATAAGGTTCTTCGCCCAGCAAATAGCGGTTGGTGTTGATGTCGTACAAACCAATATCCGGCAAAGAGCCGCCGCCCGAAAGCGCTTTTTTTAAACGCCACTGGTTTGGGTCGCCAATGTTTTGCACATTGGTAGAAGTGATTACTTTAACTTTGCCATATTTTTGCTGGCGGGTAAAATCCTTGATTTGCTTGTTGTTCGGCTCGTATTGGATGCGGTAAGCCACCATCAGTTTTTTACCGGCTTTTTTGCAGGCATCAATCATCCTTTCTGCCGATTTGGAAGAAACCGTCATCGGCTTTTCGCACAGCACATGTTTACCTGCTTTGGCCGCGCGAATCACAAATTCTTCGTGCATCGCGTTTGGCAAAACGATGTAAACAGCATCAATTTCGGGGTTGTTTTTAATGTTGTCGAAATTCTGGTAGTTGTAAATATTTTTTGGGGAGATGCCGTACTGCTGGGCCACTTTTTGCGCTTTTGCTGCATCGCCGCTTACCAAAGCTACCGGTTTCGAGTTTTTGCATTCGCCAAAAGCTTTCATAATCTGGCCTAAAGTCAGTTCGCCCAAACCTACAATGGCATAGCCCACGCGTTTTTCTTTAGGCAAAATGGAAGGCACGGCGGGTTGTTCGCCTTCGCTTTTGGCGTGCTGGCTCGGCACTTCTACTTTTACCGCTGCCGACATTGGCCCCGGCCCGCTGCCGCCACTGTTTGTGCTTTGTGCGTTGGCCGTTCCGCTTGTCAATAAATCGCCTGCAACTGTGGCCGCGATAATCCCTTTGCCTGCACTTTCTATAAATTTTCTTCTGTCATATGCTTTCGGGCTTGGGGTTTCCAGTTCAATGTCTTTAAAATCTGTCATTTGCTTTAGTTTTTTATGGGTTTTGATTTTTGTTTCTCCATAAAAAAACTCCCGGCCAATACTTTAGTTTACAATTAATTAAATTTTATGCCGATAAAAGAAGCATCGTTTCATCGGAACAATTTTTTTCACACCAACTTTATGCCGGTAAAAGAAGCATCGGTTTATTATTCGTACCCAAATCTTCGGCACAACTGTTAACTTCGTGCAAATGGATTTGAGCTTTCTGCATTTTTCTTTTTTTGATGTGCTGGACGTGGTGTTGGTGGCCATCATCATTTACCAAATTTACAACCTCATCCGCGGAACTATCGCCGCCAATATTTTTATCGGTTTGGCCATTTTGTGTGCTTTGTATTTTGTGGTGAAAGCCTTGAACATGCGCCTGCTTACCGGCATTTTGGGCAATTTTATGAATGTTGGCATTTTGGCATTGATCGTGGTTTTTCAGCAAGAGATCAGGCGGTTTTTGTTGCTGGTTGGCCGCAATGCTTCCCTCCAAAGAAACAAAGCCTGGTGGAAATATTTTTTTGGGCGGAAAGAAGAAGAAAAAAACAACTTGGCGCGCATCAAACCCATTATTGACGCCTGCAAAACCATGAAAGACAGCCGCACCGGCGCACTGATTGTTTTTGCCAAATATTACGACGAAGAGTTTTTTCACAACAGCAGCGAATATCTGGACGCGAAAATTACCAAACGGTTGCTGGAAAGTATCTTTCAAAAAAATAGCCCGCTGCACGATGGCGCCGTTATTATTGTCGGCAACAAGATCAAATCGGCCAGTTGTATTTTGCCTTTGACCGATAATACAAACCTGCCGCCGCAGTTTGGCTTGCGCCACCGCGCCGGCATCGGGATTTCGGAAGCAAGCGATGCAACAGCCTTGATCGTTTCCGAAGAAACCGGCGAAATTGCCTACGCCAAACAAGGAAAAGTAAAAATGGACATCAGTTTTAACGAACTGGAAAAACTGCTGAACAAAGATTTTGACTGATAAAAGAAGCATTAGGTTGTCATCCTGAACTTGTTTCAGGATCCCTCTTCTCAATCGAAACCTTGCTTGTGGTATGCCGAAACAAGTTCGGCATGACAAAAACACCAATTTTTACCTGGTAAAAGAAGCATTGCCGTTAGTCATCCTGAAATTTTTTCAGGATCCCTCTTCCAAGGTAATAACCTTTCTGATGGGATGCCGAAAAAATTTCGGCATGACAAAAACACACCAATTTTTATGCGGTAAAAGAAGCATTGCCGTTGGTCATCCTGAAATTTTTTCAGAATCCCTCTTCCACGGTCGGAACCTTGCTTGTGGGATGCCGAAAAAATTTCGGCATGACAAAAACCCGCCAATTTTTATGCGGTAAAAGAAGCATTGCCGTTGGTCATCCTGAACTTGTTTCAGGATCCCTCTTCCACGGTCGGAACCTTGCTTGTGGGATGCCGAAAAAATTTCGGCATGACAAAAAACCCACCAATTTTTATGCGGTAAAAGAAGCATGAGGATTTTCTCAGGCTAAAAAACCTTGGTCTGATAAGCAGCCTTTATTCTAAAACAGCTTGCGGCTGCGGTGCCAACGCATATTTTTTAATCAAAGCCAGCATTTGATAAGGCTCAAACGGTTTTGAAATAAAATCTGTAAAACCGATCAGCATCAGTTCGGCCAGCATTTCCTGGTCCATCAAAGATGCCGTAAATGCAATCACCGGTAAATTTGGATATAATTTTTTCACATCTTTGATGGCCGTAAAACCGTTCATCACCGGCATTTCCAAATCCATCAAAACCAAAGAATAATCTGCGTTTTGTGCTAAAACGTCCAACGCTTCCTGCCCGTTGTAAGCGCAGGCAACGGCAGCATGATAACTGGTCAGGATTTTTTTGGCAATCATCATGTTGATCTTGTTGTCTTCTGCAACCAGGATATTTAAGCCTGACAGATCATCCATGTCTGGTTTGGAACTTAACAAAGGCGACTCTTTTTTATCGGCAAGTTTAAAATTGATGGTAAAGCTAAACTTGCTTCCTTTGCCTTTTTCGCTTTCTAACTTTAACGAACTGTGCATCAATTCCAGCAAACGGAGGCAAATGGAAAGCCCTAAACCGGTGCCGGT
The DNA here is from genome assembly GCF_041088075.1 of Mucilaginibacter sp. Taxonomy (GTDB): domain Bacteria; phylum Bacteroidota; class Bacteroidia; order Sphingobacteriales; family Sphingobacteriaceae; genus Mucilaginibacter_A. The sequence continues at coordinate 57,523 of NZ_JBGCVY010000017.1, read as the reverse complement.
ATATTTTCGGGTGCTTTCATCGTAAACCTGCCAAAAACTTTCGTATATTTTGCCTTGGTCTTCTTTCGCAATGCCAAAGCCGGTATCTTCTACCACAAATTCTACCGAAAGCCCTGCATCGTCTTTTTGCCGGCAAAGCAAACTTAGCTTTACAAAACCTTTCTCGGTAAACTTTAATGCGTTTGACAATAAATTGTTGAGGATTTGGATGATGCGTACATCATCTCCCCAAATCATCTCATCAACCTCAGGTGCTACATCTACAATCAATTGCAGGTTTTTTTCTTCAAAACTGTTATAAAACGGCAAGATGGCGTTGGTAATCAACTGCTTCAAATTGAACTCGACCAGGTGTACTTCCAGTTTGCCGGCTTCTATTTTATTAAAATCGAGTATATCGTTTACCAAGTTGAGCATGTGTTTAGAACAATACTTTAAAATTCGGTAATATTCGTTGTCTTCCGAAAGATATTTTTCATCTTTTAACAAATTAACGGCACCTAAAACACCATTAAGCGGCGTCCTCAACTCGTGGCCCATCGTGGAAAGGAACCTGGTGCGGGAAGAAATGGTATTGTTTTTTTCTTCGATCAATTCTTCAAAGTTTAACTTTTGAGAACGGATGAAAGCATAGGCAAGGCCAACCGTCATCACTACGGAGGAGAGGGCATTGCACATAAATATTACCGCGCCAATCCGGTGCGAGACCGGTTCTAACGGCTTAACGTACAGCCCCAAAAAAATGCAGGTTAAAAAGGAAACCACGGTAATGGTAAAATTAAACAGCAAGGTGTTGTAGTTTGACTTTTCAAAATCTATCAGCACCGGCAAACAGATCAGCAATGGGAAATAATAGAAGCATTGGCCGGATTGCGCCCCTTCTACCAAAACGCTGATTATCAAATGCATGCTTACAATAAATAAAAATAAATACTCTGTTTTGTTTAAGATGCCGATCCTTTTTAAAAACATTACGCTCGCCAAGCAAAAGCAAAACAAGCTTGTTGATATACAGGAAAAGTTGAGGTGCAAACAAAAATAAACAATTGATAAAACGAACCCGGAAGCAAACGCTACGGAATAAACCAGGAAAAGCCTTTTAGAAAGATCCCTTAAATCAAATATTGACAGGAAAGCGTCTTTTGTGATGAAAGGCATGTTTACTTTTTACGAACCGGTAATATTAAAGTTTCAAAAGCCCCTGCTTTATTGTTATCATTTAAATCATTGCTTTTTATTTACGTACACCAATTTTATAGGCATAAAAACAGTATGCGGGCTTTTTTGAAGTTTTTAAGGAGTAAATTTGCTTGTGTCTGTCTTTGGTTTAACAAGTGGCTGCCCACGTAAAACTGGCATAGTGTATTTTGTAGTTCCATCAGGTTTTACAATTGGCATATTCCAATTGCCTTGTGGCGTAGCAATCGGCATTCTATCCAATAAAGCTGTTAAATTATGATTTGTTGAAAAAGTTTTTTTGGGTTGGATACGAGGCGAAAACAATAAATTCAAATCGTTTTGTTGCTGTTTGGAAAGCTTATTTGACGGAACCGTATCAGAAAAACGATTAAGGCCGGCTACACTTTGAGGCGTACGGTTTGGCGTATATGTATTTTGCTGGGCCTTTAGCGTAAAAACCATTCCCGAAAACAGGATGAAGAAAACCGCTTTTTTCATGACATAAAATTTAATGTCCAATTTACAAATGTTTATTGAGAAGTTTTGCAAATTAAATGCAAATAAAAAGAGCATTCCGAAAAATCCGGATGCTCTTTTTATGCCCATAAAAACAGTATTTATTTGGCTGCTTTTATTTCGTCAATCGCTTTGGAAATGTAATCTGCTTGGGCATTCAACTGGCTTTTTAAATTTGCATCAGCGTTTTTGGCCTGGTTTTGTTTTTGGGTTTTCAGTTCGCCCAGCATGCCCATTACGTATTGGTCAACGCCGTATTGTTTGTATTGAATGGCCAGTTTTTTAAACGCATCAACCCGCGGGTTTACTTTTTGCGTGTCGTTCACTTTCCCCAGCATGGCAACATAACCTTGCATCACGTTAAATTTTGCCTGTACGCCACCCTGGTCAAATGCGTTGCTCACAAAAGGCAGTTCGGCTTCCGATCCTTTTGTGGTATAAAGCACTACCATGGCTTGTGTAAGCGCGCCTTTGTTGTCTTTTTCAAAACCTTTGGCAATTTTCAAAGCTTCGTCCGGGTTTTGCGCTGCCAAAGCATTCAAAGCTGCACCTTGCACGGCGTACGACTGGCTGTTTAAAGCAGTCCTGAACAAAGGCAGATCAGCAGAATTTTTGAGTTTGCCCAAAGCAATGATCGCTGCTGCTTTTACCGTATTGTTTTTATCGTTTTGGGCGATATTGGTCAGTTCTGGCAAGGCCGCTTGTTTAACTTCATCGCTGCTTAGGTTTACATTTCGGATAGCCAAAGTGCGCAGCCCGTAATATTTATCTTTTAATGCCGCCAATATTACTTTGCGCGCCCCGGCATCGCCTTGTTTGCCCATTACGGCGTTCATCGCTTCCCAACGGTCTAAATACAAAGGCGCGTTAAAATACTGGAACACATATTCGTCCGTAGTTTTATTGTCTGTTTTTTGGGCGAGCAATGTTTTATCGCCATCCACATTAACCAAATTTGGTTTGGATGCAACTTTAAAACTCAGCGTGTCTGTTTTGTCTTTCATCCAAATTTGGTGGCGTTCTTTTTGTCCGCCAACATACAAATCAATGGCCATTGGCAAGGTAAAAGTCTGGCCTTCCTGGGTTTGCGTTAAATAAACAAACTGCGTTTTGCTGCCTTCGTCCCATCTGTAATCAATCTTTAAATCCGGGTTGCCCGCGCCATAATACCATTGGTTAAAAAACCAGTTTAAATCCTGTCCGCTTGTTTTTTCCAATGCCAAACGCAATTGCTGTGCTTCGCCGTTGCCCAAAGCATTTTGGCGGAGGTATAAATTCAGGCCGGTAAAAAAAGCATCTTCGCCCAAATAAGTACGTAGCATATTTAAAATGCAGCCGCCTTTTTGGTACGTAACCACATCAAACATGTCTTCTTTATCCGCATAATAAAAACGAACCAGGTTTTTTGTACGCGCATCTTTAGAATTCAAATAAGCCAGCATATTTTCGTGGATGTGTGCGCCGCCTTCATCTTTTCCGTAGCGGTGTTCGGCCCAAAGGGTTTCGCTGAAATCCGCAAAAGATTCGTTCACCGTTAAATTGCTCCAGCTTTCGCAAGTTACGTAATCGCCAAACCATTGATGGAAAAGTTCGTGTGCGATGGTGCTTTCGCCCTGACTGTAATTATCGTCCAGCATTTCCCGGGCTGTTTTTTGCACGTATTCGCCATGCAAAGTTGCCGTGGTGTTTTCCATCGCGCCGCTCACATAATCACGCACCACAATCTGGCTGTATTTGTTCCAGGGAAAATCAACGCCTAATTTCTGCGAATAAAAACCGATCAGTTCCGGCGTAAAACCAAAAATTTGTTTGGCAAAAGGGGCAAAGGCAGGTTCCAGATAATAGTTCACTTCCTTGTCTTTCCATTTGTCTTTGTAGATTTTAAAATCGCCAACGGCCATCATAAACAAATACGGCGCATTGGGCTTGTCCATTTTCCAGGTATCGGTGCGCAGTCCGTTTCCCGCAGGTTTTTGGGAAATGAGTTTTCCGTTAGAAAGCGTAACATATTTGGACGGAACCGTCATGCTGATCTCTTGCAGCGTTTTCTGGTCGGGCTTGTCAATTGTTGGAAACCAAGCGGATGAACTTTCCGTTTCGCCTTGCGTCCAGATTTGGATCGGTTTGGTTTTGTCCGCGCCATCCGAATTGATAAAATACAAACCTTTCGCATCGCTGATGGCCGCACTTCCTTTTACTTTCAGTTCGTCCGGCTTGGATGTGTAACTTATGTAAAGCGTATAGTTTTCTGCGGAAGTATATTTTTTATCGAGTTTGATCTTCAATTGCAAACTATCATAAGTGTATTTCAACGGCATATTCTTACCGTTTTTAACCACAGAAATATTGCTGATGTCCATTCCTTTGGCATCCAAAGTCAAAGAATCGGTTGGATAAAAATGCGGTTTCAGCGTAACCCATTCTTTGCCGTACAAATAATGCTTGCCATAATCAAAACGGACATCGAGTTTGGTGTTGACCAAATCATTAATTTTTACCGGCGTGGCACGATAGATTTTTAAAGCCGGGTTATCATTGGTTGTTTGGGCAGATAAGGCCGAGGAAACCAAACAGGCTGCGCCGATTGCGGCAAAGCGTTTAAAAAGGTTGATCATATTTTGAATAAAAATTATACAGGTTAAGAAGTGTAAATTTACATTCCTTGGGCTAATAACGCGCAATTAGTTAAATTTGGATAAAACATCACTATGGAAACTTTGGAAATCAAAAAAAAGCTGCACGATTATATTGAAACAGCAGATGAAGAAAAATTAAAAGCGATTTATATGGTTTTGGAAACTGATATTGAAAGCGTAAAGGAAAGCCGGACGAAAGAACCGGAAGCCGGAACGGCAAAGGAAAGCACTTGGCAAGAAGCGAAAGCAAAGGCTATGAAAAGGATTGTTGAGGGTTGATAAAAAAACTGGAAGTATTTAACGTTCTTTTTGCTTGAACAAAAAGAACCAAAAATTCAAGACAAACCCGATCCCTCCGGGCGTTTTGTCGGCCTTTCCGCACCTGGGTTGAGACCTGCCGCTTTGGAATATCCGGCGGTTATCTTGCGCTTTTGATGGCTATTTTCAGATGCTTCTTTTATCGGTATAAATTAGGTAAGATGGAAAGTAGTTTGTTGTTTTTAAAAACTTGCAAGGCCGTTTGCAGGTATGCGCCCAGGAGCGTGGGGCTGAATGCCGCCCGGAGGCAATCCGGCATTCTTGACTTTTTGGTTCTTTTGTGTCAAGACAAAAGAACGTAAAGACAGGGCGAAGACCCGTTAATTGTTTAGTTAAGCAAACCTTTGTTTGCTCGATTTAACGTTCTTTTTGCTTGAACAAAAAGAACCAAAAATTCAAGACAAACCCGATCCCTCCGGGCGTTTTGTCCGGCCTTTCCGCACCTGGGCGGTGACCTGTTGCTTTGGAATATCCAACGGTTATCTTGCGCTTTTAAAGGCTATTTTTTCAGATGCTTCTTTTACCGGCATAAATTAGGTGAATGAAAAAGCAACTTCTTGTTTTTTAGAAACTTGCAGGGCCGCTTGCAGGTAGCCGCCCAGGAGCGTGGGGCTGAATGCCGCCCGGAGGCGATCCGGCATTCTTGATTTTTTGGTTCTTTTTGATCAAGCAAAAAGAACGGACAAAAAATAAAACAGCCCAGATTTATACCGGTAAAAGAAGCATTAGAAAAAACAGCCACATTCCCAAACGAAAATTCAAGAAACAAAAAAATCCGGTAGTAATTAAACCGCCGGATTTTAATTTTATACCGATAAAAACAGCATCAACAATATTGGTCGAAAGCGCCAGCCAGGTTATCGGCAATCATTTGTGCCGGGCGGCCTTCAATTTGGCGTCGCTCGATGATGTGCACCAACTTTCCATCTTTAAACAAAGCCATGGCCGGCGATGACGGCGGATAAGGCAGCATGTAATCGCGCGCGGTATCAACGGCATCAGTTTCCATTCCGGCAAAAACGGTTACAAAACGATCTGGCACTTTGCCGTTTTGCGTAGCCATTTTTGCTGCCGGGCGCGCGTTGGCAGCCGCACAACCGCAAACCGAATTAACCATCACAAAAGTAGTTCCCGGCGATTCGATGGCGTTTTTTACATCATCGGCCGTTTTTAATTCCTGAAAACCAACTCGGGTCAAATCTTCCCGCATCGGGGCAACTAAATATTCTGGGTACATTTTTCTTCTTTTTAAATCCCAACAAATCTAATCAATCCAAATTAGTCGTGCTAAGCGAAGTAAAAATATTAACACAGAACTGACAACGATAAGTTTTCTGGTTTCGAAATAAAACTTTTTTATCCTTATTTTTGCATGATAAAAGAAGCATTATGGCATTAGTAGAAACCTACGTTCCGTTTAAAGTAAAAGACATTAGTTTGGCCGAATGGGGCCGCAAAGAAATTGGCCTTGCCGAAGCAGAAATGCCTGGTTTGATGGCCTTGCGTGCCGAATACGGCGCATCAAAACCGTTAAAAGGCGCAAGGATTGCCGGTTGTTTGCACATGACCATTCAAACGGCCGTTTTAATAGAAACGCTGATTGAACTGGGTGCCGAAGTTACCTGGTCGTCCTGCAATATTTTCTCTACACAAGATCATGCTGCTGCGGCCATTGCGGCTGCCGGAATCCCGGTTTATGCTTGGAAAGGGATGAACGCTGAGGAATTTGACTGGTGCATTGAGCAAACGCTGTATTTTGGCGAAGACCGCAAGCCGTTGAACATGATTTTGGACGATGGCGGCGATTTAACCAACATGGTTTTTGATAAATACCCGGAGCTGGTTGCAGGAATAAAAGGTTTGTCCGAAGAAACCACCACTGGCGTGCACCGTTTGTACGAGCGCATGAAAAATGGTACGTTGCCAATGCCTGCTATCAACGTAAATGATTCGGTTACCAAATCCAAGTTTGACAATAAATACGGTTGCCGCGAATCTTTGGTTGATGCCATTCGCCGCGCAACTGATGTAATGATGGCCGGAAAAGTAGCCGTGGTTTGCGGTTATGGCGATGTAGGAAAAGGTTCTGCAGATTCTTTGCGCAATGCTGGTGTTCGTGTGATTGTAACCGAAATTGACCCGATTTGTGCGTTGCAAGCTGCGATGGAAGGTTTTGAAGTGAAGAAACTTTCGACTGCCATTACCGAAGCTGATATTGTAGTTACGGCAACCGGAAATTGTGATATTGTGAAAGAACAACATTTCCGTGCGTTAAAAGATAAAGCCATTGTTTGCAACATTGGCCACTTTGACAACGAAATTGATATGGCCTGGCTGAATGAAAATTATGGCAATACCAAAATTGAAATTAAGCCACAAGTTGATAAATATACCATCAACGGTAAAGATGTAATTGTATTGGCCGAAGGCCGTTTGGTAAACTTGGGTTGTGCAACCGGACATCCAAGTTTCGTGATGAGTGCTTCTTTTACCAACCAAACTTTGGCACAATTAGAACTTTGGATGCATACCAACAAGTACGAAAACAAAGTTTATACCTTGCCAAAAACTTTGGACGAAAAAGTTGCAAGGTTACATTTATCCAAAATTGGCGTGGAATTGGAAGAATTAGAAAACTACCAGGCCGATTATATTGGTGTAAAAGTGGATGGTCCGTTTAAACCGGATTATTATCGGTATTAATTTAGCTGATTTTATTCAGAAAAAAACATATTTCTTAAAAGCTGCTTTAACTAAGGCAGCTTTTTTTGTGTCCAAAATTATCCCAATACTTCTTTTATGACCATAAAATTTATCTTTCTGATTTTTATTTTCTTCGCGTTGGTTCTACAAGTTTGCGCACAGGATTTGCCCAAAACAGAAAAGCCAATCAAACAACGTTACAATCTTTTTCATCCCACACCAAAAGATTCGTTGCGGTCATTTGATCCGGACCGACCGAACATCACCGAATCGCCTTACACGGTTGATGCCGGGCACATTCAATACGAAGCCGATTTTTTGCGCTATGAATACAAAACAACCGAAGAAGGCAGGCAACACGCCATCTTGTATAATTATTTCAACATCAAAGTTGGGTTGAGCAACAGTTTGGCTGCGCAAGTTTTGATCCAAACTTACGCCCATCAACAAAACGAAGATTTGGCCACGCATGAGAAAACCGCAGATGCTGGTTTTGGTGATTTGACCATCCGTTTAAAAAAGAATTTTTTGGGTGATGACGGCAATATTTCGCTGGCTGTAATTCCGTACTTAACTTTTCCAACCAACCACTACCAGGATAATTCTAAATATGAAGGCGGAATTATTGTTCCAATCATGTTCAAATTAAAAAACGATTGGCAACTAAGTTTGCAAGTAGAAGGCGACCGCTTAAAAGATGATGTGGGCGATGGTTTGCACAATCAAATTTTACAATCTGTCAATATCGGGCATCCAATTTTCAATAAAAACTTAAATGGTTATTTAGAAACTTATTACGAGTATGATTTCAAAGCACACAACATCAACAATTACTTTGATGCGGCTTTGCAATATGGTATTTCCAAGTCTGTAATGTTTGATATTGGGTTTAATCTTGGATTTCAAAAGGCGGCAGACCATGCTTTTTTTGCGGGGATTGCTTTCAGGCTTTAATGATTGTATTCTTCGTCCACACTTTCGCGCAGATCATACAGCAACCATTGTTTTTGCGTAACATTTTTTTGTTCTGATTTTAGCAAACTGATAAAATCATTCACGCCGATCGGTTCGTTGCCGTTGCCGTGGATCAGCACAATACTTCCGGGCAACGCTTTTTGTCCTTTGGCCAGCCAGGCATCGCTGCCAATCGGGATCAAACCAAAACCGGTAATTTCAAACAATAATTTTGCATCCGAAACCAGTCCCGGAAACCGGAAAAACACCGAAGGCAGCATGCCGTTGCGCAACATGGCCTGCTCGGTTTCCAGCACTTCGTAGTTGATATTCGTGCCGGGTTCAAGCAAAAAATTCTCTTTCAGAGGCTTTTTAGGGTCAACGCGATGATTATAAGTATGGTTGATCCAGGTGATAAAAATATGGCCGTCCAGCTCCTGCTGTTTCAGCCAATTTAAATCTGCTTCGTGGTCTTTCATCCACAAACCCGAAACCGAAATGGCAACCGGCGGATGTGGCTCTGCTTTGTTAAATTCCTGAAAAACATCGTTAAAAATACGGCGGTCAAGTTTTTTATGCGAAGGACAAAGGTCAATCGTTAAACTAATTCCCGCTTCTTTCGGCATTCCCTGTACAATTCCGGCATCCTGAATGGTAGCTGATTGTTTTTCGGCAGCGGTTAAAGCATTGGTATAAGCGGTATTGTTGAAAGATTGCCGTGCTGCTGCAAGTGTGGTTGGTTTAAGTTCGTACGAATTGGCTTCGGCAACTTTGGTAACCAGCGTCCGTGGTTCTGCCAGCAAAAGCCAGGTTTTTCCAGAATCTTCGAAACGGCGTATGACCAGCCAGTTTTCTGTATTTCTTCTGGCCTCGGCATAATAAGTTTCGTAATTACGGATGTCTTTAAAAGCTGCAATTTGGGCCGATGCTTCTTTTACCGGCATAAAAATGGTGAGGAGGGCGAGGAGTTTGAGTTTGAATGGCATTCGGTTTATCAGCTAAAATGTTTTTTAACGCAGGAACGTGGGATGTGGTTTTGGGATAATGGCAGCATCCTTTTTTGCAACAGGTAAATTTTATAGTGCTAAAAGAAGCATTCTTAATTGAAAGTATTCCGGCTCGGTCTGGGTCAATTGTTTGTTTTTCAAAAAATTAAGTGTTTGATTATTAAAAGATATTACTGTAACTTTCGTTCCTCCATCTACCTAAAAAATGAGCAGCAATATTTTAAAATTCATAGCCGTATCTTTTATATGTATGGTGTATGGCAAAACTTTAATTGGCCAAACATTGGTAAGGGATACTTCTTCCCAACAACAAAAAATCAACAATGTTATTCAGAATTTTACTACGGCTATCGGTGAAAATTCCAGGTTGTACAACGGGCCGGAATATGAGCAGTACGATGCTGCAATTAAAGGAAATGCTTATTACGATGATATAAATGTTTGGAAGATTGGATCGGTAAATTATGATGATGTAGTTTACAACAATGTTTCGATGATGTATGATATTTACAAGAATTGTGTGGTGGTTTTGTATTATAACAAAATTTTTCGCTATACTTTGCTGAATGATAAATTGCACTACTTTAATTTATTAGATCATCATTTTATCTATGTTCATGCAGATAGTTTGAAAGATTCGGGAATCCAAAACGGGATATTTGACCAACTTTATAAAGGAAAAACAGAGGTTTTGGTAAAGAGATCAAAAACTATTCAAACAAATACAAAATCAACCACCTTAGAAAGCTATTTCAATACGGAGAAAAAAGAGGTTTACCTGAAAAATGAAGGCATTTATTACAAGATCAACGGAAAAAATTCTATTTTAAAAGCTTTGCAAGACAAGAAAAAACAAGTCCAGCTTTTTATCAGTGATAACCGTATCAAGTATAAAGCAGACTCGGAGCAGGCATTGGTAAAAATTGCTGCTTATTACGACCAATTATCAAACTGATATGAAAAAATGTTATTTCGTTTTTTTCCTGCTGATACTTATAAAAGTTGCTTTTGCACAACAACCGGCAAAAACTTTTAGCGTCAATTTTCATGAAGTTAAGATTGAACAGTTTGTTGCTGAATTGGAATCAAAAAGCAGCTATCATTTTTATTACAACCCCGCACAATTTGATAGTTTAAAAGTTACTTTGGAAGTTGCCAATGTGCCTTTGCAAACCATTCTGGAACAATCTTTTCGCAATACCAGTTTTCATTATGCCATAGTTGGGCAGCAGGTTTTCCTCACCAAAGGAAGGGAACTGCAAACAACGCTGGCTGCTGGTTTTTTTAAAGGAAAGGCAGGGGATGTATCGCATGAAACAATTCCAATTGTAGATTATGCCAACGATCAGGATAAAAAAATACCGGAAGCAACAACGGAAAACAAATTGTACGAAATCGGGATAAAAACAAACGAAATTAAACCGGGTACGGCCACACTGGCCGGTTATGTAAAAGATATTAAATCGGGCGAAGCGGTTATTGGTGCAAGTATCAAAGTGGTTGATTCTAAGATTGGAATTGCTACAGACCAGTTTGGTTATTACTCCCTTACCCTGCCGCGCGGCAGGCAAACGTTAAGTATTCGCGGTTTGGGCATGCGCGACACGCGGAGGCAAATCCTGTTGTACAGCAACGGAAAACTGAATATTGAAATGCAGGAACAAATTACCTCGTTAAAAGAAGTAAAGATTTCTGCGGAAAAAGTAGCCAATGTACGGAGCGGGGAGTTGGGCGTAAACCGGCTGGACATCAAAGCGATCAAACAAGTTCCGGCAGTTTTTGGGGAAGCCGATGTGTTGCGGGTAATCCTGACGCTGCCCGGCGTGCAATCGGTTGGCGAAGCAACCACCGGGTTTAATGTCCGCGGTGGCGCTGCCGATCAAAATTTGATCTTGCTGAACGATGCCACGATTTATAACCCGGCGCATTTTTTCGGCTTCTTTTCCGCTTTCAACCCGGATATTGTTAAAGATGTGCAACTGTATAAAAGCAGTATCCCGGAAAAATACGGCGGCCGTTTATCTTCCGTTTTGGATGTAACAGACCGCGAAGGAAACAAGAAAAACTTTACCGGTTCGGCAGGTATCGGGTTGCTTACCAGCAGGTTTAATATCGAAGGCCCGATCGTCAAAGATAAAACTTCTTTTATTTTTGGCGGCCGCACCACTTATTCCGATTGGTTGCTAAAGCTGTTGCCCGAAGATTACAAACACAGCCAGGCTTCTTTTTATGATTTGAACTTGGATATCAGCCACCAAATCAATGAGCGGAACAACATTTACATCACCAGTTACCTCAGCAATGATAAATTTAAGTTGAACAGCGATACGGCTTACGCTTACAGCAACACCAATGTCAACATCAAATGGAAGCATAATTTTAGCAACCGGTTTTACAGTGTTTTTACCGCCGGGAACGATCATTACCAATACAATACTTCCAGTTCCGATAATCCTGTAAATGCTTATAAGCTGGGTTTTGATATCAACCAGACCAATTTTAAAGCTGATTTTACTTATTACGTCAACCCAAAAAACACAGTTGATTTTGGGCTGAGTTCTATTTTGTACAAACTAAACCCCGGCGATTTTGAACCGAACGGAAGCAAATCTTTGGTGGTGCCAGATGTTGTTTCGGCAGAACGGGCCTTGGAAAGCGCTTTGTATCTGGGCGACAAGTACGACATCACGCCTGATTTGCTGGTTAGTTTTGGCTTGCGCTATTCTTTGTACAATTACCTCGGCCCGCAAACGGTTAATTATTATGCGCCCAATCTGCCTCGGGAAAGTGTAAACCTGATTGACAGCACAACTTATAAAAAGAACCAGGTGATTAACACGTATCATGGGCCAGAGATCAGGGCTTCGGTAAGGTATAACCTGGGTGATAATTCTTCCATCAAAGCCGGGTACAATACATTAAGGCAGTACATTCATTTGCTTTCCAACACAACCGCAATTTCGCCTACGGATGTTTGGAAGTTGAGCGATCCGAACATTAAACCGCAATACGGCGACCAGGTTTCGTTAGGCTTGTATCACAATGCCAAGGCAAACACCATCGAACTTTCTGTGGAAGTGTATTATAAACGGCTGAAAGATTACTTGGATTATAAAAGCGGTGCCACACTGGTTTTGAACCATCACGTTGAAACAGACGTCATCAACACACAAGGAAAAGCTTACGGCGCAGAATTTTTACTGCGCAAAACGGCAGGAAAATTAAACGGCTGGATGAGTTATACTTACTCGCGTACTTTTTTAAAACAAGATGACCCGAACGCAGGCGATTTGATCAACAAAGGCAATTATTATCCGGCAAATTTTGACAAGCCGCATAGTTTCAACTTTACCGGCAACTACCGTTTGTCGCATCGCTTTAGTGTTTCTTTAAATGCAACTTACAGTACCGGCCGCCCAATTACTTTGCCGATTGCCAAGTATCAGTATGCGGGTGCCGAAAGGGTTTATTATTCGGATCGGAACCAATACCGCATCCCGGATTATTTCAGGTCAGACTTCTCCATGAATATAGAAGGCAACCATAAAGTGCACCAGCGAACCCATAATTCGTTTACTATTGGCGTTTATAATTTAACAGGCCGGCAGAATGCTTATTCAACTTATTTTACCTCGGAAGGCGGTGCGATCAACGGTTACCAGTTGTCCATTTTTGCCCGGCCGATCCCTTTTATTAATTACAACATCAGATTTTAAATTTATGAAAAGTAAAATGCTTCTTTTATGGCTGTTTATTCTAAGTTTAAACCTTGGTTGTAAAAAGGCTTATAACCCGCCTGCAGTAACTGCGCCCAGTAGTTATCTGGTGGTGGAAGGTGTAATTAACGGCAATTCCGACTCCACAATTATCAAGCTTAGCCGCACGGTAAACCTCTCTCAAAATACAAAATCTAAAACAGAAACCAATGCGAAATTAAGTGTTGAAGATGTGTCGGGAAATATTTATGCGTTAAAAGAAGCAAGCAGCGGCAGATATACTTGCGCCCCGTTAAACCTCGACAGCACGAAAAAATATCGCTTGCATATCCAAACTAATAACGGAAAAACTTACTTTTCGGACTATGTACAATTTACGCCCACGCCTGCAATTGATAGTATTGGTTATCATATAACCTCAAACGGGTTGCAGATTTATGCCAACACCCACGATCCTAAAAACAATACCCGTTATTACCGTTGGGATTTTGTAGAAACCTGGAGGTTTCATTCCAAGTATCAATCTGTTTCTATTACCAATGGAACTGATATCGTTCCAAGAAGGCCAGACCAGATGATTTATTATTGTTTTGGCAGCGATGTATCAAACAACATCATTTTAGGTTCTACGGAGAAACTGCAACAGGATGTGATCTATCAAAACCCAATCACAACGATTGTTTCCACATCCGAAAAAATTGAAATTAAATACAGCATCTTGCTTAAACAGTATGCCTTAACAAAAGACGCTTATTTGTATTGGCAAAACCTGAAAAAAAACACAGAACAGCTTGGAAGTATATTTGATGCACAACCTTCTACCAGTTCCGGAAATATACATAATGCCGCCGACCCTACGGAACCTGTTATCGGGTTTATCAGTGCTACAAATGTTAAAAGTAAAAGGATCTTTATATCGAACGATGCTTTGCCGCCAAGCTGGCAACCTGCATATCCTTATAACTGCGGCACGGATTCTGTTTTTGTTAATTATAATGGGAGAAACCAGGTGGCACTTTTTCTTATTCCTATAGGCTCTGCTTCTATCCCGATATATCCATTCTATTATCCCGGAAGTACTGCTAGGCCGGATGGTTACATCAGTTCTACCATTTCGTGTACCGATTGTACAATTCGCGGAACGACTAAACAGCCTGTATTTTGGAAATAAAGATGAAACAACAATGCTTCTTTTACCCATAAAATTTTGGTGTTTAACAGGATGATAAATTTGAATGTTTTTTATACGATAAAAGAAGCATCGGCAACCAAATGAACAAAACGAATTAGCTATAATAATTGAAGATATGTTAAAAAATATTTTACTCAGTTTTGTATTGGTGCTGCTGCTTTCGTTTGAAAGTAATGCACAAACCGCAACTGCTATTCAAAACAGTTTTGATGCTTATCAGCAGAAAACTTTCCAGGAAAAACTATTTGTGCATACCGATAAAAGCACGTATTTAACCGGCGAAATTTTATGGTTCAAGGTTTACAATGTTGATGCCACAAACAATAAACCCATCAATATCAGCAAAGTGGCTTATGTTGAAGTGCTGGACAACAACCAAGTCCCGGTGATACAAGCCAAAGTTGCTTTAAAAGGAAGCGGCAGCGGAAATGGCTCGGTTTACATTCCGGTTGCCATCAACAGCGGCAATTATCATTTGCGTGCTTACACCAATTGGATGAAAAATTTTAGCGCAGACAATTATTTTGAAAAAAACATAACGATCATCAATCCTTTAAAATCGCCGGAAACAACCGCAAACAAAGCAAAGCCAACTTATGACATTCAGTTTTTCCCGGAAGGCGGAAATTTGGTAAACGGTTTGACCAGCAAAGTGGCGTTTAAAGTAGTTAGCAAGGATGGGAAAGGTGTAAACATTAGGGGCGCAATTGTTAATCAGCATAACGACACTGTTGCCAGGTTCCGTCCTTTAAAATTTGGTATCGGTAACTTCACTTTTAAACCCAATTTAAAAGATACTTACAAAGCGGTAGTTTATATTGAAGCAGAAAACAAACCAATTGTAAAAGAACTGCCGTCAGTATTTGACCAGGGTTTTGTGATGCAATTAACAGACAATGCCACTCAACTGACCGTAACGGTAAACAGCAATTCCAATCAAGGCGAAGTGTATTTATTTGCGCATACCAAAAGTATAACTAAGTCTGTACAAAGTGCAGCTTTGGTAAACGGAACGGCCAAATTTTTAATTGACAAAGCTTTGCTGGGAGAAGGGATTTCACACCTGACCGTATTTAACAGCGACAGAAAACCAGTTTGCGAAAGGCTTTATTTTAAACGGCCGGCACAAAAAGTTGTGATCAACCTCAATCCAGACCAGGAACAATATGGCACGCGAAAAAAAGTAAATGTTGCCGTTTCGGTTAAAGACCAGCAAGGCCAGCCTTTGGTTGCTGATCTGTCCATGTCGGTTTACCAGATTGATTCGCTTCAAACTACAGAACCTGGAGATATTGTTAATTATTTGTGGCTCACTTCGGATTTGAAAGGCAACATCGAATCGCCGGATTATTATTTCAAAAACAAAAATGCAGAAGCCGACGAAGCCATAGACAATTTGATGCTTTCGCAAGGATGGAGCAGGTTTAAATGGGAAGAAGTTTTCAAAAACCCGCAACCTTCATTTTCATTTCTTCCCGAATACACCGGCCATTTGGTTACTGCCAAATTAACCGGTATCGCTACCAATAAACCGGAGAAAAACATTACCGCTTATTTGGCCGTGCCGGGAAAACGCGTGCAATTGTACACTTCTAACAGCGATTCTACAGGCAAATTGCTGTTCAATACCAAAGACCTTTACGGGCCGGGAGAAATTGTGGTGCAAACCAATACTGAAAAAGACAGTACTTACCGCATTGATATTTTAAGCCCTTTTTCAGAAAAATATTCCAAAAGTACATTGCCTGTTTTTGCTTTGACAGAAGATATGCAAAGCGCATTGAAAGCCCGAAGTTTGGATATGCAAGTCCAAAACCTGTATGCCGGAAATAAATTGAGGCAGTTTTACAATCCAAAAATTGACAGCAGTTCTTTTTACGGCAAATTATTTTCCCCCTACAAATTGGATGATTACACCAGGTTTACCACGATGGAAGAGGTTTTGCGCGAATATGTAAAATCATTGACCGTAATAAGACAGCAAAAGCGGTTTCATATCAGGATTTACGAGGAAAATGCAAGGTTTGGCGGAGACCCGATTGTGATACTGGATGGTGTTCCTGTTTTTAATATAGACAAAGTAATGGCGATAGACCCGCTGAAAATACAAAAGCTGGAACTGGTTAATAACCAGTATTTATGGCAAGCTACTGAATTTGAAGGGATACTAAATTTTACCACTTATAAAGGAGATTTGGGCGGTTATGAATTTGACCCTCACGCAGTTATTATTGATTACGAAGGCATGCAACTGGAGCGGGAATTTTATTCGCCCGTGTACGAAAGCAGCCAGCAAATGGCCAGCCGGCTTCCCGATTTTAGAAACGTGCTTTACTGGTCGCCATCTGTTTCTACGGGTGCACAAGGAAAAACGCAGGTAAACTTTTACACTTCAGACCGAACGGGAAATTATATCGGCGTACTGCAAGGCATTACCGCAACCGGCGAAGCGGCAAGTCAGTATTTTAAATTTAGTGTGAAGCAGGATTATACGGCGGGGATGAAATGAGGAGGTTGTAGTTTTTATAGAAGCATGATTAGATTTGGATTGATAAATTTTTGTCAATGCTTCTTTTACCACCTAAAAATCATTGGTTTGTTGTACCTTTTGTATCAATATACCACCTCCAAAAACGAAATTTACAGGCATAAAAGAAGTATTATAAATTCTTATGACAGAAATTTAAACAGGCTCTAAAAAATCTTATTTTATAATTTTTCATGATATTATCATTGCATCAATATTTAAAATAAAATTTTATGCTTTTTAATTTTAACAACAAAATTGTTTAAACTTTTTTTCTGTCCCTCTTTTTTTAAATTGATGCTTCTTTTATCACCTAAAAACCTTGGCCGTTTGGTTTTTCTGGTTGATCAAATGCAGGCAGGCATCAATTTTACCTGGTAAAAGAAGCATGGCGTTTTCTTTAATGTATAAATTTAAACAAGGTACAAAAGTTTAAAAAACTTTGAGCCAGTTTAAATTTTGTTCAACATATTTTCTATGCTTTTTTTACCGCATAAAAATCATCGGCCCATTGTACTTTTTGTATTGGAACAGCTTCCAAAAACAGGATTTACAGGCATAAAAGAAGCATTATAAATTTTTATGATAGAAATTTAAACAGGCTCTTTAACTTCAAACTTTTATTTCGGTGTCATTTTCTTACAATAATAGCCAGTTCAATTTATTGAACTGGCTATTATGATTTGGGCATGTTAAAATTAAAAAATTATAAAACGCTGGCTTATTTCAATAGTTATGAAAACACGTAACAAGCCATCAAAGTGTTCGCTCCATCAATTACCCAGCAATTCTGCCAATTTTTTATTTAACTCTTCACCACGTAAGTTCCTGGCAATAATTTTACCGTTCGGATCAATTAAAAAGTTTTGTGGTATTGCGTTTACAGAGTAAAGTTTTGCAACCTCATTGTCCCAAAATTTAAGGTCCGAAACCTGGGTCCAGGTCAGTCCGTCGTTCTTTATGGCATTTAGCCACGCCTGTTTTGCGTTTGATCTGTCTAACGATACTCCCAAAACGTCAAAGTTTTTATTATGATATGTAGCATAAGCCCTAACCAAATTTGGATTTTCTGCTCGGCAAGGTGCACACCAGCTCGCCCAGAAATCTAAAAGTACATACCGGCCTTTGTAAGAAGTTAGAGAAACTGGCTTGTCATTTACGTCATTTTGGGTAAAATCCGGGGCCATTTTACCTACCGCTGTACCCATCTGCTTTGCAAGCAAATCAGACTTTTCTTTTAGTTTAGTTAACGTTTCGGTTCTAATATTAGTTCCTGTTTGCTTCTGAGATAAAATAGCAATTAAGGAGTCTGCCTTAGATTTGGTAACATCGGTTGTGTTCAAAAACAATTTGGTAACCAAAGGAACAATTTCAGAACCAGGATCTTTTAAAATAAAGCGGTATAACATTTCCGGATAATCTTTAAGGGCATCGGTGTATTTCTCCATTGCTAAATTCCTTACAGATTGGCGGCCCCTGTAGGCAATCGTTTTCATATTTGCTATTAATTCCAAACCAGCATTAAATGCTTTGCTTGCCACATTATGGTATTCGGTAAATGCTTTTTGAGATGCGCCATTTTCAGTAAAATTATAGATTTCACCGTCTGATACAATGTCTGTTTGCCCCTTGGTTACAATAAGCGTGGTTTGAATATCTGCGGTAGGCGCTGCTAAAAACGGCTCAGGGCCAAAAGCCAAGGATAATGGCAATGCGTCGTCTCCTATCTTTCCTGTAAACTTATACTTTCCTCCAACCACCGACGAACTGTCAACCTTGCCGCCCGCATAAGGGGGATAGATAAGGAAAACTTTATCTGGCGTGGGTTTGAAGTTTTTTAAAGTGCCGTTAATAACAAAAGCCGACTCTTGCGCTAAAGCCAAGTTGCAAAAGGATGAAATTAATGAAAAGATGAATGTGGTTTTTTTTACTATATGTGTCATAATTTTTAGGCTGATTGAAATTTAGATTCAATTAAGGGTTTTGCGGCATGTTTGGATTATACCTCAACACGTTTAGGGGAATCTGTAAAACGTACCGCGGATCGTTTGGGTTTAATGTAGCAAAAACAGTATTCGTATTATCGTATCTCTGTACTGCCGGCATTTTGCCTTCGGCATTGAGGCGGCGCATATCAAGCCAACGCAGGCCAACGAACGGCAGTTCAAAAGTTCTCTCATCCAATACTTTGTTTAACACCACAACTTTGTCATCAGATATAAACTTTTGATAGCTTGTAGTGTCAAATCTGTTTTTTCTAACATCATCCAGTTGTTGTAAGGCAGTAGTTATATCTCCAGAGCGCGCAGCTGCCTCTGCTATGATCAGTTTCATCTCTGATACAGACGGGCCAATATTGGCGTTGTTTCCATTGCCCGTATTGTTTGCAAAACTTGGATATGCCATAACATAGTTTATCGTTCCCCGTTTCGGATTAAGAGAAAGGGTAGGTTTTCTGTTGTCTTTTATAAAATAAAACCTTAAATCCCCGCTTGCGAAACTATTATAATAAGATAGCGGGATAGGTATAGTGGCAACTGTTGACTTACTACCTGCTCCCCGGGCAAAAATCACATCTTTACGTGTGGCAAGCAAAGGCCAATTAGGATAAGCCGAAGGGCTGGTAATGCCTGTATTATAATCTATCATTCCTAACGAAGGTGCCGTTAGCGCCAGTTCTGCATACTTTTGAGCGTTTGCATAATCACCCATGTAAAAATAAGTTCGTGCCAACATACTGTTTGCAGCCGCTACCGATCCTCTAAAGCGATTCAGAACGTTGTCTTCGGGCAGTGCGGTTACGGCTTGCTTGAGGTCGGCAATAATATGATTGTACATATCTTGTACGGTGCTACGCGGAGGGACATCGGTAACAATATCAGAAGATTGTACAAACGGAACAGCCAAGTCCTGTGCTGCTGTTGCGGGGTTGTACGGCTTTCCATATAAATTTACAAGGTAAAAATATTCGAAAGCTCTGCCCAGAAGGGCTTCAGCTTTAAGGCTTTGCTTACGCTGGCTGCTGGCATCTTTTACATCATCAATACCATTTATTACGGTGTTATAATAATAAATGCTTGCATAAAAACCCGACCAAATATCCGGAGTGGTTGCTGCATCATTAAACTGCGGTGCCCAACGATATTCCAGGTCCGAAGCCGAACTTGACATGAGATTAAAAGGATAAACATCGTATAAATCTGTAAACCTAACGGTAACGAAGGCATTGGTTTCATAGGTTAAGATTTCGCTGTTTAACCATAGATCATAATCACTCGCTGTAACGAGCAGTTGCTTCCCTTTGGGTTGCACATCTAAATACTTTTCGCAGCCTGTGCACAACAGGACACATGTAATTAATAATGCCATGTATTGATATAATACTTTCATTCTAATATTTTTTATATTGTTATTGAGTGGTTTCTATTCAGTAATTGAACTTGTTTAAACTTATTCTTTTATGCTTTGCACCATGCTTCTTTTACCGCCTAAAAATTGACATTGCCTGGTTTTTGATTTGTCCACGCTGGTACAGACACCAATTTTTATAGGGTAAAAGAAGCATGGCCTAAAAAAGAGGGCCAGAAAAAAGTTTAAACAACTTCATTAAAAATTTGTAAATAAACCTAATGTGTAAGTAGGAGTTAAATAGTTTTTGGCAAAAGACCCTGTTGCCTGGCTCAAGTTATACTTGTTAAATCCCACGGTATATAGATTGGAAGCCTGCAACTTGACCTCAAAGTTGCTGAACCCAAGATTTTTAATAAAATTTGCTTTTAATAGATTGTACGATATGTTTACATCGGTTAATGTGAGGTATGAACCGTTGACCGTATAGGTATTTAAATAAGGGATAATATTAGAATAGAACACACCCGGAATACCGTCTAATTTTCCCACTACTTCATTTGGGTTCAGCTCGTCGCCAGGTTTCTGCCAAAAATTTTCAGAGCCGCTTATCGGTCTAATGTCATTAGGAGAAGGATAAGGTGTTCTTACTTTAAATCCAGTATAGGCAGTAACCATCGCATAAACATAAAAGTTGCCTATATCTATGCGGTTGCTCAGCCCAAAGTTATACTTTGGAATATAGCTGCCTGTATTCTCAAAATAATCGTTGCCAGGATTGTCGTTCGTATTAAGTTGAGCTACTTTGCCATCGGGGCCATATACCATTGGTACACCGGTATTGCTCAGTCCAGCATATCGAAAGCTGAACTGCTGCCCTAATGGATAACCTTTAACATAACCACCTAACATTTGCGCAAGAATTGTTGGACGGGTACCCCTAAAATATTGGGAGCTTTGATATATATCTAAAACCTTACTAGTATTTCCTGCAAGTGTAAACCCGGTGTTCCAGTTAAAATTTGATCGGGTAATCCAGTCGGCATGCAGGTTAATCTCAAATCCCCTGTTCCTTAAACTTGCCTGGTTAATCAAAGCCCCGGAAATCCCTTTTGTTGCATCTGTCTGGGTATTTCCCAAGAGGTCGCTGCTTTTTTTGTTATAATAATCAAAGCTGCCGCTTATCCTGCGGAAGAGCGTAAAATCAATACCGGTGTTGAATGTGTTGGTTTTTTCCCATCGCAAGCCGCTATTTGCTGGCGTAGCTAAGGTAAGTGCAGGTGAAGTAGAAGCCGTTACATAGTTAAGGGTTGCATTTGCAATAGTTTGTGGCAAACTTGCTTTTGCAACGTTGCCACTAATACCCTCTGCTACCCTTAGTTTTAGTGAGGTAAGCCAGTCAATATGTTTAACGAAATTTTCCCTGTCAATATTCCAGGCTGCGCCGAAAGACCACAGTGGCCTGTAACGGTATTTCGGGTCCTGACCGTAAATATTAGATTGATCTATCCTAATACTGCTTGTAAAAGAATATTTCTGTTTAAAGGTATATACGCCATTAAAGTAAGCTGACACGTAACGGTCGTCTGTATACTGCTGCTTAAACAAGTCGCCGTAACCAAGTGTTGGGTTAAAATAATAGTTGTAATTTGGAGGCGCATTTGCAACGTCGTTATAATTTACCGGTTGCGAGATGAGTGTTTGGCTGTTGTAGCCGAAAAAAGGTGACGAAGATAACTGATTAATCAGGCGCCTTACTTCCACACCGGCAATTGCGTTTAGAAAATGGTCTTTCCCAATATTTTTATTGTAGTCAAGTTGCGTTCGGGCAGTAAAACTCGTCAGCTTTGGATTTGTTTCCTGTAAATACCCTCCATTAGGAATACCTAATGTAAATGGGCTGGTGCTGGGATCCGTGTAGCGGTTAATAAGTTGTTTAACAACGGAAGACTGTCCGGACGCATTGTAATTTTGGCTTGTATTGGAACTCTCATAAATACCTCCAAAACTCAGCCTAAACCCATTTCCTATCAAATATTTAAAGTTAAGGGTAAAGCGATTATCAATAGTATGAGTATTGGTGTTAATTTCGTTAACATCTACCAAAGGATAATAAAGATTATCTGCATACCCCAACGGGATTTGATTTTTGTTGAATACATAATTGCTGTTAGACCCGTTATACGTTGGTGCGGGATTGCCTTGTGTATCTTTAAAACGCTCAAACGAGTAAAGTTGGCTTATATCAGGTACAGGAACATCATTTACGGTTCTGTCTAGATAATCGGTGGTAAGTTGAAGAGATAATTTTTCGGTGAAATTAAAATCGGTTCGCGCACTAAACTGCAGTTGTCTGTTATTATTTTTAATTTGAGTAAGATCGTTGCCCAAATAGCCGAGGGTAAAGTAATAAAGTGCTTTATTGGTTCCCCCGCTAACGTCTAAGTTGTATTGTTGGGTAACAGCAGGCCTGGTAAACGTGTGGCTATAGTCTGCATTGTTATTGTAAGATAATAAGTCTGCAAGCTGCTGATTCATATCCTCTTTTGAAAGCGTTCCGGAGATATTTTGGTAAATGATAGAAGAAACCGGATCTAAGGGAATATTATACTGGGGGTAAAATTGATAAGGGAGCGGCGGAGTAACACTTTTCACATATCTTGAATAGGTATCGTTTGGCGCCCAGCGGTAACCACTATAATTTTCCCTCGGCTTAATGCCAACAGTAGTACGAAAAGAAAATCGGGTTGCTCCAATTTTTGCTTGTTTGCGATCTATCACAATTACACCATTGGCAGCTCTTACGCCATAAACCGCTGCGGCCGCAGCATCCTTTAAAACAGTTACCGAGCGGATTTCGTTAGGGTTAATGTCATTGAGCGACAGTTCTGTAGGGTAACCATCAAGTACGATCAGGGGGTTTTGATTGCCTGTAATTGTAGAGAGGCCTCGAATATTAAATAACCCATTTCTATTGTTACCGGTATAAGTGTTGCTGTTAAAACTAACATCATTATTGATTACCAAACCGGGCAGCTTATTTACCAGCCCTGACAGAAAATCAGTATTGATACGGGATTCAAACTCTTTAGTACCTATTGATGCGGTTGCCCCTGTTATTTGGGTTGGCTTGATGTATTGATAGCCAGTACTTACCACATCTACCCCGTTTAGGCTGCCAATTGCGGCGGTAAGTTTTACCTGTAAAATATTCTGCGAAACTACTACTTCTTTGGGTAGATAACCAATAAAAGTAACCCTAAGGGTATCGTTTTTATTTAACCCTGCTAAAAAGAAACCGCCATCCTTATCTGTAACTGTAGACTTACCAGCGTTTTTAACCGTAACTGTAGCGCCAGAAAGCGTATTGCCCGTCTCTGCATCTTCTACGGTTCCCCTAACATCAATGGCCTGTTTTACAAGAATGGCATTTGGTTGCTTTTTAATGGAAACTATCTTGCCTTGGATCGAGAATGTTAAATTTAACCCCTTAAAAACAGTAACTAGCGCTTCATCTAACCTAGCGCCTTCAAAGTTGACACTTACCTTTTGCGTTTTTGAAATATCGTTGAAATTATAATAAAAATCAAAACCGCTCTGTTCCCTAATCTCTTTTAACACAGATGTTAACGTTACATTTTTTTGTCTTAAAGTAATTTTTTGCGCAAACGTGGTTGCGCTTACCTGCATTAGAGATGCAATTATTAAGACCGTAGTTAATCGCATAACCCGCAAAATTTTACGGTACAGGATGTTAGGTGTACCCGGAATTTTAGTATAAATTTTATACATTAGTAGTTGGTTTAATTTTTGGCAAACTGCCTCAATTTGATAATGAAAGGGACGTTTGACGCTAAACGGTTAATTTTTTCTGTTGATTGTTGCTAACCACAACCAGGAGTGTTCCAAGCACTTCTGGTTTGTTTTTTGGCTTTGTTGTCTTTTGATTTTTACATAGTTTAAATTTTAGTGGTTAATAAAATACTCAAATCTGTTTTTGTCGCGGAATGGATGTTACTTTGTTACGTATATTTTTCGTCCTTCAATTTTAAAGTGCACCTGTCCAGATGATTCAATTGATTTCAAAACGGTCAATAGCGGATTTTTTCTTGAGATCCAGCCACCAGATTTAATGTTGTCAGAAACGGATGAATCATATACTACCTCCACATCATACCACCTGGAGATTTTCCGCATAGCTGTTTTAAACGCAACGCCATCAAGAAAAAAATCCCCGTCTTTCCAGTCTATAATATTTTCTACATCGGCCTTGCGTACAGCTATACTTTTGCCCGTATTTAATGCCTGTTCGCCAGGTTTAAGCATATAAACAAGCTGCCCTGCCTTCACCTTTACAGATCCTTCTAATAATGTAGTAACAATAGCAGGCTCGTCGTTATAGCTGTTGATATTAAAATGGGTGCCCAAAACCTCAACGTTCTGTTTGCCTGTTTTAACTATAAATGGATGCTTTTTATCTTTAACTATCTCAAAATATGCTTCTCCCGTTAAATTTACCACGCGCTTGCCGTTATCGTTTAACATTGTATAAAACGTCAAGCTCGAAGCAGAATTTAACCAAACCGAAGAACCGTCTGGCAAGCGCAATCGGTAGGTCTCTCCGTTGGCAGTAGATAATGTATTCGTTTTGCCCGGAAGGCTAAGGGATGTCTGGTTGCTGTATATTAATTTACCATCAGGAGATTTTATAATATTAACACCCTGCTCTGCCGCAATTTTGCCATTTACAGCATCTGACAGCAAGATTTTTTTTCCATTGGAAAGGGTTAAAGTTGCACCGCTTCTGCCAGGGGAAATAATTGAAACGGCAGAAAAATCTTTATTGCCAACGCTGTCTTTGTTATGATTATAAAGATAGGTGCCGGTAAAAATTAACAGCAGCGCTGCGGCCCCTGCCATCGCTGTACGCAACCAAATGAGCTTATTTCGTTGTTTTTTTACCGTAGCCGCTTTGGTAATTGAATGGATATGTGTAAACAAATCAGCATCAACTTTGGCAACAATCTTAGTTATTTCCAAGTGATTGGAGTGGCTTTCATCTTCCTTGCTAAGCGCATCAACAATCATCTTTTTTAGTAAATGCTGATGCTTGCCAAGTTCAAAGTGCTTCATCAACTCCTGGGTTTCTTCCAAAGAGCAATTGTTAGCTAAGTACTTTTCAAAAAGTAAAGTGGTTCGGTGGGTATCTTTCAACTTTTGATTTTAACCCAATACGGAGCTGGGCAAAAAAATCCTTAGTCTGATTGCAAATTAATTTAAAAAAGTTTTAGGGCCTGTTTATATTTATGAACTTGTTTAAACTTATTTTTTTGTGCTTTACACCATGCTTCTTTTATCACCTAAAAATTGGTGGGCAATTTGTTCTGATTTGTTAGGCTGATGCAAACACCAATTTTTATAGGGTAAAAGAAGCATCAGCCGGAAAAAGAGGGGCCAGAAAAAAGTTTAAACAACTTCTATATCAGAAAAAATTACAGTGCTTCTTTTATGCCTATAAAACTTGTTTTGGCAATTCATGCTAAAACAAGCATGAAAATTTTCAGTTTTTGGGTGATAAAATAAGCACAGGAAATAACTTGAACAAAATTTAAACCGGCTCTAAAACCAAGGAACCCTTACAAGCGGTTTAATAGAAAGCCTAACAAAGTCAGCACTACAGCATTAGAGGGTGGTTGAAACCGGTTTTTTAAAAACCTGTTGGCTTTTAGCATGTGGCTACTGATGGTTTTGCCGTTGATGCCCATTATATTTTCTACCTCTTTATAAGTTTTGCCGTCCAGTTTACATAAAGTAAATACTTGTTTGCGTTGCGGCGGCATCAAATCAATTGCGCGCTGAAAGATTTCGGAGTTTTCCTTACGCGTAATGTCCTCTTCAATGTGCTGATACAGATCAGATGTAGCGGCCATCAATTTAAGGAGCAGCCGTTTATCCTTGGCAGCTTTTCTAAAATAGTCATAAACCAGATTTTGACCGATATGAAATAAATAAGATTTAAAAGGTTTTTCCGGGTCAATTTGGTTTCTGGTTTCCCAAATTTTTAAAAAAAGCTCCTGTAAAATATCCTTTACCAGATCGTTAGATTTTAAGAGTTTACATAGGTTTCCGGCAAGGCGGAATTTATAGCTGTCATATATAATTTTGAACGCGCGCTCATCACCCTGCTTCAATTTAAGCAACAGTGCTTTTCCATCGTCCAAAGTAGCGGCAGTCATGTTAGTCTGTTACAAATTCGATTTAATATAATTAAGCCCAATGTAAAAACTTTTTTGGAATAAGCGTAATAATAATTGAACTTTCCATGCCTTTGAAACATAGCCATCAATATATGTTGTTTCAGATGTGCAAATTGCAAAAGCCTGGCGAACTATTCGGTCTTGAGATGTAAAAACGAAATGGGGGCAGGACGTGTCAGGCTGTATCTATTGCCAACAGTTCATCGGCCTTAATCCATGCGTTTTTTGCTTTAGTAAACGTACAACAGTTCAATTTACACTACCCAAAACGATGGTTTCTTTTGAAAGAATAAAACCACACCAATTTTTAGGCGATAAAAACAGCATCCCTCCAAACATCTTTCCAAATCCCTACTTTTACCAGCATGACGCACCTTTCCGTAAACATCAATAAAATAGCAACCTTGCGCAATTCGCGCGGCGGCAACAACCCTGACTTGGTAAAAGTAGCTTTGGATTGCGAACGTTTTGGCGCCGAAGGAATCACCGTACATCCGCGGCCTGATGAGCGGCATATCCGTTACCAGGATGTCTTCGACCTGAAAAAAGTAATTGCCACCGAATTTAATATTGAAGGTAATTGCCAGGAACAAAAGTTTGTGGATTTGGTACTGGCCAACAAACCGGCACAAGTTACTTTGGTTCCCGATGTTTTAGGCCAGATCACTTCCAACCACGGTTGGAACACGCTCAAGAACCAGGATTGTTTAAAACAAATCATTGCTGTTTTTAAGGCACAAAATATCCGGGTTTCCATTTTTGTTGATCCGGTTGTAGCAATGGTAGAAGCTGCGGCCACAACCGGAACAGACCGAATTGAATTGTACACCGAAGCCTACGCTTCCAACTTCCATCAAAACAAAGAACAAGCTATTGCGCCCTACATAAAAGCTGCGGAAAAAGCAGTGGAGTTAGGCTTGGGTTTAAATGCAGGCCACGATTTGGATTTGCACAATTTAAAATACTTCGCCCAAAACATCCCCGGCTTGCTGGAAGTAAGTATTGGCCATGCTTTGATTGCCGATGCTTTGTATTTGGGTTTGGAAAACACGATACAGATGTACAAGCGGTGTTTGGCGTAAAGTTTTTTCCGTTGTTGATGCTTCTTTTATCGTGCAAAAATCAGTGCAACAGGTTTTCGCTTTTTTATCCATCCGAAAAAAACAGTGCTAAAAGAAGCATTCCAAAATTTTATGTAAATCTCCTGTAACGATTGCACAAAACATTGACCGTCAAAACCCAAAGCCTTACCTTTGCGCCTTCAATTCATCCAGCAAACTACATGAAGTTAAATATCAATTACCAGGAAAAATTTCAACACCGCCATATTGCCCCAAATCAAACCGAAACCCGGGAAATGCTTAAAACGCTTGGCCTTGATTCGGTTGATGAACTGATTGATCAAACCATTCCGGCGGCTATTCGCTTAAAAAAACCGCTAAACCTTCCTGCCGCAAAAAGCGAATTTGATTATTTGAACAGCTTAAAAATTACCGCTTCCAAGAATAAAGTCTTTAAATCTTTTATCGGAAAAGGTTATTACGATGTGATCGTTCCCGGCGTTATCCAACGAAATATTTTGGAAAACCCAGGCTGGTACACGCAATACACGCCTTACCAGGCCGAAATTGCGCAAGGCCGTTTGCAGGCTTTGTTGAATTTCCAGACGATGGTAATTGATTTGACCGGAATGGAAATTGCCAACGCTTCGTTGCTGGATGAAGGAACGGCGGCGGCCGAAGCGATGTTTATGCAATACAGTTTGCGCAAAAATGCCAAAGCCAAAAAGTTTTTTGTTTCTGCGGAAGTTTTCCCGCAAAACATTGATATTTTAAAAACCCGTTCTCAGCCTTTGGATCTGGAACTGGTTATCGGCGATCATCAAACGGCTGATTTGGATGATAGTTTTTTTGGTGCCATCGTTCAATATCCGGCCTCAAACGGCGAAGTTTATGATTACTGGAGTTTTGCCGATTCCCTTCACCAAAAAAACATCAAATTAACCGTAGTTGCCGATTTGATGAGTTTGGTGCTATTGACGCCGCCGGGCGAGTGGGGCGCAGATGTGGTGGTTGGCACAACGCAGCGTTTTGGCGTGCCGATGGGTTTTGGCGGCCCGCACGCTGCTTTTTTTGCCACAAAAGATGCCTATAAAAGAAGCATTCCCGGTCGAATCATTGGTGTAACGATTGACAATGCCGGAAATTACGCTTTGCGTATGGCTTTGCAAACCCGCGAGCAGCACATCCGCAGAGATAAAGCAACTTCCAATATTTGCACGGCGCAGGCTTTGCTGGCCATCATGGCTGGCATGTATGCCGCTTATCATGGTGCCGAGGGTTTAAAACTGATTGCAGAACGGATTCATGGTTTGACAGTTTTGCTGTCAGGATCGCTGAAGGCTTTAGGTTATCAGCAGCAAAACCAGGTTTATTTTGATACCATTACTTTAGAAGCTGGTCAGTTAAAAGATACCATTCATGCTGAAGCTTTAAACCAGGAAATGAATTTTTATTATCAAGATTCATCGGTTTCTATTGCTTTGGATGAAACCACTTCTGCGGATGATATCCAAACCATCGTTAAAATCTTCGCCAAAGCCAAAGGAAAAACTTTGGCCGATACCAATTTTGAGGCGATAAAAGAAGCATTACAAACACCGGTTCCGACAGCATTGCAGCGTACTTCCGAATTTTTAAACCATTCGGTTTTCAGTACGCACCATTCTGAACACGAAATGCTGCGTTATATCAAATCATTGGAAGCGAAAGACCTTTCTTTATGCAATTCGATGATCCCGTTGGGTTCGTGCACTATGAAGCTAAATGCAACCACAGAAATGGTTCCGGTTACCTGGCCCGAATTTAGCAAAATGCACCCGTTTGCACCAACCGACCAGGTTGGCGGTTATATGCAGATTTTTGATGAGTTGAACCAATGGCTGAGCGAAATTACCGGTTTTGCGGCTATGAGCTTACAGCCAAATGCCGGTGCACAGGGCGAATATGCCGGTTTGCTGGTTATCCGCGCTTATCATCAGTCCAATGGCAACCATCACCGTAACATCGCTTTAATCCCTTCATCTGCACATGGAACAAACCCGGCTTCGGCAGCCATGGCCGGCATGAAAATCATCGTGGTAAAATGTGATGATAACGGAAACATAGACGTAGCCGACCTGAAAGCCAAAGCCGAACAATACAGCAACGATCTTTCTTGTTTGATGGTTACGTATCCTTCAACCCACGGCGTTTTTGAAGAATCTATCATCGAAATTTGCAATATTATCCATCAACACGGCGGCCAGGTTTACATGGATGGCGCCAACATGAACGCGCAGGTTGGCTTAACCAGTCCGGCTAATATTGGCGCCGATGTTTGCCACCTCAACCTGCATAAAACCTTTTGCATTCCGCATGGCGGCGGCGGCCCGGGGATGGGGCCAATCGGCGTGGCCAAACATTTAGTGCAGTTTCTGCCAGGACATGCGATGGTTGATATCGAACAAGGGAAATCTATTCCGGCGGTTTCGGCAGCGCCCTGGGGTTCGGCTTCTATTTTGCTGATTTCTCATGCCTATATTGCCATGATGGGCGGCCAGGGTTTAACGGATGCAACACGTTATGCTATCCTCAACGCCAATTATATCAAAGCCCGTTTAGAAAAACATTATCCGGTTTTGTATGCCGGGGCAAACGGACGTTGTGCACATGAAATGATTTTAGATTGCCGCGCATTCAAAAACTTTGGTATCGAAGTAACCGATATTGCCAAACGATTGATGGATTATGGTTTCCACGCGCCAACGGTTTCTTTTCCGGTTGCCGGAACGGTGATGGTTGAACCGACAGAATCAGAGCCAAAGCACGAACTTGACCGGTTTTGTGATGCGATGGTTTCGATAAGAAATGAAATCGAAGATGTGGCAAACGGTATTTCTGATAAAGCAAACAACCCGTTGAAAAACGCCCCGCACACCGCTGCTGTGGTTACCGATAACGAGTGGGAGCATCCATACACCCGGCAAAAAGCGGCTTTCCCGCTGCCTTATGTTGCTGCTTTTAAATTCTGGCCTTCTGTTGGGCGTGTGAATGATACGCACGGCGACCGTACTTTGATCTGTACCTGCCCGCCTTTGGAAAGTTATGCTTTTGAAGAAAGTTTGACCGAATAAGTGTGTAAATGTAATGTAGAAGTCATTTAGAGTTACAAAAAAAATCTGCTTTTCTAATTTCAACGTAATAGTATTAATATCTTTTATTGGATATTAAGCGCACGTTATTTTTCTATCATCCAAAGAAAAACGTTTTGTGCCGTTTGAGATTGTAATTTTATTAAGGTGCTAAAAAATTTATTATGCATGTACCGAACTTTCATGCTTTTACTTTCGTACAAACTTATATGAATGTGAATCAGAAGCCTGTTAATATTATGCTGGTTGACGATGATGAGATAAATAATTTCATTACCGTTAAACTGATCAGGAAGGGATTTGCCGATGCAGAGATATCAACTTACCTGAATGGCCGTCTGGCAATAAACCGGTTAAAGGATATATTTAACAACCATCCGGAGCAAATTCCTGATTATATTTTGTTGGACATTAATATGCCGATCATGAACGGCTGGGAATTTTTGGAGGAATATAAATCATCAAATTTAGACCCCGACAAAAGGATTACGATTTACATCCTGTCCTCGTCTGTTTTTAGTAATGATATTGATAAAGCAAGGTCGTTTAGCTCTGTAGCCAACTTTATCTCCAAGCCACTTAATATAGAGTCTATAAAAGAAGTATTTGGCGGCGCAAAAGTACACGTTGGTTAACTGCCCAGATTTTTACATGAAAAAATGTTAATGCTTCTTTTACCCTATAAAAATTGGTGTTTCATTAGCCTACACAAACCAAAAAGCAGTAATGCAAATTTTTAGGTGATAAAAGAAGCATAGAAAAACTAACGAACAAAATTAAAATAAGCGCTAACTGTCTAACGTTTTTACCGAAAACCCATCATTTAAAGTAACCTTGCCAATCGCAAGGTTTTTTGCATGGTAAAAACAGCATATCCAATTTTCTTCTGCCGCTTGTTTGCCAAAACGTTCGCGCAGTTCCATGGATTTTCTTCCGTCAAAATCATATTTCGCCGCAAACCTTCTGATCAATTGTTCCGGCTCCGGCAAAACATCGCCGCCAAAAAAATAAATTTTTCCTGCCGATTCTATCTTAAAAACCTGATGAAAAGGCGTATGTCCACCGGTTAACTCATACGAAACCCCATTTCTAAAAGCTCCGCTTCCTTCCACCAAAGTGATGTTGGCTGATCGTTGCAAAACTTCAAAAATAGGTTGCCGGTAAGAAGTTGATTTTCCGGAGAAAGCAAATTCCCATTCGCCGCGCTGGATCACGTGTTCGGCATCTGGAAAAGACGGCTCCATTCTTCCGTTTCGTTCCATCACCAAACCGCCCGTATGGTCGTAATGCAGGTGCGACATCAAAACCAGCGTAACCTCTTCCGGCTCAAAACCCGCATTCCGGATGTTATCGTGCAGCATCAGTTCGCCGTTCGGGTTTTTAAAGCCCAAACCGGCATCCATCAAAATTAAATCGTGTTCGGTTTTGAGCAAAAACGGTTGAACGTGGATGAAGATGGAACCTTTTCGGTCTTGCGGGTTATTGGTCAGCGGGTTAAAAGGGACAAATTTTTTGGTAGAATCAACAGAAAAAGAACCTTCGCCCAGGGCATAAATATTCATAGCAATGCTAAAATGAGTTTAAACTTATTTAATGATAAGCCAATAACTATCTTTACTGTTTAAACTTTTTTAAAGATATGCAAAAGCGATGGGTTTTGGAGGAGCAAGGAAACCGCGGACAGGTTTTGGCTTTGGCGGAAGCTTTGCAAATTGACGAAGTGCTGAGCAATTTGCTGGTGCAGCGCGGCATAACCACTTTTGAGGAAGCCAAATATTTTTTCCGGCCGGATTTAGGCCATCTGCACGATCCGTTTTTGATGCAGGACATGGAAAAAGCCGTGCTTCGGATTGAGCAAGCCATCAGCAACAACGAAAAAATATTGGTTTATGGCGATTACGATGTGGACGGAACTACGGCCGTTTCTGTTGTGTATCAGTTTTTTAAGAAGCGTTACGAAAATATTTCCTTTTACATTCCAAACCGATATACCGAAGGTTACGGCATTTCTACCGCCGGAATTGATTTTGCTGCCGAGAACAATTTCAGTTTGATTATTGCTTTGGATTGCGGCATCAAATCAGTAGAAAAAGTAATTTATGCCGATAAAAGAAGCATTGACTTTATTATTTGCGACCACCATTTGCCGGGCGAAAAACTGCCGCAGGCCATTGCCGTTCTGGATCCAAAAAGAAGCGATTGCGATTATCCTTACAAAGAGCTTTCCGGTTGCGGCCTTGGTTTTAAATTGATCCAGGCTTATGCGGAGAAAAACGATATTCCGTTTGAAGAAGTAACTTGTTACCTGGATTTGGTTGCCGTAAGCATTGCTTGCGATCTCGTCCATATCAATGGTGAAAACCGCACGCTTACTGCTTTTGGCCTCGAAAAAATCAACACCAATCCTTCCATCGGCTTAAAAGCGTTGATGAACGTTGCCGGAAAAGCCGAAAATTATACCGTTTCTGATCTGGTTTTTACCATCGGCCCGCGTATTAATGCCGCCGGAAGGATTGACGATGCTAAACATGCCGTTAATTTATTGATTGCGGATTGTTCGGTTTCAGCTTTTGATTTCGGCGAATCCATCAACCTAAAAAATAACGAACGAAAAGAGCATGATTTGAGCATTACAGGCCAGGCTTTGAACATGATTGACCAAAACCCGCTGCTCATTAACCGCCGTTCTACCGTCGTTTTTCAGGAAAACTGGCACAAAGGCGTTATTGGGATTGTGGCTTCGCGCCTGACCGAAAAATATTACCGGCCAACGGTTGTGCTTACCAAAAGCAACGGCCACGTTACCGGTTCTGCACGTTCTGTTTATGGGTTTGATTTGTACGAAGCGTTGTGTGGCTGCAGCGATTTGCTTTTGCAGTTTGGCGGCCATAAATATGCGGCCGGTTTAACTTTATTGCCCGAAAATGTAACGGCGTTTAGCGAACGTTTTGAAGAAATTGTGGCTTCGGTAATTACAGAAGAACAGTTGGTACAGCGGATCAGGATTGATACGGAAATCAATTTAAACCAAATTACGCCGCGTTTTGTACGGATTTTAAAGCAGTTTGCACCTTTTGGCCCGGAAAATATGGCACCTGTTTTCATCACCAAAAATGTGTATGTTAGCGGCAATATAAACCTGGTGGGCGAAAAACACCTTAAACTTTGCGTAATGCAGGAAGGAACGCCAATTTTCAATTGTATCGGTTTTGGCATGGGCGACTATATTTATGCCATTAAAAACAGTATGCCGTTTGATATTTGTTATACCATCGAAGAAAACGTTTGGCGCGAACAGAAAACCCTGCAATTAAATTTGAAAGGGATTCGGATTGAAGGTGCAGCATCAGAATGAACTATGATTTTAAGAGCAGAAAATTTAATCAAAAAATACAAGCAGCGCACCGTTGTTAACGATGTTACTTTTAACGTGCGGCAAGGCGAAATTGTAGGTTTGCTGGGGCCGAACGGTGCCGGAAAAACCACTTCTTTTTACATGATTGTGGGTTTAATCAAACCAAATGAAGGAAAAATTTTTCTGGAAGACGAAGACATCACCGATGCGCCGATGTACCGCCGGGCACAAAAAGGGATTGGTTATTTGGCGCAGGAAGCTTCAGTTTTTCGAAAACTTTCGGTAGAAGACAATATCAAAGCGGTTTTGGAAATGGGCAAAATGAACCAGGCTGAACAAAAAGACAAGCTGGAAGAACTGATCGAAGAATTTAGTTTGCAAAAAGTGCGCAAAAACCGCGGCGATTTGCTTTCGGGAGGAGAACGCCGCCGGACTGAAATTGCACGCGCTCTGGCTGCCGAACCCAAGTTTATCCTGCTCGACGAACCTTTTGCCGGCGTTGACCCGATTGCGGTAGAAGAAATCCAATATATGGTGGCCAAATTAAGAACGCGCAACATTGGGATTTTGATTACCGACCATAATGTGCAGGAAACTCTATCCATCACCGATCGCGCTTACCTGCTTTTTGAAGGCAAGATTTTGCGTTACGGCGAACCGGAAGTGCTGGCCGAAGACCCGATTGTGCGTAAATTATACTTGGGTTCCAACTTCGTTTTAAAAAGAAAAACTTTCGCTTAAATTACATGAGCCTGTTTAAATTTATTCGGGAAAAAACCTTAATGCTTCTTTTACCCTATAAAAATTGGAGTTTGCATCAATTTAACCAAATCAAAAACCGCATGTTTACCATTTTTAGGCCGATAAAAGAAGCATACAAAACAGATTGAACAAATTTTAAACAGGCTTTATGACTTTTATCAATTCGTTGGTTACCTGGATCATGAAAAAGCGGATGCACCAGATCGAGCTTTTTATCAAATATCCAAATGAGGTGCAGGAAGAATGGTTTGAAAACCTGATCACCAGTGCCGAAAACACCGAATGGGGCAAAAAGTACGGCTATAAAAATATCGAAAATGCGGATGATTTTCGGCAGCGTTTTCCAATCCAAACTTACGATACGTTAAAACCTTACATCGAAAGGATGATGAAAGGCGAGCAAAACGTGCTTTGGCCTTCGGAAATAAAATGGTTTGCCAAATCGTCCGGCACCACGAGCGACCGCAGCAAATTCATCCCCGTAAGCGAAGAAGCGATGGAAGAATGCCATTTTAAAGGTGGCAAAGACATGATCACGCTATATTGCAACAACCGCCCGGAAGCCAAATTATTCACCGGTAAAACGCTGGTTTTAGGCGGAAGCCATCAAATCAATCAACTCAACACCGACTCTTATTATGGCGATCTTTCTGCTGTTTTATTGAAAAATTTGCCGCTTTGGGCCGAGTTTTACCGAACGCCTGAACTGGCCATTACACTGATTGAGGATTACGAAGAGAAGATCGAAAAGATTGCCAACATTACTAAATTAGTTAATGTTACGGCCATTAGCGGTGTGCCAACCTGGAATATTGTGTTGGCTAAACGTTTGCTGGAATTGACGGGAAAAGATAACCTGTTGGAGATTTGGCCAAACTTGGAATTGTACGTCCATGGTGCCGTTTCTTTTACGCCTTACCGTGATCATTTTAAAAAATTAGCTCCAAGTGATGCGATGTATTACATGGAAACATACAATGCTTCGGAAGGGTTTTTTGGGATTCAGGATGAATCGGATTCGGAAGAAATGCTGCTGATGCTGGATTACGGCGTTTTTTACGAATTCCTGCCAATTGAAAATTTGTTTGATGACGACCCGAAAACGCTGCTGCTGCACGAAGTGGAAATTGGGAAAAATTATGCGTTGATCATTTCGACCAATTCCGGTTTGTGGCGGTACATGATCGGCGATACGGTTCAGTTTACGTCGCTTTCGCCTTTTCGCATCCGCATTACCGGCCGCACCAAACATTTTATCAATGCTTTTGGCGAAGAAGTGATTATTGACAACAGCGAAAGGGCCTTAAAAGAAGCATGTACGCAAACCGGTGCCATCATCCGCGAATACACCGCAGCGCCGCTTTATTTTGACGGCAGCAAAGCCGGCGGACACGAATGGATCATCGAATTTGAGAAAAAACCGGTTGAGTTTGAACGTTTTGTGGATTTGCTGGACGAAACCCTGCGCAAAATAAACTCAGATTACGATGCCAAACGTTTTAGGGACATGGCTTTAAAACGGCCAACCGTTCATTTAGCTGCCGATGGTACTTTTTATAAATGGCTCAAACAAAAAGGCAAATTGGGCGGCCAGCATAAAGTGCCTCGTTTGGCCAACAATAGGGAATATGTAGATTCTATTTTGATGCTGATGAAAGGGGTGATGGTGTAATGTTATTTAACACCACCAAGAAAATTAGCTAAACCGTTCCCTATTTTTTCTGCTATTTTTGCAATAACTATTACTGTTACTACAACACCTGCAACCACCACAACTACTATAACAACCTTAGTTCTATTAAGCGGAATCTGGTAAACAGTACTTTCAAAAGCGGTATGCCGATAAACTTTTACATAATTAGAATCAGCAAGAAATTTTGGATTGCTGGTAGTTTGCAAAGTAGGCTTAAAATAATCCGACGTACTGTTAAGGTTTTTATGCCGAAAAGCCTTTCTAATCTTTTTATTGATTTTTAAATATTTGTCTGCATCTGTAACAGCAATCGTTGCGGTTTTTAGCGAATCCGTTTTTGCGTCTTGGGCATATGTGCTACTTTTCAGCGTAAACAATAATAAGAGGAGGACGATAAGTTTTAACATAACTTCGTTTTATTGATAAATTCCAGGAAAAAAATAAATCAAGACAGCAAAAAAAATAGGTTTATAAATGCTGAACAACAGGATGTGTTTGAAGCATTATTTAAAAGTAAGGGTTTTGAAAATAAAAAAGCAAGTAATTAGCAATACTTCTTTTACCACCTATTTTTTGCGCTCTGTAGTAAAGCGCACCAACTGTTCCAAACCAGTTCTAAATTCACTTGGCGGGAAAGTGTTTAAAATTGAAAAAGCTTCTTCCTGGTATTTGGCCATTTGGGTAGCAGCATAAGCCAGGCCGCCGGAACCTTTTACAAAAGCAATAATTTCAGCTACTTTTTTGGGTTCTTCGTTGTGGTTTTTAACGAGGTTGATGATGTTTCGGCGGTCAATTTTGGATGCTTTGTTTAAGGCATAAATTAACGGCAACGTTATTTTTTTCTCCTTGATATCAATGCCCAAAGGTTTGCCCACATCATCCAAACCAAAATCAAACATATCGTCTTTGATCTGGAAAGCTATGCCGATTTTCTCCCCAAAAAGCCGCATCCGTTCAACCGTTTCTGCATTTGCACCGGCAGAAGCCGCACCGCAGGCACAACACGAAGCAATTAAAGAAGCAGTTTTTTGCCGGATGACTTCGTAATAAATCGGTTCGCCCACATCCATTTTCCGCACTTTCTCAATCTGCAACAGTTCGCCTTCGCTCATTTGTTTTACCGCTTCGGATACTATTTTTAACAGTGAAAAATCATTGTTGTCCAGCGAAAGCAGCAAGCCTTTTGAAAGCAAATAATCGCCAACCAAAACCGCAATTTTGTTTTTCCACAACGCATTGATGGAGAAGAAACCGCGCCGCTGATAGGAGTTGTCCACCACATCATCATGCACCAAAGTTGCGGTATGTAGCAGTTCCACCAAAGCTGCGCCGCGATGCGTAGCTTCATTGATCCCGCCGCACAAACCGGCACTAAAAAAAACAAACATCGGCCGTATTTGCTTGCCTTTTCTTTTTACGATGTAATGGGTGATGCGGTCGAGCAGCGGAACCGAACTGTGCATTGATGCCTTGAACTTATCTTCAAAAACATCAATTTCGGCAGCTATCGGTTTCTTAATCTCGTCTATGCTAAGCATTTACCGGTTTGATAAATTAATATTGGTAATAAGTAAAACCAGCATAGCAAGGTAAATTCTGTTCGGGTTTGTGTTCAAAGATACAAATCGGAAATAAAAAAACGCAACAAGCCGGGTTGCGGCCAATTGCGTTTTCAGCTAAAAACTTGTTCAAACTTATTCTTTTGTACTTTACGCAATGCTTCTTTTACCACCTAAAAATTGGTATGCCTGGTTTTTGGTTTGTTCAGGCTAAATATATTCACCAATTTTTATAGGGTAAAAGAAGCATCAACCCAGAAAAAAGTTTATACAACTGTTAAATCAAAAAAACGGGCTTATTCTTCTCCGCCTACTTTTGCCTGGTCTGGCTCTTCGCGGTAACCGGCGCCTTCCGTTTCAGGTTGTTCGGCAGCGGCATTTTCTTCCGGTGTGTTGGTGGATGGGGAAGGCACTTTTTCCAACTGTTCTTCCGTTAGATTAGTGGTTCCGCTGGTGTTTTCCCAAGGCTTTTCGCCTTCCTGTTCTATCGTCATGGCTTTTGGTATTTGGTGTCCTTCTGGTGTTGGTGTGTCGTTGTCGCCTGCTGTGTCTTGTTCTTCATCGCCCAAAAAACCCACATCGTCATGTACCCGGTTGTTGTCATCGGGGTTTCCCTGGTCGTCCAGGTCGCGGAGAACTGCATCTTTTGGATCTATCATTTTATGCTGGTTTAAGTTTAAAATTTATTGCCATAAAAAAAGCATTTTAAGCCCCGATTGTTTGAGTTGGAGTAATAAAAAAGAATTTTGAAAAAACCATTTATAATGCCCATAAACAATCCGTCTTTGCCTTCTTTCATTATATTTGTTTATGGACACATTTATAATTACAACCATACTGGTTGTGGTAAGCGCTGTTTTTTCATTTATTAACGCCAGGTTTTTTAAACTGCCCGGCGCAATCGGTGTCATCAGTATTGCTGTTGTGGTTTCTGTTATTGCTGTTTTTACCGGAGAAGTTTTTCCGGTGTTGTTTAAAACCCTTACCGGTTTAAACAACCATATAGATTTTTCGCAAACGCTGTTAAACACCATGCTTGGCTTTCTGCTTTTTGCAAGCGCGCTTCGTTTTAATTGGGGAGAGCTTAAAAAACAGATCGGGGCAGTGTTTATTTTAAGTACGGTTGGCGTGGTGCTTTCTACCTTTATTTTCGGGGTGCTTTTTAACTGGCTTACCAATTTGGTCAAGGTTGAAATCCCTTTTATTTATTGCCTGCTTTTTGGTGCGCTAATTTCGCCGACAGACCCGGTTGCGGTTTCGGCAGTCTTAAAAAAATCAAACATGCCAAAGCATTTAGAAACGATCATCACCGGCGAATCCCTTTTTAATGATGGCATCGGCCTGATCCTTTTTGTTTCTGTTTTAGAATATATCTCTCAAACCGGCGATCAGGTTCACCCCTCCAAAATTGCCGCTTTATTTGCACAGGAAGTTTTTGGCGGGATTGCGTTGGGCACTTTTTTGGCTTTTATTGCTTATCGGGTGATGCGTAAAGTGGACGACTTTCAAACGCTGGTCATGGTTTCGCTGGCTTTGGTGATGGGGATTTCCGTTCTCGCCAACAAACTGCATTTGTCTATTCCTTTAGCCGTGGTATCGGCCGGGCTTTTAATTGGCAATTTGCGCTTTGGCAAAGATCCTTCCGGCAAGTTGAACGATTTTTTGGAGAAGTTTTGGATGATTATTGATGAACTACTCAATACCATCCTGTTCGTGATGATTGGTTTACAGATCGTGATGATGCCTTTTTTAACCCATTATTGGCTTATTTGCATCGGCGCCGTTTTAATTATTTTGATAGCAAGAGGGTTAAGTATTTCAGTTCCGGTAGTTTTTTTGCGGAGGACATTAAATGTAAATTATAACAATGTTGGGATTTTAACCTGGGCTGGCGTACGCGGTGGTATTTCTATTGCGCTGGCTTTATCTATCCCAAACAGCAGGTACAAAGAAGTAATTGAAGCTGGCTGTTATTTTATAGTGATTTTTTCTGTCGTGGTGCAAGGGCTCACCTTAAATAAAGTAACAGATATTTTCGTAAAAAAGCAGCCTTTACATTCGCCCCAATTGGAGTAATTACATCGCTTCCAGCATCCGTTTTAAAACCGCCTGCGCCGCCCATTCGCGGTTGCCTGCTTCTTTTATCACGATAGAATTTGGCCCGTCTAATATTTCTGCGGACAGTTCCAGATCGCGGCGAACCGGCAAGCAGTGCATCACTTTAGCGTTGTTTGTGTTTTTGAGTTTTGCATTCGTCATCATCCAATCCTCGTTTCCCGGGATCACTTTCCCATACGGCTCAAAAGCCGACCAGTTTTTGACGTAGATAAAATCTGCATCCTGCAAAGCTTCAGTTTGGTTGTGGGTGATGGTTGCACCTTGCGTAAATTCGGTAGAAAGTTCCAACCCGGCCGGATGAGCGATGGTAAAATCAACATCGGCCTTACACATCCATTCGGCAAAAGAATTTGGAACGGCTTGCGGCAACGCTTTTACATGCGGCGCCCAGGTTAAAACTACTTTTGGCCGAGACGTGGTTTTGAGTTCTTCAATCGTAACTAAATCGGCCAGGCTTTGCAGCGGATGCCGCGTTGCCGATTCCAAACTCACCACCGGAACGCCGCACAACTCCACAAATTTGTTAAAGATCACTTCGCCGTAATCTTCATCGCGGTTTTGCAAACTGGGGAAAGAGCGAAGTCCCAAAATATCCACATATTGCCCGATGACGGCCGCTGCTTCGCGGATATGTTCAACCGTTGTGCCGTCCATCACCACGTTATCGCGCAATTCCAACGCCCAGCCTTCTTTGTCAATGTTCAAAACCATCACGTTCATGCCCAAATTCATGGCCGCTTTTTGCGTGCTCATACGTGTGCGTAAACTTGGGTTCAGGAAAACCAAACCCAGCGTTTTGTTCTTTCCCAAATGCTGAAAAGCGAAAGGGTTTTTTTTCAAATCCAATGCTTCTTTTACCAGTGCATTTATATCGGCAACATCGTTTACGGAGGAGAAGAGTTTCATGTATTTGTATTGAAGGGCTTTCTATTTGGGTTGAATTTGTGTGCTGTCATCCCGACGATAGGAGGGATCTTCTTTCAAGCGTTAGTTATTTTAAGGTGATAAAAGAAGCATGTTTTCTGTTTCGATGAAGATTTCTCCCTTTGGGTCGAAATGACAAAATGCTTCTTTTATCGCTGGGGGCTTGGCGAAGAACTGGTATTTGGAATTCGTCAGCCAGAACCAAAGTTAAATTTATATTCAAATGCCAGAGCTTCTTTTACCGGCTAAATTTTTGTTCGTCAAGCTGAAACTAAAGCAAAATAGCAAACCAAAAGTTCAATTAAATCCGTCAGCCAGTTTTTTGCCAAACCAATGTTGTGTGTAGGCTGGTTTTATTTTAGTAATTCAGCAAGCTTTTTGCTTAGGGCATCTCCTCTTAAATCTTTTGCAATAATTACTCCTTTGGGATCGATAAGAAAATTAGCAGGATAATAATGTATGCCGAAAATTAGCGAAGCAAGGTTATTGCTGCCTTTTAAATCGCTTAAACTTTCCCAGCTTATCTTGTCCTGACGAATTGCGTCAAGCCAATCCTGCCTTTTTGTCTCAACAGAAATACCCAATATGTCGAAACCTTTGCTTTTAAATTTACTGTAGGTTTTCACTAAATTGGGGTTTTCCTCCCTGCAAGGCTTACACCAAGAACCCCAAAAATCCAATAGAACATATTTTCCTTTATAGTCCGATAGTGAAACTTTTTTTCCATTAATATTAGGCAAAGTAAAATTGGCAGATTTATCACCGACTTTTATATCTTTACTTAAAGATAAATATTCACCAATACTTTTTCCAAATTCCGATTTTTTAACTTTTTCCGAAAGTCCCTTATATAAAAGCTTAGACGTGTCTTTGCCCCATGTTGTACAATAGACTTTTAACAAAAAACCACTATAGAACGAATTAGGATGTTCTTTTATATAAGCTATATTATCGCCTTTTTCCTGTTTTGGATTTAGTTGTATAATAGAATCTAACTGGTTTGCTTCATTCTGCATAAAAGAACCTGTGATGATGGCTTTACTAAACTTGTCTTTTTCTGCGTTAAAATGGATGATTGAATTTTCAAGCCAAAACAATTTTATATTTTTAAAATCAGAAGATACCACTCCAACTTGTTGAAAATTTCTATTGATTGATCCTTTAAAAACAAATTTGCCGCTAACAATTTTAGCAGAATCCATAAGGATATTTGAGCCTGACGAGAAGTCATACAATCTGATGTAGGTGCTGTCTTGAAATCCCGAAACATTACCTAAAATTTCAAACTCTCCCTTTCGTATTTGTGAAAAAGAACCTGTAGAAATTGTAATTAATAGTGATAGTAATGAAATTTTAATCATGTTTATAATTTTATGGTATGTCGAAGGTGCTTACACACAACAGTGTTTTTTTAGAATTTCTTACATCGAAGGATTAAAAACCGCAACCGGCGCATTTTTCATCGCCAAACTAAAAGCTTCCAAAAAACGATCCGCATGTGCTTTGGTTAAATTTAAAGCAGGCAGCAAACGGATCACATTTGGTTTGGCTTCTCCTGTAAAAATATGGTATTTAAATAAAAGTTCCGCTTTTACATGCGCCAAAGTTTCCGGCAAATCAATCCCGATCATCAAACCACGGCCGCGTACTTCTTTTACCTGCTCAAATTTCTTCAATTCTTCAATCAAATATCCGCCGACTTCGGCTGCATTTTGCATCAGGTTATCTTGTTCCATCACTTCCAAAACCGCCAAACCTGCGGCACAAGCCAAATGGTTTCCGCCAAAAGTAGTGCCCAGCATATAATAAACCGGTTTTATTTTGGGCGCAATCGAAATGCCGCCAATCGGGAAACCGTTGCCCATACCTTTGGCCATGGTGTAAATATCAGCATCTACACCGGCAAAATCATGTGAGTAAAATTTACCGGTACGGCCGTAACCGCATTGCACAGAATCGGCAATAAAAACAGCATTATAATGATCGCAAAGCGAACGGATTTTCTGCAAAAAACTTTCTGCCGCAACCTGTATCCCGCCAACGCCCTGGATGCCTTCGATAATAACAGAACTTATTTCATTTTCCGCAAAAGCCTGTTCTAAAGCGGTTTCATCATTCCAGGGCAAAAAAATAACATTGTCCGTTTCATTAACCGGTGCCAAAATTTTCGGGTTATCGGTAACTGCAACCGCCAGAGAAGTACGGCCGTGAAAAGCTTTCCTAAACGCAATTACCTTTT
The DNA here is from genome assembly GCF_041088075.1 of Mucilaginibacter sp. Classification (GTDB taxonomy): domain Bacteria; phylum Bacteroidota; class Bacteroidia; order Sphingobacteriales; family Sphingobacteriaceae; genus Mucilaginibacter_A. Next base: position 14,328 of record NZ_JBGCVY010000017.1, on the reverse strand, counting down.
TTCTGCCATTGTAAAAAGAAGCCAGTTTCAACGCGTTTTCATTTGCTTCCGCACCGGAATTGCATAAAAACAACTGGTAATCTTCCCGGCCGGAAACCTTGCCCAACTTCTCCGCAAACTCTTTTTGGATAGGAATTTCGATGGAATTACTGTAAAAACCCAACTGGTGCAACTGGTTTTCCAACCGCTCTACATAATGCGGATGCGTGTGGCCGATAGAAATCACCGCGTGGCCGCCGTATAAATCCAGGTATTCCTGGCCTTGATCGTCCCAAACCAGACTGCCCTGGCCGCGAACAATATTGACATGGTTGATGGGGTAAACGTCGAAAGGTTTCATGTTTTGATAGTTCTAATCAATTTTTGATTGAATATATTTTAGAAGGTGTTTTTTTAATGTTGTGTTAATTTCATCTATTTCACTGTCTAGAAAAAAGTTTTTATAAGCTTTAGAAGCTTTGTAAATAATAACATCATACACTTTTAATTGGAAGTCATAATTGTTGTTATTAAAGTTGATTTCAAAAAATACACTTAGATCTAATGGAATATTAGTACCGTGTAAGGCAAACATTTTATGTTCCCATTTAATATTTTTAATATCACTTTTATAAACATTGTGGCCAAATATTTCTAACTCTTTTGGCTTATCTGAAAATTTAGGCCCACTTATAATATTAAGAATGCTTTTGTTTTCAAAAAGTTGATCCTGATTATTTACATTATAAATGTTCTTTTCTTCATTAAAAAGTGTGTCAAAGTGTTTTAAAGTGTCTAATAATTTATTCCAAATTTTGTTGTGAACAAATTCAAAAATATCATACACAATCCGTGGCGACTTAGGTATTGATTTAGACGATGCTTTTCTTTCTATCAATTCTATTTCTTTTATAAAGTCGTCTTTATCGTCTAACGATTCTCCCTTTGCAGCTTTAATTGAAATTTCTAAAGACCATATTGCTTGTTCAGCAACATAACTAATTAATGGTTCATAATCTCCAATATCTGCTAAATGCAATGCTCGTAAATAATTATTTTTATCTGATGACTTAATTATAATAGGTGGATAAGCGTTTTTTAATAAAACATAATTCATTAATAATCGAGCAATACGGCCATTGCCATCATCAAAAGGATGGATACGAACAAATTTGTAATGAAGCATAGTTGCTAAAGTGATGGGATGCAATCCTTTCTCTTCATCACGATACCAATCTATCAACTCTTGCATTTGTATTGGTGTTTCAACAGGTGAAGCATATTCAAAAATTTCACCATTCTGTAATCGAACAGAGTTTGGATATTCTTTATAGCTACCAACTTTTATTTGTCTGCGTGTACTTTGACCATCTGATGTTATTGCATCTTTCCAGTAGGGACGCACAAGAATAGTTTCGTTTAAATTTTTAATTATTTGTTCGGTTAATGGGCGTTCATTATCTTTTGCTAATTCTTCAATCATATAATAAGCAACATCATGCGCTTTCGTTTCTTCATATTCTCGCATATTATGATTACCAGTTGTATCATCAAACATTAATAGCAATTCAGTTTCGCCATACGTAAGCGTGTTTCCTTCTATGTGATTAGAATTATAATTAAATTCTAACCTGAATTTTTTATCTAAACGTTTCTTGTATTCTGGTTTTAAAGGCTGAAGTGAAATTAAAATATTGTAAAGTTCATCAACAATATCAAGATTGTGTTTCATAGTTTGGAAATTATAATGAATGTCACAGTTTTAATCCAACCTAACAACTTAAAAAGCACCAGCTTTTAACCTCAAACCTGCCGTTTCTTCCAGCCCAAACATCAAGTTCATATTCTGTACCGCTTGCCCGGATGCGCCTTTTAAAAGATTGTCCATGATACTGATAACGAGAATTTTGTTGCCGTGTTTTTTGATTTGGAGGAAGCATTTATTGGTGTTGACAACTTGTTTCAAATCAATATCACGCGTGGTAATATGCGTAAAAGGATGGTCGGCATAAAAATCGGTGTACAAGTGCAAAGCTTCTTCTTCGCTTAAATCACATTCGGTATAAATCGAAGCTAAAATGCCGCGGGTAAAATCTCCCCGGTAGGGAATAAAATTCAACCTGTTTTTATCTGAAGGATAAACCGGAAAATCAGGTTGCAATTGGTTAAGCGACTGGCTGATCTCTTTTAAATGCTGATGGTTGAAAGCTTTGTAAACGGATAAATTATCATTGCGCCAGGTAAAATGCGAAGTTGGCGACAGACTTTGCCCGGCACCTGTTGAACCTGTGGTTGCCGAAATATGTACTTCTTTTACCAGCATATTTTTTGCCGCTAAAGGCAGTAATCCTAACTGGATACAAGTTGCAAAACAACCGGGATTGGCAATGTTGGATGCTTCTTTTATCGATGTTTTTTTGAGTTCTGGCAAACCATAAACAAACTGCCGATCTCCTAATTTTGTGTTCGCTGCTAATCTAAAATCCTGACTTAAATCAATTATCTTAATATGTGCAGCAATTGGGTTTGCTTCTAAAAATTTTTGTGCATCGCCATGGCCAACACACAAAAACAGCACATCAATTTCATCAGATAATTCACTGCTGAATTTCAAATTGGTATCGCCAAAAAGATCGGTATGGACTTCGTACAAATAATTGCTAGCATTGCTTTTACTGTTTACAAAAGCAATCGCCACGTTGGGATGGTTGAGCAGAATGCGCAGCATTTCGCCGCCGGTATATCCTGCGCCGCCAATAATTCCGGCTTTGATTTTTTGTTCTGTCGAAGCCATCAATTAGTTTTCTTTCGAGCCGTTTACTTTATGATAAATAACCGTTTGGTTGCCAAATATTTTGGAGAAACCTTTTACATCATCGCCGGTCCAGGTGTTGTTCATTTCGCCGTAACTGCCAAATTTGTTCGACATTAAATCGTGTGCCGATTCAATTCCCAAAACCTGGAAACGGTACGGATACAATTGTACAAACACTTTTCCGGAAACATTTTGCTGTGTATCGGTCAAAAAAGTTTCGATGTTGCGCATCACCGGATCGTGAAACTGGCCTTCGTGCAACCAGTTTCCGTAGAAAGACGAAAGCTGGTCTTTCCAACTCAACTGCCATTTGGTCAACGTATGTTTTTCTAAAGCATGGTGCGCTTTGATGATGACCATTGGCGCAGCTGCTTCAAAACCAACGCGGCCTTTGATGCCGATAATCGTATCGCCAACATGAATATCGCGGCCAATGGCGTAAGGCGATGCCAGCTCCTGCAAATGTTGGATGGCTTTAGTTGGATGATCAAAGGTTTTCTCGTTGATGGCAATCAGTTCGCCTTGTTTAAATTCCAGCGTTACTTTTTCCGAACCTTCTTTAGTTAATTGCGTTGGCCAGGCTTCATCCGGCAAACCTTCGTGCGAAGTCAGCGTTTCTTTTCCGCCAACAGAAGTTCCCCAAATACCTTTATTAATAGAGTATTTGGCTTTCTCGAAATTCATCTCCACGCCGTGCTCTTTCAGGTATTTAATTTCTGCCTCACGGCTCAATTTTAAATCCCGAATTGGTGTGAGAATCTTTACTTCCGGGATCAAAATATTAAAAATCATATCAAAACGAACCTGATCATTGCCCGCGCCAGTGCTGCCATGCGCTACATAATCGGCACCGATTTTTTTGGCGTACAAAGCAATTGCCGTGGCCTGGCTCACCCGTTCGGCACTTACAGAAAGCGGATAAGTATTGTTTTTCAACACATTACCGTAAATTAAATAACGAACGCAGGTGTTGTAAAAGTTTTCGGTTTCATCAACCACGGCATGAGAAACAACGCCCATTTTATAAGCTCGGCGTTCGATATCGGCCAGTTCTTCGGCACCAAAACCACCGGTGTTTACAATAACGGAATGTACTTCGAGGTTTAAATCCTGCGACAAATAAATGCTGCAAAACGAAGTATCCAAACCTCCGCTAAAAGCTAAAACTACTTTTTCTTTCATTAGACAATTTTTTAGGCGATAAAAACAGCATCAGCTTGTTTATCAGTTTTTTAAGCGTGGTCAATAAATTTAAAAAAAGCCAACATTGCAGGCGTAATCAGTTTGGCAGATTTTTTCAGCGCGCTTTCAATCCGTTCCAGCAAAGTGGCTTTGTGGCTCAGTTTTTTCATCTTTTCCTCAATCTCTCTGGCCTTTTCTTCCGGGTCAAAAAGCATGGCCGTGCACATGCAGTTTTTGCGTTCTTTGCTCATCAAAATATCGTAATTGACACAGCTTTTGCAGCCTTGCCAAAACGCTTCGTCCTGCGTCAATTCCGAGTAAGTTACCGGTTCGTAACCCAATTCGGAATTGATTTTCATCACCGCCAAACCGGTTGTCAGGCCAAAGATTTTGGCATCAGGATATTTTTTGCGCGAAAGCTTGAAAACTTCTTCTTTAATCGCCTTGGCCAAACCAACTTTTCTGAAAATCGGGTTCACAATCAGACCGGAATTGGCTACAAACTGGCCGTGGCTCCAGGTTTCGATGTAACAAAAACCCGCCCAGGTGCCGTCTTTATGCAAAGCGATAACGGCTTTGCCTTCCAGCATTTTGTTGGCAACATATTCGGGCGAGCGTTTGGCGATGCCCGTCCCGCGCGCTTTGGCAGATTCGGCCATTTCATCGCAAATCTGCGGGGCATAATCTGCGTGTTCGCCGTTGGCTACCTGTATTTTAAAATCTTGAATGGTCATGGAGAAATACAAATATTTTCCGTTAAAATAAAAATGCTTTTAACGCCGGAAATAAATTTTAAGGCAATTGCATAAGCCTTTTTTCCGACAGGTGAATGTGTATTTGCAGGAACGGTTTAAATCCGGGAAATGTAAATCCGTCGTCGCCTTAACGAGAGGAGGCAGGTAGAAACCAAAACTAACGCAGTTGCAACCGGAGCAAAAACCGCTCTGACAGTAGGCAAAATATAGCGTTGTTGATTCATTATTTGTCTAATTTAAAATGCTTAGAAAATGCTGCAATTATCGCGTTAATTTTTTGATTATACTACGTGCATTTTCAAAAGTTACATTAAAGACAAATTCTTTGCCGCGAAGTTTAAATCCGTTTGAAATTTACTGATCCAGGTTTACATGCTTCTTTTACCCTATAAAAATTGGTGTGCATTTGTTTTATGCTTTGTTTAGCTTGATGCAGGCACCAATTTTTATAGGTTAAAAGAAGCATCGTCGTTTTTGGTTGGATCATTTAAACAGTTTTCTTAATTGCTAATGTTGATAAGTTTGTTAGCAAAATGTGGAAAAGTAATAAAATTAAAAACTAAAATTATTGGTAATTATGTGAATGGAAACATTCAAACAAAACCCTTTTGCCAAGTTAGTTAGCCAGGACTACCTGCTTGTGATCACGCCAAGCGAAGAAGTTGTTTCGGAAGTACGAAGATTGAAAGACTTCGCGAAAAAGCTGATCGGCTATTATCCCTCCTTTAATAGTAAAGCGCATATCACCGTTAACCATTATTACGACGGCAAAGCTTTGTTTTTTGATGATAGGATGCCTGTTTATAGAAGCATGACAAACCGGATTGATGCTTTCGAAATCAAAATTTGTGGTTTTGATTTTTTTGAACACCAGGGCAATTACACCATTTACGCCAAAGTAGAATTAAGCCAAGATATCAAAGCAACTTTTTCCAGGTTTAAAAAAGTGTTTGGTGCCGATGTTCCGCAAACGCCGCATATTACCATTGCCAGGTCTTTGTCATACAATCGATATAAATTATTGTGGTATTATTTTAAGAAGCAAAACTTTGAATGCTCTTTTTATGCCGATGAAATTGTGGTGCTAAAAACACCAACGCGCAGTTTGCATACACAGCCGATGGAAGTTGAAACAGAGTTTAAGCTGAGAAATGTAGTTTAGTTAAATGTGTATAGGTAATGCCCGCCGCACATTACAATTGCAAAAAATATTTCTAAAGAAAAAGCGGAAATATTATGGCTGTATTTTGAAAGCTTAAACTTTGAATACTCTTTTTACGCCGATAAAATCAGTGTACTGGAAACGCCTACGCGCAAGTTTTTCAATTTGCCGATGCGTATAAAAGCAGAGATCGGATTGGCGGCCGCATTATAAAAAAACAACGATTGTTATTTTGATGCGCTTATTTTAATAATTTTTCTACTTTTGTGGCGGGTAAGTCTTCTACGGCCAGCTCCTTTTGAACTCCCCCAGGGCGGGAACGCAGCAAGGGTAAAAAGTTGTAGCGGCGCGATAGAAGTAGCTTACCCATTTTTTATTTTCAAACAACCTTTCTCTTTTTAAATTATATCATAGCCGGAGTTTTTCCGGCTTTTGTTTTTTAATGATTTTTTACCGGTAAAAGAAGCATCCAAAAATTGGTTAAAACCGGCAATGCTTCTTTTAGCACACTAAATTTTATGTTGGATTTATTGATTATCGGCGGTGGGCCAATTGGTTTGGCTTGCGCACTCGAAGCAAAAAATAAAGGTTTAAGTTACCTGATTGTTGAAAAAGGCACGCTCGTCAACTCCTTATATAATTACCCTGCGGGGATGACTTTTTTTTCCACTTCGGATAAATTAGAGATTGGCGGCGTTCCGTTTGTTTCCAACAGCATCAAACCAACGCGTGCCGAATCGCTGGAATATTACCGGCGTGTGGCCAGTTCAAATCAGTTAAACATTCATTTGTTTGAAGCCGTTTTAAGCAATCAGTCTAAAAACGATCATTACGAAATCACCACAACCAAAGCGGTTTATCAGGCTAAAAATATCATTATTGCTACCGGTTTTTACGATGTGCCGGTAAAGATGAACATCCCGGGAGAAGATTTGCCCAAAGTGCGGCACTATTATAAAGACCCGAACTTTTATACTTTTCAAAAAGTTTTGGTGGTTGGCGCCAGTAATTCTTCGGTGGATGCCGCTTTGGAAACGTACCGAAAAGGCGCAGAAGTAACGATGGTGATCCGTGGCGATGACATCAGCGAGCGTGTAAAATATTGGGTACGGCCGGATATTATCAACCGGATTAAAGAAGGAACGATCAAAGCGTATTATCATTCCAACTTAATTGTAATCAGGGAAAATGAAGTGGATATCCAAACGCCGAAAGGTTTAGTTACCATTCCGAATGATTTTGTGCTTGCTTTGACCGGTTATCAGCCTGATTTTTCTTTCCTTCAAAAAATGGGCATTGCGCTTTCTGCGGATGAAAAACGGTTGCCAGAATACGATCCCAAAACGATGGAAACCAACCAAAAAGGCATTTATTTGGCCGGCGTAGTTTGCGGCGGGATGGACACGCATTCGTGGTTTATCGAAAATTCGAGGGTTCATGCCGAACAAATTATCTCCAACATTGTCAAGCAAACGGTTCCGGTTTCGGCTTAAATAAAAATAACTTGCCGATACTGTTTTTATGCCGGTAAAAGAAGCATTTGCCTAAATCAGCATTATACGTATATTTAACACTTAATAAAACGCTAATAAAATACTCATCACTACAGCTAAATACTTTTGACATTTACCGATTTTAACTTCGATCCAAAACTGCAGGAAGGATTGGACAGCATGGGTTTCCGAAAACCTACGCCAATACAGGAACAAGCCATTCCGATTATTTTAAAAAAGCACGATTTGATTGCCTGCGCGCAAACCGGCACAGGCAAAACGGCCGCTTACTTATTGCCGATTATGCATCAGATTTGTGTTGCCGAGGAGAAAAGCTTGGTCAATACCTTGATTTTGGCACCGACACGCGAACTGGTTCAGCAAATTGACCAGCAAACAGAAGGGCTGGCCTATTTTGCCGGCATCAGTTCCATCGCGGTTTATGGCGGCGGCGATGGCATTAGTTACGAGCAGCAGCGACGATCTTTGAATGAAGGTGTGGATATTATTATTGCCACGCCGGGCCGGTTGATTGCGCATTTAACTTCGGGCGTGGTAAAACTGAGCCAGTTGCAGCATTTGATTTTGGACGAAGCCGATCGGATGCTGGACATGGGTTTTCATGACGATATTGTCCGCATCATCAGTTATCTGCCTCAAAAACGGCAAACGCTTTTGTTCTCGGCTACGATGCCGGGAAAAATCCGCGCTTTATCCAATAAAATTTTAAACCAGCCGGAACAGATCAACATTGCCCTTTCGCAGCCCGCAGTTGGTATTTTGCAGCAGGTTTACATGACTTTTGACCACCAGAAATTAGCGTTGATCAAATCTATTTTGAAAGAAGGCAATTACGCAAGCACCATCGTTTTCGTATCTACCAAAGAAAAAGTAAAGCAATTGCACCAGGCTTTGCAGCGATCAGGTTTAAAAGTGGAAGCTTTTCATTCGGATTTGGAGCAGGAGCAACGGGAGAATATTTTGCGTGCCTTTAAAAGCAGACAGTTGCCCATTATTATCGGCACCGATGTTTTATCGAGAGGAATTGATGTGGAAGGGATTAGTTTGGTAATCAATTATGATGTGCCGCATGACCCGGAAGATTATATCCACCGCATTGGCCGGACTGCGCGCGCCGAAACTACCGGAACCGCAATTACTTTTATCAATGAACGCGACCAGCGGAAATTTAGTGATATTGAAGCTTTGATTGGAAAACCAATTGAACGGATGCCTTTGCCGCCGGAATTGGGCGAAGGGCCAATTTATCAACCAGAAGTTAAAAGGGCATCGGGCGGTTTTAAAAAGCCCTGGCGCAAAAAGAAAAGTTAAATGCTTCTTTTACCACCCAAAAATTGATGTTGGCCTGTATACCAAATTGGTTTTCTGTCTTAAATTTAGTCCTAAACTAAATATTGTCTGCTTAATTAGTCAATCCTGCACTACGTTTCTTAATCGTTTGATTAGTTTTTTGTCATCCTTAACTAACTTTTCGCTCTTAAAAGTCAAACACTTAGCTATGGCAATGCACATTTAACATTATGGCTTCCGCTTTTGGCTCATTTTTTAATGAAAGTGTGGTGTTGCGAGTACAGATTTTAAATCGACCATTTGTACAAAGCAGCATAACAAGTTTAAATAATAACAATTGAAAATGAAACTAAAAGTTACAAAATTAGCCCTTACGCTATCTGCAGTGGGGCTATCAACAGCAGTATTGGCTCAAGACATGAATTCGGACACAACAAAACGTTTTGACAAAAAAAGTTTTCGTACATGGTCTATCGGGCTTAATGGCGGTATGTTAACGCACTTCACCCCATTTAACAATGCTTCAAATGGAGATTTCCGTACACCTGAAGAAACATGGGGTTATGGCGGTTACATTAAAAAACAAATTTTGCCAGGGTTTGGCATTCAGGCAGATTTCTTAGGCGGTAAAGTAAGGGGCTATCAGGCCAATTACCTTCCTTCGCCAAGTGCAGCACAAAACAACAGCAGTTTTACCACTAATATTGACTGGTCTGCAGCAGTAAGTGCCAACCTTACCATCGCAAATTTAAGCCTTAACCATAAAAGGAGCGCATTGTCCCCTTATGTAACCGGTGGCGCAGGTTATATGTCTTCCAGTGCAAATGTGCAAGGCCTTCCGGCAGCAATAGTTGAGGCCGGGTCTTATAACAGAAATTGGTTTGTACCGATTGGCGCAGGTTTGAAATTTGGCTTGTCTAAAACGATCAACATTGATTTGGGTTACAACGTTTACTTCATGAAAACACCTGTTTTTGATGGTGTTCGTGGTGGAGCAAATGACAGGTTTTCTTATGCACACGCAGGTTTAGAGTTTTCTTTAGGCAGAAAAAAATCTTCACAATTGGCAAATTACAGCCCGATTGCAGCACTTAGAGAAGAAAGCGCAGCCGAAAGTGCTGAGTTAAAAGGCATGCTTTCAGCATCTGAACAAAAAAGACTGGCAGATGAGCAGGCACAACAACAATTGCAACAACAATATGCCAAAGATTTGGGTGATGATGATGCCGATGGCGTAGCCAACAAATTTGACAAATGCCCAGGTACACCTGCCGGAACTGTGGTTGATGGTTCTGGTTGTGCTTTGCCGGAAAGAAGGCCGGACGTTAAAGTTTTTGTAACCGAAGAAGACAAACAAGTAGTGAGAGAGGCAATTGCCAACTTAGAATTTGATTTGGGCAAAGCTACTATCCGCGAACACTCTTTTGCCAGTTTGGATAAAGTTGCTAACCTGTTGGTTACCAAAAACTTTACTTTAAAACTTGCTGGACATACGGATAACACTGGTTCCGCAGCGCTTAATTTAAGGCTTTCTAAAGACCGTGCAGAAGCCGTAAAACAATATTTGGTAAGCAAAGGTGCAAACACATCTCGTATTGAGGCAACTGGTTATGGCCAGACCCAACCAATTGCAAGCAATAAAACTGCTGCCGGACGTCAGAAAAACCGTCGTGTAGAGTTTACTATTTTCTAAGGTTAAATTTAATAATTATCCAAAAAGGCGTGCCGGTTATTACCGGCACGCCTTTTTTTATGCGTTAGTTTTCGTTATGAGGGACTCAGGTTTAGGTTTTAGGATACCTTGGCAAACTAAATTAAAATTAAAATTTTTTTTAATAGTAAAATATAGATTTAATATAAGTATGTTTGAAATAGATATACAATCAAATTAAAAAACAATAATGAACATTTTTGTAGGAAGCCTTCCATTTTCTTTGGAAGAAACCAAGTTAAAAGAAGTTTTTGAAGCTTACGGTGAAGTATCATCAGTGAAAATTATCATCGACAAGTTTTCAGGAAGAAGTAAAGGGTTTGGGTTTGTTGAAATGCCGGACGATGCCATGGCGCAAAAAGCAATTGACGAACTAAACGGATCTACAGTTGAAGGCCGTTCGATTGTAGTCAACAAATCTGAGGACAAAAGGGACGATTCCAGAAGAAGTAGTTTTGGCGGCGGCAACAGTGGCGGCGGCTACAAAGGCGGAAACAGCGGCGGCGGCTACGGCGGCGGCAACAGCCGGGGCGGAAGTGGCGGCTATGGTGGCGGCGGCGGCAGAAGTGGCGGTGGAGGCGGCTACGATAAAGGCGGCTATAAAAGCGGTGGCGGCAGTGGCTACAATAAAGGTGGCGGCGGTGGCCGTAAAGACGAATATTAAAAACAAGGGGATTTACCCTGCATTTTAATAAATGCACCGAGTTTTATTGTTCATTTGTACATACTTCTTTTACCTTAAATAAAGGTAAAAGTCAATCTGGATATCATTTTTGTAGTGATAAAAACAGTATGCATTTATACTGGATTTTTCTGCAAAAATGATATTTCTATTTGAATGCAATTTTTGCAGGTGTAGTATTGACGGGAAATTCTGGATTTATATCTTTGCCGAACAATCAGCCAAAAACAATTTAACTGTTTAATTACTTGCTGCGTGTAGCCAAATAAAAGTTGGCCCGTTCGTCTAGGGGTTAGGACGTTAGATTTTCATTCTAGAAACAGGGGTTCGATTCCCCTACGGGCTACATACTGGGCAAATCAATTTAGCGGTTGATTTGCCCTTATTTTTTGCGCTAAAAACTGCTTCTACGCTACATTTATCAAATCTCTAATGCTTTAGGGTTAAAAAAAGAAGGGACAAACGCAATTGCGCTTGTCCCGGTATGGTAGCGGGGAGCAGGATCGAACTGCCGACCTTAGGGTTATGAATCCTACGCTCTAACCATCTGAGCTACCCCGCCTTTTGTTAAACAGGTCGCAAATATACCAGAAATTAGTTTTACTAAGAAAAATTGTTAAAATTTACATTTTCTACCTAAAACCTCCGTATAACCTAACATGAGCAATAAGAAAAAATTTAAGATAGAGTACGAAGTTAAGTCTTCGCCCCGGATATTATACAGTTTTATAAGCGAGCCAAACGGACTGGCGCAATGGTTTGCAGATGATGTAACCATTAAAGATCAGGTTTACACCTTTTCGTGGGACGGCGAACAGCAAGATGCCAAACTGCTCAGTGTAAAAGAGAACAAGTTTGTGCGCTTTAGGTGGACGGACGATGACCCGCAAAGTTATTTCGAAATGGAAATTATCCAGGACGAACTGACCAATGATGTTGCCCTCGGCATCACCGATTTTGCAACAGAAGACAATATCAACGAAAAAACCTTGATTTGGGACAACCAGATTGCTTATTTAATCAGCGTTTTGGGTGCGTAGTTATAAATTTTACAAGGGGGACTGATTAGTGAAAAAGATACACCTGCTTATTTTAAAAGCGTTTATACAGCCATTTTTCGTTACATTTTTTATTGTAATGTTTGTGTTGCTGATGCTTTTTTTATTCAAATACATTGATGATTTGATTGGAAAAGGTTTTGAATGGTATGTTATTTTAGAATTGATGATGTATGCTTCGGCAACCAACGTAGCCATGGCACTGCCGCTTTCCATTTTGCTTTCATCCATCATGACTTTTGGCAGCCTGGGCGAAAATTACGAATTGGTGGCCATTAAATCTGCAGGCGTTTCGCTAAGCCGCGCTATGTACCCGATGATTATCGTGGTTACTTTATTAAGCATCAGCGCGTTTATATTTTCGGATTATATGCTGCCGGTGGCCAACCTCAAGTATTATTCCTTGTTGTACGATGCCCGCCAGCAAAAATCAACCAACTTATTGCCCGAAAATATTTTCAGCAGTAATTTTCCGGGCTATACCATCCGTGTTAAAAAGAAAGATCCGGACGGACAGCGGCTTTACGGGATCATCATTTACGAAAAAAACCCTTCCAGCGGCAACAACTCTGTTATTTTTGCCAAAGAGGGAAGTATGTACCGCACGCCCGACGATTCTTATTTGGTTTTAAAATTGAAGAACGGCATCCGTTATGAGGAAACGAACGGCGATAAAGGCTACAATCCGCGCCAGCGTTTGACCCGGATGCGTTTTAAAGAAACCGAGCAAAAGTTTGACTTATCAAATTTAAAGTTTAAAAGGACATCAGAAGCAGAGTTTAAAAGTGCTTACCAAATGATGAATTTAAAGCAGCTTAAACACGAACGCGAAACGATGGAATTTAGGCTGGACAGCGGTTTGGCCACAGAATTTAGGACATTGAGTGCTTATGCTAAATATTTTTCTGTTCCGCACCAATCCAAAACTGGCCCAAAAACCTATAAACTGGCCAGCAGCTTGTTGAACACTTTTAAACCTACAGAGCGTTTAAGTGCCCTTAGTGCTGCTTTGGGCGAAGCCCGGGCTTTACAGGAAACGGTCTCTTCCAAGATTGATTTGCGAAAAGGCGCTTCGAATAACATCCGCAGAACAATGGTTGAATACCAACGGAAATTCACTTTATCGGCCGCTTGTTTGGTGCTGTTTTTAATTGGCGCACCTTTGGGAGCCATCATTCGCAAAGGCGGCTTGGGCCTGCCAGTTGTGGTTTCGGTGGCGTTTTTCCTGATTTACCATATCATTTCAACCATTGGGGAAAAATCGGCAAAAGACGGGCACGTTCCTCCGGTGATTGGGATGTGGGTGGCCATTGTGGTGTTAACGCCGCTGGGTTTGTTTTTAACTTACAAGGCCGCAACCGATTCGGCTATTTTTGATGTGGATGTTTATAAAAAATTCTTTTTACGTCTTGTTCAAAAAAAAACCAAAGACAACGAACAAACCGTTTTGGCAAGCTGATGCTTCTTTTACCGGCATAAAATTAGTGTGTTTCTGTTTTTTGTCATGCCGAAATTTTTTCGGCATCCCATTAGAAAGGCTATGATCTTGGAAGAGGGATCCTGAAAAAATTTCAGGATGACTAACGCCGATGCTTCTTTTACCGGCATAAAAACAATATGGTTAAGCCGATACTTCTTTTACCACCCAAAATTTGATGCTGAAAAACTTTGGGCCGATGCTTCTTTTACCGGCATAAAAACAGTATCGTTAAACTGATGCTTCTTTTACCACCCAAAATTTGTTGCTGAAAAACTTTAGGGCCGATGCTTCTTTTATCGGCATAAAAACTTACAACAAAAAAATACCGAGCCAAATAAGGGCAATTTGTTTTACAGTATGCCGACTGCCCACATTGTATTAATACTTAGTTTTGTGCTGTTGTGCCAATCAAAAACAATTTTTTAACAGGTTTAAGTTCATCCGGTACAAAACAATTAAATACTACAACGATGTTAAGCAGTATAGAAGAAGCGATTGAAGATATAAAAGCCGGAAAAATGATCATTATTGTGGATGATGAAGACCGCGAAAACGAAGGCGATTTTTATATTCCTGCGCGCAACGCCACTCCGGAAGTGATTAATTTTATGGCGCGTTATGGCCGTGGTTTAATCTGCGTTCCCGTTGTGCGTTCTATTGCGCAGCGTTTGGATCTGGATTTGATGGTGGGCAACAACAC